>NZ_JBFUFI010000001.1:0-608103 GCF_056403495.1 Devosia sp. P2_G7
CCGCATCGAGCGACCCTCGCGTGATAGCGGCTTGACCGGCGAACCGGTCCTTGCCGTGATGGTTTCCGCCTGAACTGCAGCGACCCGCAGCCCACCCGGTCTCCCCCGCACCAACCACTCGTCATGATCTCGCTTCGGTGCAGCGGATGAGCGGGAGAATCGCATAGGTGGGGAGTGGGGGGATAGATCGGCGCAAGATTCTCGCAACGCCTTGTGCCGCCTCGGCATTGTGGCTCCGCAGCTACTGCGACGCCCGCACCTCTTGTTTCCACAACGGCGCGGACCGATAACCTCCCCATGACCGACACCACCATCAATCCCGACGAGATCGCCAAGTTCGCCGCCATGGCGGATGAGTGGTGGGATCCGAAGGGCAAGTTCAAACCGCTGCACAAGTTCAACCCGGTGCGGCTGGGTTATGTGCGCGACAAGGTGATCGCGCAGTTCGGCAAGGACAGCACGGTGCGCCGACCGCTCGAGGGCGTACGCATCCTCGATATCGGCTGTGGTGGCGGGCTGCTGAGTGAGCCGCTGGCCCGGCTGGGCGCGACAATGGTCGGCGTCGATGCCGGCGAGAAGAACATCCGCATCGCCGAACTGCATGCCAAGCAGTCTGGGCTCGATATCGACTATCGCGCTACCACGGCCGAAGCGCTGGACGCTTCGGGGGAGCGGTTCGATGTGGTGCTGAACATGGAAGTGGTGGAGCACGTGGACAACGTGCCGCTCTACATGAAGAGCTGTGCCAGCCTGGTGAAGCCGGGCGGCCTGCTGTTCACCGCCACCATCAACCGGACGCCGCGCGCCTATGCGCTTGCGATCATCGGGGCGGAGCGGGTTCTGGGCTGGCTGCCCAAGGGCACCCACGATTTCCGGAAGTTCCTGACGCCGGACGAGATCTCAGCGCTCTGCGCCCGCAATGGCCTGAAGGTCATCGACAAGACCGGCGTGGTGTTCCATCCGCTGGCCGACGAGTGGCGACAGAGCCGCGACCTCGGGGTCAACTACATGGTGCTGGCGGCAAAGCCTGCAGCCTGATCACGGTTGATCAGCCGACCACCAGAGTGTCGCGACCGTAGGCCAGCGTGATGGTGCCGCGGATCGGATGACCCGACAGGTCTTCGTCCCAGTAGAGGAACCAGCGGCCGGCGCCATAGGTGCGGTCCAATGCGTCTTCCACCGCGAAGTCGAACGGCTTCAGTGCCTTGAGGGCGGCCGACGCGGCGTCACTCATCACGGCGCGGATAGCGCCGCCGGTTGTGGTGGTCGCCGGGGTCAGGGTCGAATGGTGCATTCTATCCTCCTTCGGCAGCGCCTTGGGCGCCGTCTCTGGAGGCAAATCTGCGTCCGAGGCCTTGAACCGTGACTGAACGGCGCGAGTCAGGCGCCGTTCAGCGAAATAAACCTGCGATCACGCGCACCGTTCTGCCATTGCCGGCCCTCTTGTTCTGCGATGCAGCAAGGAGTGACGCATGTTCTATCGCAAGAATGTCTGGGCCTGGGAGCAACTCGTCCGTCTGATTGCCGGGACGGTGATGATCGGAGGCGGGCTGCTCTATCTGACCGGTTGGTCGGGATATGCCGTCGCCGCTACGGGTCTCTATCTGGCGCTGACAGGCATGTTCGGCTATTGCCCGGCCTGCGCCATGATCGGCCGAAAGCCCGTCGACAAGACCTGATGCCGCCAAGGGACCTCATCGCTTCCGCCAGGAACGGCGACGCCGCCGCGATCACGTCGCTGCTCGCGGCGGCCCAGCCGGACATCCGCCGCTACGCCCGCGCCGCCTGCCAAACCGCTGATGTCGACGACGCCGTCCAGGATGCGCTTTGTCTGCTGCACCGCCGCATCGGCAGCCTGCGTGTCATCTCGGCCTTCTCGGGCTGGCTGTTTGCAGTGGTGCGGCATGAATGCATCAGGCTTGCCCGGCGTGGCTTCGGCCGCAGCGCGCCGTTGGAGGTCATCGAGAACCATGTCGACTTCGCCGTGCGGCCGGATCACGAACTGCGGCTCGACCTGGCTGCAGCCATCCAGTCGCTGCCGGCGCACTATCGGGAGGTTCTCATCCTGCGCGACCTGGAGGAACTGACCATCGACGAGATCGGCGCCCGTCTGGATGCGACGCGCGAGACGGTCAAGGCGCGGCTCCACCGCGCCCGCTCGCTGGCGCGCGAGTACCTGGCCCGCTAGTTCGCCTCGTCCGGCACATGTGGCAGCGGCAGGAAATCGACGCCGTCGTCGATCAGTTCGGCCACCTCGTCGCGCGTCGCTTCGCCGTAGATGCCGCGCGGGTCGGCTTCCTTGAAGTGGATCTTGCGGGCTTCCTCGGCGAACTTGTCGCCGACATAGTCGGCCTCGCTAGTGACCTTCTTGCGCATCACGCGCAGCATCTCGCGAATCTCGGCCTGCTGCGGATGGCCGCTCGACAGCGACACCTTGTCGGAGTTCATCCGCGACACCGCCGGCGCCATCAGCGCCTTTTCAACCCGCACGGAATTGCAGATCGGACAGGTGACAATGCCGCGCCCGGCCTGCTCATCGTAGGCTTCGGCGCTTTTGAACCAGGCGTCGAACTTGTGGGATCTGTCACAGACGAGCGAATAACTGATCACGCGGATACGTCCTCTCGGGCGAATACCGTCGGGCCCGAAGCGCCGAGGGTTAGCGAAAACGGACGGGCATTGGCAAGCGCCGGGACGCGCCCGCGCGCTTCATCCACTGCTGATAGATCGATGTCGGCAATCGCGATGCCCGGACCATCGCCACCGAGCTCGGCGACGATCTTGCCCCAGGGGTCGATGATCATCGAGTGGCCCCAGGTGGAGCGGCCATTTTCGTGCTTGCCGGCCTGCGCGGCGGCGATCACCCACGAGCCGGTTTCGATGGCGCGGGCGCGAAGCAGCACTTCCCAGTGCGCTTCGCCGGTGGGGACGGTGAAGGCGGCGGGCACAGAGATCACCTGCGCCCCGGCTTCCGCCAAGGCGCGATGCAGCGCCGGGAAGCGCACGTCGTAGCAGATGGTCATGCCAAGGTTGAAGCCCGGCCCATCGGTGACGACGGCGGCATCGCCACCGGCATAGGTCTCGCTCTCGCGGTACTGCTTCAGGCCGGGAAGCGTCGCGTCGAACAGGTGGATTTTGTCATAGGTCGCAGCGATCGAACCATCAGGCCGGAACAGCACCGACCGATTGGCGAAGCGCCCGTCTGGCAGCGCCACGGCGAGCGAGCCGAGGTGCAGACTCACCCCGAGCTTCTTCGCGATACCGCTGGCGCGGGCGATGGCCGGGTTGTTCTCCCACAGACCGGCGACGGACTTCAGCCCATCCCGATTCTCGGCGAACACTACCGTTACCTCCGGCGATAGCAGATAGGTCGCGCCCTGCCCGGCAGCCTCGGCAGCCAGCTGCTCGAGCTGATCGAGATTGGGACCCGGCTGGGTGCCCGAAGTCATCTGCAGGGCGGCGGCGCGCATCTTCACGTCCTAGCTGGCGAGCAGCGGATCGAGCTGGCCGCCACGATCGAGCGCCGCCATGTCATCATAGCCGCCGACATGCGTCTCGCCCACGAAGATCTGTGGCACGGTACGCCGGCCGTGCGCCCGCTGCACCATCGCCATGCGGGTGTCGGGATCGTCGGCATCGACCTCCTCATATTCGACGCCCTTTTCGTCCAGCAGCGACTTGGCGGCGTGGCAATAGGGGCACCATTGGGTCGTATAAATTTCTACCTTTTTCATCTCACCTACAGAAGCGCTGGGATTTGTTGAGTTCTATATGGGGAGTTCGGCGCCTGTCACAACGCGTGCGAACGAGATCACATCGATTTTGATCAACCCGGCCCGCTTGAGCACGCGGGTGATCGCCTTGACCGTTGAGCCAGTGGTGATGACGTCGTCGACCAGCACCACGCCGCGCCCCTTGAGCCGGCGCAACGCCTCCGGGTGCGCGGTGAAGGCGCCGGCGACATTGCGCTGACGCGCATCGGCGGAGAGCCCGACCTGCTGGCGGGTGCGGCGGGTGCGGGCGACGAGGCCGGTATCGACGGGCAATCCGGTGAGCCGGCCGAGGGCGCGGGCCAGCTCGGTGGACTGGTTGTAGCGCCGCTCGAACTGCCGCCAGCGATGGAGCGGCACCGGCACGAGCACCGGCTGTTCAGCCCAGAATTCGGAGCCTGCCGGCGCCATCAGCCGGGCGCAGAACCCGGCGAGTTCCGGCCGGTCGCCGTATTTGAGGCGGCTGACGATGGCGCGGGCGACCTCGTTGTAGAGCACCGCCGAGCGGGCCCGGTCGAAGGGCGGCGGGTCGGCGATGGCTTCGGCGGAACGCGCGTCGGGGCCAAGCGAGACCTCGAATGGCAGGCCTAATACCGGGCAATAGGGGGCTGAAATCGGCCGAAGCTTTGCAAAGCACCGGGGACAGAGGGCGGAATGCACGGCGGTCGGCGCACCGCAATCGAGGCAGGTCGGCGGATAGACCAGATCGAGCAAAGCGCCTCCCAGCCGCACCATAGCAGCCGATCCCGCTTTGACTTTGCCCAGCCCCAATTCCATAACGCCCACGAGCTTATGAGACCGAGCGCGCATTGACTATGGCCCTGCCCCCGAAGGTTTTCGACCGCACGCTGATCGCCGAACACCTGGGGCGGCGTCCGGCCGAGCCCGATGATTTCGTCACCCAGCTGGCGCTCGACGACCTGGCGTCGCGGCTGATTACGGTATCGCGCGATTTCGAGCAGGCGCTGATCATGGCGCCGGATGGCTCGCGGTTGCCGCTGATGGGACGCTCGGCCAGCGGCGCGTTCGCCTTCGAGCGGGTCTCGACGGTGCTTGGCTCTGACGACGCACCGCTGGTCGACCCCGAGGCTCTGCTGCTGCCGCGCGAGGACTACGACCTGATCGTCTCGCTGTTCGACCTGCAGGTGACGAACGACGTACCGGGCTTCCTCGCCCGCATCCGCGCGCATTTGCGGCCCGACGGGCTGATGATCGCCGCCGCGCTCGGGGGCGACAGCCTGACCGAGCTGCGGCAGGCATTCCTGCGCGCCGATGCTGAGGCTTCGGGTGGCGCTTTTGCCCGGGTCGCGCCGTTCATCCCGCTGGCCGATGCCGGCGGGCTGCTGCAGCGTTCGGGCTATGCGCTGCCGGTGACTGATCTCGAGACCTACCCGGTGCGATATGCCGATGCGCTGCGATTGATGCGGGAGCTGAAGGGGATGGGCGCGCAGAACCCGTTGGCCGATCGGCCCGGGCGAATGGCGACGAAGTCGTTGCTGGCCGCGGCCTCGGCAGCTTATGCAGAACTTGCGGGGGATCCCGATGGCCGGGTGCGGGCGACGCTGGAGATCATCTGGCTGAGCGGCTGGGCCCCGCACGAAAGCCAGCAGAAGCCGCTGCGCCCGGGCAGCGCCACGGTGCGACTCAAGGACGTGTTGGGAAAGAGCTAGAGACCTTCGATGTTGTCGAGTTGCTCACCCGAGCGGCTGGAGACATAGTCGAACAGCGTGCTCACGCTGCCGCCCGTCAGTGTCAACGCGATCAGCATACCCACGGCGACGAGGCCGGCGATCAGTCCGTATTCGATAGCGGTGGCCCCGCTCTCGTCACTGACAAAGCACCTGACCTGTGCACAAAGACCCGTCATCACCACCCTCAGAGCAGATCGCAGAGCGGCGCGATCAGCGGTTCATCGGCCGGCGGCATGGGAAAGTCACGCAGAGCCTGCGGGCGCACCCATTTCAGGGCGGCATGCTCGCGAGCTTCAGGGACGCCCTGCCACTTCCGGCAGACGTAAAGTGGCATCAGAAGATGAAAGTTTTCGTAAGAGTGGGATGCAAAGCTTAACGGAGCAAGGCACGCGCTCTGGGTGGAAATACCGAGTTCTTCTTCCAGTTCCCGGATCAGCGCCGCTTCAGGACTTTCGCCTTCCTCGAGCTTGCCGCCGGGGAATTCCCACAGGCCCGCCAATTGCTTGCCTTGTGGTCTCTGCGCGATCAGCACCCGCCGATCGGCATCGATCAGCGCGCAGGCGACGACCAGCTGGATCCTCACCCGCGACCCCAATCGGGCGCACGCCGGTAGATGTACTGGTAGACTTCGCCGAAGCCGAGCGAGCCGTAGAGGTTCAGCGCCGGCGCATTGTTGGCCAGCACCTGGATGGCCGAGTGGGTGGCCCCCATCGAGCGCACCCAATTGAGCGCCGCGCCCATCACCGCCCGGCCATAGCCCATGCCGCGGGCGCTCGGATGGGTGACGACGTTGAGATAGATGCCGATGCCGCTGGCAACCGCTGACAATGCCGCCGCCACCGGCAAGCCCGCCTTGTGATAGACGAGGACGCCCTTGGCCTCGCAGGCGATGCCGCCAAGAATGGCGGTCAGCGCGTCCATGGTTGACTGGTCGTAGCCGGACATATGCGACTGAGCCTTGATCCATTCAGGATCGGTCGGCTCGAAATAGCGGGCATGGAAATCGAGCGGGAAATCCTCGTCCGGCATCTCCATCGCCATCACGAGGCTCGGCTCGAACTCCTCCCACAGCAGCCCATCCAGGACCTCGACGATCTCGGGCGCGGTGAGCGGGGTGACGCGAAACACCGGCGGGATGCGGTGGCGCTTCGACAGCTCGGCGAGCCGCATCAGCCGCAGTTCCGCATAGCCGCCATCGCTCAGATCGAGGCAATGGATGGAGTTGGCGCGCTTGGTATAGCCGCGTGCATAGCGCCACTGCCACAGCCCATCCTGCGCCTGCTTGAGGGCCGGCCATGCCGTGAGGGTCGCGCCCTCGATCTGACTGACGCTGAGCGGGACCATCAGGACCTGTAATCGCCGTTGATAGTGATGTAGCCGTGCGTCAGGTCGCAGGTGTAAACGGTCGCCGTTCCAGCGCCGAGGCCGAGGCCGACGCGCACCTCGATATCCTCGTTCTTCATGTAGGCGCTGGTCGCGGCTTCATTGTAGGCGGGGTCGCGCTCGCCCTGGGTGGCGACGCGGATATCGCCGAAGCTGATCTCGAGTTTGTCGCGATCCGCCGGCTCGCCGGCCTTGCCCACCGCCATGACGATGCGGCCCCAGTTGGCGTCCTCGCCGGCAATTGCGGTCTTGACCAGCGGCGAGTTGGCGATCGACTGGGCGATGCGGAACGCGCTCTTGTCGCTGCTGGCACCCTCGACGGTGACGGTGACCATCTTGGTAGCGCCCTCGCCGTCGCGCACCACGTCAATCGCGAGTTCGTGCAGCACGTCGGCCAGCGCCTCGGCGAACACCTCCGCACGGGGATCGGTGGCGGAAGAGATCGGCGCGATGTCGGCCTTGCCGGTGGCGAAGACGAGGCAGGTATCGGAAGTCGAGGTGTCGCTGTCGACAGTCACTGAGTTGAAGCTGGTGTCGATCGCCGGCTGCAGCAGGCCCTGCAGCACGTCGGCGGCAATCGGTGCGTCAGTGAACACGAAGCTCAGCATGGTCGCCATGTCGGGGGCGATCATGCCCGAGCCCTTGGCGATTCCGGAAATCACAACTGGCACGCCGTCGAACTCGACGGTGGCGGTGGCCACCTTGGCAAAGGTGTCGGTGGTCATGATTGCCTTGGCGGCATCCATCCACGGCCCCGGCGCAAGGCGCATCGCCATGTCGGAGGTGACGCCGGCGAACTTCTGCGCATCGAGCGGCTCGCCGATCACCCCGGTGGAGGCGAGGAAGATTTCAGCCGGGGCGACGCCCAGGGCGTTGGAGACGATCTCAGCCGACAGCGCTACCGAAGCGCGGCCCTTCTGGCCGGTGAAGGCGTTGGCGTTGCCCGAATTGACCAGCAGCGCGCGGGCTTTGCCGCCCCCGAGGTTCTGCCGGCACCAGTCGACGGCGGCCGAGGGGCACTTCGAACGGGTGAGGACACCGGCAACAACAGTTCCTTCGTCCATGGCGACGAGCAGAACGTCTGTACGATTCTTGTATTTGATCCCGGCTTCGGCCGTCGCGAACCGAACTCCGGCGACATCCGGCAGTTCCGGGTAAGTCTTGGGCGCGAGGGGAGAGACGGGATGGGCCATGTTGCGTCCTATACGGCGTCAATAGGCCCATCCGTTTGCCTCAAGCCTCGATCTGAAGCAAGTCGCAATCAGTTCGATCGGTTCAGCGCTTGCCGGTCGCAATAAAGCGGCCGAAACGCGTCTGGATCGTCGGAATGATGAAGTAGACCATCGCGATCACCATCAGTGGCGCGACGATGAAGTTGCGCTCCCACACGGGCCAGCCTTCGGTGAACGGTGCGACGAGGTAGATGAGCCCGGTGATCACCGGATAGACGGCGACGAGCGTGAGCAGTGCCAGCCGGGTCCGCATGGCGAGCGTCGGACCCGCGGGCTTGGTGGAAGCGACTGCGCTGGCGGCGGTGGATTGAACGGTCATTTCGATATCCCATATAAACGGTACGGCTCGTTACATAACGAAACGGTACGTAACGTTCAAGTGGATGCACGTCGCTATTTGGTGTATCCCAGCCATGCATCGCCCACAGGGCACCAGTGAGAGACATGTCCACCACCGACAGCCAGCCAAGAAAGTCCATCGGCGCCGCCCGCAACCCGGATAGCCATGAGGCGATCCTTGCGGCGGCCGAAGAGATTTTCTGCGAGTCCGGCTACGCTGGCTTCTCGATCGAGGCAGTGGCGCGGCGGGCCCGCGCCGGCAAGCCCACGATCTATCGCTGGTGGCCATCGAAGGCGCACTTGCTGCTCGACGTCTACACCCGGCTCAAAAGCTCACGCATGCCAGACCCGGACACGGGGACGCTCGAAGGCGATATCCGCACCTTCTTGACCGAACTGGTGCGCTTCTGGTCCGGCAACACCGGCGGGGTATACCGCTCGCTGATTGCCGAAGCCCAGGCGGACGCCAAGGCGGCCGAGGCGCTGCAGGCCTATTCGGTCGAGCGAACCCTACACACCGCCTCGATATTCGAGCGTGCCAAGGCGCGCGGCGAGATGCGCGCCGATGCCGACAGCCTGGCGGCTTCCGACCTGATGTCGGCCTATGCCTGGAAGCTGCTGCTGACCGACCGGCTCGCGAACCAGTCCGACATCATAGACAAGGTCACCTCCATCCTGGTCCGCGGCCTCGTCGCATAAGAAAACCCCGGCCAGGGCCGGGGTTCTCAATGACGTTGCGGTGCAGGGAGGCCTTACGGCGCGGTGCCGGCTTCGCCTTCGGCCTGAGGCGCCGACTGCTTCTTGACGCCTTCGGCGAGCGCGGCATCCGGAATGTCGATCTTCAGGTCCTTCTTAAGCGCTGCGACGGACTCGTCGAACGCCTTGAACATCACCTGCTGGCCGAGCTGCTGCTGCACCTGCTCGATCGGCGGCGGCGAGCTCATGCGCTTTTCCTCGACCTTGATGATGTGCCAGCCGAACTGGCTCTGCACCGGGTCGGAAATCTTGCCCGGCTCGAGCGTAAACGCCACTGCCTCGAACTCGGGGACCATCATGCCCTTGGAAAAGAAGCCCAGGTCGCCGCCGTTCTGCTTGCCCGACGGGTCGGTGGTCTTTTCCATGGCCAGCACTTCGAACGGCTTGCCGCCGTCGAGTTCGGCCTTGATGGCCTTTGCCTCTTCCTCGGTGGCAACGAGGATGTGGCGCGCGTGCACTTCCTCGACCGGCTTGAAGTCCTTCACGAACAGGTCGTAGGCCGCCTTGATCGAGTCCTCGGTGACCGAAGCGGCGACCTTCTGGGTGAAATAGTCGCGGCGCAGCGAGCGATCCTCGAGGTAGGCCATGCGGCGCTTGAACAGGTCGGTATCGGCCATGCCGGCTTCTTTTGCCGCCTTGGCCATCACTTTCATGTCAATCAGCACGGTGACGAGGAAGGCGCGGCGCTCTTCGGGCGGCACCTGCTGCAGCTCCTGCTGCAGATCCTCGGCGGCAAAGGTAAGGTCCGCCTCGGTAATCGTCAGGTCGCCAACGGTGGCGACGACGGTTTCCGGGGTGGCCGCGGGGGCGGCCGGAGCGGCGGCGGCGGGGGCTGCGGCGTCCTGCGCGAATGCGGCGACGGGGGCAAGACTGAGAGCCGTTCCCAGCAACAAAGTGCCGGCCAGGGTCTTCAGAACTTTATGGAAACCCCGCGGGGCGTGGTCGTTCATTGGGAATTCTCCTCGTATGGCGCAGAGCCCCCGGCCCGCGGCGGGGGAGGTTTCGCCCATTTGCGTTCCGTTGACAAGCAAAACACCCGCTCTTACATGTCGCACCACTTCAAAGAGTGTTGACGGGTGAGGACCCGCCGCCCTGCCGGGAACATGGTTCGGCCAAAGGCCGCCCCGGACAAGAAATCAAAGGACATAGAATGGTGCTCGCTGCGCTCGCCAAGGCGATCTTCGGTTCGGCCAATGATCGGCAGGTGAAGAAGTACCTGCCCCGGGTCGCCGCGATCAACGCGCTGGAGCCTGAGTTCGAAAAGCTCACTGACGACGAGCTGAAGGCCAAGACCGTTGAATTCCGGGCCCTGCTGGCCGAGGGCAAGACCCTGGACGATATCCTGGAGCCGGCCTTCGCCACGGTACGCGAGGCGTCGAAACGCGTGCTCGGCATGCGCCACTTCGACGTGCAGCTGATCGGCGGCATGGTGCTGAACAACCGCTCGATCGCCGAGATGAAGACCGGTGAAGGCAAGACCCTAGTGGCGACGCTGGCGGTTTATCTCAATGCCCTGCCCGGCAAGGGCGTGCACCTCGTCACCGTCAACGACTACCTGGTGCGCCGCGATCTGGCCTGGATGGGTCAGATCTATCGCTTCCTCGGGCTCACCACGGGCATCATCGTCCACGGTCTCGACGACGCCGAGCGCAAGGCCTCCTACGCTGCCGATATCACCTACGGCACCAATAACGAGTTCGGCTTCGACTACCTGCGCGACAACATGAAATACAGCCGCGACCAGATGGTGCAGCGCGGCCACGAATACGCCATCGTCGACGAAGTGGACTCGATCCTCATCGACGAAGCGCGCACCCCGCTGATTATTTCCGGCCCTTCCGCCGACCGCTCCTCGCTCTACGAGATGGCGGACCTCTTGATTCCGGTCCTCGGCGAGGGCGACTACGAGATAGACGAGAAGCAGCGCTCTGCCACCTTCACCGACCAGGGCATCGAAAAGCTCGAGGCGGCCCTGATCGAGAACGGCCAGCTCAAGGGTGAGAACCTCTACGACATCGAGAACGTGGCGCTTGTGCACCACCTCAACTCGGCGTTGCGCGCTCACAAGATGTTCCAGCGCGAGAAGGACTACATCGTCCGCAACGACGAAGTGGTGATCATCGACGAGTTCACCGGCCGCATGATGCCGGGCCGCCGCTATTCGGAAGGCCTGCACCAGGCGCTGGAGGCCAAGGAGCACGTCAAGATCCAGGCCGAGAACCAGACGCTCGCCTCGATCACCTTCCAGAACTACTTCCGCCTCTACAAGAAGCTGGCCGGCATGACCGGTACGGCGGCGACCGAGGCCGAGGAATTCGGCGACATCTACGGCCTGACCGTGACCTCGATTCCGACCAACGTGCCGGTCCGGCGCGAGGACGAAGACGACGCGATCTTCCGTACCGCCGCCGAGAAGTTCGACGAGATCGCCAACCTGATCGTCGATGCCCGCACGCGTGGCCAGCCGATCCTCGTGGGCACCACCTCTATCGAGAAATCTGAGATGCTGGCCGAACTGCTGCGCCAGAAGGGGATCAAGGACATCGCGGTGCTGAATGCCCGTCACCACGAGCAGGAAGCCCAGATCGTCGCGGACGCCGGTGTTTCAGGTGCGGTGACCATCGCCACCAACATGGCCGGCCGCGGTACCGACATCCAGCTCGGCGGCAACCTCGAGATGCGCATCGAGCGCGAGACCCAGGGCCTCGAAGGCGCCGAGCGCGAAGCGGCGATCGAAGAGATCAAGCGCACCATCGCCGTGGACAAGGCCAAGGTGCTGGCCGCCGGCGGCCTCTACATCGTCGGCACCGAGCGGCACGAAAGCCGCCGCATCGACAACCAGCTGCGCGGCCGTGCCGGCCGCCAGGGCGACCCGGGCCATTCGAAGTTCTTCCTGAGCCTGCAGGACGATCTGATGCGTATCTTCCCGGTGGAGTCGATGGACTCGATGCTGGGCAAGCTCGGTCTGGAGCAAGGCGAGTCGATCACCCATCCGTGGGTCACCAAGGCCATCGAGCGTGCCCAGGCCCGCGTCGAAGCCCGCAACTTCGACATCCGCAAAAACATCCTGAAGTACGACGACGTGATGAACGATCAGCGCAAGGCGATCTTTACCGAACGTCTCGAGCTGATGGACAGCGAGGACGTCGCCGAGACGGTCGCCGAGATGCGCCACCAGGTGGTGGACGACATCATCGCCAAGGCCATCCCCGACCGCTCGTACCCCGAGCAGTGGAAAATCGAGCAGCTCGAAGCTGCCGGCAAGACCTACCTCAACGTCGACCTGCCGGTTGAGAGCTGGACGCATGAGGAAGGCATCGACGTCGAGGACGTGCGCGAGCGCATCATCAAGGCCGCCGACGAATTCGCCGCTGCCAAGGTCGCCCGCTATTCGCCCGACATCATGCGCCAGGTGGAAAAGTCGATCCTCCTGCAGTCGATCGATGGTTTGTGGCGCGAGCACCTCGTTACACTCGATCACCTCAGCAAGGTGGTCGGCTGGCGCGGCCTCGCCCAGCGAGACCCGCTGAACGAATACAAGCGCGAGGCGTTCGAACTGTTCGAGCAGTTGCTCACCAGCCTCCGCGAACTGGTGACGACGCAGCTCAGCCACGTCGAAATCCAGATGCGTCAGCCGACGCCGCCGCTGCCGAATTTCGACGGTCTCGATGAGATCCATATCGACCCGACCACCGGCGAGAACGATGCCGAGAGCGACTTCACCGGCACCATGCCCCGCGCCCTCGGGCCGGCACCCAGCCTTGCCGCCTTCGCCGCGGCTGGCGCCGCTGCCGGCGCCGATGTGATCGAGGCCGACCCGGCACTGAAGCCGATCGACCCCAAGCTGCTGGTCGGCGTGTCGCGCAATGCCCCCTGCCCCTGCGGCTCGGGCAAGAAGTTCAAGCACTGCCACGGCGCGTTCTGACGCTGTCGCAGGACTGAATAATCAATCGGCCGGTTCCTCGCGGGACCGGCCGATTTCCTTTCGCGGGAAACGTCAGGCGGTAGCGGGTTCGCGCTTCGGACGGCGGACCGCCCGCACCTTGCCGATATTGTTGCCGCCACAGAAGAACCGGTCGCCGCCGTCGGATTCGAGGCCAGAGACACCGGCTCCGGGCGGCATGTCGAGCTGTTCCAGCACTTCGCCCGAGTGCGGATCGACGCGCCGCAGCTCGCTTTGGCCATCCTCGAGCGTGGCGTGCCAGAGGTCGCCGTCCGCCCAGGTCACGCCGGTGACGAAGCGATTGGAATTGATGGTCCTGAGCACTGCGCCGGTCTCGGGATCGACCTGCAGGATCTGCTTGCCGCGATACTGCCCGACCCACAGCGAACCCTCCGCCCAGGCGAGGCCCGAGCCACCACCCGGCGAGGGAATGGTCTTGACGACGCGTCCGCTGCGCGGGTCGATCTTCTGGATTACGTCCTCGGCCAGCTGATAGAGGTGCTCACCATCGAAGGTCGTGCCGGCATGCGCCGCAACCTCGATCGTCCGCACCGGCTCGCCGCTCTCAGGATCGAAGGCGTTGATCCGGTCGCCCGAGGCGAACCACACATTGGTGCCGTCGAAGGTGACCCCGGCCACCGAGTCGACACCGGGGAACGGACCGTACTCGCGAACAATCTCGGCATGCGCATGCTTCATCGGACTAGCCTCTCGTTGAATTGCTTCCGACGCAACCATCTAGTCGCCCGGCAGCGGGCCCGGGAGTAACAATGCCGTCGGGAAACCCGGCACCGGCGGGGTGATCCAGCGCAGCGCCCGGCCGCGACCGAACGACTGCACCTTGCCCGCCTCCGCCAGTTGCTCGAGCGCCCGTTGCACGGTGCGCGGGCTGGTGCCGAGCGCGATAGCAAGAGCGGAGCTGGCCCACGCCTCGCCGTCGGCCAGCAGGGCCAGCACGCCCGCGTGCTGATCCTCCACCGGCGGCGCCAGCACGACGACTTCAGTGGCCGCGAGCGGCGCCAGCGCGAAGCCGCCCATGGTGGCGTTGATCTCAGCGATGTCCGTGAGCTCGGCGCGTAGCCGCCCCATCTCGACCCGCAGCCGCGCACGATGCGACTCATCGGCCTCCTTGCCGCGAAACGTCTCGGCGACCAGCCGGGCTCGCGACACATCCGTCGGCCAGGTCTCGGCCAAGGTGCGCAGCAGCGCAAACAGGATCGGACGCGTCGCCAGGTGGATGATCGTCCCCGTCTGCCGCACCACGTTGCGCGTCGCATCGACCACCAGTGCACCGGAGGACAGCACCTGTTCGACGCCGGCCAGCGTCAGCGATCGCTCGCCGCCACCCGCGATCAGCCGCGCCGCCGGCCCGTCGAGCACCCGTGCGTCGGCCTCTATCTCAGCGACCAGCGAGTGAATGCCGGCCTGCTGCGCCGCCGCCAGCGCCCGGTCGAACGCCACCCGCGCCGGCCCGGTCTGCACCCGCCGCACCGCGATGCCTGCGCTCACCAGCTGATGCACCGCGACAGTCGCCGGCGGCAGCCGGTCGAGATCGAGCTGCGCCAGCGTCCGCTCCGCCTCGTCCACCTGCCCGATCAACAACGACCGGCGTGCCGCGAGGTTGGCGGCGTGGGCCGCGTTCACCCTGTCGCCCTGGGCCTCGAGCGCCGCGCGGGCGGTCTCCAGTGCCCTGGGCTGCCAGGACAGGTCGCGCGACACCAGGGCGATCTCCGCCTCGGCCACCACGCAGCGCGCCCGCGCCACCGCCTCGCGTGCATGGAACGCCTTGCCAGCCGCCTTGAGCAGCGCCTTGGCCCGCTCGAGATCACCCAGTTGCGCCATGGCGATGCCACGCAGCGCCAGTGCCGGGGCATCGTCGCGCAGCGCCACGCGCTTCAGCGCCCCGAGCGGATCGCCGGCCCCGAGCGCCCGCGCCGCGGCGGTGATCAGCGAGTCCATTCAAATCCCGTCACACTTGTCACTCTCACCCCCGACTGGCCCGCGCCTAGGTTCCGCTCACAGACAACGGAACGACGGAGATCAGCCATGACCACCCTCGAACTCTATGAAATCGCAGCCGACAAGTCCCGCCAATCGAGCGTCACCGGCGGCCTGATCAAACTGACGGTTCGCCTCGCCACGTGGCAGGCCCGCCGCCGGACCATCCTCAAGCTCGCCAGCCTCGATACGGTCCAGCTCACCGATATCGGCCTAGAGCGTAGCGATGTCGAGGACGCCCTCGACGGCGATGCCCGCCGGCTGTGGGCCAGGGTCCGCCAGCGCAACGCCAGCTGACGCAGCCGCCTCACCCAATCCCAAGGAGAACGATAATGACCGATAAGAACTACACCACCTCGATCACCGTCAAAGAGAGCCCCGAGGCTGTCTTTGCCGCCATCAACAACGTGCGCGGCTGGTGGTCTGACGATGTGGAGGGCAAGACCACCGCCCTCGGCGACGTCTGGTACTACCACGCCCGCGATCTCCACCGCTGCACCCTCAAGGTGATCGAGTCGGTGCCGGGCAAGCACGTCGCCTGGCGAGTGCTGGACAACCACTTCAGCTTCATCGCCGACAAGACCGAGTGGGTTGATACCACCATCGACTTCGACATCGAGGCGGTCGGCGAAGGCGCCCGGCTGACCTTCACCCACATCGGGCTGCAGCCCGACCACGAGTGCTACGACGTCTGCCACGACGCCTGGGGCACCTACATCCGCGGCAGCCTCAAGAACCTCATCACCTCTGGCACCGGCCAGCCCAATGTCGGCGCTGAGCTCACTGCCGACGAGCCCAAGCTTCCCAACCAAGGAGACCACGCCATGTCTGAACCAAGCTTCACCACCTCATTCACCGTCGACCAGAGCCCCGAAGCGGCCTTCGCCGCCATCAACGACCCGCGCGCCTGGTGGAGCGGCGAGTTCGAGGGCGGCACCAGCAAGATCGGCGACGTTTTCAGCTATCGCTACAAGGACTTCCACTACTCCAAGCAGGTCGTGACCGAGATGGTGCCGAATAAGCGAGTCGCCTGGCAGGTGGTGGAAGGCACGCTCAGCTTCGTCGAAGACAAGACCGAGTGGGTCGGCACCACCATCATCTTCGACATCGGCAGGAAGGGCGACAAGACGGAGGTGATCTTCACCCATGTCGGCCTGAAGCCGGCCGTCGAGTGCTACGACACCTGCTCGGACGCCTGGACTTCGCTGATCAAGGGAAGCCTCAAGCAGTTCATCGATACCGGCATGACCCAGAGCCTCGAACTTGCGGCGCCTGTCGTCTAAGGCGCATCCACCACCCGACGCCTGGGGCGACGCTCGCTCCAGGCGAGCACCAGTCCCGCGGCAATGACCAGCCCGGCGCCCACGAACACCACCGGCGCCGGCTGCTCCTGATAGAACAGGAAGCCGAAGATGAAGCTCCAGCAGAGCGCGCTGTACTCGACGGTGCCGAGCACGCTGGCTGGCACCGCGCGGGCCGCATCGATCAGCGCATACTGGGCGGCGGCGCCGATAAAGCCTGTCGCCACGACCACGGCGATCTCGCTGGCATCCATGGCCACCCAGAACGGCAGCGAAATGGCGCCGAGAACCACCACGTAGAACACGTTGATCGAGAACACGAGGACCAGCGAACTCTCGGATTTCGAGATGGTGCGCATCAGGATCATCGCCACGGCCCAGAGAAACGCCGCGCCCAGCGCCATCAACGCCGGCACGCCAATGCTGAGCCCTGCCGGGTTGGCGGCGATGACGACGCCGAAAAACCCGATCGCCGAGGCGCCGACCCTCGCAAGGGTCAGCTGCTCCTTGAGGAAGATCACCGCAAGGACGACCGTGATCACCGGCGCGACGTAGTAGAGCGTCGTCATCTCGGCCAGTTGCAGCTGGCGCCCGGCGGGATAGTACATGCACCACGCCGCCAAAGTGAGCACGGCGCGCAGCAGCAGCATCGGCTTGTTCGGCGATCTGACCAGCCCGATGACCAGCTGCCGGCGGCCGACGATGAGGCAGATGATCGTGATGATGACGCTGCGCACGAACAGGATCTGGGTCACCGGCAGGTCGTGGATGACGCCCTTGACCAGCGTATCGTGCACGGCAAACAGGGAGTACGCGGCGAGCCCGAGAGCCATGCCCTTGAGCGAGGCAGATTGCGGGACGCGGGCGGCGGCGGGTGAGGACAAGATCGGCTCGTGGCGGGGGCTCGGGCGGACGCCCGCCGCTAGCTCTAGCCCGTCGTCAGGAGCGGCGCATCTGCAATCTTGCTGAATCTCAGGTGCAGGTGACCCGCATCTCGGCAAAGCCGGCTTCGTCGGCGGAGAACACCATGACGGTACAGCTCGTGCCGGCGATGGCGCCGAAGCCGGTCTCGACGATCTGTCCGATCCCGTCGATCGAGACGGTATCGGCGGTGATCAGGCCGGTGCGGATCACCGCTTTCGACTGGCAGATCGGATAGGTCTCGCCGGGCGTCACCATGAAGCGAGTGCCGAGCGGAATGCAGTCGGTGGTGGGCAGGTTGGGATCGGCCGCCGCCGTCTCCGTCAGCACGGTTGCGCCCGGAGCCAGCGAGGCGGGAGCGGCCTGGGCGGCGGCAGTCACGGCCGCCTGCTGGGTGGACCACTCGCCCTCGAGCTTCACCATCCGGTCCTGCAGCGCCAGCAGCGCCGCGGCAGTGCCGTCGTCTGCGGGTGTGGCCGCGGCTTCGGCGCGCTGGCCGAGCGCGTCCACCGACGTCCGCAGCTCTGCTACAGCGTCGCCGATCGCCTTGGTCTTGGCATCGGTATTGAGCTGCACGGCGACGGCGCCGGCGAGCGCCACCAGCCCGACAATGGCGGCGAGGAACGGGATCAGCCGGTCGATCAGGACCAGGCGGCGATAACGGCGCATTCCGGCCCCTCCGCGTCTTCGCCGAAGCGGTATTCGCCCCGGCAGGCGCCAACCTTGGGTGGCAGGTTCGACGCCTCGAACAGATCGTAGCCGGCCTTGAGGTTGCGCCAGAACGGCGCCCAGGTATTGCCGCCTTCGGCAGCGAGCGCCGTGGCGGTCATCCGGAAGGGGAAGACATGCACGTCGACGGCCTCCTGCCCCTTGGCCAAGGCTGCCTCGACCACGGCGTAGACCTCATCGACGCTGGCATCGGTAATGGCGTAGCAGCCGACCGACGAGCAGCCGCCATGCACCATCAGCGCCGAGCCGGTGCGGCCAAGCTGGCGATCGAAGGCGTTGGGAAAGCCGAGATTGAAGCTGAGGTGGTGCCGTGAATTGGGGTTTAGCTGGCTCTTGGCCACGCGATAGAAGCCCTCGGGCGACTGCTTGTCGCCTTCCATGAGCTTGGGGCCGAGATCACCGGAGAACTTGCAGATGTCGTAGTCGCGGAACAGCGCGAAGCGTCCGTTGGCGGCTTTCATCCAGAGTTCGAGCTTGTGCTCGCGCTTGTAGATGCGGACATGCGCGGCGTCGCCGAGCGCGAACCCGGCGGTCTTGAGTTCGGCGAGGAACTGGGTGCGGTCGTAGACGCGCTCGGTGACGATGTCTCGAACTCCCGTTCGTTCGCTGAGGACGAAACGCCCCACGAGGATGGCCGCCACGAGGAACACCCCGATCGCAACGACCATGCCGAGATGGGGGCGCCGGGACCGCATCGCAAGATGCTGCTAGGCGCGGTGCAGGCGCGGCAGTGGAATCGGCGGCACCTTGCTGGGGTCGATGACGCCGGCAACGTCGCCGCCACCGAACAGCCCGCCGATGAAGCCGCCGATCGCCTCGCCGCGCGCCTTTGCCGCAGCTTCCGCCTCGGCGGCCTTCTGTGCATCGGCAGCCGTCTTGGCGGCCTTGTCGGCAAGCGAGGCGACTTCCTGCTGCATCGCAGCGTCGTCGGCCGCCATCTTGGACTTGACCGAGTCCGGAACGTTCTGCGCGACGGTCACGGGGCACGCCGCGAGCGCGTCGAGCGACGCGCCACCGGGCACGTCGAAGACGTATTCCTTGTTGCAGACGTCCCAGGATACCGGCGATTTCGAAATCTCGAACCGGTCGTAGCCTTCCTTGATGTCTTTCCAGAAGCTCATGTTCGGGCTGTCGGCATGCTTGGCGAGATTGGTCGCCGTCATCCGGAACGGGAAGATCTGCAGCTGGAACGAGGCGTTGCCGCCTTTGAAGGTCTCGCGCGCCAGGGCATAGATCTCGGCGATCGACTCATCGGTCATCGAGTAGCAGCCGCGCGACGAGCAATCGCCATGCACCATCAGGTCCGAGCCGGTGCGCCCATAGGCGCGGTCGAACTTGTTGGGAAAGCCGGTGTTGAACGCCAGGTAGTAGTTGGAGTTCGGGTTCATCAGGCCCGGCGTGATCGTATAGAAGCCCTCGGGCGACTGACGGTCGCCTTCCTTGACCTTGGGGCCGAGATCGCCCGACCAGGCACAGATCTGGTAGGTCTTGAACAGCTTGAACGCGCCGCTGCCGGTCTGCTTCCAGACCTCGAGCTCCGAGGTTTGCTTGAAGATGCGGATCATCATCGGCGCGGCCGGCGAGGACCCGAGCCCCGCGAGCCGGCTGACGGTTTCCTGCTTCAGCGGCGCCATCGCCTTGGCGTTGCCCGGCTTCAGCCCGCCGCAGCCGGCAAGCAACGCCGCCACGCCGAGTGCTGCGCCAAGAAAGAGGATGGAACGGAGCGTTCTGCCCAAAGTCAGCTACCCGAAATGCTTGTCTGCCCGAAGGAACGGGTTACGAGCGGACGGTTACCATGTGGTAAGCCGGCATGGTTAACAGCCCGTTTACTATTGGCTTCATGCCCTTGGTTGGGGCGTCGATCAACTCAAATTGGTGCCGATGGCGAGGAATTTGTCACGCCTGTGTTCCCGCACCTCCAGCCTGCCCCGGTTACCCGGGAAGTCGGTGAGGAACGTGCCGATGGCGCGTGCGGTCGAGGCCATCACCTCTGCGTGATGGCGGTGCGCGCCGCCGGCCGGCTCGGTGATGATGCCGTCGATCACGCCGAGTGACAGGAGATCGGGAGCCGTGATCTTCTGCGCCGCCGCCATGTCGGGAGCCCGCGCCGCATCGCGGAACAGGATCGCCGCGCCCGGCTCGGGCGAGATCACCGAGTAGATGGCGTTTTCGAGCATCAGCACCCGGTTGGCGGTGGCAATCGCGATGGCACCGCCCGAACCGCCTTCACCAATGATGATCGCGAGGTTGGGCACGCCCAGTTCGAGGCAGCGCTCGGTGGAGCGGGCAATCGCCTCGGCCTGGCCGCGTTCCTCGGCGCCGATGCCGGGATAGGCCCCGGCGGTGTCGACGAACGAGATCACCGGGATATCGAAGCGATCGGCCATGTCCATGATGCGGACGGCCTTGCGGTAGCCCTCGGGCCGCGCCATGCCGAAATTGTGCTTCAGCCGGCCCTCGGTGTTGGAGCCCTTCTCCTGCCCGAGAATGGCGACCGGCTGGCCGTTGAAGCGCCCGAAGCCGGCCTGCAGCGCCGGGTCCTCGGCGAACTTGCGGTCGCCGGCGAGCGGCGTCCACTCGCTGATCAGCGTCTTGACGTAGTCCGAGAAGTGCGGGCGCTGCGGATGGCGCGCCACCTGCGTCTTCTGCCACGGGGTCAGCTTCTTGTAGATATCGACCAGCGCCTCGTCGGCCCTGGCGGAAAGCCGGGTCACCTCTTCGTCGATGGACACCGCCTGGTCGGCCGTGGCGAGGGACTTGAGCTCGGCGATCTTGCCTTCAAGATCGGCCACCGGCTTTTCGAAATCGAGATAGGACTGCATCCAACCCGCCAGCTAAGCGCTTTCAGGAAAAGCTGTAGACTTTTCCGGCTCGAAAGCGCGACCAAAGTAAGTACCCGAAGCATTTGCCGTTTCGTCGAAACGGCAAATGCTCAAGGAGGGGAAAGGGCGTCAACTCGCGCCCCAAAGTGGCCGGAAAGTGGCGATGCCGGCCCGCTGAGTCAAGCGCGGAGCCCGGACTTGGTGAAGCGCGGGCCCCTCGTTCCACCGCTTCGTCACGCCGCATTAACCAATGCATGACGCTTTCATGACAACGCTAGGGCGAACGACCGGATACCTTATTCGACCATGACCACCTATGCCTTGGTGAGCGTCGGTTGCCCCCGTTGCAGCGGCCACTTCCTCGAGAACGCCAAGCTCGTACGCCCAGGCGGATCGGCCTGGTGTCCCAGCTGCGAACAACTGTTCACCCTCGATGCCGCCGACCAGGCCACGCGCCGCACCCTCGCCGAAGCCAAGGCGGCGCGCCGCCGGCGCAAGGAGCGGCTGGCCGAGGTCAGGTCGCTCTGGCAGGACCCGCCACCGGCGCCCGCGCCAAAACCACCGATGCTGATGAGCGATGTACTGCGCGCCCTCGATGACCTGCTGCTCCGGCTGGACGGAATGACCGGAGAGAAGCGCGGCTAGCCTTGCTCGGCCAGCGGGTGATGGGCTTCGACCAGCGATTTCAGCTTCTCGTCGAGCACGTGGGTGTAGATCTGCGTGGTCGAGATGTCGGAGTGCCCGAGCAGCGTCTGCACCACCCTCAGATCAGCGCCGCCCGCCAGCAAGTGGCTGGCAAAGGCATGGCGCAGCACGTGCGGTGATACCCGCGCCACCGCGATGCCGGCACGAGCGGCGAGGCCCTTGAGCTCGCGGGCGAACACCTGCCGGCTCAGATGGCCGCTCTCGCCCCCGGCCGGAAACAGCCAGATGCCGGGCTCGAGCCGCGCAAGATAGGCCTTCACCGCGTCACGCGCGCGGTCGGTCAGCGGCACGATCCGCTCCTTGCCGCCCTTGCCCCGCACGGTGAGGAAGCTCGCATCGCGCATCACCGCAGCACGCTTCAGTTCGACCAGTTCCGACACGCGCATGCCGGTGGCATAGAGCAGTTCGAGCAGCAGATAGAGCCGCGCGGACATGGCGCGCGCCGCGTCGCTGGCCTCGGGAGCTTCGACATCCGCCTCAGCGACGGTCAGCAACCGATCGATCTCGGCGATCGAGAGCACCTTGGGCAGACCGCGCCGTGCCTTGGGCGACGCAATGATTCGGGTAGGATCGTCAGTTCGCACTGCATCTGCGGCGAGGAACTTGTGGAATTGGCGGATGGCTGAGAGTTTTCGCGCGCTCGATGAGGCGGCGATGCCCTCGGCTTCAAGAAAGGCGAGGTATTGCGTCACCTGCTCGCGGCCGGCGGCGGTGGGGCCGGTGCCGCGGCGGCCGAGGAAGCCGCAATAGTCACCGAGGTCGCGACGATAGGCATCTATGGTGTTCTTGGCAGCGCCGCGCTCGGCGCTCATCATCTCGAGGAACGCTTCGACCAGATGAGCGCCGCTCATTCGACGCCCTGTTGCCGCGTCACCACTTCGCCATCACCGGCGGGAGCTTCGGCTGCCGGCACTGCGGCCGGCGTCTCCACGGCCGGCGCCGGCTCGGCGGCGGGCGCTTCGGGCGTGCGGGTGGTATTGATCTCGCGGCGTACCAGCGGGTCGCGCTGCGCCGAGGGCATCAGGTCGCGCGCGGGAATCCGGATGGTCACGTCCTTGTCGCGTGGCTGCACGATCGCGACGAGCGCGAACATGGCCCCGTAGCCAAGCCCGACCAGGACCAGCAGGATAACGATCAGACGAATGAGAGTCGGCATGGCAATCCGCTTTTGTCACGCAAAGGCCAGTCTCCCTTGTTTGCTGGACGCGATCAAGGGTGCGCTAACCATGGCGGGCGAACCATAGCGGGCATTGACTTTATGCCGCCCTAACGGTTCAAACCCGCCGAGCGAGGAAATGCGATGTCACGCGACGGCACGACCACACGCGACGACCGGCGCGAGGATCTGCTGCGGCTCCTCGGGCACCGCCCGATCGTCCTCATCGGCATGATGGGCGCCGGCAAGACCACGGTCGGCCGCCGCCTTGCCGCACGCCTCGGCCGCCACTTCGTCGACAGCGACGAAGAGGTGGAGAAGGCCGCCGGCATGACCATCGAGGACATTTTCCGCGCCCATGGCGAAGCCGATTTCCGCGCCGGCGAGGTCAAGGTGATCGCCCGGCTGCTGAAGGACGAGAATATCGTGCTCGGCACCGGCGGCGGCGCCTTCGTCAATGCCGAGACCCGCAGCCTGGTGAAGGCTTCGGCGATTTCGGTGTGGATCAAGGCGGATTTCGAGCTGTTGTTCCAGCGCGTCTCGCGGCGCTCCAACCGGCCGCTGCTGAAGACCGCCAACCCGCGCGAAACGCTGCAGAAGCTGATCGAGGCGCGCTACCCCATCTACGCCGAGGCCGATGTCACCATCGTCTCGCGCGACGTGCCGCAGGACCAGGTGGCAAGCGAAGTTATCGACGCCCTGCTGGACCATTTGAGCAATGAGAAGTCCGATGGCTGAGCCGACCACCGTGCACGTGCCGCTGGGCGAGCGTGCCTACGACATCCTGATCGGCAGCGGCTTGATCGACAGCGCCGGCGTGGTGCTGAAGGCCAAGTTCCCCGGCCGTCGCTTCGGCATCGTCACCGACACCGAAGTCGCCATGGCACAGTTGCCGCGACTCACCGCCTCACTCGACGCGGCCGGCGTTAGCTATGCGACGATCGTGCTGCCGAATGGCGAAGCCACCAAGTCGTTCGCACGGCTGGGCGAAGTGGTCGAAGGCATTCTCGCGGCCCGGCTGGAACGCGGCGACCTGATCCTGGCGCTCGGCGGCGGGGTGATCGGCGATCTCGCCGGCTTCGCCGCGGCGATAGCCCGGCGCGGCATGGATTTCGTCCAGATCCCGACCTCGCTGCTGGCGCAGGTGGATTCGTCCGTCGGCGGCAAGACCGGCATCAACTCGCCGCACGGCAAGAACCTCATCGGTGCGTTTCACCAGCCAAAACTGGTGCTGGCCGATCTCGACGCGCTCGACACCCTGCCGCCACGCCAGTTCGCCGCCGGCTATGCCGAGGTGGTGAAGTACGGGCTGATCGACGACGAGCCGTTCTATTTCTGGCTCGAGGACAATCGCCGCGAGATCTTCGCCGGCAACGCGGCGCTGCGCGGCGAGATGGTAGCGCGCTGCTGCGCGTCGAAGACCCGCTTCGTTCTCGCCGACGAGAAGGAAACCGGCGTCCGCGCCCTGCTCAATCTCGGCCATACCTTCGGCCACGCGCTCGAATCGGCCACCGGCTATTCCGACCGGCTGCTGCATGGTGAGGGTGTTGCCATCGGCATGGTGCTGGCGCACGGCTTCTCGGCGAAACTCGGCCTCTCGCCCAGCCAGGATACCGGCCGCATCGCCCAGCACCTGACTGCTGCGGGCCTGCCGACCCGCCTCGCCGATATTCCGGGCGACCTGCCCGACACCGACTACCTGATGAACGCCATTGCGCAGGACAAGAAGGTGGTGCGCGGGGCGCTGACCTTCATCCTCACCCGCGGCATCGGCCAGGCCTTCATCGAAAAGAACGTCGACCCAGCCACGGTCCGCGCCTACCTTGAGGACATGCGGACCGCCTGAACATCCGCCGGAACGGGCGACACGAGGGGAAACTGATGTCCGACCGCCGCCCGCTGCTCGTCATCGATGGCGACTCGTTCGCCCATCGCGCCTATCACGGCCTGCCCAAGACCATCCGGCGTGCCGGCAACCGCGGCGGCGGCGCCATCGTCGGCTTCGCGAACTACCTGCTGCGGCTCTATGAGGCCGAGAAGCCGCGCGCGGTGGTGGTGGGCTGGGATACGCTCGCGGTGCCCAACTGGCGCGCTCTCGAGTTCCCGACCTACCAGGGTGGCCGCATCTTCGAGGACGAGATCGTCGACCAGCTCGACGTGCTGCCGGAGTTCGTGACAGCCTGCGGCTTCGTCATCGGCAAGGAGGGACGCTTCGAGGCCGACGACTTCCTCGCGACCGCCGTAGCGATGGAAGAACGGGATGGCGGCACCACGCTGGTCGCGACCAGCGATCGCGACGCCTACCAGCTGGCTTCCGAGCGGACGACGATCCTCCAGCCGGCCAAGGGCGGTGAGATGGCCCGCATCGATCCCACAGGCGTCCGCGAGCGCTACAAGGTGGAGCCAAGCCAGGTCCCCGATTTCATCGCGCTGCGCGGCGACCCATCGGACAAGATCCCCGGCGCCAAAGGCGTCGGCGAAGCGACCGCGGCAAGCCTCTTGAAACGCTACCCGGACCTAGAGGCGATGATCGCCGACAACCGCTTCCCGGCTCAGTCCGACGATCTGCGGCTCTACAAGCGCATCGCGACCATGGTGACCACCGCGCCATTGCCGCCGATCCCCGACGTCACCCCGACCTGGGGCGAGGCGGCAAAGCTCGCCCGGGATTGGGAACTCAACGGCCTCGCCGATCGGCTGACGCAGCTCGCCGCGAAATAGTGAAGCGGGCCGCCGCCACGGCCCGCCCCTCCCCCTTACGGCGCGACCGAGATGACCACCCGGCGATTGGCATAGAACGTATCCCCGAACTGCTCGGTGGCGCCGGCGCCGGCGGCTGAGACCTTCTCGAACTTGAGCCCGGCCTGCTTCAGATAGGCCAGGACGTTCTGAGCCCGCTCGATGGCGAAAAGCGCATTGGTCGCGTGGTTGCCCTGCCGGCTGGAATAGCCGGTGACCAACACCTTGCACTCCTGCTCGCCGATATCGGCGATGATCTGGTCGAGCCGCTCCATCAGCCTGGGCGTCAGGTCGTTCGAATTCTCGTTGAAGCCGACGACGTTGTAGAGTTCGTCGCGATTGCAGGCGGCGTTCGCCGTCGGAGCCGCGGTCGCGGCAAGGCTCGCCGTTTCGACCGGCTTCTCGTCGATCACCTTGTCCTCGGCCGCCGATTCCGGCAGCCGCAGCGCCGTCACGGCAGCCGGCGGCTTCGTTGCGGTCTGCGCCGGTTCCTCGGCGACTTCGGCTACTGCGGCAACCTCAGTCGTTACTGCTTCCGGCGTCGGCTGCACGGCTGCGATCGTCGCGTTGGGCAGCGGCCAGCCACCGGTCGGTGCGCGTGATACGCCCTCGACATTGCCGTCGCGCAGCACCAGGAACTCACCCAGCAGCTCGTTTTTGGTATCGGCCGACGTGCCCTGGGTCGAAAGCCCCGACACCGTCACGGCACGGCCATTCACCGCCACGGCGGCCAGATAGAGATTGCGGTCGCGGTTCGAGCCGTCGCCGCCATAAGCCTCGTTCACCAGCCGGACCCGCACTTCGCCACCCGGCTTGAACACGTCCTCGGGGATATCGAAGGCAAAGCTCTGCACGTACGGGGTCTTGTCCGCCGCGTCGGCGAAGCGCCCGGCCGTCGCGGTGTCGATTGCCGCGTTCACCGCGCCCTCGCCCAGCACCTTGCCGTTGAACGTGACCTCGAACTTCGGGGGGCCGTCGTAGGCCTCGCCGCCGATGATCAGTTGTAGATTACTCTCTGCCGCCAACGCGGGCACCGCGCATAGCGTCAAGGCGGCCACCAGGGCCGCCGTCTTTAGAGTGGACATGTCGCCCTCCAAGTCTGTCTGCGAGAACGAGTGCTAGGCAAGACCTTGGGCGATATTTCGAAGACAAAGCGGCGGCTCGCCACGGCGCCGCCCGGCTTTGGCCGCAAAGCGGCCGGCCAAGTTCCAATCGCCGAACTTTTCGATTGCAGCGTGGGGGCTAAGCCGATGCCATCAGATCGCCGGAGTTGCAGACGGCAATCGCGCAACCCATATCAGCGTCATCCAAATGATCACTGATGGCCGGACGGGGAGCTGACTACCTCGACGGCCAGCGCATGGACGCCGGACTTGAGTTCGGCGTCGAGCGCCTCCATCACGGCACGATGCTGTGCGAGGCGTGACTTGCCGGCGAACTCGGGAGAGGCGATGCGGACGCGGAAATGCGTCTCTCCGCCCTCGCGATAACCACCGTGACCCCTATGTTTCTCGCTCTCGTCGATCACTTCAAGATGGGTCGGCGTGAATTTGACCGAAAGTTTTTCTGCAATCGCGTCGCGAACGGACATATGGATACCGGTTCAGTTTGAGGCGTGGCCGTAGCCCCGTAACTAGGATTGATGAAGCTGGATTCCAAGTATTTTGACCGCATCCGGATCCGATCACGGCACCCGGAACCCGAAGCGCGCGCCGAAGTGCCGGCCTGCGGATGGGAGGGGTGTGACCAGCCCGGCCTCTACAAGGCGCCCAAGGGCAACCGCGCCGTGGGGCAGTATCACCACTTCTGCCTCGAGCACGTGCGCCACTACAACCAGGTGTTCAACTTCTTCGCCGGCATGAAGCCCGAGGAAATGGAAGCGCAGGTAACGCGCGAAAAGGAGACCGACGGACGTCCGAGCTGGGGCTTCGGCGCCAAGGCCGGCGCCAATACCGGCCCGCGCATGCCGCGCGGCGCCCCGCGCGATCCGACGGCCAAGCGGGTAAACGACCCCTTCGGCGTGTTCGCCCGCTACGCCCGCCACCAGCAGCGCGCCCCCGCCGAAGAGCGGGTGAAACCGCTGCATGAGCAGGACCGCCGCTCGCTCGAGACGCTCGGCTTCAAGGGCTACGCCAAGGCCGACGCGATCAAGGCGGCCTACAAGGCGCTGGTGAAGGTCCACCACCCCGACGCCAACGGCGGCGACAAGAGCTCCGAGGACCGGCTGCGCGCCATCATCGCCGCCTATTCGCACCTCAAATCCAAGGGCTTCGTCGGGCGCTGACGTCCTTCGAGGGATGAATGTTTGTTATGGTGGTATTTGCCGCGCCAATGGCAACCGGCAAGTCCCGCCGCTTTGGGGCAAATCAGCGTCAGCAGTCGCCTTGCCGCCCGTCGCCAGATTGTCGCGCGGCCCTACCGCGCGGCACCCGATGCTGCTATAGAGCCGGCAACCGCCAAGGCAGCCGTCTTGACCTATTTCCTTCCGCGAGCCTCGTGAAATGCCTGAATTCAACAATCTGCCGAACAAGCAATATTCCGTCCGCGAGACCTTTGGCATCGACAGCGACATGAAGGTCATGGGCTATGCGGAAACCGATCCGCATGTGCCGCCGCTGGATCCGGACTACCTGTTCGACCGCAACACCACGCTGGCGATCCTTGCGGGATTTGCCTTCAACCGCCGCGTCATGGTGCAGGGCTACCACGGCACCGGCAAATCGACTCATATCGAGCAGGTCGCGGCGCGGCTGAACTGGCCGCTGGTCCGCGTCAATCTCGACGCGCACGTCTCGCGCATCGATCTCGTCGGCAAGGACGCGATCGTGGTCAAGGACGGCAAGCAGATCACCGAGTTCCGCGACGGCATCCTGCCCTGGGCGGTGCAGAACAATATCGCGCTGGTGTTCGACGAATACGACGCCGGCCGCCCGGACGTGATGTTCGTGATCCAGCGCGTCTTGGAAACGCAGGGCCGGCTGACGCTGCTTGACCAGAACCGCGTCATCACCCCGCACCCGGCCTTCCGGCTGTTCTCGACCACCAACACCATCGGTCTGGGCGATACGTCGGGCCTCTATCACGGCACCCAGCAGATCAACCAGGGCCAGATGGACCGCTGGTCGATCGTCACCACGCTGAACTACCTGCCGCACGACAAGGAAGTCGGGATCGTCCTCGCCAAGGCCAAGGCCTATACCGGCGACAAGGGCAAGAAGGTCGTGTCCAACATGGTCCGGCTTGCCGATCTCACCCGCCAGGCCTTCATCAACGGCGACCTGTCGACGGTGATGAGCCCGCGTACGGTGATCACCTGGGCCGAGAATGCCGAGATTTTCGGCGACCTCGGTTTCGCCTTCCGGCTGACCTTCCTGAACAAGTGCGACGAGCTCGAACGCCCCGTGGTGGCCGAGTTCTACCAGCGGGTGTTCGGCGAAGACCTGCCGGAATCGGCAGCCAACCTGGCGGTGACCGCTTAAGGTCCGGGACGGACGGTTTGGCCCAGAACATCTATGATGATCCGGCATTCTTCGAAGGCTACAGCAAGTTCCCCCGCTCTCGCGAGGGTCTTGCTGGCGCCGGAGAATGGCCGTCGCTGAAGGCGATGCTGCCGCCCCTCAAGGGCGCGCAGGTGCTCGACCTCGGCTGCGGTTTCGGGGCCTTCTGCCGCTATGCGGTGGAACAAGGCGCCGCCGGTGTGCTGGGCGTCGACCTCTCCGAAAAGATGCTTGAGGACGCGCAGCGTCGCGGCCCCGGCCTGCCGATCCGCTACCAGCGCGCCGACCTCGAAAGCTACGAGCCGCCGCGTGCCGCGTTCGACCTGGTGTTCAGTTCGCTCGCCGTGCACTACCTCGCCGATTTCGACGCGTTCGCATCGCGCGTGAGGTCAGCTCTGAAGCCCGGCGGGCACTTCGTCTTCTCGATGGAGCACCCCGTCTTCGCCGCCCGTGCCAATCCCGACTTCATGAAGGACGCCGACGGGCACCTGCTCGGCATCGTCGACGACTATCTGCGCGAAGGCGAGCGCCTCACCAACTGGATCGCCGATGGCGTGGTCAAATACCACCGCCTGATCTCGACCACGATCAACACCCTGCAGCGCAACGGCCTCAAGCTCGACCATATCGACGAGTGGAGTGCGACCGATGCAGATATTGCCGCGCACCCCGAATGGGCCGAAGAACGCTATCAGCCAATGTTCCTGCTGATGGCGACCAGCCTCGCCCCCACCACCGCCTAGCCCCGTATCCGGACCCGTCTCATGGCCCCACCGCCGCGCAGTAAGCCGAACAAGCCCGACACCACCGCCCCGTTCAAATCGGCGATGGGCGCCGCGGTGCGCGCCATTGGCGGCAAGCGTGATCTCGAGGTGAGCTTCTCGGCCGACCGCCCGATCCTCACCGCCGACAAGGCGCGGCTCGCGAATCTCCCCCGCCTGCCGACGCAGCGCGACATCGCCATCGCCCGCGGGCAAGGCGACGCCATGGCCATGCGGCTCGCCAGCCACGACCCCGAGACCCATCGCAAGCGCGCTCCGGCTGAGCCCGAGGCGCGCGCTGCCTATGATGCGCTGGAGCAGGCCCGCGTCGAGGCGCTGGGCTGCATCCGCATGCCCGGCATGACCGGCAACATCCACGAGATGCTGGAAGACCGGCTGTTCCGGCAGAACTTCGCCGAAGTCAGCGACAAGGCCGACGCTCCGCTGGCCGAGGCGCTGGGGCTGATCCTGCGCGAGCGCGTCGCCGGCGTCACGGTTCCACCCTCGGGCAATGCCATCGTCCAGCTGTGGAAGAAGGAAATCGAGGAGCGCGCTGGCAACTCGCTGACCACGCTCCTCACCCGCTTCGAGGACCAGGACCTGTTCAGTCGCGCCACCCGGCAGCTGCTGCGCGATTTGAGCCTCGTGCCCGACAGCGATCTCGACGACGGCGAGAGTGACGATTCGGAACAGGGCGACGACCAGGAGCCCGAGCGCGGCCAGGACGACGAGAAGAACCCCGAGCAGGGTGAGGGGGAGAGCGAGGACGCCGAGGCCGACGAGGACCAGACCCCCGGGCAGTCGGAGCAGGAAGGCGAAGTCGAAGGCGCGGAGATGGATTTCTCCGAGACCGACGAGGACGACAGCTCGGAATCGGGCGAGGATCAGCCCAATCCGCCGCCGCCCGGCGCCAACGCCAAAGAGTTCCAGAACGTCTTCAACTACAAGATCTTCACCCAGAAGTTCGACGAGATCGTCCGGGCCCAGGACCTCTGCCCGCCGGAGGAGCTGGATCAGCTGCGTGCCCTGCTCGACAAGCAGCTCGAGAACCTCGCCGGCGCCGTGGCGCGGCTTGCCAACAAGCTGCAGCGGCGGCTGATGGCGCAACAGAACCGCAGCTGGGAGTTCGACCTCGAGGAAGGCCTGCTCGATACGGCGCGCCTCACCCGCGTGGTCACCGACCCGCTGCAGGCGCTGAGCTTCAAGGTTGAGCGCGACACCGATTTCCGCGACACCGTGGTGACGCTCCTGCTCGACAATTCCGGCTCAATGCGCGGCCGCCCGATCACCATCGCGGCGATCTGCGGCGACATCCTCGCCCGCACGCTCGAGCGTTGCGGCGTGAAGGTCGAGATCCTCGGCTTCACCACCCGCGCCTGGAAGGGCGGCAAGTCGCGTGAGGCCTGGCTCGAGGCCGGGCGCCCGCCCAATCCCGGCCGCGTCAACGACATCCGCCACATCATCTACAAGGCGGCCGACGAGCCCTGGCGGCACGCGCGGCGCAATCTCGGCCTGATGATGCGCGAGGGGCTCCTGAAGGAGAACATCGACGGCGAAGCGCTGCAGTGGGCGCATAAGCGCCTGCTCGGGCGGACCGAAAATCGCCGCATCCTGATGGTGATCTCGGACGGTGCGCCGGTCGATGATTCGACCCAGAGCGTCAACGCCGGCAACTATCTCGAGGCCCACTTGCGCCAGGTGATCGAAGACATCGAGACCCGCTCCGCCGTGCAGCTGGTGGCGGTCGGTATCGGCCACGATGTCACTCGCTACTATCGCCGCGCCGTCACGCTGCTTGACGCCGAGGAGCTGGCAGGAGCCCTGACCGACGAGCTCGCCTCGCTGTTCGACGAAGAACCGCCCGGGGCCTTCCGCAAGAGCCGATACGGATGACCAGCTCACGGCGTGCCTCGCGTCTCGCCGGAGCGGCACTGCTGATCGCAAGCGCAGGCGCCGCACTGCTGGCAGCGGCCGGGCTGGGCGCCCGCGCCGACGAGGAGACCGTCACCTCGGTGCCGCTCTCGACCTTTATGGGGGCCGGCATCGGCCAGCGCGTGCAAGGCGTTATCTGGCGCGGCGGCATCGAGATGCAGAGCCAGACCGACACCTTCGGCGGTCTTTCCGGTCTCGGCGTCACCGGCCCCGACGGGCGGCTGGTGATGGTGTCCGACCGCGGCAACTTCGTTTCCGGCCAACTGCTCTATGACGAGGCGGCGCGGCCGATGGGGCTGATCGGCGTCAAGGTCGAGCCGATCCAGAACTCCAAGGGCACCGAGCTGCCCCGCGCCTATACGCGCGACGCCGAGGCGCTGGCGGTGATCAACCGCGAGGGCAAGCCGAGCGCCGTGCGCGTCGGCTTCGAGAATCTCACGCGCGTCGCCGATTTCACCCTGGTCGACGGCATCCCGCAGGGCGCCGCCCGCGAAGTGACCATCCCCAAGTGGCTGAGCGATACCCGCACCAACGAGACGCTGGAGGCGGTCTGCATCGCCCCGGACACCTCGCCGATCGCCGGTTCGACCCTGCTCTTGACCGAAGGCATCATCGACGATGACGGCCAGCACTCGGCCTACCTGCTGGGTCAGAACGACAAGGGCCCGCTGAGCTATATCTCCGGCGACGGCACCAACCCGACCGACTGCGCCTTCATGCCCAACGGCGATCTGCTGGTACTCGAGCGCGGCGTTGCCCTCCTCGCCTTCCAGATGCGGCTCGTCCGCATTCCCGCGGCAGAGGTGAAGGCCGGCGCCCACATGAAGGGCGAAGTACTGCTGCACGCCGCCGGCGGCGACATCGACAACATGGAAGCGCTTGCCGTCCACGCCGCGCCGGACGGCTCGACCCGCATCACTCTGGTCTCAGACAACAACTTCAATGATTGGGAGCGCAACCTGCTCCTCGAGTTCAGCCTGCCGGACTGAGGAGGATGCGATGTCGGCCAGGGACGTGCTCAAGGCTTACGAAGACCGCATCAACCGCCAGGATTTCGATCTCCTGATCGACCTCATTGCGCCCGACGCCACGTTCTGGTTCTCGAACGGCACCCATAGCGGCATCGCCGCCATCCGCGCGGCGTTCGAGGCGACGTGGCAGGTGATGGGACCCAACGAACACTACTGGCTCGACGAGCTCGAGTGGATCGCCGAGGGCGACAGCGCCGCTGCCTGCATCTACCGCTTCAACTGGGAGATCACGGTCGACGGCAAGCAAGACTCGGGCTCAGGCCGCGGCACCACGGTGCTGCGGCGCGTGGGCGACCGCTGGTGGATCGTCCACGAACACTTGAGCCGCTGGCCGGCCTAGGCCGCTGCTTTCAGCGGCGGCAGCGGCATCAGCTTGCCCATCAGCATCCGGTAGGGCGCCAGGAGCAGCAGCGCCGCAAGGAACTTCACCAGGAAGTCGCCGGTCGCCAGCGAGAACCATAGCGGCACTTCGGAACCGATGCCGAGCCATGGTGCGCCGAAGCCGAGCGAGCCGTCCGACATGCCGAACAGACCATCGACAAAGCCGAGCGCCGGCGCGAAGGCGATGGTGAAGAAGATCGCCGTATCGAGCAGCGAGCCGAACAGCGAAGCGGCGAGCGGCGGCAGGAACCAGGCGCGGCTGGCCCGCAAACGCGAGAACACCGAGATATCGAGCAGCTGCCCGATGAGGAACGCCGAGGCCGAAGCAATGGCGATACGCGGCGTCGCGAGGAACACCGACAGCACCAGCGCCACGACGAAGCCGACCACCACCACCATGCGGGCCCGGTTAGGACCGTCATGCCGGTTGGTGAGGTCCGTGACGAGGAAAGCGAAGGGGTAGGTGAAAGCACCCCAGGTGAGCAGGTCGCCCAGATGGATCGGGCCGAGATCGGCCTGCACCGGGTATTGCACGAGAATATTGGACGCGGTGACGACCACGACCATGGCGGCAATCGCCGCAACGAAACGAGCGAGCATATCCTGCACCTCTATGTAACCCGCTGGCCGGCATCAGACCGGGGCGGAAAAACGAAACCGCGCGTTCCCGTCGGGGAGCGCGCGGCCGAAATTCTGTTGGAAGCTGCTTACGCCGTTGCGAGAGCGGCGCGCACTTCCTTCTTGACGGCCAGCGCCACCGGCGACAGCTCGGCATCGTTGGCCTTCAGCAGGAAGGCATCGAGGCCCCCGCGGTGCTCGACGGTGCGCAGCGCGTTCGCCGAGATGCGCAGCTTGACCGCGCGGCCGAGCGTATCCGACAGAAGCGAAACGTTGAGGAGATTGGGGAGGAAGCGGCGACGGGTACGGTTGAGCGCGTGGCTCACCTTGTTTCCGGTCATCACGCCCTTACCGGTGAGTTCGCAGCGGCGAGCCATAGTGTTATCCTGTCAAAAGGCCCTCGGCGGGGGATTATTCCCCTCGCAACGGGCTGGAGTCTGTTCTTGATTGCGGGGCCTCCATAGAGAACTAGGCCCCTCTCGTCAAGCTTGTGAACGCCGAACGCCTTGCCAGTCCGGCGTTCCCTCGGCATTTTGGCCGCGATATTGATTCGCTTTAGTTGGCGACGCCGTCAGAGGTCCGTTCCCGTGTTGAGCGCCGGTTTCCGCCAAGCATTGCGATTTGCCGCCCTCGGTCTGGGGCTGCTGTCCCTGCCCGTCGCTGCCGCCGAGATCAAGGCGCGCGCCGAGTATATGGTGACGATGGGCGGCACGCATGTCGCCAATGTCCGTATCAACCTCACCGATGACGGCTCGGCCTATTCGCTGGTGCTCGACGCCAAGATTACCGGGTTGGCGCAGCTGGTGGCGAGCGGCTCCGCCAAGGCCACCTCGACAGGCAGCTCTGGCGACAAGGGCCTCCGGTCACAGAAGTTCGACCTCTTGACCCGCGCCGGCGGCGAGGATTTCACCTCCGCCATCACCTATGCCGGCGGCACCGTCGCCTCGTTCATTGTCGCCCCGCCGATCGTCAACAATATCGACCGGGTGGCGATCGAGCGGAAGCACCTCACCACCGCCAACGACATGCTGGCGCCGTTCGTGCTGAAGGGCGCGGCGCTCGACGGGCAACTGTGCAATCGCCAGATGCCGATCTTCACCGGCGTCGAGCGGTTCAACCTCAGCCTGAAATACGTGAAGGACGACAGCGCGACCTCCAAGCGCACCGGCTACCAAGGTCCGCTGGTGCTGTGCAGCGTCCACTACACCCCGATCTCCGGCCACTACACCAACAACGAGATCACCACCTACTTGGCCAAGAACGAGCGCATCCTGATCTGGTTCGCGCCACTGAAAACCGCGGGCTACTACATCCCCTACCGCGCACTGGTAACCACCGAAGCCGGCGACCTGTCGGTGGTTCTCACCGAACTCACCGAGTAGGCGAAAAGCCGCTCCCCGGCGATGAACGGCAGCTAAACCCTTGCCTCAGCACGCGTTCAATCGCGTTGCCACATTCTGCCTCCAACGGCTCGTTATTTCCGCGCCCCGGACCACCGGCAACAGACCGTGGTCCCTCGTGCCGGCACGCCTCCAAGCGGGGTCGCCGGCCGGGCTGCGGAAATCATGGTTAACGGGGCGTTACCAAAATCTGCGTGTCATTCCGGCACGGTCAACGGCTATTTTGCCAAGATCGGCGCGACACACCCCGGCATTCCGGACTCCGACCTGTGAAACCGCAAAAAATCTTTGCGGCCTAGGGCTTTACGCCCCGTTCACACTTGGCTGATTCTGCCTCGAAAACCGTCGGAATTAACGCTTTCGCAACCTTCCTGAACGGGATCTCCGGGGATATCGCCCACTGCCATACGAAAGCCGCGCGCCTAGCGGTTCAGCCCATGCCGCACCTACCATATGCTGTGGGGAACAAACGCGGATTTCCGAGTCGCAACCGATTCCTTTCCGGTTTGTTCCCTGTTCGTGCCAGTGGTTAACGTGCCGCGCGACCGGATGGAGATATTGTTCCGCCACGAGACACTCGTTTGTTGGCGTTCGATCACCTAAATAGGGCGCAATGACTCCCGCTTCCGCCTCCTCGCTCAAGGCGATCCTTGGGCCCACCAACACTGGCAAGACCTTCTTCGCCATCGAGCGGATGCTGGCGCACCGCTCGGGGATGATCGGCCTGCCGCTGCGGCTCTTGGCCCGCGAGGTCTACCACAAGGTGGTCGACAGGATCGGTGCCCAGCACGTGGCGCTGGTGACCGGCGAGGAGCGGATCGTGCCTGCCAAGGCGCGCTATTGGGTGTGCACGGTCGAGGCCATGCCGCTCGACGTGCCGGTCGAATGCGTCGCGATCGACGAGATCCAGGTGGCGACCGACTTCGACCGCGGCCACGTCTTCACCAACCGCCTGCTGCATGCCCGTGGCATCAGCGAAACCCTGCTGCTCGGCGCCGCGACCATGACGCCGCTGATCCGCGCGCTGCTGCCCGATGCCGAGATCATCCACCGGCCGCGCTTCTCCGAGCTGCTCTATGCCGGCTCGAAGAAGATCTCGCGCCAGCCCAAGCGCTCGGCCATCGTCGCCTTCTCGGCCACCCAGGTCTACGCCATCGCCGAGCTGATCCGGCGCGAGCGCGGAGGCGCCGCCGTGGTGATGGGGGCGCTCAGCCCGCGCACCCGCAATGCCCAGGTCGATATGTACCAAAACGGCGACGTCGATTTCCTCGTCGCCACCGACGCCATCGGCATGGGGCTCAACCTCGACGTGCACCACGTCGCGTTCGCCGACGACCACAAATTCGACGGCCACCAGACCCGCCAGTTGACCCCGGCCGAGTTCGGCCAGATCGCCGGTCGCGCCGGCCGCCACATGCACAACGGCACCTTCGGGGTGACCGGCAATGCCCCGGATTTCGACGAAGAACTGGTCAAGCGGCTCGAAACCCATGATTTCGAGCCGGTACGAGTGGTGCAATGGCGCAACGCCGAGCTGGATTTCCGCTCGATCGAGGACCTGCGTGCCAGCCTCGACCAGACGCCAAAGCTGAAGGCCCTGACCCGCGTGCCCATCGCCACCGACCAGCACGCGCTGGAGTTCGTCGCCCGCAACGAAGCGGGGGCCTCAGCCAAGGGCGAGGCGGCGGTGCGGCTGCTCTGGGAGTGCTGCGGCATCCCGGATTACCGCGATATTTCGCCGGCGCAGCACGGAGAAATCATCACCCGGATCTATTCCGACCTGATGCGGCACGGCCGTGTCGACGCCGATTGGATTGCCGAGCAGGTGCGGTTCTGCGACAATGTGACAGGCGACATCGACACGCTGAGCAACCGGATCAAGCAGATCCGCACGTGGACCTTCGTCGCGAACCGCAAGAACTGGCTTGAAGACCCCGCACATTGGCGCGAAAAGACCCGGGACATCGAGGACCGCTTGAGCGACGCCCTGCACGAGCGTCTGACGCAGCGTTTTGTCGATCGTCGCACTTCGGTGCTGATGCGCCACCTGAGAGACAAGCATATGGTATCGCCTGAAATTAACGACCGCGGCGAAGTGAGCCTCGAAGGTCACCTGATCGGCTCCATCGAAGGCTTCCGCTTTACCCTCGCCCGGTCCGAAGGCGGCGACGCCAAGGGCGTGGCCGGTGCGGCCGCCCAGGTCGTGGCCCCCGAGATCGCCAAACGCGCCGAGCGCGTCGCCGGCGCCCCGAACGAAGAGTTCGTGCTGGCGACCGACGGCTATGTCCGCTGGCGCGGCCAGGTGGTCGCCAATCTCGCCGAGGGCGAGAACCTGTTCGCCCCGCGCCTGCTCATCCTCGCCGACGAGAGCCTCTCCGGCCCCGATCTCGAGCGGGTGCAGGACCGGCTGAACCTGTGGCTCCGCCACCTGATCAACACCCAGCTTGAAAGCGTGCTGTCGCTGGAAGCCCCGGCCGACCTGGAGGGCGCGGCCCGCGGCGTTGCCTACCGGCTCTACGAGAACCTCGGCATCCTGCCGCGCAGCGCCGTGGCCGAAGAGGTCAAGGGCCTCGACCAGGACGTGCGCGGCAAGCTGCGCAAGCTCGGTGTAAAGTTCGGCGCCTACCACATCTACGTGCCGCAGAGCCTTAAGCCTGCTCCGCGCGAGCTGGCCCTGATCCTCTATGCGCTGAAGCATGGCGGCGTGCGCCAGCCGGGCGTCGCCGACCTCCCGCAGATCGTGCTTTCGGGCCGTACCTCGTTCCTCATCGACCCCGAAGTGAACACCAAGCTCTATGAGCTCGCTGGCTTCAAGGTCGCCGGTCGCCGCGCGGTGCGCGTCGATATCCTCGAGCGCCTCGCCGATATCATCCGGCCGCTGATCGCGCTGAACCCGGTCACCCACCAGGGCGAACTGCCTCCGGGCGCCGCCGAGGGCAACGGCTTCCGCGTCACCGTCGAGATGACCTCGCTGCTCGGTACCGCCGGCGAGGATTTCGCTTCGATTCTCAATTCGCTCGGCTATCGCGTCCGCCGTACGCCGAAGGTTGCGCCCCCTGCCCCTGAGGCGGTGACCACCGAGACGACCACCGAAACCACGTCCGAGACGGTCGAGGCCGTTACGACCGCGGCGCAGGCCGATCCTGCCGCTGCCGACGCCGTGGATGCCGAGGTCAATGCCGCCGCAGTCGATGCCGTGGAAGGCAGCGCCCCCACGGTCGAAGCCACGCCCGCAGCCGAAGTCGCAGCCGTCGAGGCGGCAACCGCCGATCTCGGCGCCCCGGCTCCAGCCGAAGACGCCAAGCCTGCCGAACCCGAGTTCGACGAGATTTGGTTCCCCGCCGGCCGCCGGCCGGACAATGCCCGTCACGCCGGACCGCGGCGCGGCCAGCGCGCCGACGGTGCCGAAACCTCGGCCGAAGGTGCCGAGAAGGCTGAGCGCTCGCAGCGCAACTTCCGCCGTCCCGACCGTCCGCAGGGTGGCGACGCCGCTACCCCAGGCGACAACAAGCCGGCCCGTCCGCGCTTCGAGGGCCGCCGCGACGGCCAGCGTCCGGGCAATGGCGGCAAGCCGTTCGAGAACAAGGGCAAGCCCAGCGGCGGCGGCAAGCGCTTCGACAAGCCCCGCGAGGACTGGAAGGAACACCGGCCGCGCGAGGACCGTAAGCCCGCCGTGCTCGATCCGAACTCGCCCTGGGCCGCGCTTGCAGCGCTCCGGAACCCCAAATCCGAATAGCCATTGGACAAGCAACGGCTCGACAAGTGGCTGTTCTTCTCGCGTGCGGTGAAATCCCGTACCCTGGCGCAAAAGCTGATCGAGACCGGCGCCATCCGGGTCAATTCCGAACGCACCGACCGCTCCGACCATAAGGTCGGGGCTGGCGATGTGCTGACCATGACGGTCCACACCCGCCTCTTGGTCTGGCGCATCCTCGACCCCGGCACCCGCCGCGGCCCAGCCCCCGAAGCCGCCCTGCTCTACGAAGACCTTTCGCCCGCGCCGACACCGCGCGAGGAAAAGCCCGCCATGCACGCTGAGCGTGACGCGGGTAGCGGGCGGCCGACCAAGAAGGAGCGCCGCAAAACCGATCGGCTACGGGACGACGAGGACGGCGCAGGTTGAACGTTCCGGCCTCGGATCGTTCACTTCCTCGTCATTTTCAGCTCGTTCCGTTTTTCCGTCCATCTGCCACAATTGACCGCCCCGTGCTCACCACCGTGCCAGCGGCGGAATGCCACTGGCGTCGGTTGAGGGGATAAGTGGATGGCTTGGCGTTCGATCCGACAAAAGCCTGACAGCCCTGTCCCTTGCGGCAGCGGACAAAAAGGGCTAGCACGGCCCGAGGCGTAGCGCCTGCCGCGCGCGCCCGGCTGAAAGACCCAGCGGCCCTAGAAACTTGAGCAGGAACGCTCGCGAAGAATGACCTACATCGTCACGGACAACTGCATTAAGTGCAAGTACATGGACTGCGTCGAGGTTTGTCCCGTCGACTGCTTCTATGAAGGCGAGAACATGCTCGTCATCCACCCCGACGAGTGCATTGACTGCGGCGTCTGTGAGCCCGAATGCCCGGCTGAGGCGATCAAGCCCGATACTGAGGGTGGCCTCGACAAGTGGCTGGAGATCAACAGCAAATACGCCTCCGCCTGGCCCAACATCACTGAAAAGCGCGATGCGCCGGCCGACGCCAAGGAATGGGACGGGGTCGAGGGCAAGTTCGAGAAATACTTCTCGGAAGAGCCCGGCGAGGGCGACTAACGCCGCCCGGCGAGGCCGATTGGCCGCCGTTTCGCCCCGGGTTTGCCCTGCCGATGAATGGCTTATGAGCCGAACCTGAACAGGTTCCGGCAGCCTTGATTCGCAACTTTTGATTTTGCTGAAATTTTGTGCTACGCTCCTCAAACGAATGGAGCTTGCCCGTCATCCAATGCGTGCCGCTAGGCACCCTTTTTTTTGACACCAGCAATTATGGGGGCGCAGTCAACCGGTCGCGCGGACCGGCAGAGTGCGCGAAGGGTCTTTGCTTACTATTCGGACGGGCGAACGAGCAACAACCAGGACAGCCTCTCCGCGAAGAGCAGTCCGGCGGCGGCGTTAATAGGAGTATCCCTTTATGGTCACCAAGAAGCCTCAGCAGCGGCTTGGATTCAAGACGAGCGAGTATATCGTCTATCCGGCGCACGGCGTCGGTCTGATTACCTCGATCGAGGAACAGGAAGTCGCGGGCATGACCCTCGAGCTGTTCGTCATCTCTTTCGAGCAGGACAAACTCACCCTTCGCGTTCCCGTCGCCAAGATCAAGTCCGTCGGCATGCGCAAGCTCGCCGAAGAGGACGAGGTCAAGAAGGCTCTGGACACCGTCACTGGCCGTGCGCGCGTCAAGCGCACCATGTGGTCGCGCCGCGCCCAGGAATATGAAGCCAAGATCAATTCGGGCGACCTGATCGCCATCTCGGAAGTCGTCCGCGACCTGTTCCGCTCCGACGACCAGCCCGAGCAGTCCTATTCCGAGCGCCAGCTGTTCGAGCAGGCGATGGACCGGATGAGCCGCGAAGTGGCGGCCGTCAACAAGCTCACCCTCACCGAGGCCGTGCAGCTGATCGAAAAGAACCTCGCCAAGTCGCCGCGCCGCGGTCCGAAGTCGGACGCCGCCGACGCCGAGGAAGCCGCCGCCTAAGCAGCAGCTGCAGATCGAATGGGAAAGGCCGGTCGCGAGACCGGCCTTTTTCGTTCCCACCACGGCCGCCTTGGCGTCTGACGCTGGCTACTGCAGCTGTGGCTTCTTGAGGAACAGGTTGCGGTCGGCGGATTTGACCCGGACCCAAGTCTCTCGGCCGTCGCGGACGACACGCATCGGCAGTTCCGCGCCGGCCGGGCCGCTGCTCCACAGCTTGCGGTAGAAGTCGGCGAGGCCTTCGACTTCGCTGTCGCGCACATCGGAGATGATGTCGCCGCGGCGAATGCCCGCTTCGGCGGCCGGGCCACCTTCGGCGACGCTCATCACCACCACGTCGCCATCGTCCTCGGCGGAGAACACGCCGAGCCATGGGCGCGGCGGCCGGTCGGCCTGGCCGCGGGCGAGCAGGTCGTCGAGGATCGGCGGCAAGAGGTCGATCGGCACGATCATGTTGATCTCGGCGGCCTCGCCGCTGCGCATCATCTGCAGCCGCAGCGAACCGATACCGAGGAGCTTGCCGTCGGCCCCGATCAGCGCCGCCCCACCCCATGACGGGTGCGCCGGCGAGGTGAAGATCGCTTCGTCTAGCAGATATTCCCAGTAGCCCGCGAATTCCTGCTTGGCGACGATGCTGGCGCGGATCGACTGCCCGGTGCCATCGGCAAACACCACCGCGTCGCCCAGATGCACCTTGGCGCTCTCGCCCAGTTCCAGCGCCGGCAGATTGAGCGGCCCCAGCGCCTGCACCAGGCCGAAGCCGGTTACCTGGTCATAGGCGAGCGCGTGGGCGGGCACGACCCGCCCATCCTGCGTGGTCAGCCAGACTTCTTCGGCCTCGGTGATCAGGTAGCCGATGGTAAGCACCAGCCCATTCTCGCGAATGACCACGCCACTGCCTTCCCTGAGCGTGCCCAGCCCGGCGGCGGTGAAGGCATCGTCAGGGATCGTGGCGCGAACCGCGACGATCGACGGCAGAATCGGATCAATATCCATGGTGATGTCCCGTGTGCTGCGACAGGTTGGCGTGGCGACCTGCGCACTGCAAGCCAACATGATGTCGTAACTCAACAGGTAGGCGACGACAGGCGCCGCCGCAAGACTTGCGAGATGCGATTGGCTGCGGCCGGTGATCAACATTCACGGCGGCAGCGGCCGCCGCGCCTGGCTAGCCGCGATGCCGCAAAGCCTCGACAAGCAACGCGAAGGCCGGCGAGGACTGCCGCCGGCTCGGGTAATAGAGGTGGTAGCCACCCCAGGGGGGACACCAGTCTTCGAGCACGCGCACCAGCCGGCCCTCGGCAATATGAGGGGCGGCGAGGTCCTCGGGGATGCAGGCGAGGCCAAGACCCGCGAGCGCTACCGGCAGGATCTGGGTGGTGTTGTTGAACACCAGCTGTCCTTCGACCCGAACACTGAGTTTGTGCCCATCCCGTTCGAACTCCCAGGCATAGAGCCCGCCATAGGTCTGGAGCCTGAGGTTGATGCAACGGTGTCCGGTGAGCTCCTGTGGCGTCTCGGGCTGCGCGCGCCCTGCAAAGTAGGATGGCGCGGCCACGACGGCGAAGCGCCAGTCGGGGCCGATGCGAACCGCGATCATGTCCTTGGCGAGCGACTCGCCCAGCCGCACGCCGGCGTCGAAGCGGCGGGCGACGATGTCGATCAGGCTATTGTCGGTGCTGACCTCGACATTGATGTCGGGATAGGCCGGCAGGAACGCAGCGAGCTTTGGCCAGAGCACCGAATTGACGGCGTGCTCGCCGGCAGTGATGCGGATCGTACCCGCCGGCCGTTCCCTCAGTTCGCTAAGGGCCGCGAGTTCCCCCTCGATCTCCTCGAACCGGGGTCCGACGTTGAGCAGCAGGCGCTGGCCGGCCTCGGTCGGCGAAACGCTGCGCGTGGTACGCATCAACAGCCGCAGCCCGAGCCGGGTCTCGAGTTTGCGGATGGTGTGGCTGAGCGCCGATTGCGAGACCCCGAGCTTCGCCGCTGCCTTGGTGAAGCTCAGCTCTCGCGCAACGGCGAGGAAGGCGATCAGGTCGCTGATGTCTTCGCGCGGCATTGATGAGTTCCACTCATGGGATCATGCCAATAATGACTGCTTTTCGCTTATGGGCTCAAGCGATATCGTTGGCTCTCGAATGGAGAGGCAGCCACATGGCGGATCTTACCACTGCGGGACGGCCGCTTGTCGGGATTGGCCTCGTGGCTCTCGCCACCCTGGCGTTCGGCGTGGGCGACGTCGTGACCAAGCACCTGTCGATGCTCTATCCGGTGCCGGTGGTCATGGCTATGCGGTACCTGGTCAATCTCGTGCTGCTCGCGCTCATCGTCTGGCCCCGCCTTCGCACGCGCCTGTGGCAGGCTAAACGCCTGTGGCTGGTCGTGCTGCGCGGACTCTGCCTTGCTGCTGCGTCCCTGACACTGGGCTGGGCGTTGCGGCTGATGCCGGTCGGCGAAACGGTGGCGATCATCTACCTGGCGCCGTTCGCCGTCATGCTGTTGGCGGTGCCGCTGCTCGGCGAGCGGGTCAGCGCAATTGGCTGGATGGGCGCCGCCATCGGCTTTCTCGGCGTACTGCTGATCGTCAGGCCCGGCGGCAGCCTCGACCCGATCGGGGTGGCCCTGGCGCTGGTCAATGCCGGCCTCGCGACGAGCTATCACCTCCTCACGCGCTATCTCAGCCGGACCGAGACGACGATCTCGATGTTGTTCCATTCCACCTGGGTGGGCGCGCTGGTGTTCTGCGTGCTGGCCCTGCCCGATATTCGTGGGTTCAGCCCTGCTGCTCTCGATATCGCGCTGATGGTGCTGCTGGGCGGACTGATGACGCTCGGTCACTTCCTGTTCACCGCCGCCTACAAGCAAGCGCCGGCCTCGATGCTGGCGCCGGTCAACTACCTGCACCTGGTCTGGGCGAGCGGGCTCGGGTGGCTGGTCTTCGGCCACGTGCCGGAGAGTTGCAGCCTCGCCGGCATGGCGCTGGTAATCGCTGCGGGCGCGACGGTCGCAGTCAACTCGCATCTGCAGCACCGCAAGACCAAGGCTGAGGCCGAAGCTGACGCCGAGGCAGCAGCGGCAATCGGCTGAAGTAGCCCACGGCCGCGCCGCCAGCCATGGAGGAGCGGCGCATCGTCAAGACGCTGCTGCGCGTCTGACCCAACCCCGCAACGAGGAGCACGAAATGCAGAAGCGCAAACTTGGAAATGCCGGTCTCGAAGTCTCGGCAATCGGGCTGGGCTGCATGGGCATCAGCCAGTCCTACGGCCAGCCGCTGCCGACCCCAGACGCCATCAAGCTGATCCGGGCGGCGTTCGATCAGGGCGTCACCTTCTTCGATACCGCCGAGGTCTATGGGCGTCGCGCCAACGAGTTGGTGGTCGGCGAAGCGCTGGAGCCGATCCGCGATCAGGTGGTGATTGCCACCAAGTTCGGCTTCGATCTCGACGGCACGGGCAGCGGCAGCGGCCTCAACAGCCGGCCGGCGCATATCCGCGAGGTCGCTGAGGCCTCATTGAAGCGGCTGCGCACCGACCGCATCGACCTGTTCTACCAGCACCGCGTCGATCCAGAGGTGCCGATGGAGGACGTCGCCGGTGCGGTCAAGGACTTGATCGCCGAGGGCAAGGTGAAACACTTCGGCCTCTCGGAGGCGGGGGTGAAGAACATCCGCCGTGCCCATGCGGTGCAGCCGGTGACAGCGCTGCAAAGCGAATATTCGCTGTGGTGGCGGGAGCCTGAAGAGGCGATCATCCCGGTGCTCGAGGAACTGGGTATCGGCTTTGTGCCGTTCAGCCCCCTGGGCAAGGGCTTCCTCACCGGCGCGATCGACACCAGCACCAAGTTCGACAGCACCGATTTCCGCAACACGGTGCCCCGCTTCGACGCCGAGAACCGCGCCGCAAACCAGGCCATGGTGGATGCCGTGGTGCGGGTTGCCGCGGCGAAGAAGGTCACACCGGCGCAGATCGCACTGGCCTGGTTGCTGGCGCAGAAGCCGTGGATCGCGCCGATCCCGGGGACGACCAAGCTCCACCGGCTTATCGAGAACAATGGCGCGGCATCGATCGAACTGAGCGCCGCTGATCTCGCCGATATTGAGAGTGCCACCTCGGGGATCGTCCTGAAGGGCGCTCGCTACTCGGGGGAAAACGCGGCGCGCATCGACCGCTGAGCGGCTTGAGGCAGGCGGGGAGGGCTCAGCCAGCCCTCCCCGCCAGGCCCACACGTGCAGCTCGTAGAACGCCGGCAGGCCATAGCGATTGGGGGCATTGGTGAAGCTGAACAGGTGCCCATCGAGATTGGCCGGCCCCTTGGTGGTGATGTACTCGACAGCGATCAGCTTCAGTGAGCCATCGGCCTGCGGCTCGTACATCACCGCCTCCGGATGGGCGATGTCGATGGCGTCGTCCTTGAGCGCTGCTTCCGACACGAAGTGGATGCCCATGGCACCACCCTCGATACCGCTGACGCAGGGGATCGGGGCATAGCCCTCGCCCTTGGCCACCGCGACATCCTGGAACCGCTCGTTGGCGGCGCGCACCTTGTCGGCGAGCGGGTTGGGCAGGTCGGCATGCGCCGCGGCTTCATGTGCCATGGCCGAGCCGATGAGCAGGCCGCCGCCGTCCGACTGGTGAGCATTGGCGCCGCCGACCGAGAGCGCCGTGGTGACGGCGAGGGCTTTGAGAAGGGTTGATGTCTTCATGGTTGAGTCTCTTCTGATGCGGCCAAACCGGCGGCGGCGGCCGACATCACATGTCGAGCCGGTCGGCGGCTTGCTCCTGTTGGGATTGGCTCCTCGGAGCCGGTCATGTGCCGGGGGGCGAATGCCAGACCGGCTCCAAGGACACGCCGAACGACGCCGGCACGGAGACACGGAGGCAACTCCGTGTCCGGTGTCGGTCAGCGGTAGAAATAGGGGTCGAGTACCCGCACTTCGGTGATGCGATCGACCGGCAGCGCGTTCTTCTGCGCGACCATCCGGATCGCCTCGGGCGACGGGCCATCATAGATGCAAAAGCTCTGCTTCTTGTCCGGCGAGACGAACGACTGCACCCAGGTGACGCCTCGTTCGGCATTGCGGGAAACCACACCGCCCATGGCGGTGGCGCCTGATTCATCGATCGGGATGATCAGGCCTTCGGGAAAACTGCGTTCAACGACATAGCGCGGCATTTCATGGTCCTTCACGTTTCGGCCCCCGCTTCGGCGGCCGGTGGCGGACCATGCCCCCATGCGGGGCATTGCTCTATCGGCTTGATTACCCAGATTGGCGCCGCCAATTACCCACGTTTCGACGCGATGGAATAATTGACCGCGGGCGGTGTTATTCATACGACGTATGACGACTCTGCCCTTCGGGTAAGATCGCGACCGGAGGGATTAGAGGGATGATCCTGCTCGAACGTGATGCGCAGCTTGCTGCGTTGCGCCAGCAATTGGCGAAAGCCGCGGCCGGACGAGGCCGCGTCGTTGCCGCAGTCGGCGAGGCCGGTGCCGGAAAGACCGCCCTCGTGAACGCCTTCATCGAAACGGCGGGCGGCGCGGCGCGCATCCTGCGCGGCGCCTGCGAGGACCTCACGGTACCGGCCCCGCTCGCGCCGCTTTACGACCTCGCGCGCGATGCACACTGGCCGCTCGATCGGCTGGGCGAGCAGGGTGAACGCGTCCCGCTGTTCTCCGAAGCACTGGCGCTGTTCGGCATGGAGCCGACCATCCTCGTCATCGAGGACCTGCACTGGGCCGACGACGCAACGCTCGACCTCGTGCGCTACGTCGGCCGCCGCATCGCCGGCAGCCCGATCCTGATGCTGCTGACCGCCCGCAACGAAGCGGTGGAAGGGCAGCGGCGTCTGCGCCGCGCACTCGGCGATATCGCTTCCGACCACATCACCCGCATCGACGTGCCGCTGCTGAGCGAGACCGCCGTGGCGACGCTGGCCGAGCATACCGGGCTCGAACCCGGCCCGATCTATCGCGCCACTGTCGGCAACGCCTTCTTCGTCACGGAGCTGCTGCGCGCCGGTGGCGAGCTGTCGCTCAGCCTCCGCGATGCCACCCTCACCCGCGCCGAGCGGCTGGGCATCGGCGCCCGCGAGGCGCTCGACGCCGTCTCGGTATTTCCTCGACGCGCCGAGACCGCAATTCTCGTCGACCTGCTCGGCCCGGGCGGACGCGAGGCGCTGGCCGAATGCGTCGAGGGCGGCATGCTCGACGGCAGCGGCGATGGCTACGCCTTCCGCCACGAAATCGCCCGCCGTGCCATCGAGGCGGCGCTCCCCACGCACCGGCGGGAAAGCCTCAATGCCGCCGTGCTGGCGCTGCTGCGCGGCCGGGACGACATTCCGGGCGCCCGGCTCACCCACCACGCCGCCCAGGCGCGCGACGCAGCTGCCTTGCGCCAGCTGGCACCCAAGGCGGCGCACGAGGCTTCGCGCAGCGGTGCGCATCGCGAGGCGGCGGCGCACTACGAGGAAATGATGGGGCTGATCGACGGGTTCAGCCTCGAGGAGCAAGCGGCGATTCACGGGCGCTACGCCTTCGAGTGCCAGCTGATCGGCCGCATCCAGCAGGCTATCGCAGCGCAACGGCAGGCCGGCGCCATCTATCGGCAGCTCGGTGACCGGCTGATGGAAGGCGACAGCCTGCGCTGGCTGTCGCGGCTGAGCTATCTCGCCGGCAACCGCACCGCGGCCGATGCCTATGGCAATGAGGCCATCGCGCTCTTGGAAACCGAGACACCCGGTGCCGAGCTGGCGATGGCCTATTCCAACCTCGCCCACCTCGCCATGCTGGCGGACGAACTGGACGGCGCCTTGCGCCACGGGCGTGCCGCCATCGCGCTCGGGCAGGTGCTGGGGCGGCCCGACATCATCTCCCACGCGCTCAACAACATGGGCTCCGCCCGTATCTGGCAGGAGCCGGCGATCGGCCGCGCCGACCTCGAAAAGAGCCTCGATATCGCGCTGGCGCACAACTACCAGGAGCATGCCGCCCGGGCCTACACCAACCTCGGCTGCATGGAGGTCAACCTGCTCGCCTACGACAAGGCCCGCCGCGTGCTCGAGGCCGGCATCGTCTATTGCGCCGATCGCGACCTCGACACCTGGCACTACTACATGCGCGGCTGGCTCACCGAGGTGCTGCTGCGCCAGGGCCTGTGGGAGGAGGCGGCCGAGGCGGCGCTGCCGGTGATCGGCGACGAGCAGGCGCAGGGGCTGATGCGGATCACCGCTGTGCTGGCACTGGCGCGGCTGCGGCTGAGACGCGGCGACCCGGCGCTCGATCCGCTGCTCGAGGAGGCACGGCGCTTTCTCGACACCAATATGGAACTGCAACGGCTGGCGCCCTTCGCCGCAATTCTCGCCGAGCGCGCTTGGCTCGGCAGAGGCAACCGCGCCGAGGCACTGGCGCTGCTCGACAAGGCGCTGGGCATGACCTCGGCCCCCACGGTGCATGGCGAACTGCTGCTGTGGCGCTGGCGGCTCGAGCCCGATGCACGGCTTGGCGACCTCACCGGGCTGGCGGCACCGTTCCGAGCCGAAATTTCGGGCGATTGGGCCGCCGCCGCCGACTATTGGGCAGAGATCGGCGCACCATTCGATCGCGCCCTGGCGCTGCTCGGCGGCGATGAGGCGGCGCAGCGGCAGGCGCTGCAGATCTTCGAGCAACTGGGCGCCAACCCGTTTGCCGAGCAAGCCCGTCGCCATATGCGGCGCAGCGGCATCAGCAATGTCGGCAAGGGCCCGCGCCAGTCGACCCGCGACAACCGGCTGGGGCTGACGCAGCGCGAGATGGAAGTGCTGCTGCTGGTCGACCGCGGCCTCTCCAGCAAGCGCATCGCCGCGCAACTGGCGATCTCGCCCAAGACCGTCGACCACCACGTTGCGGCGATGCTGGGCAAACTCGGCGCCCACTCCCGCACCGAAGCCAGCGCCGCGGCACGGGATGCCGGGTTGATCTAGGCGATCGGCTCGGGCCACCCGGAAGATGTGCCGGAGGATTCCCGCGAGCGCCGCCGGCTTGGCGACAGCAGCTATTCGACGGTCACGACCTTGTACTTCTGTCCGGCGACCAGGGTGTCGCCCGGATAGAGGTTGTTGAGGATGTAGAACAGGTCGGTGCCGCGGCCGAGACCGTTCATCTTTCGCGCCAGCGAGTCCGCCGTATCGACGCTGCCGGCCGTGATGGTGCGGACCACCAGCTTCTTGACCAGCCCGAGATCCTTGGCAGTGGCGGAGCGGAAGCTCTTCAGCGTCGCTTCAGCGGCCTGGGTGAAGGCCGGGCTGTCGAACTTGGCAGCAAAGATGAAGCGATAGACCCGGCCATCGTTGCGCACCACCGCAACACGGAAGTTCCATTGCGGGGTGACGGCGACGCCGGTCGCCATGTCGAAGCCGTTGGCGCTTTCGCGCTTCACCGTCGTCGGCTGCAGCCCGGCAATCCAGCCCGACTTGAGATAATCCTCGAGCCCCATCGAGGCCGGCACTTCGGCACTGTCAAAGCGCACCGCCTCGCCTTCGCCGGCAACGCCGACCACGGCGCCCTTGGAGATCTGCAGCGTGTAGTTCGAGGGCACTTCGAAGGTGAATTTCAGTGTCGGATTGATGTAGCGGCGGCCGACCACCGCGCCCTGTGCCGGGCTGTCGCCAAAGGCGAGGCCTTCGATGCCGGCCATATAGCCCTCGCGATCGGTTTCGCCGAGCCCCGGGGCGCCGAAGAAGGCGCGCGCCGTCTCGATCGCCTTCTGGATGCGATCGGGGGTCGAGGGGTGCGAGGAGAGGAAATCGCCTTCCTGGTCCGCGTCGCCCGCCGAGAAATGCGCAAACCGGCCCATGGCGCCGAGGAAGCGGGCCGCCGCATGCGGATCGTACCCGGCGCGGCCGGAGGTCAGGATGCCCTCCTTGTCGGCAGCCAGTTCCTGCTGCTGGCTGAACGCCGCGAGCGACATCTTCGAGCGGTTCGAAGCCTGGTCGGTGGCGCTGTCGGCGCCGAACACACCCGTCACCACCTTGTCGACGATCTCGTTGGTGCGCGCCCGGTTGGTACGGGCGCGGGCATGCTTCAGCGTCACGTGCGCGATCTCGTGCGACAGCACGGCCGCGATCTCCGAGGTGTCCGATGCGAGCGCCAGGATGCCGCGCGTCACATAGACATAGCCGCCCGGCAGCGCGAAGGCGTTGACCTCGGCGGTGTCGAGGATGGTGACGGTGAACTTCTGGTTCGGCTGATCGGCCGCGGCAAGCAGCCGCCCGACGATCCGCGCGATCATGATCTCGGCCTGTCGGTCCGAATAGATGCCGCCATAGGAGGCGACGATACGCGGGTGCTCGCGCGCCCCGATCGCATCTTCCTCGGGATCGTCCGAGGCGACGACCGGCGCGTTCTGTCCCTCGGTGCGGCTGACCGTGACGCCGGGCAGGCTCGAGCACGCCGCGACAATCGCCAGCAACACCGCGGCGAGCGGAACGCCAAACACCCTGATGATCGAACGCGAGCTCATGGAGCGAGGAGAACCTCTATCTGCTCAGGATGGGTGACTTCGACCCGCGGGCCATCAACGTCGTCCATCCAGCCTCTGATCCGCACGAGGGCACCCTCGAGCTTGAGTGGGTCGAGACCGGCACGCGAGAAGAGCTTGACCGCCGCCCTGTCGATCACGGCGGTGAAGTCCTCTTTCCACGATCGGCCGAAATTCAGGTAGATGCGCCCCTGTGCCTCATCGGCGAGCAACACCCGGCCTTCCACCAGCTCATAGTGGCCCAGGCGCCCGACCAAATCTGCCGGCCGGTCCGCCCGCCGCACGAGATAGTAGGGATCGGCCCAGATGCCAAGCTTCATCAGCCGCGCCGAGCCCTCGGCGGCCAGCAACTGTGGCAGACATGCACGATTGTCGGGGAACGAGTAGACCCGAGCCCAGCCGTCGGCGATCATCCGCTGCTGCACCCAGAGCTCGGGCGTATCGAGCACGAACAGCTGGCCCAGCGTCCGGCCATGCCGGTCGACCTGCTCGCCGCCATGGCGCACCCGCACCGTTTTGCCGAGCGTCAGCTTTTCCAGCGCCACGCGGGACTCCTCGGCTTTCGGCCAGGCCTCGAAGTCCTCGCGACCCAGCGGCAGCTTGGGCGCCTGCGTGCCGATCAAGCGAACCACTACGCCGGTATCGAGCACCACGGTATCGCCATCGGTAACCGACGCGACGATACCCTTGGGGCCATCGACCAGCCCGTCGCAACCCATGGCAAGGGTGCTCAGCGGCATGGCGACAAGCACCGCGGCCGCGGCAATTCTGAGCACGTTCCAGGCAAGCAAATTTGGCCCCATCCGACGACAAGGCAAACTGCACGAAATTGCGGCGAAATTCTTCCACAACGTCGCAGAGCAACAACGAATGTTGCACCGTGGCCACTTCCCCTTACGATCACGCCGATTCTGCTGCCGGACGCTGACCCGATGCTCGCCGAACTCTTGGTCTATGCTGCGAGCTACCGCGCGACGCCTCCGGCGTTCCGCCGCCATCTGGGGGAAGCCATCGGGCTGTGGGCGCGCGGCCAGCGCCAGACCCGCGCCTGGGCCCCGCACCTCGCGAACTCGCGCGGCCTGATCGACACCACCATCGACGATCTCGATCGGCGGCGGACGGTGGTGGTGCTGGGCTCCGGCCCGCTGTTCGATGTGCCTGTCGAATCCCTGGCGCGCACCTTCGAGCGGGTGATTCTGGTGGACCAGGCCCACCTCTCGACCATCCGCCCCCGCACCGATCGCTACCCGAACGTCACCTGCGACTGGCGCGATCTATCCACCGAACGGGACTCCCAGGCGCTCGGCTTTCTGGATGCGATCGACGATCTCGACTGGGTCATCTCGATCAGCCTCGTCAGCCAGCTGGCGCGCGCCGCGGCCGATGGCCGGCAGCGGGCCGTCGTCGACGACCACCTCGACAGGCTGGCCAGCCTCCCCTGTCCGGTCACCTTGATCACCGACCTCGACTACCGGGTGTTCAACCGCCACGGCGTGGTGCTGGACAGCGCCGACCTGCTGCATGGCCGGCCGGTGCCGCGCAGCGGGTTGCGCTGGAAGTGGGAGGTCGCACCCTTCGGCGAAGAAAGCCGCACCACCCGGCGTGTCCATTCGGTCGCTGCGTGGCCCGACTGGCGCCACGCCTGAGGCTCAGACCAGCCGCGCCTCGAGCGTGACGTTGATGGCGCCGAGCGCCTTCGACACCGGGCAGTTCGCCTTGGCCTTCTCGGCCAGTTGCTGGAACGTCGCGTTGTCGATCCCGGGGATCTTGCCCTCCAGCGTCAGCGCGCTGCCGGTGATGCCGGTGCCGGGAATGAGCGTCACCGCCGCTTCGACCTTGAGGTTCTCCGCCGGAGTGTTGTTGTCGGCGAGCGTCTGCGCGAACTCCATGGCGAAGCACCCCGCATGCGCCGCCGCAATCAGCTCCTCCGGATTGGTGCCGGACCGCGCCGTCTCATCGACGAAGCGGCCCTTGTAGGTATAGGGCAGGCTCGTGAACGCGCCGCTCGGCGCGTCCAGGGTCCCCGCCCCATCCCTGAGCGTCCCGGTCCAGTTGGCAGTGGCAGTGCGCTTCATCTTGCTCTCCTTGGGTCACATCCGTCGCGCCCGGACTGTAGGAACTGCAGCGGCCAACTGAAGTTCCGCCCGGATCAGTCCTCCTTCAGCACCAGCTCCACCACCGGCACCACCACGTTGGGCTTCTTGACCGGCAGGTCGAGCGTCAGCGTGGTCTGGCCGACCGGCGGGACGAAATGCGGATCGGTGTGGGCGCCGATCCACTGCACTTCGCTCGCATCATTGAGGAGCTGCGCGAACTTGACCCGGCCCGCCAGCCCGTCGAGATGCAGGTAGCGGTTCGGCCAGTTGTAGATGTGGAGATAGAGCCGGTTGCCGCGCTGGGTATAGCGGCAGCCATCTGGCGCCGTGTAGCTGGAACGGCCGGCCCCGTAGATGGCGCGGCTGTGCAGCTTCATCCAGCCGGCATAGGCGTCGAGCGCATCGATGGCGCGGTGATCGAACGTGCCGCGCCCGGTCGGCCCGACATTCATCAAGAGGTTCCCGCCCAGCGCCACGCCGTCGATCAGGATCTGGATCAGCTGCTCCGGGCTCTTCCACGTCTCCTCGTCGCGGTAGTAGCCCCATGAGCCCGAGAACGTCTGGCACATCTCCCACGTCACCTCACGCCCATTGACCATCGGCGGGGTGCGCGGCGTGTACTGCTCGGGCGTGATCATGTCCGGCACGTCGGTCTCGAGATCGAGCCGGTTGTTGACGATGATGTCGGGCGCCAGCTTTCGCACCAGCTTCAACAGCTCGAGGCTCTGCCAGTCGTCGCGGCCCTTGCCGGGCAGGCCCTTGTAGGTGCGGCCCGGATAGCTGAAGTCGAACCAGATGATGTCGATCTTGCCGTAACCGGTGAGCAACTCCGTGACCTGCTGGCGCAGATAGGCGGCATAGCGCGTCATGTCGCGGCCGGCGTTCAGCTCGGCCGCATCCTCGCGGTTGCGCAGCGGATGGTACATGTCGATGGTGAAGTCGGGATGGTGCCAGTCGGGCAGCGAGTAGTAGAAGCCGATCTTCAACCCTTCGGCCCGGAACGCCTCGACGAACGGCTTGAGCAGATCCTTGCCATAGGGCGTGTTGGTCGCCTTGTAGTCGGTCGCCTGGCTGTCCCACAGGCAGAACCCATCATGGTGCTTGGCTGTCAGCACCACGTATTTCATCCCCGCCTCACGGGCCCGGCGCGACCATTCCTTCGGATCGTAGAGATCGGGATCGAAGTTCTCGAAGTACTTCTGGTAGCCCGCGTCGTCGATTTCCTCGCGGTTCTTCACCCACTCGTGCCGGGCCGCGAGCGCGTAGATGCCCCAATGGATGAACATGCCGAACCGATCGTGCTTGAACCACGCCTTCTTCTCGTCGGCCAGAAACAGTTCGGCAGAAATCTTGTCGCTCATCGGTGCATCCTGAAACCCTGCGGCCATCGCAGGCCGGGCGTGAGTAGCACGCCTGCAACCGCTTTCAAGACGCGACGAACGGCCCCACCAGCGGCTGGCGCATGGGGAGGAATGTGCCGTGCCCACCTGTTCCGCCGGAACGGTGGTTTGCACCGCGCCCGGCATTTGCTATGTGGCAAGCGGCGACCCCGTAGCTCAGCAGGATAGAGCGCAGGATTCCTAATCCTGAGGCCATGAGTTCGAATCTCATCGGGGTCACCAGCTGCATGAGGCCATGCCGGACTTCTCCGGCCGTGCAAGGAGTCCGACGCCATGATCACGAAGGGTCACACCACCCTCCCCCGCATCGCGCTTGCCGCGGTGCTCGCCGCGGGTCTCGCGGCCTGTTCGATGGGTGGCGGCGGCGGTCAGCTGTCGCCGGGCCTTTCCGCGCCGATGAACCAGCCGGGCGCCAAGCTCAACCGGGTCGAGGCACTGTTCCTGCTCAACGATTTCCGTCGCGCCCAGGGCGCGGCCGATGTGCGCGGCGACACCGTGCTCGACGGCACGGCGCAGACGCTGGCCACCAACTACGCCAAGAGCGGCGCACAGCCGGCTCTACCGCCCGGCGCCGTGGTGATGCGGCTCAGCGCCGGCTACACCACCTTCGCAGAAGTCTTCTCCGGCTGGCGCGCCGTGCCGGCCGATGCGGGGGCGATCGCCGATCCGACCGCCAAGCGCGCCGGCCTCGGCGTCGCCTACGACCCGAACTCGACGCACGGCGTCTACTGGGTGCTGGTGCTTGACGACTGACATCGAGACCATCGACTGCCGCGGGCTGAAATGCCCGCTGCCAGTGCTGAAAATGGAAAAGCGCCTGTCGCAGCTGCCGACGGGCGCTTCGTTCGTCTTGCTCGCCACCGATCCGATGGCAAAGATCGATATCCCGCTGTTCTGCAGGCAGAACGGCCACGCCTGCTCGGTGAGCAGCGAGGCCGAAGTCATGCGCTTCGAGATCGTGAAGGGCTGAGCGTTCGCTCAGTCGTCGGCCAGTGCCACGGCTGCCGGGGCCCATGCCGGACGCGGGCGCGGCAGCGGCACGTCGTCGACCATTATGCCGAGATCAGTCGCGGAGTAGACCACACCGTCGATCTCGTCGGTGAGATAGCTCGGATGGCCCTTCAGCCCCATCGGGAACGCCGCCTGGCGCTCCGCCACGTAAGCCTTGGCTTTCTTGCCGCAAATCTGCGCCCGCATGTCCACCGGCGGCGAGGCGATGTTCTTGAGCTGCACGACGTTCTGCCCGGTGCCGGTGATCGCGCCGGACAAGCCGCGCAGGAACAGTTCGGCCGTCATCTCGTTGCGCTCACGCGCCGACGAGCCGCCCAGCACCACCGCCAGCATCGAGCGGCCGCCGCGCTCCACCGTCGCCACGATATTGAGGCCCGAGGAACAGACATAGCCGGTCTTCATGCCGGTGGTGCCGGCGAAATGTTCCAGCAGGCCGTTGTTGGATTCGAGCTTGGCCTTGCCCAGCCGCACCGCTTCGGTGCCGAACATCGGCAGATATTCCGGGAAATCGCGCCGGATGATCAGCGCCAGGATGGCGAGATCGCGCGCCGAGGTCACCTGGCCTTCGTTGTGCAGCCCATGCGGATTGACGAAGTGGGTGGCGGACAGGCCCATGGCCTCCGCCATGCCATTCATCTCCTCGACGAACGCCGGCACCGAGCCCGAGACGGTCTCGGCGACGGCCACTGCCATATCGTTGGCCGACTTGACCACGAGGATATAGAGCGCGTCCTTCATCGTCACCGAGGAGCCGACCTTCAGCCCGGATTTGCTCGGCGCCTGGTTCCAGGCGTTCTTCGAGATCTTCACCTTGGTGTCGAGCGTCACCTTGCCCGCCTTGATGGCGGCGAAGGCCACATAGGCGGTCATCAGCTTGGTCAGCGAGGCCGGGTGCCACGGCACGCCGGCATCCTCGGCGTACAGCACCTCGAAGGTGTCGGCGTCGACGAGCAGCAGCGGAGTGGCCCATGCGGGAGTGGTCCCGAGGACGGCGAGGATGATCAACAGGCTGGCGACGATGCGCCGGCGAAACTGCGCGAGCAAGGCGCCTCCGAAGTGCAATGGTCCCGGCGTCGGCAGGGTTCTAGCAACGCGCTCTGCGCCGCTCAACTGCCGCCGGCTGCTGCTCAAATGATTTTGAAGCAAGGCGGCTTCCCATCTAGGTCAAATCCGGCAGATTTCGGGCGCTGGACCAGCGATGGAACAGGGTTCGGCGCGGTTCCGGTAGTCCGGCGTCGAGGAGTTCGAGCGCCGTCATGCCGTCGACGCGAAAGTTGCGGAAGTCATTGCGCAGTGTGCACCAGGCGACCAGCGTCTGGTGCCCTTCGAAGTAGCCCAGCGCCACTGGATAGACCGTGCGCTCGCTGGTCGCGCCGCTCTTGTCGCGATAGCCGAGCCAGACCTGCTTCTCCTCGCGCAGGGCCCGGCGCAGGCGCGCCAGCGGGTTGGCCTCGTCCACCTCGCGCGGTGGAATGACGAACAGCCCGACCGACAGCATCTCGTCGCGCTTGGTGGGCGGCAGCACCGCCTCGATCTTACTTGAGGCATCACGCGCCGTCGCCGCCATCTCGCTGTCGGGACCGTAGATCAACCCACGCAGGCCAAGCACCAGCGCTTCGACCTCCTCGTCGGTGAACATCAGCGGCGGCAGGAAGTGCTCGGCGCGGAGCTGGAAGCCCACTCCGGCCTCGCCGTCGATCGCCGCGCCCATCGACTTCAGCGTCTCGATGTCGCGATAGACCGAGCGCAGCGACACGCCCATCTCCTCGGCCAGCACCGCGCCCGTCACCGGACGGCGCCGGCGGCGCAGCGCCTGCATCAGGTTGAGCAACCGTTCGGACCGCTTAGCCATTCAGTTTCCGACCGCTGCTGACAAAAACCGGTGCCGCGTGGCGTTAGCCTTCTCGCATCGAACAAGGAGAGACGACATGACCACCATCTTGACCATCCTCACCGAAGGCTTCGCCGATTGGGAGACCACGCTGCTCAACGCCGTGGCGCACAGCTTCTACAAGGTGGAAACCAAGTACGCGACCCCCGGCGGCAAGCCCGTGACCTCATCGGGCAACATGACGGTCAACCCGCAACTGGCGCTCGAGGCGGTCGACGTGGCCGACTACGACGCGATCATCGTCTGCGGCGGCGCGATCTGGCAGACGCCCGAGGCTCCGGATATGGCGCCGCTGCTCACTGCCGCCAAGGCTGAGGGCAAGCTGATCGGGCTGATCTGCGACGGCACGGTGGCCGGCGCCAAGGCCGGGCTGCTCGACCACATCCGCCACACCAGCAACGGCGACGGCTATCTCGATGCCACCGGCTACAAGGGCAAGGCGCTGTACCGCGACACCCCGGCGGCGGTGAGCGACGGCAAGGTGGTAACCGCGGCGGGCGTGTCGCCGGTGAGCTTCATGGTCGCGGTGATGGACGGGTTGGGATTGGCGGACGACAACCTGCAATACTATGTCGGCATGCACGCCGCACAGTATGGCAAGGCGGCGTGAGGGAACCGGGGGCTGGCGCGAACCGACCCCCACCCCTGTCCCCTCCCCCTCAACAGGGGGAGGGAGACGATAGTCTCGATATCAGTGTGAGAATCTCCCTCCCCATTCTTAGGGGGAGGGGACAGGGGTGGGGGTCGGCCCACGCCACCGTTGCGTCGATCACACAGGCAGCAACATCCTGTCCTGCCGCACGACCTCTGCCGACAGCCCCGCATCTCCAGCGTTCCGCGCCACCCGAACCACGTACCGCCCCGGCTCGACCAGCCAGTGCTGCGCCTCGGTCCGATAGTACGCGAAGGCCCGGTCATCGAGTTCCAGCGTCACCCGCTGCCGCTCGCCGGGGCCGAGGTGCACCTTCTCGAACGCCTTCAGTTCCTTCTCCGGCCGCGGCACCGACGCGTCGGGCGCCGACACATAGACCTGTACCACCTCCGAGCCGGCACGGCGGCCGGTGTTCGTCACCGTCACCGAGACGCTCACCTTGCCGGCGGCCTCAAACCGGCTCGCATCCACTTCCAGATCCGACACCGCGAAGCTCGTGTACCCCAGCCCGAACCCAAACGGGAACAGCGGCGCGATGCCGTGGCGGTCGTAATGACGATAGCCGATGAACACGCCTTCCTCGTAACGCACCTTGCCGTCGAGGCCGGGATAGATCTCGCGATCCTGCGAGTTGGTCGGATTGTCCGCCCACTTGACCGGGAAGCTCTGCGGCAGCCGGCCACCGGGCTCTGCAGCGCCGGTCAGCACATCGGCGATGGCATTGCCCGCCTCCTGCCCCGGATACCAGGCCTCGAGCACCGCTGCGATGTCGCCAAGCCATGGCATCTCGACCGGCCCGCCGGTCTGCAGCACCACCACCGTGCGCGGGTTCACCGCCGCCACCGCCGCGATCAGTTCATCCTGCCGGCCCGGCAACACGATGGAGCCGAGATCGCTGCCCTCGGTGTCCCACTCGCCATTGCGGCCGACGAACACCAGCGCCGTTTCGGCATCGCGCGCCGCGGCGACGGCTTCAGCAATGGCCTCGTCCCCAAGCGGCAAACCGATGCCCGCGGCGAAGGCGGCAAGCCCCAGCGTCGCGAAAGCCTTGGCGGCAAACTCGATCACCACATCATAGGAACGGCCGGCTTCGAGCCGGATGGTGCCCACCACCTCGTCGCAGCCCTCTTCGAAGAAGGTGCGGCCCTTGCTCCAGTTGGTCCATGCATCGGCCACCAGTTTGCCGTCGACGAAGACGCGCGAGAACCCGGCGCTGTAGATGCCGACGCGATGCTCGCCGCTGGCCTCGGGCGTGAACGTCCCCGTCAGCCGCGCCGAGAAATGCAGCGGATCGACCTTGCCGTCGGCCACCCGGCCAATCCAGAAGGTCTGGGCCTCCTCCAGCGTCTCGGAAAACACCGCCGTGCCGCTCAGGTCCTCGCTGGCGAAGTAGTCGACCGCGAGCGCCCCGCGAAGGAGCGGCTCGAAGCGGTTGTTACCCGCGCCCGCGGCGTAGCTCAGGCGATCCTCGCCCATCGCCGCGACCAGTCCGTCCCATGGCGACACCCGGTAGTGCGGGTTGAGCTGCGCGCTGCCGCCGCCCATGATCTGCGCCACCTTGGCATTGGGCCCGATCACCGCGATCTTGCCCTCGCCGGTCAGCGGCAGCACGTCGCGTTCGTTCTTCAGCAGCACCGCGCCCTCGGCACCGGCGCGCCGGATCAGCGCCCGATGCTCGGCGCGATCGTCGGCCCGTTCTACCCATTCGCTGTGATCGTCGAGCGCACCCGTGCGCTCCATCAGCCTGAGAATATCGAGCACGCGGCTCCGCAACGTCTCGCGAGATACCTCGCCCGCTTCCACCGCAGCCACCAGCTTCGCCCCGCGATCGCGCGCCGGGCCAGGCATCTCGAGGTTGAGCCCGGCATTGACCGTCGGGGCGGTCGAGTGCGAGCCGAACCAGTCCGACATCACGATGCCGTCGTAGTGCCACTCCTTGCGCAGCACCTGGTCGAGCAGCCACGGGTTCTCGCTGGTGTAGGTGCCGTTGAGCTTGTTGTACGAGCTCATGATGCCCCAGGTTCCGGCCTTCTTCACCGCCCACTCGAACGGCACGAGGTAGAGTTCGCGCAACGCCCGCTCGTCGATCTCGGAACTGATCGTGGTGCGCTCGATCTCGGATTCGTTGCCGACGAAGTGCTTGATCGTTGCCGACACGCCCTGCCCCTGCAGGCCCTCGATATAGCCGACCGCAAGGCTGGCGGTGAGGATCGGATCTTCCGAGTAGCACTCGAAATTGCGCCCGTTGCTGACCGAGCGATGGAGGTTCACCGTCGGCGCGAGGCTGACGTGCGCGCCCTTCGACTTCACTTCATCGGCCAGCGCAGTGCCGATCTCATTGAGCAGCCGTACATTCCAGCTGGCGCCAAGCGCGATCCCCACCGGGAACGCCGCCGATTTCACCCCGCCGATCAGCGAACCGCCACCGCGGGCGCCGTTCGGCCCGTCGGTGACCCGCAGCTTGCCGATGCCCAGCCGCTCAATTGCCGGCAGCGACCAGAAATCTTCGCCCGAGAGCAGGCTCACCTGCTCCTCCAGCGTCAGTTCATCGGCCAGGGTTTCGATCCGTGACGACATACGCTTCTCCCGCACTAGGCTACATCCGGGCCTACCCCTAGGCACAAACGGTAACTGCGTCTATATTGGTAACCAACAATTTCAACTGGAAGGCACTCCGATGGCCCTCGGTTCCCCGGAAAAAGTCGAAACCTGCAACGCCATGGGCGATATCCTCAATCGCATCGGCGACAAGTGGAGCGTCATGATTGTCGGCTACTTGACGCGCAAGACCATGCGTTTCAACGAGTTGCGCCATGCCATCGGCGGCATTTCGCAGCGCATGCTGACCCTGACGTTGCGCAATCTCGAGCGCGACGGCCTCGTCACCCGCACGGTGTTCCCGGAGATCCCGCCGCGCGTCGAATATCAGCTGACCAATCTCGGCCGCACCCTCACCGAGCCGCTCGACGCGCTGTGGAACTGGGCGGCCGAGCACCAGGGCGAGGTGCAGAGCGCCCGCCACGAATATGACGCGATACATGAAGGCGCCACCGAGCAGCTCCCGCCGGAGCGGCGCTACGCCGGCGCCGCTAGGTGAGCAGCCGGGTCTCGACCCGTTCGAGCCTCGCTGAGGACCTGAGAGCCATCGGCCTCGCCGATGGCGACGCTGTGCTCGTGCACGCCGCGTTGCGCAAAGTCGGCAAGATCGTGGGCGGCCCCGACGATATCCTCGACGCGATGCGGGACGTCATCGGGCCTGCCGGGACCGTACTCGGCTATGCCGACTGGCAACTCGAGGACGAGATCCGCGACGATCCGGCGATGCGCGAGCATATCCCGGCATTCGATCCGTTGCGCTCACGCTCGATCCGCGACAACGGCTTCTGGCCTGAACTGATCCGCACCACGCCAGGCGCGCTGCGCAGCGCGAGCCCCGGCGCTTCAATGGCGGCGATCGGCGGCGAGGCCGAATGGTTCACTGCCGACCACGCGCTCGACTATGGCTATGGCCCGCGGTCGCCGCTAGGCAAACTGGTCGAGGCCAAGGGCAAGGTGCTAATGCTCGGCGCGCCGCTCGACACCATGACGCTGCTGCACCACGCCGAGCACCTGGCCGATTTCCCCAACAAGCGCATCCTTCGCTACGAGGCGCCGATCCTCGTCGATGGCGAGAAAGTCTGGCGCTGGTTCGAAGAGTTCGACACCTCCGAGCCGCCCTACGGCTTGGCCGAAGACTACTTCGCCGGAATCGTCGTGGAGTTCTTGGCCACCGGCCGTGGCAAGCGCGGCAAGATCGGCGAGGCAAGCTCGGTGCTCGTCCCCGCCGATGAGATCGTGGCGTTCGCAGTCGATTGGCTCGAACGCTGGGGGCGAACCGCTAAGCGTTGAAGCCGCTGTCGACGAGGATCGACGTCCCGGTGATGCTTCGCCCACCCGGGCCGGCAAGATGCACCACTGCTGCGGCGATATCCTCGACGACCCCGAAGCGACCGAGCGCATTGAGCCCCATCTGCGACGGCGCCATCGGGCCATCGGCCGGGTTCATGTCGGTGTCGGTCGAGCCCGGATCGACAGTGTTGACGGTGATCCCCTGCGGGCCCAGCTCGCGCGCCAGCGCCCGCGTCATGCCGCCCAGCGCCGATTTGCTGGCGACATAGAGGCTGAGCCCCGGACCGGCGACGCGGCTCGCCATGTTGGTGCCGATCGAGATGATCCGCCCGCCCGCCCCCATGTGCTTTGCCGCCGCCTGCGCGGCGAAGAACGGGGCGCGGGCGTGAATCGCGAACAGCCGGTCGAAGGTCTCGACCGTGACATCGCCGAACGGCCCGCCTGTGCCGGTGCCGGCATTGTTGACGAGAATGTCGATCCGCCCGAATGCCTCGACGGTGCGCTCCACCGCGGCGATCACCGCGTCCGGATCGGCCGAATCGACCTGCATCGCGAGCACACGTCGGCCGAGCGCGGTCACCTGCTGCTCGATCTCGCCGGCCTTCTCGCCGTTGCGCTGGAAAGTGAAGGCGACGTCGGCGCCCTGTTTGGCCAGCGCCAGCACAGTCGCCGCGCCGATGCCGCGGCTGCCGCCGGTAACGAGGGCCACGCGGCCGGACAGTTCGAGGTCAGTCATATCGGATCTCCATTTTCTACCGATCGGTACACAATTGGCTATGACGGTTGCGATGCAGCGTCAAGAATTTTATACTGATCGGTAGACAATCATCCGGAAACCCGATTTTGGCAGGCCGCCCCCGCGAGTTCGATCGAGATGCCGCCCTGGACCAGGCGATGCGCCTGTTCTGGGAGCGCGGCTATGAGGGCACCTCGGTCGGCGACCTGGCCGAGGCGCTGGGCATCGGCAAGCCGAGCCTCTACGCCGCTTTCGGGCACAAGGAGCAACTGTTCTACGAGGCGCTCGACCTTTACATGCGAACCTACGGGCCGACCCTCGGCGACGTGCCCACGGCACGTGGCGCGATTGAGTCCCTGCTGCGCAGCAACGCCGAGACCTACGCCGATCCCAGTATCCCCAGTGGCTGCATGATCGTGCTCGCGGCCGCAGTCGGCCCGCCGCAGAATGCCGAAGTGCGGGCGCACCTGGCGATGCTGCGCAACGCCTCGACGGGCTCGTTCGCAGCGCGGATCAGGAAGGGCATGATCGATGGCGATGTGCCGGAGGGCGCCGATGCCGATGGCATGGCGCAGTTCTACACCACGGTACTGAACGGCCTGGCCCTCCAGGCGCGAGACGGCGCCGGTGGCGCCGCCCTCGATCGTGTCATCGACGGCGCCATGGCCGCCTGGGACGTGCTGGCCCGGCCCGCGCCCTAGCCTACCGTTTGGCCACCCACGCGCCGCTATCGCCATATCGCTTGCCGGCGAACTTCTCCGGCGACAGCAGTTCACCCAGCGTCCTGAGCTCATCCGCCGACAGCACGATGCCGGCCGCAGCGACGTTCTGCTCGAGATGCGCGATCCGCCGCGCGCCGGGGATGGGGACGATGAAATCGCCTTGGCCGATGACCCAGGCGAGCGCCAGCTGAGCCGCCGTCACACCCTTGTCCGCCGCCATCTCCTCCAGCACCTTCACCAGCGCGGCATTGGTGGCCATGTTCTCTTCGCTGAAGCGGGGCAGTGTGCGCCGGAAATCGCCGTCGCCGAAATCCTCCGGCTTCTGGATCTTGCCGGTGAGGAAGCCGCGACCGAGCGGGCTGAACGGCACGAAGCCGATCCCAAGCTCACGGCAGGCGTCGAGAATGTCGCCCTCCGGATCGCGGGTCCACAGCGAGTATTCGCTCTGCAGCGCCGAGATAGGATGGACGGCATGCGCCCGGCGGATGATATCGGCACCCACCTCCGACAGGCCCAGCGCCCGCACCTTGCCCTCACGGACCAGCTCCGCCATGGCGCCGACCGTGTCCTCGATCGGCACCTGCGGGTCGAGGCGGTGGAGGTAGAACAGGTCGATCGCCTCGACCCCGAGCCGCTTCAACGAGGCTTCGGCCACTTCACGCGCATGCTCGGGCCGCCCATCGACCCCCGCCATGGCATCCGTACCGGTCTTGGCCGGGTCGATGCGGAAGCCGAACTTGGTGGCGATCACCACCTTGTCCCCAAATGGCTTCAGCGCCTTGCCGACAAGGATCTCGTTCTCGTACGGGCCATAGACCTCGGCCGTATCGAAGAACGTCACGCCAAGTTCCACCGCTCGGTGCAGCGTGCGGATCGCGTCGGCCTCATCCTGCCCGCCATAGGCATGGCTCATCCCCATGCAGCCGAGCCCTACAGCCGAGACGGTGAGATGCGGGCCGAGTTTTCGCGACTTCATGTCGATGGCTCCACTGTCACCGCCCGGCGCTTGCCCGGCGCGTAGTTGTAGGCCGTTCTCGGCGCTCTGGGAGTACTGCGTCATATTCCTTCATCCTCTTGGTCGTGCCCGCATAGCCGGCGATCTTGGTGTCGAGGACGGCAAGGCAATCGGTGAGTTCCACGAGGCGGGCGCGGACGCGCTCGCGATGCGTTTCCAGCATCTCGCGGCGCTCCGTTTCCGTAGGCGCGCCGCGCTCGCGGAGGCCTGCATAGTGCAGCATGTCCCGGATCGGCATCCCGGTCGCCTTCAGGCGGCCGAGAAACTCGATCCAGGTGAGGATCGACGCGTCGTAGTCGCGTTGCCTCGATTGGTTGCGGTCAGCGTAGGGCAGCAATCCGATCCGCTCATAGTAGCGGATCGTATGAGCCGTAAGTCCCGAACGCTTGGCCAGTTCACCGATCTTCATGATGCCTTCCTTGCCACGACGCGCCCAAGGCTAGGAGTTCGAGCGCGCTCTAAGTCAAGGGGCATGAATGTGGCTAGACCAGCGCCGTGATTTCCTTTTTCCGCCACCAGCCGAAATAGTAGGTGGCCTGGAAAGTGAGCAGCGCCGTGAAGCTGAGGCAATAGCCCCACCACACGCCATCGAGCCCGAAGAAGTGGCTGAGCGTCAGCGCCGCCGGCACCTCGACGAGGATGATCGCCGCCAGCGACAGCGCCATCGGGATCCACACGTCGCCCGAGGCGCGCATCACTGCCGAGAACACCGAGCCCCAGCCGAAGACGAGGCAGCTCCACAGCACAATATGCAGCAGCCGCTCGGCAACCTGCACTACTTCCTCGTCGGTGATGAACAGCCGCACCAGATGCTGCGAGAACAGGTACGCAATCAGCACCAGCGCGCCGGTGACGATGAGGTTCATCAGCAACGCCGTGCGCGTCACCTTCTCCACGTCGTCGAAGCGCCGCGCCCCGATCGCCTGTGCGGCGAAGATCGAGGCGGCGATGCCGATCGACATGGCCGGGAACTGCACATAGCTCATCACCTGGTTGACCGCGCCATAGGCCGCCGTGGCGCTGGAGCCGAAGCGGTTGATGATGCCGACGATGACAATGGCCGACATCGACGACACCACCATGGAGACGCCGGCAGGAATGCCGAGCTTGAGGATCAGCCCCAGGAGCTTGAAATCCACCTTCAGGTGCCGGAACAGCTCGGCGTCCGGCGCCATCGGGCTCTTCCGGGCATTGAGGTAGAAGTAGAGGAAGATCAGCACCACGACGAAGCCGGCGATGAACGCCACCGCAGCCGCCAGGACGCCGATCTGCGGCAGGCCGAACCAGCCCTGGATCAGCGCCGGCGTCACCACCAGCCCCACGCCGATCGAAAAGATCAGCGTCAGCAGTGGCGTCACCGTGTCCCCGACACCTCGCAGCATCGAGGTGATGAGGAGGAAGATGAAGAAACCCGGCATGCCGATGAGCACGATCCGGCCATAGGCGGTCGCCTGCGCCACGATATCGGCCGGCGCGCCCAGCAGCTCCATCAGGTTCTGCGCGAAGAACCCGCCGAACACCGCGACGACGAGCCCCATCAGGAAGCCGACGGTCAGCGTCGTGCCCGTCACTTCCTTGATCTTGAGGATATTCTTGGCGCCCCACGCCTGCCCGATCAGGATCGAGGCGCCCGAGGCGAGCCCGATCACGAACGAGATGAGGAAGATCATGATCGGGAAGAACACCGAGACGGCGGCCAGCGCCTCCACCCCGATCATCTGCCCGATATAGATGTTGTTGATCGTCCCCGACAGCGACTGCAGGATGTTGCTGGCCATCAGCGGAACGAGGAAGACGAGGAACCGCTGCCAGAGCGGCCTAGAGAGATTGTTCATCGAATTAACTCCGAAACCCACAAAGTATGCGACGGCGTTGGGCCCCAAATGACCAGCGGCCGGTCTGTCGACCGGGTCGCGAGGCGGGCCACTTCACATCTCAGCTGAAGATGCAGGCGGGTCGGAGCACGATGGGGTATGAACGCACGGGCGATTGTCTAGACCCGCCCCGCCTGCCGGTCAACGCCCGGGCGCTTCAAGCCGGCCAGCACCCGGCGCGTCATCGCCGCGCTGGTCCCCGATCACCAGGGCGAATAGATGCGATCAACAACTCTCATCACCGAAGTGCTGCGCCTCGTGTAGCGTGCCGCCCATGATCAAACCCGTCGCCATCGTCACCGGAGCCGGCCAGGGCATCGGCGCCGCCATCGCCCGCGAGCTCGCGTCCCGCAACTACGAGCTGGTACTGTTCGCCCGTTCCGAGCAGGTCGAAGCTGTTGCGGCCGAACTCTCCGCCACCGCAGTCCGCGGCTCGCTCACCGAGCCCGCGGACATCGAGCGCCTCGTCACCACCACGCTCGACACCCACGGCCGTATCGACGCCGTGGTGAACAATGCCGGCCACGTCCCGACCGGCGACATCGGCACCATGGCCGACGATGCCTGGCAGGACGGCTTCGATATGATCGTCCTCAACCCGGTCCGCCTGATGCGCCTCGTGACCCCTCACTTCCTGGCAAATAACCATGGCTCAGCGGTGAACATTTCGAGCTTTGCCGGCAAATCTCCCGACCTCGCGATGCCCATGTCGTCTGCTTTACGGCCCGCCCTCCAGACTTGGACCAAGCTCTACGCCGACCGCTACGGCCCCAACGGCATCCGCATGAACGCCGTGCTGCCCGGCTTTCTCGACAACTACGACACCGTCGAAGCACGCCGCCAGAAGATCCCCGTCGGCCGCTACGGCGAGCTACAGGAACTGGCCAAGGTCGTGGCCTTCCTCCTCTCCGACGACGCGTCCTACGTCACCGGCCAGAGCCTCCTCGTCGATGGCGGCATGACCCGCGCGCTCTAACCGGCATCACCGCGATAAATGGAGACAATCACCAGATGTCATCGCGCGCAGCGCTCGATCTGAGGTAGTTTCCGCTCATGCATGCACCCGCCCCCCACAGCGGACCCGCGCACTTCTGGCTCGGCGTCCGCATGTTCTTTCCTGTTGCCATCTCCATCGCCGCCTATGGCGTGGTGTGGGGCGTGCTCGCCGGCCAGGCGGGAATGAGCGTGCTCGAGGTACTGCTGATGAGCGGGCTGGTGTTCGCCGGCGCCAGCCAGTTCGTCGCCCTCGATAGTTGGACGCCCGGCAATCTGCCCATCCTCGCCATCGTCATCACCACCGCTATCGTCAATCTCCGCATGCTGCTGATGACGGCAACGCTGCGACCGCTGACCACCCATTTCTCGCCGCTCCGCGCCATCTTCTCGGTCTATCTGGTTGCCGACGAGAACTGGGCCATGACCATGGGCGAGGTCGCTAAGGGACGCGGTTCGGTGGCCTTCCTGATCGGTTCGGGCTTCTGCTCGTGGATCGCCTGGGTCGGCTCGACGCTGGCCGGCCGCCTCCTCGGCTCTGTCATCGACGACCCGACGAAGTACGGGCTCGATTTCGCCTTCACTGCCACCTTTCTCGCGCTGCTGCTCGGCATGTGGAAGGGCAAGGGCGATCTGATCCCCTGGCTGGTGGCCGCGCTCGCCGCCATCGTCTCGGCGAAACTGATCCCGGGCAACTGGTACATCATCATCGGCGGCCTGCTCGGCAGCCTCGCGGGCGCGATCGTTGAAACACGCAAAGGCAGGACCAATGTCGATCTCGCTTGAGGCCCTGATCACCATTCTGGGGATGACGGCGGTGACCTTCGCGATCCGCGCCGGTGGACTGCTGCTGGCTGACCGCCTGCCCCGCACCGGCTTCGTCGCGAGCTGGATGAAGCACATCCCGGCCGCCGTGCTGGCCTCACTCGTGGCGCCCGCCATTGCCGGCGGCGGCCCCGCCGAGGGCATCGCCGCAGCAGTGACGCTCGTGGCCTATGTGCTCAGCCGCAGCCTCTTCGTCGCCATGGTGGCGGGGGTGGGCGCGGTATTCCTCGCTCGGCTCGCATTGGGCGGCTGAGGAACGCCAAGCCTTCTTGCTCGTTGTAGCGACAACAAGGAGGTCACATGCACACGATCATCGGACAGTTCGACAGCTACGAGCACGCCGCCGCCGCCGTGCATGCCCTGCACGAAGCCGGCATCTCCCACACCGACATCAGCTTTGTCGCCAACACCCCGCCCGACTATGAACCGGACGACGTCGGCGAAGGCGCCACCACCGGCGCCGAAGTCGGCGCCGGACTCGGCGCAGCCGGCGGCCTGCTCGCCGGCCTCGGCATCATCGCCATTCCCGGCCTCGGCCCCGTGGTCGCCGCCGGCTGGCTGTTCGCCACCGCCGTCGGCGCCATCGCCGGCGCTGGGGTTGGAGCCGCGACCGGCGGCCTCGTCGGCGCGCTGACCAGCGCCGGTGTCTCGGAGACCGAAGCCCACGTATTGGCCGAAAACGTCAAGCGCGGGGGCGCCATCGTCAGCGCCCGCGTCGACGAAGCCCACGCCGGCCCGGCCGCCGCGATCCTGCGCTACGCCGAAGGCGTCGATCCCTCAATCGAGCGCCAGGCGCTGGAAGCCGAAGGCTGGACCGGCTTCGACGAAGCCGAACCCCGCCCACCCCGCCGCGCCGACGACTATCCCTACGTCCCACCAATCGTCTGACGCGACAGCAGGTCCTGCAATGCTCGGCCGGATGCTTGCGGCTGTCGAAGCCTGAGGGTTGCACGGCAAACGGCACAATGGTACGGGCATGCCGTTGCCCCTGTGGTGGAATTGGTAGACGCAGCGGACTCAAAATCCGCCGCCGCGAGGCTTGTCGGTTCGAGTCCGACCGGGGGCACCAATCATCTTTTCTGACGTGAGCCGCCGCTCCGCTGGCTATTGCGGCGTCAGGTTCTCGGTGCCTGTGCAGGGCTGCCCGGCAATGGTCCACAGCCCCTGCATCGAGCCGTCATCCATCACCTGGTAGATCACCAGCCCGATCGCCTCGCCCATGACATAACCGGCCGAGAACGCGTTGCCGTTGCGCATGCAGATGCCCTGCGACGTCGACGGACCTGTGGTCCAGTAGATCTCGCAGGTCGTGTCACTAGTGAGGACGATCTTCGCGGTGCCGCCATAGCTCGAGCCGTTGAGATTGGTGCCCTCGACCGCGTAGTTGCCGCCGATATCCTGCGCCAGGGCCGGGCCTGCAAATGCCATCACCATGCCCGCCAGTAGAAGTATCCGACCCATTTCATGTCCCTCGGTTTGTACGCTCGGCGCGTACACTAGGGCCGGCCGCTCTGGACTGACAATCGGGGGCGACGCAGAGTGGCGATCACTTTGTCACGGAGGATTCGATGGCTGGAACGATCAGGCTCGGCACCGCCGGTTGGGTGTTCGAGCCGTGGCGCAAGAGCTTTTATCCAGACGGCCTGAAGCAGAAGGACGAGCTCGCATATTCGAGCGCGCGCCTGGGCAACATCGAGATCAACGCCACCTTCTATTCGCACCAGAAAGCCGCGAGCTTCGAGAACTGGGCCGGCCAGACCCCTGACAGCTTCATGTTCAGCGTCAAAGGCCACCAGTTGGTGACCCACATCAAGCGGCTGAAGGACGTCGAGCAGCCGCTGGCCAACTTCTTCGCCTCGGGCGTGATGGCGCTTGGCGCAAAGCTTGGACCGTTCTGCTGGCAACTGCCGGGCAACGTTACCTACGACGCGGCGCGCATGGAGGCGTTCCTCGCGCTCCTGCCTCGTAGCCCGGACGCACTGCTGGCGCTGGCTGCCAAGGCCGATGGGCTGAAGAACCCACCCTTCCTCGATGCCACCGGCATCGGCAAGGTACGCCACGCGATCGAGGTGCGGCACAAGAGCTTCGCCGATCCGCGGTTCATCGCGCAATTGCGTGCCCACAACGTCGCGCTCGTCGTCGCCGACACCGAGGACTGGCCCTATATCGACCAGACCGCCGACTTCTCCTACGCGCGCCTGCAGGGCGCACCGGGGAAAGAGAGCTATTCGCTCGCCGAGCGCGATACCCGGGCCGGCTGGCTCAAGGCGTGGTCCGAGGGCAAGCCGGTCGCCGACGGTTCCTACGTGACCGGCGCCGAGGCAAGCCCCCCGCCGCGCGACGTGTTCGCGTTCTTCGTTTCGACCGACAAGGAGCACGCCCCGGACAACGCCCGTGCGGTGATGGCCACGCTCGGCCTCAAGGGCCCGGCAGGGGACTGAAACGTGAGTGACGATCTCGTGACCCGGCTTAAGTTGACTTGCGGCGCGCTCCCCAGAATATGGCGCGCATCCGCACCGGAGCGTCATCGTGACCACTAGCCTCACTCAGGATCGTCCACGCCTTCTGGCGACGATCGCCTTCGTCCTCGCGCTCGCCACCATCGCCGGCGCCTGGGGCTCGCAGCTGTTCGGCGGGCTTGTCCCGTGCGAGCTCTGCCTCGAGCAGCGCCTCGCCTACTATTGGGGCCTGCCGCTGCTGGCGCTGATCCTTATCCTGTGGCACCGCTTGCCGCGGGTGGTCTTCTACACCGCGATGGGCATCGTCATTGCCGTCCTCGGCTGGGGCCTCTACATGGCGACCTACCATGCCGGCGTGGAATACGGCTTCTGGCCCGGCCCCACAGCCTGCACCGGCACCGGCGTCGACGTCAGCTTCTCGGACCTGACGAACATCAACGCCGCCAAGGTCGTCCCCTGCGACAAGATCCAGTTCAGCATGTTCGGCATTACCCTTGCCGGCTACAACGCGTTGATCCTCGTGGCGGTAATCGCCATGCTGGTCGGCGCAATGCTGTCGAAGGGCCGGAAGGCCGCCTGAGCCTTACGGCTCCAGCTCGATGTCCCAGTAGAGATAGTCCAGCCAACTCTGGTGCAGGTGGTTGGGCGGGAAGGCGCGGCCGTTATTGTGCAGGTCGTGCACGGTCGGCTGGAACGGCTCCTGCATCGGGAACATCTTGATCTCGCGCGGCAGCCTGTTGGCCTTGCGCAAGTTGCACGGCGCACAGGCGGCGACCACGTTCTCCCAGGTCGTGCGGCCGCCCTTCGAGCGCGGGATCACGTGGTCGAAGGTTAGGTCATCGCGCGTGCCGCAATACTGGCATTGGAATTTGTCGCGCAGGAAAACGTTGAAGCGGGTGAACGCGGGGTGCCGCGCCGGGCGCACGTAGTCCTTGAGCGAGACGACGCTGGGCAGCAGCATCTCGAAGCTCGGAGACTTGATCACCCGGTCATAGTTGGAGACGACGTGGACACGATCAAGAAAGATCGCCTTGACCGCGTCCTGCCAGGACCAAAGCGACAAGGGATAGTAGCTGAGTGGCCTGTAATCGGCATTCAGCACCAGAGCGGGGCTATTCTCAAGCGACACATGTACCGTCACTTGTCGCCCCCTGATCGGGAATCGCGGCCAGTCATGATCAGCAATATTCTATGCCGACTGTGACAGCGCTGTGAAGCGCGATTCGATCAGTCGATTCAGGTGCTTTGCGCGAGCATGAAGGACGTGGCGAAATCCAGCCCGTCGGGGGCAATTCCATGCGCCGTGCCGGCCGAAATGTGGAGCCCGACATCGTAGCCCGCCGCCGTCAGTTCGGTCGCCGCCTGCCGGCTGAGCGCCGGATCGACCACCTGGTCGATGTCGCCATGGATCAGCGCCACCGGCGGCTTGTCGGCAGCGGGAAAGCTCTCGGCCGGAACGAACGCCCCGGAGAACGACACGATACCGCGAACCGGCTGCGGCAACGCCGTGCCGATATGCAGCGCCATCATCGCCCCCTGCGAGAAGCCGATGAGGAATGTGTCGGCGGGCTTGATGTCGGTTTGCGTCCAAAGGTCGGTAAGGAACTCGATGATGACAGGCGCGGCGTTCTTCGCGCCCTCGATGCGGCCGGCGATGCGATCGACGCTGAGTGGAAACCACTCGAAGCCGAACGGGTTGCCGGCGCACGGCGTCGGCGCGTTCGGCGCGATGAACAGCGCATCCGGCAGCAGCGGGCCCCAGTGATGGCCGAGCCCGATCAGGTCGCTGCCATCGGCGCCATAGCCGTGCAGCAGGATCACCGCCTGCTTGGGGGCGCCACCGCTCTTTGGCGGCAGCATCGGGCCGGAGAGCTTGGCCATCAGATCGACAATCCTTCCTTGTTCCGCACGGCGCGGTAGTAGCGCCACAACAGCAATGCGGCAGTGGAGCGGTGCGGCGACCAGCGCCGCGCCATGTCGATCAAGTCCTTCACCGGCGGCTTGCCGTCAAGCCCGAACGCCCACTCCGCCGCCCGCTGCAAGGCCACGTCACCGGCCGGAAAGATGTCCGGGTGGGCAGCCGAGAACATCAGGTAGATCTCGGCGGTCCACGGCCCGATGCCCTTGAGCTTGGTGAGCGCGGCTATGGCGTCGTCGGCCGGCAGCTCGGCCAGATGCGCGAAGTCGACGCTGCCCGCGGCGATCGCCTCCGCCAACCCCCGCAGTGTCCGATACTTGCCACCGGATTGCCCCGCGCCTCGAACCGCCTCCTCGCTGAGCTTTAGATACCCCACCGGATCGAGCGCCCCCTCAAGCAGCGCGAACCGCGACCAGATCGCATCGGCGCTGGCAGTCGACACCTGCTGTCCGGTGACGATCCGCGCCAGCCCCTCGAAGCCGCCGGGCGAGCGGCGAATCTCGAACGACCCAGCCCTGTCGGCAATGGCGGCAAGGCGAGGATCGAGCTGGATGAGGGCGCCGAGGTTGCGCTGCAATGCCTCCGGCGTATCGAGACGGTCTGTCAAAGAAATATCCTTACGTGCTAGCACTTTGCCATGCTCAAACCCGTCCTCCGCTTCGCCCCCAGCCCCAACGGTTTGCTGCATCTGGGGCACGCCTATTCGGCGCTGTTCACGGCGCTATGGGCCGAGAACCTCGGTGGCCGGTTTCTCGTCCGCATCGAAGACACCGACATAACCCGAAGCAAGCCGGAATTCACCGCCGCGATCTTCGAGGACCTGCATTGGCTCGGCCTCGAGTGGGAAACGCCGGTGATGCGCCAGTCCGAGCGCTTCGATGAGTACGCGGCCCAGGCCGACCGCCTGAAGCGCCGCGACCTGCTCTACCCCTGCTTCTGCTCACGCACGGAGATGGCCGCCGTGTCGGCCGGCGTCGACCCCGACGGCGCGCCGCTCTATCCGGGCACCTGCCGGCACCTGTCGCACGACGAGGTCAGCCAGCGCTTCGCCGAGGGCCGCGAGGTGCAATGGCGGCTGAAGACCGACGAGGCAATGGCGCTAACCGGCATCCTGCCCTACACCGTCGCCGCGCCGACCCCGATCGATCGCCCGCAGATCCGCTACGCCCGGCCCGAGCGCTGGGGCGATGTCGTGCTGCAGCGCAAGGGCACCCCGACCAGCTATCACCTGAGCGTGGTGATCGACGACGACGCGCAGGGCGTCACCCATGTCACCCGAGGCCGCGATATGGAGGCCTCGACCGATATCCACGTGCTGCTGCAGATGCTGCTCGGACTGCGCTCGCCGATCTACACCTTCCACAAGCTGATCCTCGACGACGAGGGCAAGAAGCTCGCAAAATCGAAAGGCTCCACATCGCTGCGGAGCCTTCGCGAGGCGGGCCGGACGCCGGAGGATGTTCGGCGGGAGCTGGGGTTCTAGGCCGGCTGACCCGGAGCTAGCCGACCCCCACCCCTGTCCCCTCCCCCTAAGAATGGGGAGGGAGATCAAAACATCAGCACCTCAATAGGCGTCTCCCTCCCCCTGTTGAGGGGGAGGGGACAGGGGTGGGGGTCGGCCCGTACCGGACCGACCTCAAGCCGCCAGCTTCTCCTCCTTGAAGAACGGCGCCACGGTCTCAGCGACTGCTTCGCCGAACGGCGTCGCGAAGTCCGGGCCGAGGATCGCGTCCAGCCGAGCATCCCTGAGCTCCATTTGGTTCTCCCACAGGTAGGCCATCTTGCTGACTGCCCGCATCAGCGGATCGACCAGGCCGACCACATTGAACAGCACCCGCGGGAACACGCCGACCTTGAGCTTCACCGGAGCCGCGGCGACCGCGGCCTCGGCCATCTGCTCCGGCGTAACGTAGTTGCCTGCAAAGTGGAAATTCTCGAAGGTGCCGAACTCCTTGCGGTGCCAGGCGAGCTTCTCGAAGGCCCGGCCCAGGTCCGGCAGATAGGCCCAGGAGTGGCCGACGCCAGGCACGCCCATCATGGCGAATTTGCCCTTCTTGGCCTCGCGCAGCATGGCGAGATCGAACCAGTCGAACGTGCTCTCCGGCCCGTAGAAATCGCCGGCGCGAAGGATGATCGCCTGGATGTCGCCGCGCTTCGCCGCCGCCTCGTACATCGCCTCGACCCGCACCCGGATCTCGCCACGCGGCGTCTGCGGGTGCTGCTTGAGGTCCGGCGTCACCAGCCGGTCGGTGGCGGCGTAATTGTAGATATTGCCCGGGAACAGCAGCGTCTTCCTGCTGGCACCCAGTGCCGCGATCACCCGCTGGTTCTGCGCTTCCATCCGGCCCTGGTCCCACTGGTGGTAGGGCAGGTTCAGCGCGTTGACGACGACGTCGATCTCGCCGATCGCCGCCCGCATCGCCTGGAGATCCTCTGCATCCCCCTTGATGAAGCGGACGCCGGCGATTGGTTGCTTGTTCGAGCGGCCGAACCCGGAAACCTCCCACCCTGCGGCGACGAACGCCTTGGCGATGTGGTGGCCAACATGCCCGTTGATCCCGAGGACGATGACTTTCTGCGCAATCATTTGCTTGCTCCTTGCTGGTGATGAACAAGGTAGGCACAACACCCGCGTTGATGAATTGGACAAGATCGTTCGCTTGCCATACATAATTGAATGGCACGGAGGCCTTGAACGATGCCCGATCCAGACTGGTCGTTGTGGCGCAGCTTCGGCGCGGTCGTCGAACGCGGCTCGCTCTCGGCTGCCGCTCGTGCCCTCGGCCTCAGCCAGCCCACTCTCGGCCGCCACGTCGAGGCACTTGAGCAAGCACTCGGCATGAGCCTGTTCGAGCGCACCCTCACTGGCCTCCGCGCCACCGACACCGCGCTGAAGCTCTACGAGCCGGTGCTCGCCGCGCAACAGGCGCTGGCCGAAGCGACGTTGATCGCTGAGGGAGCCAGCGCCGCGCTGACCGGTTCGGTCCGCATAACCTCGAGCACAGTAATGTGCCATTACGTGCTGCCGCCGTTCCTGCGCGATTTGCGCGAAGCCTTCCCGCAGGTGGCGATCGAGCTCGTGCCGTCGGACTCGGCGGAGAACCTGCTGCTGCGGGAGGCCGACATCGCGGTCCGTATGTTTCGCCCCACCCAGCTCGAGCTGATCACCAAAAAGCTCGGCGAGAGTCCGATCATCACCTGCGCCCACGAGAGCTACATCACCAGGCGCGGCAGCCCCGAGCGCCCCGAACAGCTGATCGAGCACGACCTCATCGGCTTCGATCGCTCGGACCTGTTGACCAGCGCCGCCCGCCGCATGGGGTTCGAGCTCAGCCGCAACGACTTCATCGTCCGCACCGACAGCCAGACCAACATCTGGGAGCTGATGAAGGCCGGTCTCGGTATCGGCTTTGCGCAGCAGGTGATCGTCGAGCAGACACGCGGCATGGTGCCGCTCCTGCCCGATTTCCGCCCGCCACCGCTCGAAGTGTGGTTGACCACCCACCGCGAACTGTTCACCAGCCGTCGCATTCGTGCCATCTATGACCGACTGGGCGAGGGCCTCAGCCGCTTCCTCGCAGGGACCCCGCAATGAACATCACCGGCATTATCACCATCGTCGCGCTCGCCGCGGTCGCCATCATCCTCGGCATGGGGCTGTGGAACATGTTCCGTGGCGGCGACCCCAATCTCAGCCAGAAACTGATGCGCGCCCGCGTTATCGCGCAGGCAGTGGCCATCGTGGTGATCCTCGCGGCGCTGTTCTTCTTCGGGCGGGGTAGCTAAAGGAGCGCCGGAAAGCCACGCTGAAAATAGCTTCGCCCTGACACACCGCCTGCGCTAGCTTCACGCCTCTGACTCGCGGCGGAACGACATGGTCAAGATCAACAAGATTTACACCCGCACCGGCGACGACGGCACCACGGGGCTGGTGCGCGGTCCGCGCCGTTCCAAGGCCGACCTCCGCGTCGAGTGTTTCGGCACCGTTGACGAGGCCAACAGCTTCATCGGCATGGCGCGCCTCAATACCGGCTCGATGCCCAAGCTCGACCGGCTGCTCGCCCACATCCAGAACGACCTGTTCGACCTCGGCTCCGATCTCGCGACGCCTGGCGCCGATCCGGCCGGCGCGCCGCCATCGCTGCGGATCACAACGGCCCAGGCCGCGTGGATCGAGCAGCAGATCGACCACTACAACGAAGCGCTGAAGCCGCTGACCAGCTTTGTCCTCCCCGGCGGCACGCCACTCGCGGTGGCGCTGCACCTCGCGCGCACCGTAACCCGCCGCGCCGAGCGGCTGGTGGTCGAGCTGATCGCCGCCGAGCCGGACGTCAACAACGCCGTACTCGTCTATCTCAACCGCCTCTCCGACCTGATGTTCGTCATGGCGCGGGTGGCGAACGCCAACGGCGAGACCGACGTGCTGTGGACGCCAGGAAAGTACAGCGCCGATCCGTCCTCGCGCGGCTGATGTTCATCCCGCTTCACGACCGCAATCCGGTCCGGCACATCAAATTTGCCTACGTCAATTACGGGATCATCGGGCTCAACGTGCTGGTGTTCCTGATCCAGCTCGCCCATGGCAGCGGACTGGCCTTCGACGAGTTCGCGCTGAGCTACGCCGCGGTGCCGGCCTATTTCCTGCAGCCCAATGCCCCCGATCGGCTGCCCTTCCTGCCCGACGGCTTCTCGCTCGTCACCTACGCGTTCTTCCACGCCGACTGGCTGCACCTGGGCAGCAACATGCTGTTCCTCTGGGTGTTCGGCGACAATATCGAGGACGCGCTGGGCCACGTGAAGTTTGCGCTCTTCTATCTTGCCTGCGCCGCGCTCTCGGGCCTCGCCTACATCCTCTTCGCCATGGGCACCTACACCTGGCTGATCGGAGCTTCGGGCGCCGTGGCCGGGGTGATGGGCGCCTACATCGTCCTCTACCCGCACGCCCGGGTGTACGTGCTGCTAGGGCTGGCTATCCCAATCCCCCTGCCCTTGCCGGCGCTGTGGATGCTCGGCGCCTGGGCCGTGGTTCAGGTGTTCTATCTGGTCGTCGGCGACACCAGCCCGGTGGCCTGGTCGGCCCATATCGGTGGCCTGATCGCGGGCGCGGCCCTCTGCGTGCCGCTGAAGCGACGCGACGTCACGCTGTTCGGCGGTCGCTAGCGAACACGCATAGACAAGGTCAAAGTGGGCAGCGGCTGCTGTTCGGCGGCCGCTGATCCGTAAACGATTGATTCACGATCGCGCCATTCCGGCACAATCGAGGGAAGGTTTCGTTTACGCCCCGGTCATAAAACCCCGGGGATGAACATGGATCTGACATCGCAACTGCTTGCCGCGCGCTCCGCAGGGACGCAGCAATCGATCGCCATGGCCGTGCTGAAGAAGTCGCACGAGATGGAGATGTCGCTGATCCAGATGGTCGATGCCGTGGCGCGTTCCGCTCCGCCGCCCGGCCAGGGGACGAAGGTCGACAAAGTAGCCTGACCAGCCGGAGGGGTGATGAACCTCGATACGTCGATCTATCGCATGGCCTTCCGAGAGGCCGACACGCTCGGCGTCGCCCAGGTGCTCGTCGCCAAGAAGCGCGCCGATCTCGAGCACCAGCTGCTGCTCAAGCAGGTGAACGAAGGCTCGCAAAGCACCGGCGCCGACCTCGAACGCGCCCTCAGCGACATGGAGCGACGCTCCGACGAGTTCGTCGGCCGCATCATCGACAAGCAGGTCTGAGCCGTCCGGCCGCGACGCCCGATCCCTGAACACTCGCTGAACACCAGCGCCAACTCATCATATGATTCAGCAAAAATGCCGTTGCGCGGCAGTCGCGGCGACGGCAAAAGCGAACACTTCAGCGGGGGGAACGCTGAAGAGGAGTTCGGCCCCATGAAGACGGGCTACGAGAAGATGGTATCCGGCGAGCTCTACGAGGGGCCGGATTGGAACCTGATCGAGATGCAGGTCGAGGCCAAAAAGAAGCTCGATCGTCTCAACGCCGTCCCCAGCTGGGACATGCCCAACCGCACCGCGATGTTCCGCGATCAGCTCGGTAGCTTCGGCGAAAGCTTCGTGCTGAGCCCTATCACCTGGGAGTACGGCAAGCACATCCACATCGGCGACGGCGTGTTCATCAACTTCGAATGCGTGTTCCTCGATGGCGCCGAAGTGCGCATCGGCGACGGCACCGCCATCGCCCCCCGCGTCATGTTCCTCACCGCCGGCCACCCCGTCGATCCGCACGAGCGCGAGCGCCGCGATCCCAAGACCGGCAAGCTGATCGGTGCCCAGTGCATCAACAAGCCGATCACCATCGGCAAGCACTGCTGGATCGGCGCCGGCACCATCATCGTCGGCGGCGTCACCATCGGCGATGGCACGACGATCGGCGCCGGCAGCGTCGTAACGCGCGACATCCCCGCGGGCGTACTGGCCGCCGGCAACCCATGCCGGGTGATCCGCAAGGCCGACGCCAAGCCGATCCGGCAAACCGCCAACGCAGCCTAACGGACGAGAAACGCCTCGACCTCGGCGCGCGACGGCGCGCCGAGCCGGCCGCCGAACCGCGTGCACTTGATCGCTGCCGCCGCCGAGGCAAAGGCGATGATGTTGCGCATCGGCCAGCCTTCCAGCAGGCCCACCGCGAATCCGGCGTGAAACACATCGCCGGCCGCCAGCGTGTCGATCGCCTCGATCTTCGGCGCCGGCGAATGACGGATGCCGCCGCCCTCGGTCCACCAACAACCATAAGCCCCGGCGGTCACCGCGACGAAGCCCTTATGGCTCATCGCCAGCCACCCCGCCGCCTGCTCCGCCGCCGCCGCCCCGGTCACCAGCTTCGCCGCACTCTCCGACGCCACCACATGCGTCGCCAGCGGCAGCAATCCGTCCAGCACCTCGCGCGCCGCCATGTCGGCATCGAGGATCGCCGGAATGCCGGCGGCTTTCGCCGCCGCCAATGCCAGCGCAGCCGCGCCGGGCCAGCGCACATCGGTCATCACCGCGTCAATGCCACCGAGCCTCGGCGCCGCATCAGGCGGCGCCATCAGCGTCGGATCGTAGCGCGGCACGATCATCGTCGAGCCGGTGCGATCCATGAAGATCGACGAGAAGCCGGAGCGCGAGCCAGCAACCCGCCGCACCCGCGAACAATCGACACCCTCGTCCGAAATCTGCTTGATCAGCCGATCGCCCGTCGCATCGTCGCCAGCCGAAGCCCAGAGCGCCGCCTCACCGCCGAGCCGCACGATGCTCGCCGCCTGCGCCGCCGCCATGCCTTCGGCCACCTCCACCGCATCGAGCGGAATGACCTTGCCCGGCCCGGCCGGCAACTGCTCCAGCCGGAAAATGGTGTCCATCGTCAGGGCACCGACACAGAGGATCTTGCCCATGCGTCAGGCGCCGATCAGCGTGTCGATAACGTTGTGCCCGTCGGGCGTATCCCACTCTGCCGGGCCCTGCAGCACCGCCAGCTCGCACCCCTTCTCGTCGAGCAGCAGCGTCGCCGGCAGCCCGATCGCCACCGCCTGCTGCTGCAGCCGCTTGAACGCATCGAAGGTCGAGTCGGCATAGAGCGGCAGGTTCGTGAGCCCCTCGTCGGCGAGGAATTTCTTCGCCTTCTCGAGCCCGCTCTCGCCGACATCTAGGTTAATCGGCAGCACCATGAAGCTGTCCGAATTGTACTTGGTCGCCAGGGCAGCGAGCGCCGGCATTTCGGCCCGGCACGGCACGCACCAACTGGCCCAGAAATTCACCAGCAGCTTCTTGCCTGCAAAGCTGGCGATCGTGGTGGGCGCGCCAGCCGCGTCCTTGAACCCCATGTCGGCATAGCCGCGCCCCTCGCCGGTGCCGGTAAGCGCCGCCAGCGCGCCGACTGCGGCGGCGTCGATCTTCCGGCCCTTCACCACCTGCGGATCGCACTGCGTCGCCTGCGCCGGCATGAAGTTGCCAATGACGAGGGTAAGGACTAGTGCTACCGCCGCGCTGGCCAAGGCAATCAGCAGCACCCGCTTGGGCTGCAGTCTGCGGGTCGGAGCGGGGCTTTGGTCGGTCATGAATCTACCGTTGGAGTTGAGATGAGCAATCGCATGTGGGGCGGCCGTTTTGCGACCGGGCCCGACGCCATCATGGAAGAGATCAACGCCTCCATCGGCTTCGATCAGCGACTGTTCAGACAGGACATCGCCGGCTCTATCGCACACGCCACCATGCTGGCGGAAGTGGGCATCCTGACCCAGGCGGATCGCGACGCGATCATCACCGGCCTAAAGACCGTGCTCGACGAGATCGAGACAAACAAGTTCACGTTCTCGCGCTCGCTCGAGGACATCCATATGAACGTCGAGAGCCGGCTGAAGGAAGTGATCGGCGACGCCGCCGGACGCCTCCACACCGCCCGCTCGCGCAACGACCAGGTGGCAACCGATTTCCGCCTCTATGTCCGCGACGCCATCGACACGCTGCTGGCGCAGGTGAAGACGCTCCAGCTGGCGCTCGTGAAGCACGCCGAGGAAGAGGTCGCGACCATCATGCCCGGCTTCACCCACCTGCAGAACGCCCAGCCGGTGACCTTCGGCCATCACCTGCTCGCCTATGTCGAAATGCTCGGCCGCGACTACGGCCGCTTCGAGGATGCCCGCAGGCGCCTCAACGAAAGCCCGCTCGGCTCCGCCGCGCTCGCCGGCACCCCCTACCCGATCGATCGCGACATGACCGCCAAGGCCCTCGGCTTCGACCGCCCGACCGCCAACTCGCTGGACGCCGTTTCCGACCGCGACTTCATCCTCGAGACGCTGTCGGCAGCGAGCCTCTGCGCCATGCACCTTTCCCGCTTCGCCGAGGAACTGGTGATCTGGTCGTCGTCGCAGTTCGGCTTCGTCAAGCTCAGCGACAAGTTCACCACCGGCTCGTCGATCATGCCGCAGAAGCGGAATCCCGACGCAGCCGAGCTGATCCGCGCCAAGGTCGGCCGCATCATGGGTGCGTTGACCTCGCTGATGATCGTCATGAAGGGCCTGCCGCTCGCCTATTCCAAGGACATGCAGGAAGACAAGGAAGTCGCCTTCGACGCGCTCGACTCGCTGTCGCTCTCGCTCGCCGCGATGACCGGCATGGTTGAAGACCTGAAGGCCAACCGCGAGAAGATGCGCGCCTCGGCCAACGCCGGCTTCTCCACCGCCACCGACATCGCCGATTGGCTGGTGAAGCAGGCCAACATCCCGTTCCGCGAAGCCCACCACATCACCGGCCAGATCGTCGCGCTGGCCGAGCAGAAGGGCATGACGCTCGACGGCCTCACCATCGAGGACTTCAAGTTCATCGACCACCGCATCGACAGCCGCATCCACAAGGTGCTGAGCGTCGAAAGCTCGGTCGCCGCGAGGAAGAGCTACGGCGGCACGGCGCCGGAGAACGTCGCGGCCCAGGCCGCCCGCTGGAAGGAAATCCTCACCGGCGTGAAGTCCGAGCCGGTCAGCGTGAAGAAATCCGGCGGTCACGGCGACGGCGGGGTGGAGTAGGCTTCGGCCATGCCGCGCAAACCCCGTGCCCTGCACCTCACCGCCGACCATGTCGCCCGCATCCCGGTGATCGAGGATCCGGGTCAGCCGACCTACCCGGGCACCCGCCCAGCGACCGAAGCCGACTATGAGGCCGAAGTCGCGCGCATCATGGACTCGGCGCCCCAGGGTGACTTCTGGATCTTCGCCCTCAGCTCCCTGATCTGGAACCCTGCCACCGAGTACGACCAGCAGCGCATCGCCGTCGCCAGTGGCTGGCATCGCAGCTTTTGCCTGTTCGACCAGCGCTGGCGAGGCAACCCCAAACAGCCGGGCCTGATGATGTGCCTCGATCGCGGCGGCAGCTGCCGCAGCGTCGCCTACCGCATCCCCGCGGGGACCATCAAGGCCAACATGGACAAGCTGGTGCGCCGCGAAATGAGCATGGTGCCCAATGCCTTCCCCGGCCGCTGGATCAAGGTCACGACCGCCGAGGGTCCGCTCACCGCCCTGGCCTTTGCCATCAACCGCAAAAGCACGCGCTATGTCGGCGGCCTCACCCTGGCGGAGCGTGCCGACCGACTGGCTCAGGCCCATGGCTGGAAAGGCTCGATGGCCGAGTACGTGCTGTCGACCGTGACCAAGCTCGAGGAGTACGGCATTCACGACCGCAACCTCTGGGCCCTGCAGCAACTGGTGGCCGAGCGCATAGACCATCACTATCCGGCCCATAGAGAAGTCTGACTTCCGTTTTCGGCCCTATTCGCCTAGAGCTTGCCGCAGATTTTTGGGGCGAACGACCTTGGTGCATCATTTCCAGTATCGCGACGACCGGCTCTATGCCGAGGACGTCGACCTGACCGCACTCGCCGGCAAGGTGGGCACGCCGTTCTACGTCTATTCGGCCGCGACGCTCCGCCGCCACGTACGGGTGATGCGCGAGGCCTTCACGGGCATCGACACCCTCGTCGCCTATGCCATGAAGGCCAACTCGAACCAGGCGGTGATCAAGCTCATCGCCAGCGAAGGCGCCGGCGCCGACGTGGTCTCCGGCGGCGAGCTCGAGCGCGCCGTCGCAGCGGGCGTGCCGCCCAACCGCATCGTCTTCTCCGGCGTCGGCAAGACCTTCGCCGAGATGCGCCGGGCGCTGGAAGTCGGCATCAAGTGCTTCAACCTCGAAAGCGAGCCCGAGCTCGAGCGGCTGAGCGATGTCGCCGTGTCCATGGGCATGACCGCGCCGGTCTCGGTACGCATCAACCCCGATGTCGATGCCGGCACCCACAAGAAGATCTCGACCGGCAAGGCCGAGAACAAGTTCGGCATCCCCTTCGCCCGCGCCCGCGAGGTCTATGCCCGCATCGCGGCGCTGCCCGGCGTCCGTGCCGTCGGCGTCGACATGCATATCGGCAGCCAGATTACCGACATGACGCCGTTCGACAACGCCTTCGCGCTGCTCGCAGAACTGGTGCGTGACCTGAAGGCCGCCGGCCACGACATCCGCCACGCCGATGTCGGCGGCGGCCTCGGCATCCCCTATCACCACGACGAGGACGCTCCGCCGGCACCGCCCGCCTATGCCGAGATCGTGCGCAAGCACATCGGCCCGCTCGGTGTCTCGCTGGTGCTGGAGCCCGGCCGGCTGATCGTCGGCAATGCCGGCATCCTCGTCACCAAGGTCGAGTACGTGAAGGAAGGCGGCAAGACCTTCGTCATCGTCGATGCCGCGATGAACGACCTGATCCGCCCAACCCTCTATGAGGCGCATCACGACATCCAGCCGGTGGTCCATTCCAACCTGCCGCAGATCACCGCCGACGTGGTCGGCCCTGTCTGCGAGACCGGCGATTTCATCGCCCAGGACCGCAAGATGGAAGGCGTCAAGGAAGGCGACCTGCTCGCCGTGATGTCGGCCGGCGCCTATGGCGCGGTAATGGCCTCGACCTACAACTCGCGCCCGCTGGTGCCCGAAGTGCTGGTCGACGGCAGCAAGTGGCACGTCATCCGCCCGCGCAAGTCGATCGAGGAACTGATCGCGCTCGACAGCGTCCCCAGCTGGGTCTGAGGCCACCCCACCCACCGCCCTCTATCTGCGGACTACCGCTGCGGGGCAAACGCCTCGCCGGTCCCGCTTCGTCTTCCTCGATGAGGGGGAAGGGTCTCTGAAAACTCCGAAGCCCACAGGGCTGTCGGACCTGTTCGCTTGACCGGATGACTCCATACCCACGGCGTTATCCGGTGCAGGCCGGGATAACATCGTGTGTGAAAGTACGTTTCCGCTCGTCCGCCATTGCTGACAAACCCTGTCAGCAGGCTGCATCCATTGTCGTGTCGTGCCAGAATGGAGACGTCAAATGAGCAGCCAACCGCTTACCGACCGCCAGCTGAACCGCGCCACCCTCGCCCGGCAGATGTTGCTCGAGCGCAGCGATATCGGCATCATCGAGGCCGTCGAGTGGCTGCTCGGGCAGCAGGCGCAGCAGACTCACGATCCCTATATCGGGCTCTGGTCGCGGCTCAACGGCTTCACCCACGAAGCCCTCACCGCGCTGATCGTCGACAAGCGCCTCGCCCGCGCCACCACCATGCGCGGCACGCTCCACCTCCACTCGCTGCCCGACTTGATCGGCATGCGCGAGTTGATCCACCCCGTGCTCGAGCGCATGTGGCAATCGAACTTCCGCCGCCGCTTCGGCGACAACGACCAGGAAAAGGTCCTCGCCGCCGCCATCGAGGTGATCGACCGCGAGCCGATGACCGCCGGCGCTGTCGGCAAGGCGCTGCAGGACCGCTTTCCCACTGCCGAGCCGCTGGCGATGACCGTGCTGCTGCAGGTGCGCGAGACCTTGGTGCAGGTGCCGCCCACCCGCATCTGGGGTTCCGGCCACGCCCCGCTGCTGATGCGCGCGCCAAAGTACCTGCCACCGACCACCAGCGCCCTCGATCTCACCAGCCTCGTCCGCCGCTACCTCGCCGCCTACGGTCCGGCCAGCGTCAACGACATGCAGAGCTGGTGCGGCCTCACCAAGCTGGGCGAGATCTTCGAGGCGATCCGCGGCGAACTCACCACCTTCACCGCCCCCGATGGCCGCGAACTCTTCGACCTGCCCGATGCGCCCCGACCCGACGCCGATACCCCGGCGCCAGTTCGCTTCATGCCGCTCTACGACAACGCCTTCCTCGGCTACGACAACCGCCGTCGAATGCTGGCCAAAAACGACGAGAAGCGTGGTGACTTCCTGCGCGACGCAAAGCCCACCGTGCTGGTCGACGGCATCATCTCGGCCAACTGGGCAATCGAAAGCAAAAAGGGCGCCGCGGTGCTGACCGTGTCGCCCTTTCACAAACTCACCAAGCGCGACGTCGCCGACGTCGAGCGCGAGGGCCAGAAGTTCCTGCGTTTCATGGAGGAGAAGGCCGGGACCTTCGACGTCCGGGTGCTGGAGGTAGCGGCTTAGCCGCTCACCCCATCATCGCTTGACGGGCCAGTGACACGATTTCCGGCGGCCGGCCCGCGAGTGCGTCGTCCACCTTCTCCAGCACCTGCGCCAGCGTGAACGGCTTGGGGATCACATCGTAGATCAACTGGTCGAGCCCATGCGCCCGTTCGCGCTGGTCGGCAAAGCCGGTCATCAGCACGATGGTCACTTCGGGCCAGGCCGCTGCGACGTTGAGCGCCAGGGCGATGCCGTCCATTACCGGCATCTTGATGTCGGAGAGCAGCAGGTCGAACCGCCCCATCTCCTCCTGCATCACCTCGGAGGCGAGCCCGCCATCCTCGGCTTCGACCACTTCGTGGCCCACATGGGCGAGGGCACGCGACACGAAAGCACGCACTCCATCATCGTCTTCGGCAAGCAGGATTCTGGCCATCAGTGTACGGTCTCTTGAGAAATCTCTTGGGCAGTAGTGGCTTCGGCAGCAGTCCCGACAGACTGGCGGCCGGTGGCAAAACCGAGTCGCAATTGCGTAGCCCCCTTGGGCGGCGCGGCAAGCTCGGCAGAAAACTGTACGGCCTCGCCCGGCTCCACATCGGGCGCCGGCGGTGTGACGCTCCACTGGTAGATCGACGCGCCCTCGGCATCGAGCAGGCTCACCACCACCGGCGGCACCACGACGCGGCGCGGCTCCACCCCGCGGATGGTGGCGGTGACGCTGATCACGTCGCTGTCGCCGCGCTTGCTCATCAATGTCGATACGTCCGAGAACTCCAGCCCGACCACGTTCACCCCGAGCCCGAGCGCCGAGTAGACTCCTGCCATCGCTGGCGCGAGCTTGACGATCTCGGTCCGGAACAGCAGCCCGCCGGCCACCACCGCAACCAGCAGCAGCACCGCCGAAATGCGGATGACCCGAAACAGCTTGGCTGCGGGAAGACGGCGCGCCGCGGCCCGCTGGCGCTTCGCCAGCTTGCCGTTGGCGGCGCGCTCGGCGGCGGTGGGGGACGGCGTCGGCTCAGGCGGCGTCTCGACCGGCTTCGGAGCAATGGCGGCCTTGATCTCAGCGATCGAGCGGACCACCTCCGGCGGCGGTGCGCCGTCCGGCATCATGCCGCGGAGCGAGCCGGGGATTTCGGCGATGGCGGCACGCTGTTCGACGGCCGTGAACTCGCGGTCGAGCGCCGCCTCCTCGCTGGGCGAGAACAGGCGGTCCTCCTCGATCGGCATCGGCGGGCCCGCTTCTGCGAGCCAGGCCTTGCCACAGTGCGCGCAGCTGACTTTGCGGCCGGTGCTCCCGAGCGTTTCGGGCGGCACCTGGTAACGCGTGCCGCAATGCGGACAGGCGATGACGACCGTTAAGGGCTGGGGCGAGCGCATGAATTGGAAGCTAGCCGGGCGGGGTTAAGTTTCCTCAAACCCGCACTGCGAAACTGCCGCGGCATTCGTCTCGGCCCACCAAGATTTGGGCTGAATTGTGGGTGAGAACGCCGCCCCGGCGGGACGCCGCTGTTATGATGCCTCTCAACTGATTCGGAGCGGATGGCCCGGTGATCGAGTTCTCCAATGTCGGCCTGCGCTATGGGCAGGGGCCAGAGATCCTGCGCGATCTCAACTTCCGCATCGAACCCGGCACGTTCCACTTCCTCACCGGCCCCTCCGGGTCCGGCAAGACGTCGCTGCTGAAACTGCTGCTCTTGTCACTCCGCCCCACCCGCGGCCGGGTCACCCTGTTCGGCAAGGATACCTCCTCGCTTGACCAGGACGCGCTCCTGCAAATGCGTCGCCACATCGGCATCGTGTTCCAGGAATTCCGCCTGCTCGACCATCTCACCACCTTCGAGAACGTGGCGCTGCCGCTGCGCGTCCTCGGTGAACCCGAGTCGAGCTACCGCGCCAATGTCACCGAGCTGCTCGAATGGGTCGGCCTCGGCGAGCGCCTCGATGCGCTGCCGGCCGTGCTGTCGGGTGGCGAGAAGCAGCGCGCCGCCATTGCCCGCGCCGTAATCGGCCGCCCCGACATTCTTCTCGCCGATGAGCCCACCGGCAACGTCGACCCCGACCTGTCGCTGCGGCTGGTGCGGCTCTTCGCCGAACTCAACAAGATGGGGACGACCATCATCCTCGCCACCCACGAACTGCCGCTGCTCGACGCTTTCCCCTTCCCGCGCATGATCCTCAATGAAGGGGAGATCGTCTTTGGCGATTGAGCTCAAGCTCCCCCGCTTCATCGGCATCGAGAACCGCGAGCGCGCCGCAGCCATCGTGCCCGAGCGCTCGGTGGCCGGTCGCACCCTGGTCCTGCTGATCGCCATCATGACGTTCCTGTCGGGCGTAACGCTCGGCGGCGTGGTGCTGGTGCAGAAATCCGCCATCGCCTGGTCGTCGGACGTTGGCCGCGAAATGACTATCCAGATCCGCCCCGTCGAGGGCGAGGTGATGGAATCGAACCTCCGCACCGCGGTCGCGCTAGCCGAGGCCACCCCCGGCGTCGCTGCGGCCCGGGCCTTGACGCTCGAGGAAAGCCAGAAGCTGCTCGAGCCCTGGCTCGGCGCCGGCCTCGATCTCACCGCCATCGACATTCCGCGGCTGGTCGTCGTGCAACTCGCCGATCCCGCCGAGGCTGACGTCAGCAAGCTCGAACGCGACCTTGTGGCGGTGAAGGGCGCGAGCCTCGATACCCACGCCGCCTGGCGTCAGCAGCTCAACGTCATGGCCGGCACCATCGTCGCCTCGGGCCTCCTGGTACTGACGCTGATCGTGGTCGCCACCGTGCTCGCCATTGTCTTCGCGACGCGCGGCACCATGGCCTCGAACCGAGAAATCGTCGACGTGCTGCACTTCATCGGCGCCTCGAACAACTTCATCGCCGGCGAGTTCCAGGGCCGCTTCCTCACCATCGGCTTCCGCGGCGGCATTTTTGGCGGCCTCGGCGCCCTGCTGTTCTTCCTCTTGGTCGGCGTCGCCGCCGGCTCGATGGTACCGCAGGAGGCGGGCCAGCAGCTCGGCATCCTGTTCGGCCGCTTCGCGCTCGGCATCGACGGCATGTTCGGCATCCTCGCCGTGGTGCCCGTCATTGCGGCGCTGACGGCCATCACCTCGCGGCTGACGGTGCGGCGCTTCCTGCAGAAGACGTCCTGACGGGGGCCTTTATCCCCGCGACCCACCTACCGAATTATCATTGTCCTCCGGCGGGCCAGCAGGCACCCTGCCGCACAAAACGGGGAGGACTTTCTTTGCTCGGCCAGGCGCTTCGCTCGCTGCTGTTCTACGCAGTTTTCTACCTGCAGACCGTGGTGCTCGCGATTCTCGTCGGCGGCAGCGCCGTCATCTGGGGCCGCACCAGGTTCGGCTGGACCCTGGCGCTCTACTGGATCCACTCGCACATCCTGGCCCTGCGCCTCCTCGCCGGTATCAAGACCGACGTCGAGGGCCTGGAGAACATCCCCGCCGGCCCCTGCATCATTGCCAGCAAGCACATGAGCGACTGGGACATCTTCGCCCTGCTCCCCGGCGCCCGCCGCCCCGCCTTCATCGCCAAGAAGGAGCTGATGGACATCCCGTTCTTCGGCCAGGCAGCGATGGCCTTCGACACCATCCGCGTTGATCGCTCGAAGGGCGGCGACGCCATCCCGATGATGCTCGACGACGCCCGCAAGTCGCTCGCCAACGGTGCCCGCATCATCATCTTCCCCGAGGGCACCCGGAAGGCGCCGCTCGAGCCGCACGACTATCGCTACGGCGTCGTCCGGCTGTACGAAGGCCTCAACATCCCGGTGGTGCCGGTGGCCCTCAACTCCGGCCTGTTCTGGGGCCGCAACAGCCTGCTGCTCTGGCCCGGCACCGCCCGGGCGCGGTTCCTCCCGGCCATCCCGCCGGGTCTGCCCGTTGAGGAGTTTCGCGGCCGCCTGATCGGGGCCATCGAGGGCGAAACCAACCGGCTGATCCTCCGCGCATATGACGAAGGCCTCAGCCGCCCGATCAGCCCCGAGCTGCGCGAGAAGCTTGAGAACCTGAAGCAAGGGATAGCGCCCGGGCCGCTCGAAACCACTACATCTTGACGGAATCGGCGACGCAGCCCATAGCTGTAGGTGTCATGCAGGGCGGTGCTTGACATTTAGCTCAAATTTGTTCTACATTCGTTCTCTTTCGCCGGGTATCGAAGGAGCCGGGGGCATGGTGCCTACACTCGATCGTACGCTGCTTCGGAACGCCACCGCGCACCCGGTGAACTGGCGCGGCCGCTCGGGCCGCTTCTATGCGCTCGAGCCGCTGCGACTCGAGGATTTCAGCTTCAAGGGCGACGAACTCTACCTGATCGCGCTCGGCCATCACGTGATGTGGGCCGGCGGCGCCGCCGATCTCGTCGAGGACCATGTCAGCCGAGCCCGCTTCCGCCTCGCCATGGACTGCGCCGACCGCGTCTTCCACGTCGAAACCAGCACCGACGCGATCGAGCGCCTCACCGTGGTGTGGGACCTCGAGGGCGCTGAACCGGTGATTGGGCTGAGCGCAGCCTAAACGATCCCTCAGTCGGTGCCTTCTCCCCTTGTGAGAGAAGGCGATCACCGCCCGTCCAGCGGCTAAGCCCCCGCCACCACCGGCAGATCAGTCCCGTTCAACACCGCCACCACCTCGTCCAAGTACCGGTCGGTGATCCCCAGCTCATGCAGCTTCCGCGCCGTCTCCAGCACATATTCCGGGTTAGCCCCCGACTCGCCCACCCCGGCCCGCACGATCCGCACCTGCTCGGCGATGGCAAGCTTGCCCGCGTATTGCAGGTGCCGCGTATCGGCGAGGAACGCCAGCGACGGCACCAGCCCGCCGTCCGCCAACTCGATCTGCCGCGTCGCCTCGCGATAGACACCCCGATCCATCTCGCGCTCGCTGAGATAGGCGTGTACCTCACCCCACTGCTCGCCGGCCACTTCGAAGGCCATACCGCGGCAGGAGCCGCCCGGCATCAGCCCGAACACCAGCCCCGGCTGCGCCTCGGTGCCGCGATGCCGATATGAGTAGACACAGAGCCGCCGGTGCACCCCGCGCAGCAGCGCCGGCACCTGCCGGATGAACGCAAAGCCCGGCCGCCAGATCAGCGAGCCGTAGCCGAACACCCAATGGGTTGAAATCTGCTGCACGTGAGCCCATCCGCCTTGCCGCGGTCACGTTCCTACCGATACGGTCCGCGCCGCGCAATCGGTGCGCCGCTATGGGAGACCTGACGTTGCGGAAGTTCATGTGGCTCGCCATCGCCGTGGTCGTCGTGGTGGGGCTGTGGACCGCCGGCTGGTTCTGGGCCGCCGGCGAAGCGACGCGGCAGGTGAAGCTGCTCGCCGAGGGCGACGGCGAAACCGCGCCAAAGCTGACTTGCGGCACCTTCGACGTCTCAGGCTTCCCCTTCCGTTTCGATGCAGAATGCCTCGACGCCACCCTCGTCGACCAGGATCTCACCGCCACCTTTGCTGGCCTCAAAGCCTCAGTGCTCGTCTACGCCCCAGCACACGTCATCTTTTCCGCCAAGGCCCCATTCGCGCTCGCCGATGCCTTCTCCGGCAGCCAGCGCCGGCTGGATTTCGGCGCCATGGAAGGCAGCCTCCGCCTCACCTCCACCGACCTCATGCGCGGCCTGAGCGGCGAAGGCTGGCGCATCGCCCGCTTCTCGCTGGTCGCCGATGATCTGACGCTGACCGATACGGTCGCCAGCGAGGTCGTCGAGGCGCGCAGCAAACACCTCGAAGCGCACCTGATCGACGTGCCCGAATTGCACGACAAGACAGCGGGCACCTCGGCCCTTCGCGGCTACCTCACTACCACCGCGCTAGACCTGCCCGGCCTGCAGGTCGCCGCCGCCGACACAAGCCTCGAAGCCGAACTCACCGGCCTGCCCGATGACTTCCGCGCCTTCGGCGAGCCCGACGCGCTCCGCCGCTGGCAGGCGGCCGGCGGGGCGCTGACCCTCACCAAACTGACCGGCAGCCAGCCGACGCCCGACGAGCGCTTCGAGATCACCGGCGAGTTGAAGCTCAATGGCGGCGGCTACCCCGAGGGCCAGATCAACTACGTCACCAAGGGCGTGCTCGATCGCTTCGCCCAGTTCCTACCGGCGATCCAGCTCGCCATGCTGCGAGGTGCGCCCAATGCCGACGGCACCTTCCGCAACAGCCTCACCATCACCGACGGCCAGGTAAAGCTGCTAGCCGTGCCGTTCGCACAGTTGCTGCCGCTGTTCTAGGGCTCCAGAGCTGGCACCACGCACGGTGGGTCGTGAGGAATCGCGCCTATGCGTCCTCGCCGCCGCCGTGCTCGCGCACCATGACGTCGGGCACATCAACCGGCGGCACCACCGCCTCGGGCGTGCCGTGCGGACGGCCGAAGTCGGGGGCCGCCGTTTCCTGGCCCGCCGTGATGATCGAGCGACGGATGGCGCGGGTGCGGGTGAACAGCTGCTGCATCCCTTCGCCGTCGCCAACCCGCACCATGCGCTGCAGGCTCGAGAGATCCTCGAGGAACCGCCCGAGCATCTCCAGCACCGCTTCGCGATTGGTGAGGAACACGTCGCGCCACATGACGGGGTCACTGGCGGCGATGCGGGTAAAATCTCTAAATCCCGAGGCCGAGAACTTGATCACCTCTGACTGCGTTGCCGCTTCCAGATCGGCGACCGTGCCGACAATATTGTAGGCGATGAGGTGCGGCACGTGGCTGGTGATCGCCAGCACCAGGTCGTGGTGCGCGGCATCCATCACCTCGACATTCGAGCCGAGCGCGCCCCAAAACGACACCAATCGGTCGACCGCCACCGGGTCGACTTCCGGCTTCGGCGTCAGCACGCACCAGCGCCCGACGAACAGGTCCGGGAAACCGGCCGATGGACCGGAATGCTCGGTACCGGCAATCGGATGCCCCGGGATAAAATGCACGCCCGCCGGAACCATCGGCTCCAGCGCCTTCATCACCTGGCCCTTCACCGAGCCGACATCGGAGAGGATGGCGCCCGGCGCCAGCTTCCCGCTGATCTGCTTCATCACATCGGCATAAACCCCGACCGGCGTGCAGAGGATGACGAGGTCCGCGCCCTCGACCGCCTCGGCGGCATCGAGCGTGTAGATGTCGCCCAGCCCCAGCGAGCGCGCTTCCTCGAGCGTCTCGGACTTGCGCGTGGTGATAGCAATGGTCTTCGCCAGCCCCTTGAGCTTCACCGCCCGGGCGATGGACGAGCCGATGAGGCCGATGCCGATGAGCGTGAGTTTTTCGAACATCAGTTGCTTGCCCCCGGCGCCCCGAACGCCTTCAGAATTTCCACCACGGCGCGCATGTGCTCCTCGAGCCCGATCGAGATGCGCAGGCCCTCGGGTATGCCATAGCCGTGCATTTCGCGCACCAGCAACCCCTTGTCGCGCAGCGCAGCGAACGCCGCCTTTGACGTCGCCACGTCCTCGAACAGCGCAAGAATGAAGTTGCCCTGGCTCGGCGGCACCCGGATGGCATTCGACGACAGCGCCCCGGTGAGCCAGCCGCGCCAGCGCGCATTGTGCTCGCGCAGCTTTGCCGTGAACTCGACGTCGCGCGCCGCGGCGGCGGCCGCGGCCTGGCCGGAGAGCGACACGTTGAACGGCCCGCGAATGCGGTTCACCGCGTCGACGATATGATCGGGGCCATACATCCAGCCCACCCGCTCGCCGGCAATGCCCATCTTCGAGAAGGTGCGCACCATCACGACATTGTCCGATGCGTTCACCAGGTCGATGCCGACCGAGTAGTCCTCGGCCGTCACGTATTCGGCATAGGCGCTGTCGAGGACGAACAGGATGTCCGGCCGAAGCCCGCGCTGCAGCCGCTCCACCTCCGCTACCGGCAGGTACGTGCCGGTCGGGTTGTTCGGGTTGGCGAGGAACAGCATGCGGGTACGCGGCGTTACCGCGGCGAGCAGCGCGTCGACATCGGCCCGATAGTCCCTCTCGGGCACCATGATGATCTCGGCCGACGCCCCCCGGGTGATGATCGGGTAGACGTTGAAGCCGTATTGGCTCATCACCGCCTCGTCGCCCTCGCCGAGATAGACCTGCGCCAACAGATGCAGGATGTCGTCCGAGCCGAAGCCGCAGACGATCCGATCCGGCGACAACCCGTGCACTTCGCCCAGCGCCGTCCGGAGGTCACGCGATGTGCCTTCCGGATAGATCTCGATACGCCCAGCCGCCTCGCGCACCGCGGCGATCGCCTTGGGGCTGGCGCCCAACGGGGACTCGTTGGCGGAAAGCTTCACCAGCCTGACCCCGGCCGGCGTGTCGGAGCGGCCCGGAACGTAGGGCGCGATCTTGAGGATGCCGGGTTGCGGAACGGGGCGTTTGGGCGTGTCGGTCATGTCTTTGGGGCCGGGTCGAAAATCGGCCGGACCATAGGGGATGGCGCTCGGGGTTGCAAAGGAATCCCGGCCCGCCCCGCCCGCGCATCTGCTAAGGTGACTGGCGCATGATCGGTCGCAAACGGAGGAGGATCCGATGACGGCAATGAACATCGTGCATATGCGGGTGAAACCCGGCCGCGAGGAGGAATTCCTTGCCATCAACCGAGACTTCGAAAACTTGAAGATGACGGGGCTGCGCAACTTCTGGATCGTCAAGACCGGCGAGCGCGACTTCATCGTCGTCGGCGAATGGACCGAGATGTCTGACCTGGTGCGGGCCCGCCCCGAAATGATCGCCAGCCTCGACCGCCAACGTTCGCTGCTCGAAGATCTCGGCGGCGGCCGCGGCGTCACCGAGCCCTGGTCGGGCGAAGTATCGTTGCACCTCAGGCCGCAAGTCAGCGCCGAAAGCGCCATGTAGCGAGCGGCGTTGGAGTTACCGCTCCTTCGGCATCTCCATCGCCGCCTGCGGGGCCATCGCCGGCACTCTGATCAGCCGCTCGGCCTTCTTGCGCCGTGGCACGGCCGGGAACAGTTCCTTGCGCGCCAGCACGCAATGGACGCCGGCAAAGGTCGGCCCGAACATCCGCCCGGCCCGCTCGAAGAAGCGGGTCGACTTCAGCACCAACGAGTGCTGCGACGGCGGCACGTACAGCGCATCGCGCCACTGCTCCGGCACGAAGCTGTGGTCGCGCAGCAGCCGCTCCAATTGGCCGCGCGAGAACGGGTGCCCGTCGCCAAACGGCGTGGTGTCGATCGACGACCAGGTGCCGCGGCGCTTCGGCACCACCACGATCAACCGCGCATTGGGCGCCGACACCCGCCACAGCTCACGCATCAGCTCTTCGGTGTCGCTGACATGCTCGAACGCATGCACGGCAACGATCAGGTCCACCGCCGCATCGGTGAGCGGCAGTTCTAGCGGATCGCAGAGCACGGTGTGCGAAGGGCCCTCGCGTGGCCAGGCCGAGGCGCCCTGGCGGGCCGGCATCACCGCGATCACGCGCTCGGCCTTTTCCAGCGTGAACCGCATGTAGGGCGTCGCAAAGCCCAGCCCGAGCACGCGCAGCCCGCGCACATTGCCGGCAAAGCGCAACACCTCCTCGCGCAGCAGGGCGCGGGAGATCTTTCCCAGGGGCGACTTGTAGAAGCCGATCAGCCGCTCGACGTGTGAGGTCATGGCGTTGTCCGAAAACCTTCTCTAGTTTCTGTCATGCTTCGTTGCCGCTTGCCACCCACGCGGCCGCAGCTCTAGCCGGAGACTCCCCAACGTGCCCTTGCTGATCGACACCTTTCTCTGCCGCACCGACAATTTCGGCTACCTCGTCCACGATGTCGCCAGCGGCCGCACCGCCGCCATCGACGCGCCCGACGCCAAGGCCATCAAGGAGGCGCTGCAGCGCCGCGGCTGGAAACTGACCGATCTGTTCATCACCCACCACCACACTGACCACGTCGAAGGCATTCCCGTCCTAAAACGTGAATATGGGGTGCGCGTCGTCGGTCCCAAGGCCGAGGCCTCGAAGATCCTTGGCCTCGAGGTGCTGGTCTCGGCCAGCGATACCATATCCCTAGGCGAAACCGACTTCATCGTCATCGAGACGCCCGGCCACACACTTGGTCATATCGCCTACTACGATCCGGTCGGCCGGCACCTGTTCTCCGCCGATGCGCTGTTCTCGCTCGGCGTCGGCCGCATGTTCGAGGGCAAGCCGGGTCCGATGTGGGCAGGGCTCGAGGAGCTCCGGGCCCTGCCCGACGACACCCTGGTCTATCCGGGCCACGAATACACTGCGGCAAATGCCGCGTTCGCCCTGAGCGTCGACCCCAAGAACCCGGCGCTCAACATCCGTGCCGCCGAGGTCAAGCGCATGGTCGAGGCCGGCAAGTACACCATCCCGGTGACGCTCGGCATGGAGAAAGCGAGCAACCCCTTCCTCCGCGCCGATCAGCCGGTGCTCGCCCAGGCCATGGGCTTCGCGCCGGGCGCCGAGCCCGCCAAGGTGTTTGGCGCTCTGCGCAAGGCAAAGGACGAGTTCAAAGGGTAGCTGGCCGCCCAAAACCGGCCTCCAATCACCCCCGCCTTCGAGGGTTTGACCTCCGTCGAGGTGGGGAAAGCCGGTACGCGCCGACACCCCACGCGGTTAACCCTCACTTCGCATAAGACGGGAAAGTCCTAACGAAACATTGCAACCTGGCATGGCCATTGCGACGTTACTCGCATAGGTCCGGATCAGGCTGTCCCAGAATGAAACAGTCGCTCCGGATCGGCACAACCAGGCCGAGGCGATGGACGAAAACGGGACGGATAAGAAGGTCTTCAGGCTACCGGTGGCGCTCGACGCCCCGCGTGGACGGCTGACACTGGTTCACACGCCCGCCCATGCCGACTTCCTCAGCCAGCTGATCGCCGAACGCCAGCACCTCGCGCCGCAGCGCGAACGCCGTCGCGCCCCGGTGGGGCAGGCCGTCGACGCTTATGCCAATGGCAGTAAGATCGCCGTCCGGCGCATGCCCGCGGGCTACCGGACGACCATCGTTACCTGACGCGGCTGGGCAGTTGGGTGGGCCTCAGCCGCCCATCGAGACGTCCCGGCCCGCGCCGGTGATCGAGACAGTGAAGCCCGCCACAACGTCGACGATCGCCATCATCATCAGGATGAAGAACACCGAGCTGGCGGCCGCCCCGACGAGCAGGAACTCGACGAGGAAGATCACGAACACCACCACCGAGAGCATATGCTCGACCACCGAGTTGCGCCCGGTATTGGTGGATTTCAGCACCTCGAAGAACAGGCAGATCAACCCGACGACCAGCATCAGGTCGCCCGCCGTCAGCGACCACTGCACGCCCGATACCATCGGAATGGTCAGGAGCTGCTGGCTCCAGCCGACTGGACTGCCGCCCATGAAAAGGAAGGCAAAGAAGTTGTAGGCGATCAGCGGGATCAGCAGCAGCGGCGGAATAAACGCGCCGTGACGCGCGGCGCGACCACCCTGCGGGATGAATACAGTGTTGTCGGACATGGCGCGCTCCGCGAAAGTTGTGCGGGGAACAATGCCAAAGCCGGGCCCCCACCGCCAGCCCTGCGGTACGATTTCGCACCGATGGCAGAATCATCAGACCTTTAGCGGGCCGACCATTTGCTCGGGCTTCACCTCCGCGTCGAACTCCTCGCCAGTGAGCAGCCCCAGCTCGATCGCGCTCTCGCGCAGCGTCGAGCGCTTCTTGTGCGCGTGCTTAGCGATCTTGGCCGCATTGTCGTAGCCGATCTTGCGGTTAAGCGCCGTCACCAGCATCAGCGACTGGTCGACCAGCTGCTTGATCCGGTCGCGATCGGGCTCGATCCCCACCGCGCAGTGGTCGTTGAAGCTCTTCGATGCATCGGCCAGCAGCCGTACCGACTGCAGGAAATTGTACGCGATCACCGGCTTGAACACGTTGAGCTCGAAATTGCCCTGGCTCGCCGCAATGCCGATCGCCGTATCATTGCCCATCACCTGCACCGCGACCATCGTGGTCGCCTCGGCCTGCGTCGGGTTGACCTTGCCCGGCATGATCGACGAGCCCGGCTCGTTCTCGGGAATGGTGATCTCGCCAAGGCCCGAGCGCGGCCCGGAAGCCAGCCAGCGCACGTCGTTGGCGATCTTCATCAGCGCCACCGCCAGCTGCTTCAGCGCGCCGGACGAGCCGACGAACGCATCGTGCCCGGCCATCACCGCGAACTTGTTCGGCGCCGTGATGAACGGCTGCCCGGTCAGCGCCGCGATTTCCGCCGCAACCGTCTCGCCATACTTCGGATGCGCATTGAGCCCGGTGCCCACCGCCGTGCCGCCCAACGCCAGCTCATAAAGCTGCGGTAGCGTCGCGCGGATCGCCTTCAGCGCCAGGTCGAGCTGCGCCACCCAGCCGGAAATCTCCTGCCCGAGCGTCAGCGGCGTCGCGTCCTGCAGATGCGTGCGGCCGATCTTGACTACGCCCATAAACTCGTTGGCCTTGGCGTCGAGCGTATTGCGCAGCAGCATCACACGGTCGACCAAGTAGTTCTCGATCGCCTCGACCGCCGCGATGTGCATCGCCGTCGGATAGGTGTCGTTCGAGGACTGGCTCATGTTGACGTGATCGTTCGGGTGCACGGGCTTCTTCGAGCCCATCGTACCGCCGGCCATCTCGATGGCGCGGTTCGAGATCACCTCGTTGACGTTCATGTTGGACTGGGTGCCCGACCCGGTCTGCCACACCACCAGCGGGAAATGGTCAGCGAGCTTGCCGGCGATCACTTCATCGGCCGCCGCAACCACCAGGTCGCGCGTCGCCAGGTCCATCAGCCCCAGCTTGTGGTTGGCGAGCGCCGCCGCTTTCTTGAGGATGCCGAAGGCCCGGATGATCTCGGTCGGCATCTTCTCGCCGCCGATGTCGAAATTCGCCAGCGAGCGGGCGGTCTGCGCCCCGTAGTACTTTTCCGATGGCACGTTGATCGTGCCCATGGAATCCGATTCGACGCGCGTGCCCATAGCCGGGATGCCTCTGAAACAAATGGAAACGGCCGGCTCCCAGTTCGGGAGCCGGCCCGAAGGCTTACGAGCTCTTGGGCTGCAGAATCTGCCGGCCGCGATACATGCCGGTCTTCAGATCCACGTGGTGCGGACGACGGAGCTCGCCCGAATCCTTGTCCTCGACATAAGCCGGAATTGCGAGCGCATCGGCGGAGCGGCGGAACCCGCGCTTCATCGGCGAGGTCTTGCGCTTTGGCACTGCCATGGTTGTTACTCCTGGTTCAATAGCGTTTCGCCGAAAGCGTTCCGGCGTCTAACAGACAGGGTCTGTCGGGAATTGGGGGCGTCTATAGAGCACAATTGGCCCGATGGGAAGGGGCGAAATTGGCCCATCTGCGGGTTCCATTGCTCGGGTCTCTCAGTCGTCACCCTCCCCCTTGTGGGGAGGGATCAAGGGTGGGGGTCCACACGCTCAGTTGTTTCGAGTAAGAACCTGTCAATCCCGGCTCGGACCACCCCGTGACCTACTCCTTCCCCGACGAACTCGCCAGCACCGCTTCCGACACCGAGCGCGCCCTTGACGCGCTGCTCGCCGCCAAACCTCTGACCACCCCCGGCATCCCGCCCGAGCGCCTCATCGCTGCCATGCGCCACGGCAGCCTCAACGGCGGCAAGCGCCTCCGGCCGCTGCTCGTCCGCCAAGCCGCCGGCGTCTTCGGCGTGGCGCCTGCCGCGACCGTAACCGCCGGCCTCGCCGTCGAGATGATCCACTGCTACTCGCTGGTGCACGACGACCTGCCCGCCATGGACGACGACGACCTGCGCCGCGGCCAGCCCACCGTCCACAAGGCCTATGACGACGCCACCGCCATCCTTGCGGGCGACGCCCTGCTGACCCACGCCTTCGGCCTCCTCGCCGGCGATAGTGCCCACCCCGACCCCGCTATCCGCGTCCGCCTCGTTGCCGAACTCGCGGCCGGTGCCGGCGCCGGCGGCATGGTCGGCGGCCAGATGCGCGACATCGAGGGCGAAACGAGCTTCCTGACCGAACGCGCCATCGCCCAGATGCAGGCGATGAAAACCGGCGCCCTGATCCGCGCCGCCGTCCGCATCGGCGCCATCCTCGGCAACGCCTCCGACACCGACCTCGCCCACCTCACCGACTACGCCGAGGCCGCCGGCCGCGCCTTCCAGCTCGCCGACGATATCCTCGACGTCACGGCCTCCACCGAAACACTGGGCAAGGCCACCGGCAAGGACGCCGGCAAGGGCAAGCAGACGATCGTCTCCCGCATCGGCGTCGAAGCCGCCCAGCGCCAGCTCGGCGAAGTCATCCACGACGCGCTGACCGCCCTGCTCCCCTTCGACCACCGCGCCGACGGCCTCCGCGCCACCGCCCGCTTCTTCGCCGAACGCGAGCGCTAGGACTGAGAGTTGCCGGCCGCTCCCTCAAACCCATAGGCCCGCTGCACCAGCGCGATGCGGATGTGGTAGCCAGCGTACCATTCGGCCCGCCCGCGCCGCTGCGCCTCGACGTGCTCGGCGACCGCCTTCCAGTTGCGGATACTCTCCTCGTCGGCCCAGAACGAATTGAGGATGCCGAAGCCGCTGGCGTCGCGGCAGCTCTCGAAGCCGAGAAAGCCCGGCTGCCGGCGCGCCATCTCGAGCATTGCGGCGCCCATCTCGCTGTGCCCGTTATCGCCGGGCGTTCGCTGCGAGGCGAAGCTGACCATGTAATACGGCGGCTCAGGCAGGTTTGGGCTCGGCATCGGCAACCTTCAGCGGTGTTTCGATCACTCACCTTAGCAAGTCAGTGAGCCTTCGAAAGCCAGTGGCTGCCTATGCCGCGAGATCGCGAATATAGGCTAGCGCCGCCCTGAAGTTAGGATGCCACTCATCATCCGCGGGTGTGCCGAGTGGGTGCCAGAAGAACTGGAAGTCATACCCGCCATCGTCCGGCGCATGGTGGGTCCAACTGTCGGGCAGTTCAGGAACGCTCACGCGGAAGAAGTGCCAGTATTCATCGGTAGCGAGCAGGGTCGCACCGTACCGGCCCGAAATCCTTGCGTCGGTAATGCCGGCTTCTTCGGCAAGTTCGCGCAGCGCCGCGGCAGCCGGCGCCTCTCGGGATTCGATGGTCCCCTTGACCAGTTGCAGTCCGGCCAGCGGATGACGAAACGCCAGAACCTCGATGCCGCCCCGCTGGCGCAGCACCACGGGGCAAGCCTTCTCGATCATTCCGCCGCTGTCGCCTTCTCGGCTGTGCCGAACCGCTTCTCGATGTAATCCGCCACCATCACCTTGAACTGGTCGGCGACATCCGCACCGCGCAGCGTCGCGACCTTCTGGCCTTCGATGAACACCGGCGCGGCCGGCGTTTCGCCGGTACCGGGCAGCGAGATGCCGATATCGGCGTGCTTGCTCTCCCCCGGGCCGTTGACGATGCAGCCCATCACCGCCACTGACAGCGCCTCGACGCCCGGATACCGTTCTTTCCACTCCGGCATCGAGGAGCTGAGGTGATCCTGGATTTCCTTGGCCAGCACCTGGAACGTCTGCGATGTGGTGCGCCCGCAGCCCGGGCAGGCCGCGACCACTGGCAGGAACTGCCTAAAGCCCATGGTCTGCAGCAGTTCCTGCGCCACCCGCACTTCCTGCGTGCGGTCGCCGCCCGGCTCCGGCGTGAGCGAGACGCGCACCGTGTCGCCGATCCCCTGCTGCAGCAGGATGCCCATCGCCGCGGAAGACGCGACGATGCCCTTCGAGCCCATGCCCGCCTCGGTGAGGCCAAGGTGCAGCGCATAATCGCAGCGTGCCGCCAGATCCTGGTACACCCCGATCAGGTGCTGCACGTCCGAAACCTTGGTGGACAGGATGATCCGGTCGCGCCCCAGCCCGATCTCTTCGGCCCGCTGCGCCGACAGCAGCGCCGACTGGATGATCGCCTCGCGCTGCACCGCCGCTGCCGAAACCGGCGCCGCCGAAGCCGAGTTCTCGTCCATCAGCCGGGTCAGCAGTTCCTCATCGAGCGAACCCCAGTTCACCCCGATGCGTACCGGCTTGCCGTACCTGATGGCCAGCTCGATCAGCGTTGCGAACTGCGTATCGCGCTTCGCCTTGAAGCCGACATTGCCCGGATTGATCCGGTACTTGTCGAGCGCCTCGGCCGCCGCCGGATGATCCGTCAGCAGCTTATGGCCGATATAGTGGAAATCGCCGATCAGCGGCACGGTGACGCCGCGCGCCCGCAGCTTGTCGCGGATGTGCGGCACCGCCGCCGCCGCTTCGTCGCGGTCGACGGTGATGCGCACCAGTTCGGACCCAGCGCGCCACAGCTGCGCCACCTGCTTCACTGTCGCATCGATGTCGGCGGTATCGGTGTTGGTCATCGACTGCACGACGATCGGCGCACCGCCGCCGACCATCACGCCACCAACATTGACGCCAACCGCCTGCCGGCGCGGGAAAATGCTCATTGCTCACCTCGTTGCCGAGCAAATAGGCCTTTGACGTTGGCGGCGCAATGTTACGATTGCGTGACCGATTGAAGCGAGCCGCTCATGACCTTTCAGGCCTATCTCGACAACATCCAGAAGCAGACCGGCGTAACCCCCGACGAATTCATCAAGCTCGCAACCGAGAAGGGTTTTACCAAGCCGGGAACCAAGGCGACCCAGATCACCGACTGGCTGAAGGCCGACTACAAGCTCGGCCACGGCCACGCCATGGCGATCGTGAAGCTGCTGAAGGACCGCGCCGGGCTGAAATAGGGCCAGAAGCTGCGGCACAATGCACCAGCGGTCTTGAACCACGACCCGGTCCGAACCATGTCACCCAGCATGAACAGGTTCCTCCTTCGCTTCCTCACCTTCCGCAAGGAACTCGCAACTCTGTGGCAGGCGTTCTTGTCGCCGCACACGCCGGTGCACCTGAAGGCGCTGATGCTGCTGGTCCCGGCTTACCTCCTGAGTCCGATCGACCTGATCCCCGATTTCATCCCGCTGCTTGGCTGGGTCGACGATTTCGTCGTTATCCCGATGCTGGTCGCGTTCATCGTCCGCCTGCTACCGCAGCCGGTGAAGGTCTATCGCGACGCCCAGGGCAACAAGGTGATCGACGGCCACTACCGCCGGCGCTGACCACTGCCGGTTTCTGACAGTCCGCCGTGACATTGGTCTCCGCACGAAACGGAGACTGAACATGACCAAGTACTGGATCGCAGTTGCCTCGGCCGAGCACGCCCGCCGCGGGCGTGACGGCTTCATGCAGGTGAACCACGGCAAGAAGGCCCCGCTGCAGCGTATCCGCACCGGCGACGGCGTGGCCTACTATTCCCCCGCCGAGACGATCGGCGGCAAGGATCGCCTGCAAAGCTTCACCACGATTGGCCGGGTGCGGGACGAAGAGCTCTACCAGGGCGTCATGGGCGGCGACTTCACCCCGTGGCGCCGCAACGTCGACTATGCCGAGAGCCAGGACGCTCCGATCGCGCCACTGCTCGACAAGCTCGAGTTCTCCCGCGGAAAGGCCAACTGGGGCTACCAGATGCGCTTCGGCCTGTTCGAAATCAGTGAAGCGGATTTCCGCACCATCGCGAAAGCGATGGGCGCGGAAATCTGAGCTACTCGAACCGGACCAGCAAATCCTTGGCGTCGATCTGGTCGCCGGGCTTCACCGTCACCTCGGCGACGACGCCGTCGGATTCCGCGTGGATGGCGGTTTCCATCTTCATCGCTTCGATCGACAGCAGCACGTCGCCGGCAAACACCTTGTCGCCGACCTTGACGCCCAGCCCCGAAATCACCCCCGGCATCGGCGCGCCGATCTGCTTGGCGTCGCCCAATGCCGCCTTGGCGCGGACCTTGATGTCGCCGACCTTCAGCCGGTCCGGCACGATGATGGTGCGCGGCTGACCGTTGAGGTCGAAGAACACCCGCACCTCGCCCTTCTCGTTGGTCTCGGCGCGACCCTGGTAGGTGAGGACCAGCGTCTTGCCCTTCTCGATGTCGATGAAGAGCTCCTCACCCTCCTTCAACCCGTAGAAGTAGACCGGCGTCGAAAGCGCCGCCGTCGGGCCGTACTTGTCCTGGGTCTTCAGGAAGTCCGAGAACACCTTGGGGTACATCAGGTACGAGGCGAGGCGCTTGTCGTCGATCTCCTCGCCGGCTTCCTTGGCGATCTTCGCCCGCTCGGTCTCGAGATCGACGTCCTTGAGATAGGAGCCAGGCCGCTCGGTGAGCGGCTTCTTGCCCTTCAGCACCTTCTTCTGCAAGGCCGGCGGGAAGCCGCCCGGCGGCTGGCCGAGATCACCGGCAAAGAACCCGACCACCGAGTCGGGGAACGCGATATCGCGCGAAGGATCCTCGACATCCGCCCGGGTCAGCCCGGCGGACACCATCGCCAGCGCCATGTCGCCCACTACCTTCGAGCTCGGCGTCACCTTTACGATGTCGCCGAACATCTGGTTCACGTCAGCATAGGTCTGCGCCACCTGATGCCATCGGCTCTCGAGCCCGAGCGAACGCGCCTGCTCCTTGAGGTTGGTGAACTGCCCGCCCGGCATTTCGTGCAGGTACACTTCCGAGGCCCCGCCCTTCAGGTCGCTCTCGAAGGCGCGGTACTGGTTGCGCACCGCTTCCCAGTAGAACGAGATCTCGCGGATCACCTTCTGATCGAGCTTGGGATCGCGCGACCCATCCTTCAGCGCTGCCACCAGCGAGCCGAGCGTCGGCTGCGAGGTGGTGCCCGACAGCGCATCCATCGCCGCATCGACCGCATCGACCCCGGCGTCCACCGCCGCCATGATCGTCGCGGAAGCCGCGCCCGACGTGTCGTGCGTATGCAGATGGATCGGCAGCCCGACTTCCGACTTCAGCGTCTCGATCAGCTTCTTCGCGGCAGCCGGCTTCAGCAGCCCCGCCATGTCCTTCAGCCCCAGCACATGCGCGCCGGCAGCTTCCAGTTCCTTAGCCAGCCCGACATAGTACTTGAGGTCGTACTTCGCCCGGTTCGGGTCGAGCACATCGCCGGTGTAGCAGATGGCGCCTTCGGCCACCTTGTCGGCCTCAATCACCGCGTCGATCGAGACGCGCATGTTCTCGACCCAGTTGAGGCAATCGAACACGCGGAACACGTCGACCCCGCCCTTCGCCGCCTCGCGCACGAAGAACTTCACCACGTTATCCGGATAGTTGGTGTAGCCGACGCCGTTCGAGCCGCGCAGCAGCATCTGCGTCAGGATGTTCGGCGCACCTTCGCGCACCGCGGCCAGCCGCTCCCACGGATCCTCGTTGAGGAAGCGCATCGACACGTCGAACGTCGCCCCGCCCCAGCATTCGAGCGAGAACAGGTTCGGCAGCCCGCGGCTATAGGCCTGCGCGATGCGGGTGATGTCGAACGAGCGCATGCGCGTCGCCAGCAGCGACTGGTGCGCATCGCGCATCGTCGTGTCGGTGAACAGCACCTCGGTGCGCGCCTTCATCCACCGCGCCAGCCCCTTCGGCCCATCGCGATCGAGGATCTGCTTCGAGCCTTCGACGACGATCAGCGGTTCATACTCCGGCACCACCGGCGCCGCCGCGTCGGCAGGCGGCCGCGGCCGGTCACGCACTTCCGGGTGCCCGTTCACGGTCACATCGGCGATATAGGTGAGGAGCTTCGTCGCTCGGTCCTGCCGCCGCTTGAAGTCGAACAGCGCCGGCGTCGTATCGATGAAGCGCGTGGTGTAGCGGTTCTCGACGAAATCCGGATGCGTGATGATGTTCTCGAGGAACGCCAGGTTGGTCGACACGCCGCGAATACGGAACTCGCGCAGCGCGCGGTGCATGCGGGCGATCGCCTCGTCGGCGGTCGGCGCCCAGCAGGTGATCTTTTCGAGCAGCGGATCATAGAACCGGGTGATCACCGCGCCGGCATAGGCCGTACCGCCATCGAGGCGCACGCCGAAACCGGTGGCCTCGCGATAGGCAGTGATGCGGCCATAGTCCGGGATGAAGTTCTGCTCCGGATCCTCGGTAGTGACGCGGCACTGGATGGCGTTGCCGTTGAGCCGGATATCCTGCTGCAGCGGCACACCGGACTCGGGCGTGCCGATCACCGCACCCTCGAGCAGGCGGATCTGCGCCTTCACGATGTCGATGCCGGTGACCACTTCGGTCACCGTGTGCTCCACCTGGATGCGCGGATTCACTTCGATGAAGTAGAACTTGTTCGTATCGGCATCGAGCAGGAACTCGACCGTGCCGGCGCCGCGATAGCGCGCCGCATTGCCAAGCCGGATCGCAGCGCCGGTGAGATCGTCGCGTACTTCCTGGCTAAGATACGGCGCTGGAGCCCGCTCCACCACCTTCTGGTTGCGCCGCTGCACCGAGCAATCGCGCTCGAACAGATGCACGAGGTTGCCGTGGTCGTCGCCGATCAGCTGCACCTCGACATGGCGCGCCCGCTCGATCAGCTTTTCGAGATACATCTCGTCCTTGCCGAACGCCGCCTTCGCCTCGCGCTTACCCTCCGAGACCTCGGAGATCAGCGTCGACTCGTCCATGATCCGGCGCATGCCGCGGCCACCGCCGCCCCAGCTCGCCTTCAGCATCAGCGGATAGCCGATCTCGGCGGCCATCCGCTTCACTTCGTTCATGTCGTCGGGCAGCGCGTCAGTCGCCGGTACCACCGGCACCTTCGACGCAATCGCCATGTTGCGCGCCGCGACCTTGTTGCCGAGGTCGCGCATCGTCTGCGCCTTGGGCCCGATGAAAATGATCCCCGCGTCCTCGCAGGCGTCGGCGAATTCCGGCGATTCCGATAAGAGGCCATAGCCCGGGTGGATCGCATCGGCGCCCGAGATGCGGGCGATCCGGATGTACTCGTCGATCTGCAGGTAGGCTTCGACCGGGCCCTTGCCCTTGCCGATCAGGTAGGCCTCGTCGGCCTTGAACCGGTGCAGCGCCAGCTTGTCCTCTTCGGCATAGCAGGCAACGGTCTTGATGTTCAGTTCATTGGCGGCGCGAAACACCCGGATGGCGATTTCGCTGCGATTGGCGACGAGGATCTTCTTGATCGGCATCGATTTAACCCGAGCAGGAGGGGGCGAGGCACGCTAGTGCCGGCAAGGGTAGTCTCAGGGCACTGGCCCCGAAGGGCCGCCGCCCCTATTTCTGGCTCAGATGTCCCGCGAGGTGGGACATGTCGTAACCCGCATTTGCCGCCGCCGAGATGATCTCGGAAGCAGGCGCCTTGCCGGCCTGGCTCAACGCCCACAGGGTCGTCGAACGCGTGCCGGAACGGCAATAGCAGAACACGGGACCGGTGCTCCCCTCGAGCACCTGTTTGGTCTCCTCGATCATCTGGGAGCTGACCCCCTCACGACCGAGCGGAATGTAATGATAGGCGAGGCCGGCGTCGTGCGCCGCTTGCGCGATCGTCGCGCTGGTAGCCTGGTCCGGGGATTCCCCGTCCGGCCGGTTATTGATGATGGCGACGAAACCCTGGGCCTTGATAGCCGCAACATCCTCGGGGTTGATCTGCGGGGACACGCTCACGTGGTCGTTGATCCGCTTCACGTCCAAATCACATACTCCGATAGATATGCCTGGGTCTTCCCGGAAGCCTTTATAGACATCGCTGCATCCGAGAGGCAAGGCGCGCCATCGCCCGCCCTAAGTCTCATGACTTTGGGTTAGGCGCTCCAAGGCTCCTAGAGAGTCTTGCTCATGTAAACGGCGGTGCCGCCCATGAATTCCTCGACCCGGTCGGTGACGAAGCCGAGCCGCTTGTAGAGCGTCAGATTGGCCTCGAACGCCCCGTTGGTCAGCAGCCGTAACTGCGGCAGGCCGGCCTGGATGGCCCGTTGCTCGATATGTGCGAACAGCAGTTGCCCGATCCCCTGCCCCTGCGCCTCGGGCGCCACGGCGACGTTCTCGATCCAGATGTGATCATCGTGGGTGAGCGTCTCGATCAGGCCGCGGATCTCGGTGCCTTCGACAGCCAGGTCGAACCGGTGCGTGGTCAGCGCCCGCTCGTAATCCGCCCGCATCGGCATCGGCTCGCGACCGATCAGCGGCACCCACTTGGCATAGGCGACTCGGACGATGCTGCGGATGCTCTCCGCCTCCCGCTGCTGGGCGGGCCGTATCTCGATGGTCATTGCTTGCTCCAGCCGCGGCTCAGGCGGCCGAAGCCAACCGCGGCGCCAAGGCTTGTAGCGGTTCCGGTCGCGCCAGTAGATAGCCCTGCAGCGCCGTGACGCCGGCCCGCTGCAGGAACTCCAGTTGTTCTGTGGTCTCGACGCCTTCGGCGATCACTTCGACCTTCAGCGAGCGGGCGATCTTGGCGATCGCCGAAACGATCAGCCCGTCGATCCGGCTTCCCGGCAGGTTCATCACATAGGAGCGATCGATCTTGATGATGTCGAACGGGAAGCCGCGCAGATACTCGAGGCTCGCGAAGCCGGTGCCGAAATCGTCGATCGCGACGCGCACGCCCAGCGCCCGCAGCGTCTCGATATTGCGCAGTTCCACCGTGCCGGCCTGTAACGGCAGCGACTCGGTGATCTCGATGACGATCTGGCTGCCTCTGATCCCGCTCTCTGCGAGGATGACCGTGAAGCGCTCAGCGAAGTCGCCGCGTCGCAGCTGCACGACCGAGACGTTGATCCCGACATTGGGTGTGCCCAGGCGCCTGAGATCGGCACAGGCGCGGCGCAGCACCCAGTCGCCCAGCTTGTCGATCAGGTCGGATTGCTCGGCGATGCCAATAAAATCGCACGGTGGCACCTGCCCACGCACCGGATGCTGCCAGCGCACCAGCGCTTCGTAGGTGAGCCGGGTCACACCGTCGGCAGCGAAAATCGGCTGGTAGTGCAGCTCGAGTTCATTGAGCAGGATGGCTGCTCGCAGGTCCCGCTCGACGAAACGCTTGTGCCGCTCGTCGGCCATCAGCTCCGCCTCGAACGTCACCGTCGTCGCCCGTCCCTGCTTCTTGCCCTTGTAGAGCGCCAGGTCGGCCTTCGAGATCAGTTCATCCGCCTCGGCCGCATCCTGGGGCCATAGCGCCACGCCGATGGTGGCGGACAGACGGATCGGCCGGCCTTCCATGCTGGTCGGTTGTCCGAGCGTCGCAAGAATCTGGTCGCCCAACCGCACCAGCGCGGGCTTGCTGTCTTGTCCCACGAGGACAATGCCGAACTCGTCGCCGCCCAGGCGCCCGATCAACGCGTCCGGCATCAGCGCCTTCAGCGTCTTGACCAGGTGCACCAATGCCGCATCGCCGGCGCCATGGCCATGCGAGTCGTTGAGCACCTTGAGGTTATCCATGTCGATCTGCATGTAGGCGACGGGTCGGTCGCCACCATGCAGGCTCTCCTTCAGCGCGCTGAAGAAATACGAGCGGGTGTGCGCCCCGGTCAGCGCATCGCGATAGGCGAGGTCGAGGAGCTGGCGCTGTTCATCGGCAGCGGCCTCCAACTCCTGCTTCAGCCGTACATAACCCCAGCGCAACAGCAGCAGGAGGCTGGCCCCCGCCAGCACCCGCACCACGACCATCTCTATGGCCCGCGGGTCGGTGAAATAGCCCAGCAGCGCGATCAGTCCGGTCACCAGCACGAGCGCTGCCACCCCGGTGAAGACCATGCGGTAGGTGCCGATGACGTGGTGCAATGAGGCTTGACGTTGCAACGGTTGGCCTCCTGGCTCCCGGCCGGCACGATCCGCCGCGCTGGCCGGACCGCAACCTCGCCCAATAGTCTTTCAGAAGCCCTAACGGCCACCATTACGACAATGAATACAAGCTACTAGGAGCCATCAGCCATGCCACGCCGCAAGCGACGCTAGGACCGGTTCGTGACACTCGCGTAACAGCGGCGCCACGGGCCACCAACGTGGCTAACGAAATCCTAGCGTTATTGCGGCGCCGCTTCCGGCGGCTTCTCGGCCGAGGGCAGTCCCACCCAGGGGCGCCAGATTTCGCCGCGCTCGGCGACGAACCGGTCAGCCACGCTTTCGACCGTGGCGCCGGCCTCGCCCAGTTCCAGCAGCAGCTTGTTCATCTCGTCGAACGGCATCCGCGCCCGACCGAAATAACCCGCTACCTGCGGAGCATCGAGATAGACCCACTCCGCCAGCGCCACCACCACCGGATCGGGGGCAAAGCCGGTTGGGGTCGGTGTGGCGCAGGCGGTGCGTCCCATGCAGAGGAACGCGTCGCGGTCGTAGGGGGCGAGCGTCACTGGCTTGAAAGCGAACTGCGCGAGCACGGCGTTGGGCTGCCAGTAGTAGAACAGGATCGGTTCCTTCCGCCCCACCGCCTCGGCGATCAACGTATCGAGCTCGAAGCGGTTGGCCGGCTCGACGATGTCGAAGCTCTGGTCGAGCCCATAAGCCTTCAGCATGTTGCGGTTCACCACCGCACAGCCCCAGTCGACCGGGCAGGAGATGAACTTGCCGCGCCCATTGCCGTCGCCGAAATCGGCGGCATGTGCCTTGAGTCCATCCACGGTCGTTACCTCCGGCCACTGCGCCGCAGCGTAATCCGGCACGAACCAGCCCTCGAACACCGCATCGGCATAGGGCGCACCGGCCTGTCGCACCTTCTGGCCCTTCATCGCAGCATTCCAGATGTCGGCAATCCGCCCGATCCACAGCTCCGGCGCGACTGCCGGCTGGCCGGTCGCGCCCATAGATGAGCCCGTGGCTGCGAGATCGCCGTCCTGCACCGCGACGTTGCAGAGAAAGCTGGCGGTCAGCAGCCGCGAATGGATCTCGGCCAGCAGGGCCGCCGATGGCCAGCCCATCCGTGCGATCGCCACCTGCTGGGTGCCGCACGGCGGTGGCGGCGGCGCTTCGCCGATCGCCGGGTCTGCAGCAGCGCCCTCCGCCGGTGTCTCCAGCGTCTGGACCGACTCCTGTGCCACGGCGTTGCCGAGGAGCAGCGCGAAGACGAGAACTGTGAGGCAACGAACGAGCTTTGTCATCGGACCGGAGCGAGGGCGGATTTGCTGGTCGAACTTATAGGGCGGGAAGCGGCGAAGACAAATGCCCTAAGGCTTTTACCGTCTGATCAAAAGCGGATGACTCGCCTTCGCAATTTATGCAATATCGCCCGCAGCGGGGCACGGGTTGTGCCCCCGTTGATTGTTGCTTCGACGGAGACGGCCGGTAACAACGCCGCACGGCGGAGCGACTGTACAGAGGGACATCATGAACAAATTTAGCATCCTTGGCCTCGCCGTTGCCGCGACCGTGCTCGGTCTCGCAGTTCCGGCGCTCGCCGAAGACGTCAAGATCGGCATTCTCGGCGATCTGACCGGCCCGATCGAAAGCCTGGCTCCGCCGATCGTTGCCGGCGCCCAGTTGGCCTTCGACGAGGTGAACGCCCAGGGCGGCATTCTCGGCGGCGGCAAGGTCGTCTCCGTCACCGGTGACTCTGCTTGCGATCCGTCGGTCGCCGGTCCGGCCGCCGACAAGCTCGTCAACACCGACCAGGTGACCGCCATCGTTGGTGCCTTCTGCACCGGCGCCACCATCGGCGCTGCCACCGCTGCCGGCATCCCGGGCGGCGTCGTGCAGATCTCGCCGTCGGCTTCGGCTCCGGCGCTGACCACGCTCGAAGACAACGACCTGGTCTTCCGCACGACCCCGTCGGATGCGTTCCAGGGCGTGAAGCTGGCTGACCTGCTGATCTCCAAGGGGATCAAGGACGTTGCCGTCACCTACGTGAACAACGACTACGGCAAGGGCCTCGCCGACGTGTTCGTCGCCCAGTTCACCGCCAATGGCGGCACTGTGTCGGCCAACGTCGCGCATGAAGACGGCAAGGCCGACTATCGCGCCGAGCTCGGCCAGCTGTCCTCGGGCGGCTCGCAGAACCTCGTGATCCTCGCCTACGCTTCGGGCTCGGGCAAGACCGTGCTGCAGCAGGCCATCGAAGGCGGCGAGTTCACCGCGTTCGTCGGCGGCGACGGCATGATCGGCGACGACCTGGTGGCTGGCCTCGATCCGGCTGCCGTCAACGGCAAGATCATAGCCACCCGTGCCGGTGCCTATACCGGCGCCTCGGCCGACGCCTACAAGAAGCTGGCGACCGATGCCGGCCAGGACCCGGCGGCGACCTATGCCCCGCAGGCCTATGACGCCGCGTTCCTCCTCGCCCTCGCGGTCGAGAAGAACGGTTCGGCTAAGCGCGAAGGCCTCTCGGCCGCTCTGCGTGAGATCGCTTCGGCTCCCGGCGAGAAGATCCTGCCCGGCGAGTGGAGCAAGGCTCTCGAGCTGATCAAGGCCGGTACTGACATCGACTATGACGGCGCCGGCGGCCCCGCCGACTTCGACAAGGCCGGCGATGTCGACGGCATCATCGTCGAAGTCGCCGTGCAGGACGGCAAGTTCGTCGAAATCGGCCCGGTGAAGTAAGCACCGCGCCCGGAGGCCTCCGCCTCTTATGGTTCGAAGGCCCGGGAGCAATCCCGGGCCTTTTTCTTTGGCCGCACCTTGACAGCAGACCGACGGTCTCTTAATTGCAGACCATCGTTCTCTTATTGAGGTGCAGCCATGGGCTGGTCGACCAAGGACATTCCGGATCAATCGGGCAAGCTCGCCCTCATCACCGGCGCCACCGGCGGGCTCGGCTACGAGACCGCACTGGCTTTGGCCCGTGCCGGCGCCGACGTGATGCTCACCGGTCGCAACGCCGAGAAGGGCGCCACCGCCCTCGCCCGCATCCGCGCCGAAGTCCCGCGCGCCAAGATCTCGTACGAGACCCTCGACCTCTCGGCCCTGGCCAACGTCGCCGCCTTCGCCGAGCATTTCGCCGCGGAGCATGACCACCTCGATATCCTCGTCAACAATGCCGGTGTCATGGCACCGCCGCAGCGCGAGCAGACCCGCGATGGCTTCGAACTGCAGCTAGCCACCAACTATCTGTCGCATTTCGCGCTGACAGCACGCCTGCTGCCACTGCTGATGGCGGCCCCTGCGGCGCGCGTGGTGCCGCTCGCCAGCGTGGCAGCGCGGCAGGGCAAGATCGACTTCACCAACCTGCAGTCGGAGCACGACTACAAGCCGATGGTCGCCTACAGCCAGACCAAGCTTGCCTGCCTGATGTTCGGGTTCGAATTGCAGCGGCGAAGCGATGCCAATGGCTGGGGGATCGCCAGCATTGCGGCGCATCCCGGCGTGGCGCGAACCGAGCTTGTCGTCAACGGCATGGGCGACAGCAGCCCGGCGGGCCTGGCACGGCGCTATCTCTCGTTCCTGTTCCAGCCGGTGCCGCAAGCAGCGCTGCCGACGCTCATGGCAGCAACCGACCCGCACGCCAAACGCGGTGCCTACTATGGTCCGCAAGGCATGTTCGAAATCCGCGGCTATCCCGGCGAAGCGTCGGTGCCCGCCCAGTCACTCGATCTCACAGTTGCCCGCAGGCTGTGGGAGATCTCCGAGCAACTGACCGGCGTCCGTTTCCCGGCGCTGGCGACCGTCGCTGCTTGACAGCAGCAGCAGAGCGCCGCACCACATCGGCATGACCAGCACGACGTTCCAGCGGGCCCGCAAGCCCGAGGAAATCCAGGCCCGCCGCGAAACGCTTCTCGCGGCGGCAGCCGAACTGTTCGACGCGGAAGGCCCCCTCGGCGCCGGCCTCAACGCCATCGCCGCCCGGGCCGGCTTCACCAAGTCCAACGTCTACCGCTACTTCGAGAGCCGCGAAGAGGTGCTGCTGAACCTGTTCCTCGATGAGATGAACCAACTCGTGCCGGCCCTCGCGGCCGCCGTCGCCGCAACGCCCGAGAATGATCTCGATGCCCTGGCTCAGGCAGTAGCGACGGAGTTCGCGTCCCGCCGGCGGCTCGGGCAACTCACCTCGATCCTTTCGAGCACGCTCGAAGCCAATGTCTCGGAAGACACCATCATCGTGGTGAAGCGCACCATGGGCGGCATGGCCGGCGAGATCGCTGCGGCGCTGCGGACTCGGCTCCCGCGCGCGTCGGCCGAGGATGCGTTCTGGGCCGTTACCATGATCGGCGCACTGGTTGCCGGCATGTGGCCGGGCGCGCACCCGGCGCCGGCGGCGGAGCGCGTGCTGTCGCAACCCGAATTTGCCCCGCACCGCCCCAACATCGAGCGCGACCTGCCGAGGGCCGTTCGAGCCCTCCTCGCCAGCATCGCCTAGCCGCCGAGCCGCTTCGCCTCGATACGTCGCTCGCCGACACTGACGCTCACCCGGAAATGCTCGGCTTGCGCCACGTCGAGCACCTTGCTCGGCCGGTAGGCGCAAACATTGCTGCCGCCGCGGTGGCGGACACTGTCGTAAAGCACGCCGTCCTCACCGGACGCCCGCAAGCCCTCGCCGAACGCCTGTCCGGCGGCATAGCTGTCGGATGCGTGCAGTTCCGGCTCGCTCCCGCGGATATCGCGATAGCTGCCGTCGAGCCGGGCCGAATAGCTGCGAAAGTCCCGCTGCATCCCCTCGAGCCCGCGCGCCAGCGTCTCGCGTCGGAGGTGGTGCCCCACTTCGGCGATAGCGGTCGTCACCGATGCCGCAGCGTACCACGCCCCGAGGTCCGGTCCGTTGAACCGCCCGCCACTCGGTGCCGCATGCAGGAACGCTGCCATGACGATGCTGGAATTGGCCCGGCCGAACACCCACTCGTCCTGAGGCAGCCGCGCCAACCGCTGCTTCACCAGCCGGTCATTGGTCCAGCCGGCCAGTTCCATCACTGCCTCGGCATCGGCAGTGGTAGCGACGGTGTCGAACAGGCCGATCGGCGGGAACCGCGACGGGATCAGCCGGTAACTCGGCTGCGGGGCGGGTGACTGCATCAGCGGATGACGATGTCGCTGTCTTCGTACGGGGTGAACGCCGCATCGAGTGCGTTGGGCGGCATGTAGAGCCCCCCGCGCGCCGCATCGAGGAAGCGCCGCACCGCCATCAGCCCATCCTGCGTGCCCGAGGTGACCAGCGCCAGCGGCGGCTGCCCGCCGAACAGCGGCGCCATGTGCGGCCCCTTCAACCAGCGCACCCCATCTGCGTCATCGGCAAAAAGCACACCCAGCGCCTGATGGATGCCGAACACCGCCGAAATCCGCAGCAGCGCATCGAGATCGAGCGTGAAGGGGTGCTGTTCGCGGGCCAGCTTGGCCCAATGGTGATAGGTCGAGCGCGACGGGTAGCCCAGCACCAACCGGCGCTGCTCCTCGTTGAGTCCCCATTGCTCGGCAATGGCGAGGAAGGTGCGGAGCGCCGGGCCGCTCAGGCGACGCCGGTTGGTTGCCGAGAACTGACCGAGATCGATGATGTTCTCACCAGCCGGGCTGGCAGGCTCAAAACCAGCCTGAGGCTTTTCACGGAAACCGAACTGCATGATGCGCTCCTTGTCCGGATCAAGACATAGTCTAAATCCAGACAACATGCAATAGCGCGTCCAGATTTGGACTAGACTTCGCGCTTTACCACTTCGGGGATCAGGCCACGCGGCGCGTAGCGCAGGGCGATGGTGATCACAACGCCAAGCACGAACACGCGCATCTGGCTGGCCCGCGACTGGATCTCGGGGATGGCGCCCCAGCCCATATCGGTCGACCAGTTCGAGATGCCGTTGAACAGCCACTGCGACACCGGATCGGAGATCATCCAAGTGATATAGATGAGCAGCGCCCCGAACACCGCACCCCAGTTGTTGCCCGCGCCGCCCACGATCACCATCACCCAGATCAGGAACGTGTGATTGATCGGCTGGTAAGAGCCTGGATCGTAGATCTGTTGGAAGCTCACCAGCATCGCGCCACCGATGCCCATCAGCACCGAGCCGAGCACGAAGATCTCGAGCTGCCGGCGGGTGACGTTCTTGCCCATCGAGGCCGCGGCGATGTGGTTGTCGCGGATCGCTCGCATCATCCGGCCCCACGGCCCGCCATAGGCGCGCTGGATGAGGAAGAACGCCACGGCGAGTATGGCGATGACCAGCGCCAGGAAGCCCAGGCGCGCATAGATGAACGAGTCCGAGATCGACACGCCCTGCGCCTGCAGGTTCTGCGGGATCGGCGTCGGCCAGGGAATCGGCGATACGGTCAGCGTGCCGCGGGTCAGCCAATCCATGTTCTTGAGCAGCGCCCGGATGATCTCCGAGATGCCGATGGTGGCGATCGCGAGATAGTCGGTCCTGAGCCCGAGGCAGATCTTGCCGACGACATAGGCGACGCCAGCAGCAAGAATGCCGCCGAACAGCCAGCCGAGCACCGGATGGAGCCCAAGTCCACCCACCCAGCCGCCATGCGCCTTGTCTTCGATATAGGCGGCCGCGGGGTCGATCTGGCTGCGATAGACGCAATAGGCGACAATCCACGCGAGGACGATCAGCGCAGTCTTCCAGCGCCCGCGGATGCCGAAGCGGTCGGCATGCCGCGCGCCCCAGACCAAGAGGAACCCGGCGAGGAACGCCATCAACGCCTTGCCCAGCATCAGCGGCCCGTCGGAGCCCCAGAACTGCGCGTTGATGGGATAGGAGATGAAGGTGACGGCCGCGCCACCCAGCATCAGCATGCCCATGATGCCGAAGTTGAACAGCCCGCCATAGCCCCACTGGATGTTGAGCCCCAGCGCGATCAGCGCATAGGCGAAGCTCTGCACCAGGAGCAGCGAGATGTTGGCAGCGCCGAGGAACCAGCCGATCAGCGTGAAGAGCACGAACAGGCCGGCAAACATCATGAGAGAGCGACGGGCGATCATGTCGAGGCTCCCTTGAAGATACCGGTCGGGCGCCAGAGCAGCACCACCACGAGGATGACGAACGCCACGGTGAGTTTGTACTCAGTCGGCACGATCGCCAGCGTCGCGGGAATCTCGAAGGGAATGATCCCGGAAATCGGCCGCAGCAGCACCGACCAGTTGAAGATCGCCATCGTCTCGGCGAAACCGATGAGGAAGCCGCCGGCGATGGCACCGTAGGATTGCCCGAGCCCACCGACGATCGCCGCTGCGAAGATCGGCAGCACGATGTTGAACGCCAGGTCCGGCTTCAGGTTCACGTCGAGCGCCAGCATGGTACCGGCCATCGCCGCGAGCGAGCCGGCGATGATCCAGGTCACCCGCACCACCAGCTTGGTGTTGATGCCCGAGACCTGCGCTAGGTCGGCATTGTCGGCCATGGCGCGCATCGCCTTGCCCAGCCGCGAGCGGGTCAGGAACAGGTGCAGTGCAATCACCGCAGCCGCCGTGCAGAGGATCATCAGCAACTGCGGCTGGGTGAAGTTGATCGTCCGGGTCACGCCTTCGAGCGGCACCGGGATGCGGATCAACTGCTTCTGCTCGGTCTCGAAGAACGAATAGGTGCCCGAGCCGAAAAACAGCCGGATCACACCTTGGATGATCAGCGTCACGCCGATCGAGGCGATCAGCATGGTCACCGGCCGCGCGCCGCGCTTGCGCAGCGGCGCGTAAAAGCCCTTGTCGAGTCCCAGCGCGATGATCGCGGCAAGGATCATCGCGATTGGCAGCACCAGAAACCCGGTGGGGACGATCGGCGTGGTGATGCCGAGCGCCGTCGCCGCCATGGCGAGGAGGAAGGCGATGAACGCCCCCATGGTCATCATGTCGCCATGGGCGAAATGCGCGAAGCGGAGGATGCCGAAGATCAGCGTCACGCCGATGGCGCCGACAGCATAGATCGAACCCAGCACGACGCCAGCGACGATGACGTTGTTGAAGAAGAAGATCAGTTCGTTCATTTGCCCCTCAGCCCCCCAAGAAGCTCTTGGCGACTTCGGGATCGGCGATCAGTTCGGCGCCCGTGCCGGTGAAACGGTTCTTGCCGGTCGCGAGCACAAACCCGCGTGACGCGAAGGCCAACGCCTGCCGTGCGTTCTGCTCGACCATCAGGATAGCGACGCCCGCCTTGTTGACCTTGACGATCTGCTCGAAGATCTCGAGCACGTAGCGCGGCGAGAGGCCCGCCGACGGCTCGTCGAGCAGCAAGAGTTTCGGTTGGCTCATCAGCGCACGGCCCATCGCCACCATCTGGCGCTGCCCGCCCGACAGCTCACCGGCCGGCTGCCGACGCTTCTCGCGCAGCACCGGGAACATGTCGTAGACCCATTCCATCGTCGGCTTGAAATCGTCAGCCCGGGTGAACGCCCCCATTTCGAGGTTCTCCTCGACGGTCATCGAGGTGAATACGTTCTTTTCCTGCGGCACGAAGCTCAGCCCCTTCGGCACCAGCCGATCCGGCAGCGAGTTCTGGATCTCCTCGCCGTGGAACAGGATAGCGCCTTCGGTGACCTTCAACAGCCCGAAGATCGCCTTCAGCGTTGTCGATTTGCCGGCCCCGTTCGGTCCGACAATCACCCCGATATCGGACTGCTCGATTGCGATGTTGACGCCGTTAAGGATCGGCGCGCCGCCGTACCCGCCGACGACGTCCTTGATGTCGAGAAGTGCCATTACGCGGCCCCCACCGGAGAGCCGAAATAGGCCTCGATAATCTCTGGGTTGGCGCGGATCTCGCTCATCGGACCCTCGGCGATCTTCTCGCCCTGCGCCATGACGATCACCGGGTCGCAAAGCCGCCCGATCAGATCCATATCGTGCTCGATGACGAAGAAGGTGTAGCCGAGCTCCTGGTTCATCCGTTCGATATTGGCGGCGAGATCCTGCAGCAGTGTGCGGTTGACGCCGGCCGCGACTTCGTCGAGCAGCACCACCTTGGCGTCGACCATCATTGTGCGACCGAGTTCCAGCAGCTTCTTCTGCCCGCCCGAAAGGTTCCCCGCGAGCTCGTACTTCACGTGCCCGAGCTTGAGGAAGTCGATGACATCGAGCGCCTTCTGCCGGACATGATGTTCGCTGGCTTTCACCGCGCCCGGCATCAGCCAGGTGCTGACGAGGTTCTCACCGGCCTGCCTCGAGGGCACCATCATCAGATTCTCGAGCGCCGTCATGTTGGAGAATTCATGCGCGATCTGGAAGGTGCGCAGCATGCCGCGATGAAACAGCTGATGCGGTTTCAACCCGGTAACATCCTGGCCATCAAAGATGATCCTGCCGCTGTCGGGCACGATATTGCCGGCCACGAGATTGAACAGCGTCGATTTGCCGGCGCCGTTCGGGCCGATCAGCCCGGTAATCGAGCCACGCTCGACCCGTAGCGAACAATCGTTGACTGCGCGCAAGCCGCCAAAGCGCTTGCTGACGTTCTGCACGTCGATGACTGCGTCGAAGGACACCCCGCCCCCGTCCTGATGAATAGTTCTTATTCGCGGCTTATGCCGGTTTTGCGGTCATCTGCGCATATGCACAAACACCGGTCAACCAACACCGCGCTTCGATTGGGGGCGGCTTCTATAGCTTTGCACGGGCTTTGACCAGATGGTCAAAGCGCGGCGAGTACCGCGTCGGCGGTCTTGTGGTTCGGCGCGAACAGAATGTTGTACAGAGTCGCCAGCCGGGTCAGCGACTTGATGTCGACGTCATGCGGCATGGCCGTCAGCGGATCCTGGAAGAAGATCAGCGCATCGAGCCGCCCCTCGGCGATCATCGCACCCAGTTGCGCGTCGCCGCCGAGCGGCCCGCTCAACAGCCGCGTAACCGGCAGGCCAGTGCCATCAGTGACGCGGCCACCGGTCGTGCCGGTGCCCCAGAGTTCGTGCAGCGCGAGCTTGTCCCGATTGAGCTTGGCCCAGGCGACCAGTTCGTCCTTCTTGTCGTCGTGCGCCACGAGGCCGATGCGCGCCATGCGGGATATCTCCTAGAGGGTCTCCCGGTTTTCTGCACGGCTCACGCCTTGAGCGCAATGGCCTCGGCCAAGAGGATGGCGATCTCGTCTTCGGGGATCTTGGCACCCGGCTCGAACCGGATGTAGCGCACCTGCTTGCCGTCGCCCTCAAGCAGCGAGGAGCTCAGCAATCTTCCATGCTCGAACACCAGCGAGACGTGATCTTCCATCGGGAAGATCGCGCACACGAACCCCGCCTTCGGGTGCCGATAGTTCACCGAACCCCAGCCGAGCCGCGCCTTGGCATCGAGGTCCGGGCGCACCGACAGCAGCGTCAAGGCGAGGTTCTGCGCCAGGTCGGCGATCGGCTGCGGGAAGGACCGGACGATTTGTAGAAGATCGGCGACCATTTCAGTCGACCGAGAGTCGGATATTGCCATGGCTCATCTCGAGGCCCATGGGATCGATCATGGTCATGGCCTCGCTCTGGGCCATCTCTTCCATCATTTTGCCGCTCGCCGCCAGTGCCGCTTCGTGCGTCTGCCAGAACACGATGTCGACGAAGCTGCCGTCGTCGCGCTCGGCGAGGTGGCGGGACACGAACCCCGGCTGCCGCTTCAGCCAGTCGCTGACTGCCGCGTTGGCATCGACGAATTGCTGGCCGGTGCCGCGGGCGAGCCGAAAGGTGACGAGTTCGAGTGTCTGGGGCATGAAGAAAACCCTCTCCATAGTGACGACGGAGAGGGTTTCGCATGAGTCACCTGACACCGAGTGTCAGGGTTATTTTCAGGCCGGTCAGAATTCCGCCCAGTCCTTGTCGATCGCGGTGTTGCCGTGGCTCAAGTACGAACTCGCGGCCTTCTTGACCCGCTCCTGCAGGCCCTTGATGCCACGGGAGGGCGGAGCAACCTGGACCACCTTGGTGTGCGACGCACCGGAAATGGTGAAGATGTCGACGATCCGGTCGAGTTCGTTCACCTGCCCATCGGTCTGCTCGATCGCCGCGTTGGTCTCCTCGACCAGCGCTGCGTTGTGCTGCGTCATCTCGTCGAGTTGGCGCACTGCGGTGTTCACCTCTTCGATCGCCGAGGCCTGCTCGCGGCTGTCGCGGGCGATGCCGTCCATCAGCGCGTTACTCGAACGCGCCGCTTCCAGCATCGCGGCGAGACGAGCTGCTGCGTCCGCAACCAGCTTCGAGCCGGCTTTCACTTCGCTGCCCGACTGCTCGATCAGCGCCTTCACTTCGCTCGACGCGCTGGCGGCCGACTGCGCAAGGCGACGTACTTCCACGGCAACCACCGCGAAGCCTTTGCCGGCATCGCCGGCCCGTGCCGCTTCCACCGAGGCGTTGAGCGCCAGGAGGTTCGTCTGGAAGGCGATGTCGTCGATCAACCCGATGATGTTGGAGATCTTCGCCGACGACTGGGTGATCCGCTCCATGGCCGAGTTCGCATCGCCCATGACCTGGCCGCCCTCTTCGGCGGTGCGGGTGACGGTGCTCGCCACTTCGCTCGCCTCGCGGGCCCGTTCCGCGTTCTGCAGCACGGTGGTCGAGAGCTGTTCCATCGCCGCCGAGGTTTCCTCGATCGTCGCCGCCTGCTTGGTGGTGCGTTCGGAGAGGTCGTTGGCACCGGAAAGAATCTCGCCGGTCGCCGTCTTCAGCGAACGCGAGGTCTCCTTGAGCTGACCAACAATGCTGCTCAGCTTGTCGCCCACCGCATTGGTGTCGTCACGCAGCCGAGCGAAGGCGCCTTCGTACTGGCCCTCCATGCGCTTGGTGAGATTGGTGTCGGCCAGCGCCGCCAGAACCTCGCCCGTCTCGCCGAGGCCGCGATCGACTGTCGCGACCAGGTTGTTGATGCTCCCGGCAATGGCGTTGAGTTCGGCATCCGGGAACTCCGTCTCGACACGCTGCGAGAAGTCGCCGGCAACTGCCGCGTCCACCACCTGCCCGAACGCCTTCTGCAGTTCGGCCATCATCGCGGTGCGCGCCTGCTGGTCGCGGATGATCCGCGCCGCATCCGCTTCGGTCATCTCGGCGACCTTGAGGCCGTTCTCGCGGAACACCTCGACTGCCTTGGCCATGTCGCCGATCTCGTCCCGGCGAGCGCCGTACGGCACTTCGACCTGGTAGTCGCCGTCGGCGATCTTGCGCATCACGCCGGTCATCTTGTTCACCGGCCGGGCGATCGACGTGCCGAGCCAGGCGAAGGCCACGAGGCCAAGCACGAGGATTATTGCGCCGCCGATCAGCAGGCTGAGCAGTTGCGCCTCGGAATCGGCGAGCAGCGTCGACTGCGGCACGGCGACAATCACGGTCCATGACTGATCGGTACCGGGAAGGTTGACCTTCTGCGCCGTCATCTTCCAGGTCTGGCCAGCAGCCTCACCCGTCGAGCTGAACGTCTCGGCGCTCTGCATCGCGGTGGTCGCTTCAAGCGCCCACGGCTCGGTAACTTCGGTGCCAACGATTTTGGGATCCGGGTTCACCACCCATACGTTCTTCTGGTTGATCACGCCCATGAAACCGGTGCCCATCGGCACGGTCCCACCGATCAGCGTCGCCAGCGCGTTGCCGTTGAACGATACGCCGGTCATGCCAACGGCTTTGCCGGCAGCGTCGTGAATGATGTCGCTGAAGGTGGTGTAGAGCACGCCGTCGTAATTATCGGGCCCCGCGATCTCGGCCTTGCCCGCCTTCAGCGGATTGGTGAACCACGTGTCGTAGCCACCGCCGGCCTGTTCCAGCGACTGGAACGCCGGCTTGCCGTCGGCGCCACGCGCCGCATAGACGCCGACATGCTGGTCCTTGTAGGCGAAAGCCGAACCCGCGAACGCCGGCGCACTCGCCAGCTGCGATTCCGGCGCGAACATCATGTAGACGCCGAGCGCATTCTCGAGCGTCTCGAGCTGCTTGGTCACCACCGCACCGTAGATATCGGGCGAGGTCGCTGGGTTGGCGAGCAATGCGCTGGCGGTTTGTGCAGTGGAGTTCGCCGCTGTGGCGTACTCACTGAGGAACGCATTGATCTTCTGTGCTTCCGTCACTGCCAGGCCACCGACGACTTCGTCGGCCTGCGCCAGGTCCTGCGCACGATTGCTGGAGACGACGTAGTAGAGCGATGAGCCGATTGCCACGGTGAAGATTGCGGCAGCGGCGAGAATGATTGAGCCCCGAAGCTTGAGCGTCGGCAGCTTGAAAATGGTTTTGGCCGGCATGGAGAGTCGTTGTCCTTCTGGAGTGTCGACAGCTGGAAATGCGTTCTGCGTCTCTCGACGATCACAGCATGGCAGCGTTAACATCCGGTCAAACGGACCGACCCGGCGGCTAGACTTTGGTCGGAAAAACGGCGGCCGGACGGGTGGCCCGGCCGACCCTGATCAGGCAGCTCGGCGGCCTGGTGCGGCGTCGTCGACGGTGAAGATCTCGGCGATACCGTCGACCTCGCCGGCCTGCGCCTCGGTCTGCTCGATCGCCGCGTTGATCTCCTCGACCAGCGCCGCGTTGTGCTGCGTCATCTCGTCGAGCTGCCGCACCGCTGCGTTGACCTCGTCGATCGATCCAGCCTGCTGCCGGCTGTCCTCAGCAATCGCCGCCATTAGCGTATTGGAGCGCCGCGCGGCCGCCAGCATGGTTTCGAGCTTGTCCGCCGCCTCCGCAACGAGCTTGGTCCCGCCCTTGACCTCGGCGCCGCTCTGCTCGATGAGCACTTTCACCTCGGACGAAGCCTGCGCCGCCGACTGCGCCAGCCGGCGCACTTCGACCGCCACCACGGCAAAGCCCTTGCCGGCCTCACCGGCACGCGCCGCTTCGACCGAAGCGTTCAGTGCCAGCAGGTTGGTCTGGAAGGCGATGTCGTCGATCATGCCGATGATGTTGGAGATCTTGGCCGACGACTGGGTGATCCGCTCCATCGCTACGTTGGCCTGCTGCATCACCGAGCCTCCGGCTTCGGCCGTGCGGCTCACCTCTTCGGCGACATGCCGCGCATCCTCGGCCTTTTCGGCATTGGCCCGCACAGTGTCGGCGAGCAGCGTCATCGCCGCGCTGGTTTCCTCGATCGTTGCCGCCTGCCGCGTCGTCCGTTCGGAAAGGTCGTTGGCACCCGAGAGGATTTCGCCGGTCGCCGTCTTCAGCGACCGCGAGGTGTGCTTCAGCGTCATCACGATGGCGCTCAGCTTCTCGGCCACCTCATTGGCATCGTCGCGCAACTGCCCGAGCGCACCCTCGTAGCCGCCCTCGATGCGGTGCGTCAGGTCGGTATCGGCCAATGCGGCCAGCGCCGCACCCGTGTCGCCAATGATCCGCTCCACCGTCCCCACCAGCGTGTTGACGCTGCCCGCCAGGCGATTGAGCTCGTCATCGGCGAACTGCGTTTCCACCCGCCGCGAGAAATCGCCCGCGGTCGCTGCGTCGACCACTTCGCCGAAACTCTGCTGCAGCGACTGCATCATTTCGGTCCGCTCGGCCCGACGCTGCGCCAGCGCCAGCCGCTCGTCCTCGGTCATCTCCTGAACCTTCAGCGCATTGGCGCGGAACACTTCGACGTTGCGCGCCATCTCGCCGATTTCGTTCCTGAGGCCGATGTATGGAATCTGGCTTTCGAGGTCACCTTCGGCCAACAACTGCATGCGTTTCGACAGCCGCGGCACCGGCCGCATCATCCGCGACACCGCGAACACCGACAGCGCCCCCATCACCAGTACCGCCACCGCGCCCACCAGCCCGAGCAGCTTCAGGCCATCCGTCGCCACCGCGTCGATCTCTGCCTTCGGAATGCCGACATAGACCAGCCCGATCACCTCGTTGTTGAGGTTCAGGATCGGCCGATAGATTGCATAATAGGGCGTCCCCAGCACGTTCGCTTCGCCCTGATAGGTGCCGCCTGCCACCACCACCGGATAGGCCGCGCCCTCGCGCGCCAGCGGCGTCTCGAGGATGCGCTCGCCCTTGTCGTCGAGGATGGTGGTCGACTTGCGGATGAAGTCCTGACTCTCGGGATCGAACACGAACAGCGTCGCGGTGTCGCCCGTCACCCGCCCGATCGTGTCGATCAGATCGTGGTTACGGAACTTCGGCATCGCCTTTGCCTCGATCTTTTCGAGCTGACCGTCCTCGCTCCAGAAGATGTCGGAGTTCGGCAGGTTCACCTCAAGGATCGCCGCCGCGATCCGCAAGTCCGCTGCTAGCCGCTGGTCGGCCGTATCCCGCGTGTTGGCCGCGAGCATCGTCCACACCGCGAACAGCACTGCCGCGATGGCAGCTGTCACCGCGAGAAACACTGTTGCCGAAATTGCCGTGGTGAGCTTCAGCCCGCCTTTGGCGTGCGCAGAGGTCGTGGCCATTCTAGCCCCCATGTCGCCGGGGCTTTCGTGCCCGGCTGCTCCGCTCTTCCCCGCCGCAAACGATAGGGAAGGTTCCTTAATCGCAGGTTGACCGATCCGACCCAGCCCCAGATAGGCAGCGGCGCCGAAGAGCAGTGCGAGTACCGCGCTCGCCGCACCAATCCAGGTCAGGCTCGAGCTGGACACCGAGATCCGCTGATCGAGCGCTTGCTGCATCGCCGCCTGTGACACGCGGCCTAGCGCCAGTGCTGCATCCTGGAATGTGTCATGTGCGGTATCGAGACCGGTCCAATCGAACGCCAGGCGCGCCTTGGTATCGGGGATCACCGCGATGCCGGCCGCTACTCGGTCTGCCAGCGCCGTTGCCGCTGCCGCATAGGCCTTGCCCTCGGGCGTCGCACCGGCGTTCGCAGTGGCGGCGCGGAACTCGGCCAGCACTTCTTCGAGCCGCTTGATCTCTGCCGGCAACACCGCAACGGCATAGCGCGTCGCATTCATCAGCGCCGGCGACAGTGGCGCAGCATTGGCCGCCTGCGGCACCTGCGTCAGTTGCGTCGCCGCCCCATCGGGTTCCGCCAGCAGTCCGGAACTCTCGTGGATGCGCGCCACCAGCATCGCTGCGGCGTTGCGTGCCGCCGCCGGATGCGCCCCGGACGCCAGTTCTGCTTTCAGCTCGTCATAGGCTTGAGACAGCGCGCTCGTGCCAAACGTCGCGTCGCCGGTGCGGGCCGCCTCGGCCAGTGCCGGGTTCCCCGCCGGGGCGGCGCCATCGCGCGCGAGACTCACCAGCTCCGGCAAGACCAGGCCAGCATAGTGCATCCCCGCGGCTTCCCGTTGCGCCGCAGCGGCCTCGCGGCTGACCTGCGCCCCGAGATAGGCGCCGCCGGCAAGGGGCAACGCCCCGATTACGGTGGCGGCGATGATCCGGTGCAACTTGCGCATGGTCGTCCTTTCTGGACTTGTCGCGGGGCCTTCTGGCGTGTTGGTCAGAACTCGGACCAGTCCTTGTCGACGGCAGCGTTGCCGTGGCTGAGATAGGATTTGGCCGCCGAGCGCACCTTGTCCTGCAGGGCACGGATGCCCTTGGCAGGCTCAGTGGCGCGGACCGGCGCGCTGGCATCGCCGGTGCGGAACACCTCGACGATCCGGTCGAGTTCAGTCGCTTGCGCCTCGGTCTGCTCGATCGCGGCATTGGTTTCTTCGACCAGCGCCGCGTTGTGCTGGGTCATCTCGTCCATGGTGCGAACAGCGGCGTTGACCTCTTCGATCGCGGAGGCCTGCTCCTGGCTGGCCCGCGCGATCGAGTCCATCAGCTCGTTCGACGACCGCGCTGCGACAAGCATAGCTTCAAGCTTGGCGGCGGCTTCCGCGACCAGCTTCGAGCCGCCCTTCACCTCGCTGCCCGATTGCTCGATCAGCGCCTTGACCTCATTCGACGCACCGGCTGCCGACTGCGCCAGCCGCCGCACTTCCACCGCCACCACAGCAAAGCCCTTGCCGGCATCGCCGGCACGAGCCGCTTCCACCGATGCGTTGAGCGCCAGCAGGTTGGTCTGGAAGGCGATGTCGTCGATCATGCCGATGATGTTCGAGATCTTGCCCGACGAGTTGGTGATCCGTTCCATCGCCTCGGTCGCCTGACGCATCACTTGCCCACCGTCTTCCGCGGTGCGGGTCACAGTCGCCGCGACATTTGAGGCATCCTTGGCGCGCTCGGCATTGGCCAGCACGGTGCCCGAAAGCTGCTCCATCGCCGCCGACGTTTCTTCGATCGTCGCCGCCTGCTTGGTGGTGCGCTCGGAAAGATCATTGGCACCGGACAGAATCTCACCCGTCGCCGTCTTCAGCGAGCGCGAAGTCTGCTTGAGCCCGGTGACAATCTCGCCGAGCTTTTCAGCCACTGCATTGGTATCGGTCTTAAGCCGCAGGAACGCCCCCTGGTAGTCGCCCTGCACCCGGTGGGTCAGGTCGGTCTTCGCCAGTGCGGCAAGCACCTCGCCAGTCTCGCTGACGCCGCGATCGACCGTCGACACCAACTCATTGACGCCATGTGCCAGCGCGTTGAGCTCGGCATCGGGGAACTCGGCCTCCACCCGCTTAGAGAAATCGCCGGCGATCGCCGCGTCCACCACTTCGCCGAACGCCTTCTGCAGCGTCTGCATCATCGAAGTGCGCTCCACCCGGCGCTGCACCGATGCCGTCCGCTCGCCCTCGGTCATCTCGGTGACCTTCAGCGCATTCTCCTTGAACACCTGCACGGCCTTGGCCATGTCGCCGATCTCGTCGCTGCGTTCAGCGCCCTTCACCTCGACCTCGAGGTTACCCTGGGCCAGCGCGCCCATCGTATCGGTCAGCCGGCTGATCGGCTTCGAAATGCTGCGCGAGAACAGGAACCCCAGCAGCGCCGCCGCTGCGAGCAGCCCGGCACCCACCAGCAGCATCGTGTTGCGCATCTCGACCACCGGCGTGAACACTTCGTCCTCGCCCATCGTGGTCACCATGGCCCAACTGGTGCCGTTGAACGTCACCGGCGTGGCCGTTGCCAGCATCCGCATGCCGCGGTAGTTGGTGGTAACGCCGTTGCCATCGGCGCCGGCGAGCGCCGCGTCCACCACCGGGCCGTCATAGCTCGCGGTGAGCGTGTCGTCGCCCTCCGAAAATACCGAGTCCGAGCGCAACAGCTTGTCGGCGCCGACGAGGAAGCTCTCGCCGGTCTGCCCGAGGTTGGCATTGTCCTGCATCATGGCATTGATCGACGCGATCGGCATCTCGATCGCCATCACCCCGACCAGTTTGTTGCGCGGATCGAACACGGGCGTCGCGAGAAAGCTCGCAGGCATGCCGGCCACTGCGTAAAGGCTCAGATCCTCGAAGGCGACCTTGCCCGGCTCGGTGAATGCCGCCGCGGCGCGGAATGCCCGGCCGAGACCGCTATCGGCGAGATCACCACCTTCACCGAAGTTTCGGGCGAAATCGTCGTTCTTCATCACCGAGTAGACGAGGTTCCCCTTGGGATCGAGGAGGAACAGGTCCGAATAGCCGCGCGCTTCGAGCTGGCGGCGGAAATTCGGGTGCACCTTGGAGTGGAGGAAATCATAGTTCCACTTCTTGGCGCCCGGCGCCTGCACCGGCGTATCGAGCGCCTGCCGAGCCCCGGCGGCGTTCGGGTTGTTGTCGATATAGTTGCCGCGCAACGTGGCGATTGGATCAACCGCCGGCTTCGAGGTCGCGAACTGACCCCAGCCGATGGCAAAGTCGCGCAGTGTCGTCTGCACGCTCTCCGCCGCCGCCTGGTTCACCAGGTCGGACTGGATGGTCTCGAGGTAGGTCTCGAACGATTTCGCCCGGTCATCGGCCACCATCTGCATCTGCCGGATGCTCATCCGGTCGACCGTGCTCGAGCCGATGAGATAGCTGGCGATACCGACCCCCGCGCTGACCAGCAGCGCCGACCCGACCAGCGCCAGCGGCAACTTTTGCGCGATCTTGAACTTCGGAAGCCAACCCATGCCATCCTCCCCCAGAGTGGCGGCCTGCTGAGGGGTGGAAACGTTGAAGGCAGGCCGGAATCGTCCGCCCGCCACTACGTCGACCTCATCCCCCAAGGCCCATGCACGACTGCGCAAAGACTAGGCACGGCGGATTAATTTCGTGTTACGGAACGATGCGTAGCCGCCCCAGCGTTTCCGGGCGTGTAGTCGATTACATCGGGCGCAAAAACAAAGGCCGCCCGGAAGGCGGCCTTGGCGGTTTCGGCGCTAGGCGAACGCCCTAGGACAACACCCCGATCACCGCCTCGATGCGCTTCTTCATCGTCGAGGCATCGAACGGCTTGATGATGTAGTTGTTCACGCCCGAGGAAATCGCCTCCTTGACCTGCTCCTTGTCGGAGCGGCCGGTGGCCATGATAAAGGGCATCGCCTGCGTCTTGGGGTGTTTGCGGATGACGCGCAGCAGCGTCAGCCCGTCGATATCGTCCATGTTCCAATCGGAAATGATCAGGTCGACACTGCTCTTTTCGAGCTTGCCGAGCGCATCGCGTCCCGATTTGGCTTCGACGATGTTGGTGAAACCCAGCTGGGTGAGGATGTATTTGCAGATGCCCCGCATCGACTGCTGGTCATCCACGATCATCACGCTGACTGCACTTGCCTTCGGCATAGTTACGCTGCGCCTTCTAGCTGCCCGGGAAACGCACGGGTCGCGTATCGAAAAACCCTAGGCACTTTCCGTTACCAAACCTTCAATCGATAGCCGCGTTATGCTGCGGATTTGAGCCGCGTCAGTGCCGCCGCCAGCCGGGCCGCGATACTCTCGACGGGCGCCTGTTCGATCACCGCGCCCTCTTCGAACGCCACGCGCGGCATGCCGTAGACCAGCGCGGAGGCCTGGCTCTGCCCCACCGTGTAGGCGCCGGCATCGCGCATCAGCTTCAGCCCGCGCGCCCCATCGCGGCCCATGCCGGTGAGGATCGCGCCCACCGCCATCGAGCCGACGGTCTTGGCCACGGATTCGAACAGCACATCGACGCTCGGCCGGTGTCCCGACGCCAGTTCGTCCTGTGTGACCCGGCACTTCAACTGGCCCGAGCTGCGCTCGACCCGCAGGTGGAAATCGCCCCGCGCCACGTAGGCATGCCCCGGCAGCAGTGGCATCCGGTCCTCGGCTTCGACCACCGTCAATTCGGTCAGTTCGTCGAGCCTGCCGGCAAAGCGTGTCGTGAACCCCGCCGGCATATGCTGCGCGATGACGATCGGCGGACAGTCCGGCGGCATCTGGCTCAGCACCACGCGGATCGCTTCGACCCCGCCGGTTGACGCGCCGATGGCGATCAGCGCACCGTTCGGCGCGGCAGCCGTGCGCACCGGCACCTTGGCCGGCGGTGCCTTCAAGGCGCGGCCCTTCACGTCGGAATTGGCTGCCGCCCGCACCTTCTGGCGCAGGTTCTCGCCAAACGCATCGAGCCCACCCGACAGCGTGGCATTGGGCTTGGCGACGAAATCCACCGCGCCCAGTTCCAGCGCCAGCAGCGTCTCGCTCGCACCCTTGGTGGTCAGGGTCGAAACCATCACTACCGGCAGGGGATGGAGCCGCATCAACTTGTCCAGGAACTGCAACCCATTCATGTTGGGCATCTCGATATCGAGCGTCACCACGTCCGGGTTGAGATCCTTGACCTTGCTGCGCGCCTCGATCGGATCTTCGGCCGTGCCCACCACTACGATGTCGCCGTCCTTGCCCAAGGTGCGGCTCAGCACCTCGCGAATGAGTGCGGAATCGTCGACGACCAGCACCTTGATGCTCATGCTGCGTCCCTAGCCTTCTGCTGTGTCCGGGCCTGGTAAATGGTCTTGCCCACCAGCCGGAAGTTGCTGCCGCCGGCACCCAGGTTCTCCGAGTGCCCGATATAGAGGAACCCTTCCGGCACGAGGATCGCCCCGAGCCGCGAGAACAGTTCGCCCTGTGTCTTCTTGTCGAAATAGATCGCCACGTTCCGGCAGAACACCGCGTCGAACGGGCCCCGCATCGGCCAGGGGTTGTTCATCAGGTTGAGCGGCTTGAACGAGATCAGCTCGCGCACCGCCGTAGGGATCTGCACCTGTCCGGCACCCGCTCGCTCGAACAGGGCACTTCGTTCCCGCGATAGCCCGTTGAGCTCTGCCTCGGGGTAGACCCCGCCGGCCGCCTTCGCCACGACATTGGTATCGATGTCGGTCGCGAGGATGCGGAAGTCCCAGCGCTTGAGCTCGGGAAGGGCAGCGAGCAGGCCCAGCGCGATGGTGTAGGGCTCCTGCCCCGTGGAGCAACCTGCCGACCAGATCCGGAGCTTCGGGCGCCCATTCGCCCCCATCCGTGGCCGCTGCGCCATCAACTGGCGCACGTAATTTTCGAGATGCTCGAAATGGTGATCCTCACGCCAGAACCGCGTCAGGTTAGTTGTCAACGCGTTGACGAAATCCTGCGCTTCGGCCGGTGTTCCCCGCTGCTCGAGATAGTCGAGATAGGCATCGAACGAGTTGAGCCGCAGCGTGCGCACCAGCTTGCCGAGCCGCGACACGACGAGCGTGCGCTTGGCCTCCGACAGCGATATCCCGGCTTCCTGATAGACGCGTGCCTTGACCCGATTGAACTCGCGGTCACTGAGGGCAAATTCGCCCTGTTCCATACTGCCCCCTGCGGCCCGTTCTAGGCCTGTCGTCTGCGCGCCGGGAGTTGCAGGGCTCTTGCCGCCTCCGACCCGACCGCAGCTACGCTGCCGTCCAGCCGGGCGATGGCGCCGCTGCCCTCATCCAGTGCACCGGCGATCATGTCCGTCTCATTGCTTAGATTCTCTAAATGCCCGCCGAGCCCGGACAGTATTTTTTTGAGCGATGCGGTCTCCGCCACCGACGCACTCGCCTCGCGCCGCGACACGCCGACCAGCGACTTGATCTCCCGGGCCGCCTTCTGCGTCGCCTGCGCCAGCGTCCGGACTTCAGCGGCAACCACGGCGAAGCCTGCGCCCTTCTCTCCGGCCCGCGCCGCTTCGACCGCTGCGTTAAGTGCCAGCAGATTAGTACGGAAGCTCACATCCTCGATATTGTTGACCATGCGGTCGATCTCGGCCGTCGTGCTCTCAACGCCACCCACCGACACGCTGGTGCGCTGCACCGCCAGCGCCGCATCTGCCGCCAGGGCCACGGCCTGTCGCTCCAGAGTGCGCACCGATTGCGCCTTGACCCGCCCCTTCTCGATGGCGCTCGACGCGACAGTGAGCCCTGCCCGGCTCTGGTCAGCGAGTTCCGCGAGACTACTGACGCTGGCGCGATAGCGGTCGATGGCTCGGAGGATCGCTTCCATCTTGGCTTCGAGCTGTTCCTTGGCCGCCACCGCCTCATCGCGCTCGTCGAGGATGGCTTCGAGCATCGTACCGAAGCGCCGCACCTCCGGCGCTAGGCCACCCGAGCCCATCAGCAACAGCGCGTCGACCTCTTCCCCTGCCAGCAACTGCCCGATCGCCTTTACGCCGCGATCGAGCTGTTCCAGCGCGCCGCCCAGCGCCTTCAGTGCGGGCGAATGCTGCATGCCCCAGTCGTCGAACCTGAAACCCGTTCGGCCGTTGCTGAGCGCCGTGACGAATGCGTCGAAGTCATCGTCGGCAATGTGATGGCCCGCCGGGGTAAACTCGATGATCGAGCGGCCGCCTCCCAATTCCCGCCGCTCAGCCACGTAACGCCGGTCACCCACCACGGCGATACTCTCCTCGGCCATGTCCTCGAGCAGCACGCCACCGCCCAGCACATCCGAAATCAGCCCGCCCTCCTCCGCCCTCGGCTCCACCAGCGCCAGGCCATTGCTGACCCCAAGCACCTCGCCATCGGCATCGACCAGCGCCGCTGGCTGCCGCATGCTGGAGAACGCTGACTTGAAGTTGTAAGCCCGATCCAGCCGGGTGCAGAGGCTTTGGACGATTGCCTCGAGGCTGGTGGCCTCGCCGGTCCGCACGCCTACCGCTTGCCCGATTGCCGCAAGTCGCCCAGCAAATGCACGGTCAGCGCGCAACGCCACGGTCATCGACCCGGCCATTGCGCCAACTGTCGCCAGAACCGCCAGCGCCGCGCTGGCTAGACCGACGCCGAACAGCAACACGCCGCCGAGCGCGATCAGCGCGGCGGCAAGCCAGCAAAGATTAGCGATGAGCGCTACGCTGAAGCGCCGCACGAATCACCGAGCCCCGACGGGCCTCCCCAGGCCCTCGCCGCGACCCTAAAACCGGAATGGTTAATCAAACCTATACTGCGCAGCCTACGCGTAACGACTTGGTAAGGCTGCCCACTCAGAACAGTTCGATGTCGTCGACCACCGGCTTGGTGATGATGCTGCGGCGGCTGGCGGCAACCGCCAATTCTTCCTTGGCGATCGAGGCGTTGGCGGTGTTGTCGAGCCGCTTGATGAACGCCCTGCCCGAGTAAGGCTTGAACATCACGCGGCGCGCGTAGGTGCCGCCGAGATCTTCCTTGGCCATCTCGTAGCCTTCATTAGCGAGGAACTCCCGCACGAACTCGATGTTCTTGAGCCCGATATCGTCGAGCGCACCGTTGATCTTGCCGCCCCCGAACACCTTGATCTCGAGGTTGGCCTTACGGCCCGAGCCGCGCGTCAGCACCTTGTTGATCAGTTGTTCCATGGCGAACGCGCCATAGCGCGCCGAGGCGCCGTAGCGATCGGCCGCCGACGCCGACTGTTCGGCGAGTAGGAAGTGGTTCATCCCGCCGACGTTCGCGACGCGGTCGCGGACGCAGGCCGAAATGCAACTGCCCAGCACGGTGGAGAAGGTGAGGTCGGGCTCGTTCGACACCAGGCAATCACCCTGATGTACGGTCGTCACCACACCACGATCGAACTCGGGAGGCAGTGAACTCGACAAGACCATAGTAACGTTCGACCCGAGAAAACCTAGTATGTCATCGTTACCGTCAATTCGTTAGTGAAGCGCTAACCAAACCGCTCGCGTTGACCCTGACCCGCCGCATTCGCAAGGAGCCATTCAGAAATCCGCGCTATGGTCGAGACGTACTACGGGGGTTTAGCTCTACATGTCTCTCCAAAGGCTCGCCCGCGAGCTCGATGAAACCGCACGCCAGACCGCCGGCATGGTGGAAGGCGTCACACAGGCCCTCGAACTCCTCGCCGACAGGTCGATGTCCGCTGACGAAGCGCGACGCGAGGCGGCCCGGATCATCGTCAACGCGCTCCAGGGCCAGGACCGGATCGAGCAGCGCTGCCAGAACATGGCACTGGCCGTGCGCCAGTTCGCCCTGCTGCCGCCGACCGCGCCGGATTCGGTCTACGAAGAAATCTGGTCGAGCCTGGTGCTCGACGAGTTGCGCGTGCCTACCCTGTCGGGTAGCGCCGCTCATGGTGTGCACGGCGAAGCCGAACTGTTCTGAGATTGCCGCGCCGGCGCCGCCCGATCGCCGCAACGATGAACAGCAATGAACGCCCTTGGCGTCAGACGACCTTGGCTCGTAGTTTGTACTGCGGCCGGTCCCACGCTCCGGTTCTCATCACCTCCCCCAGAATGCCCGCCGCCCTCTGCACATCGGCGAAGCTGAGATAGAGCGGCGTCAGCCCGAAGCGCAGAATATCCGGCTCGCGGAAATCGCCGATCACCCCGGCAGCGATCAGCGCCTGCATCACCGCATATGCCTCGGGATGCCGCAGTGAAACCTGCGTGCCGCGCCGAGCCCGATCGGTCGGCGTCGCAAGTTGCAGTTCCGGCGCAAGCCGCGCAACCTCATTGGTGAACAGCTCGAACAGTGCATCCGCCTTGGCGCGCAGCGCCGTGAGATCGACGCCGTCGAACACATCGAGCGCCGCATCCAGTGCCGACATCGACAACACCGGCGGCGTACCCACACGCATCGCGCCGATGCCTTCGGCCGGCCGATAGGTCTCGGCAAAGCTGAACGGCGCTGCATGGCCGAGCCACCCGGTCAGCGGTTGCCGCAAGCCATCGAGATGCCGCGGCGCCGCGTAAATGAATGCCGGCGCGCCCGGCCCGCCATTGAGATATTTGTAGCCGCACCCAACTGCGAAATCGGCGTCGGCGCGGCTGAGATCGACGGGGAACGCTCCTGCGGAATGCGCCAGGTCCCACACTGTTAGCGCCCCGGCAGCGTGCGCCGCGGCAGTCAGCCCGACCATGTCGAGCCGCGCCCCAGTGCGGTAGTTGACCTCGGTCAGCAACAGCAGGGCCACGTCGTCGCTTAGCGCTCCGGCGATGTCTCCGGCTTCCACCAACCGCAGTTCGTGCCCCTGCCCCAAGAGTTCGGCCACACCCGCCGCGATGTAGGCGTCGGTTGGAAAGTTGTGCCGCTCGGAGAGGATCACCTTGCGCCCCGGCCGCAGCCGCAGCGCCGTCACCAGCGCCTTGAACAGGTTCACCGAGGTGGAGTCGGCTACCATCGCCGTCCCTGGCGCCGCTCCGATCAGCCTGGCGATGCGCTCGCCGACCCGGCCCGGCAGGTCGATCCAGTCGTGGGTGTTCCAGCTCCGGATCAACCCCTCGCCCCATTGCGTGGCGACGACGTCGTTGACTCGCGCCTTCACCGCCCGCGGAAGCGCCCCCAGCGAGTTGCCATCGAGGTAGATGATGCCATCCGGGAGGTCGAACAGCGCCCGGGTGCGGGCGAACGGGTCTGCGGCGTCGAGAGCGGTGATGTCGGTCATGCCTTGATCAATAGCGGCTCGAACGGGAAGGGCAAGCCAGCCCGCCAACAGGTCTCTTCGCCATACGGTATGCTACTTTAGTATTAGAGTTTTCTTAGACTTTGGTATTATGCCGTACGAACCCGCCTTGACGCTGGCCGAACCTGTCGCCGAAGGTGCGGGGGAAAGCGGGCACACTCCCCGCGCTAGGGACGAGGAACCTCATGGCACCTGTAACCATCAACAAGGCCGGCAAGCACTACGGCGGCTTTGAAGCGCTGAAGGGCGTGTCGGTCGACATTTCCGACGGCGAATTCGTCGTGCTGGTCGGCCCGTCGGGATGCGGCAAGTCTACCCTGCTGCGCATGATCGCCGGCCTCGAGGAAATCACCTCGGGCGAGATCGGCATCGGCAATCGCGTGGTCAACGACCTGCCGCCCAAGGAACGCGACATCGCCATGGTGTTCCAGAACTACGCGCTCTACCCGCACATGACGGTCGCGCAGAACATGGGCTTCTCGTTGAAGCTCAAGGGCGTGCCCAAGACCGAGATCAAGGCCAAGGTCGATCGCGCCGCGCAGATCCTCGGCCTCGAAAAGCTTCTCGACCGCCAGCCGCGCCAGCTCTCGGGCGGCCAGCGCCAGCGTGTCGCCATGGGCCGCGCCATCGTGCGCGATCCGCAGGTCTTCCTGTTCGACGAGCCGCTGTCCAACCTCGACGCGAAGCTCCGCGTGCAGATGCGCTCCGAGATCAAGGAACTGCACCAGCGGCTGAAGACCACCACCATCTACGTGACCCACGACCAGGTCGAAGCCATGACCATGGCCGACAAGATCGTGGTCATGCGCGACGGCGTCATCGAGCAGATGGGCACCCCGCTCGACCTGTATGATCGTCCGCTCAACACCTTCGTCGCCGGCTTCATCGGCTCCCCGTCGATGAACTTCATCAACGGCCAGACCACACCCGAGGGCTTCAAGACCACCGACGGCATCCTGCTCCCGACCATTCCGGGCGCCACCGACGCCGCCATCTACGGCATCCGCCCCGAGCACCTGCACCTCGATCCGAACGGCATCGAGATCGAGGTCATCGTGCTGGAGCCGACCGGTTCGGAAACCCAGGTCATCGGCCGCATCGGCACGCAGTCGATCAACGGCATCTTCCGCGAGCGCATCACCGCGCAGCCGGGCTCGAAGATCAAGGTGGCGCCGGACCTCTCGGTCGTCCACTTGTTCAACAAGGACGGCAAGCGCGTGAACTGAGGTTCAGCGTAGAATTGAGTGAGACCGCCGCAGGGAACTGCGGCGGTCTCACTGTTTCTAGAGCACCCGCCGCCCTTCGCGCCAAACTGTGCGCACTACAGGGACACCCTCGAGGCTGGCGACCTGCACCAGGTCGGCGCGCTTGCCGACGGCGATCTCGCCGCGATCCTCGAAGCCGGCGGCACCGGCCGGATGCCGCGTCACCATCGCCACTGCCTCGGGCAGCGTGATGGTATCTTCCAGCGAGAACACCGCCTGCATCAGGCTAAACGGCACATAATCCGACGACAGGATGTCGAGCAGCCCGGCCTCGGCCAGCTGGCGAGCCGACACGTTCCCCGAGTGCGAGCCGCCACGCACGACGTTCGGCGCCCCCATCAGGATCGACATGCCGCCATCGCGTGACGCCTGCGCCGCTTCGAGGCTGGTGGGGAACTCAGCAATCCTGATGCCGCGCGCGGTGGCGTCCGCAACCTGCTCGACCGTCGCGTCGTCGTGGCTGGCGAGGACGATGCCCATCTCTCGTGCTTTGCCGGAAATCGCGTCGCGATGCGGCAATGCGAACTCGGCCGATTCACGCGTCCGCCGCTCGGCGAAGGCTTCGAACTCGGCGTCCGACATGCGCTTTTTCTTCTGGTAGTAGTTGCGATAGGCCTCGACCGAAGCGAACTGGCGCTGCCCTGGCGAATGGTCCATCAGCGAAGCGAGCTTCACGAGCCGGTCGCCCTCGAAGGCGGCGAAAGACTCAAGGCAATCAGGCGCCGCCACTTCGCAGCGCAGGTGGATGTAGTGGTCGGCACGCAGCCACCCGGCATCGACGCCGGCATGAATCGCCGCGCCGAGCTTCAGGAAATCCTCCGCCTGCATGCCGCTGTCATCATTGAGCCCGACACGCAGTGCGTCGAACACCGTGGTGATGCCGGAAGCCGCGACCTGCGCGTCATGCGCCTGCACCGATGCGATCGGGTTCCAGCGCACGCCGGGGCGCGGCGCGTAGTGACCTTCCATGTGGTCGGTATGGAGCTCGACGAAGCCCGGCATCAGGTAGTCGCCGTCGAGATCGATGCCACCGGCGAACGGCGCGCCGACATCGGTGATGCGACCATCGGTGACCTTCACCGAGCCGAGGATCACCTCGTCGGCAAGCACGATGCGGGCATTGGTGAGGATCAGTTCGTCGGTCATTGGAGGTCGCTCCCGTTAGGCCCCGCGCCTAGCGAACAATTGTGACAGCCGAAAGAAGGCGAGGCGAAAGCTACTGCTGCCGGCCGATCAGCCGTGAGCGCAGCGCATTCGAGATGTTGTCGAACACGAACACCACGATGAGGATCAGAATCACCATGTAGAAGACGTTGGCCCAGTTCGAATTGGTGCGCATCGCCTCCCAGAGCTTCAGCCCGATACCACCGGCGCCTACTGCACCGATGATGGTCGCCGAACGGGTGTTCGATTCCCACTGGTATAGCGTCTGCGAGATCATCACCGGCAGCACCTGCGGCACCACGCCATAGCGCTGCACCTGGGTCGGGCTGGCGCCCACCGACTTGATGCCCTCGCGCTCCTTGTCGTCGATGTTCTCGAGCCCTTCGGAGTAGAGCTTGCCAAGCGTTCCGACCTCGGTGAGGAAGATCGCGCCGATGCCGGCGAGCGGCCCCGGCCCGAAAGCGCGGGTGAAAAACAGCGCCCAGATCAGCATATCGACCGAGCGCAGGAAGTCGAAGAACCGCTTCACCCCGTGATTGGCAAAGCCAGACGGTGTGATGTTGCGCGCTGCGAAGAACGCCAGCGGGAAGGCGATCAGCGACGCGAACAGCGTGCCGACCAGCGCCATGACGATGGTCTGCAGCAACTTGACCCACACGTCGCCGTGCTGCCAGGAGCCGTTGTTCCAAATGTTGTCGAAGGCCAGTTCGAGATTGCTATGATTGGGGTCGAGCCGCTCGGGGCTCCACAACAGCGCCCACACCTCGCCAGCCGATTTGCCGAAATAGGGCGAGTTCGTATCGAAGATGAAATTGGCCCAACCGAGCACGCGCTTGTTGATCTTGACCCGCTCCGGCGACACGCGAACATTGCCGGCAAAGCCGAAATCGGCCACCACGTCGCTCCCCTTGATGGCGAGCCAGTCGGGTTGCGCGCCCTCGATGCGCGGCACCTCGCCGCGATGGATCACCACCGTCTGGCCTTCGTAGGTTACGCTCACATTGGCCTTGGAGAACGTCGTCGCCGTGCCCGGCCCGGCAATCTCGACCGTCGTCGCGCCATTGCCCTCGGCGATGATCCAGTCCGGATTGGGGTCGTTGCCCAGCGGTCCGAAGCGCGGCCATTTCGGCTCGATGGTGGCGCCGTCGAGCCGGAACTCGGTGGAGATGTCGTAGCTGATCCACTGCGCCAGCATGTTGCCGGCACGATCCCACTTGGCGTCAGCCAGGACGCTCGGCAGCGCGAAGAACCACACCGCATAGGCGAAGTAGAGCACCACTCCAATGAGCAGGACCAGCGGCAGGAAGCGCTTGGCCAGCGATTGCCGGAATACGGCAGGAAAGCGTTGTTCGATGCTGAGGTCGGTCATTTCAAGTTCACCTCAGGCCGAAACGAGGAACGCCTGGTCGCCGACGAGCTTCTTGCGAAGCCAGCCGGAGAACTGGTCGATGACGAAGATGGTGATGAACAGCAGTGCGATCAGCGCCAAAGTCTTGGCGCCGAAGCCGCGCGAGATCGAGAGCTTCAGCTCTTCGCCGATACCGCCGCCGCCTACCGCACCGATGATGGTGGAGGCGCGCACATTGATCTCGAAACGCAGCAGCGCATAGGAGGTGAAGTTCGGTGTGACCTGCGGCATCGCCCCGAAGCGCACCCGCTCCAGCCAGTTGCCGCCGGCCGCCTTCAGCCCCTCATCGGGCTTCATGTCGATGTTCTCGATCACCTCGTAGAACAGTTTCCCGAGCGCGCCGATCGTGTGCATGCCCACCGCAAAGATCGCCGCGATCGGGCCAAGGGAAAGGACCGCCGCAAAGAACCCGGCGACCACGATCTCGGGGAAGGCGCGGAGAATTTCCATGAAGCGGCGCACGAAGAAGCGCACCGGTGCGATCGGCATCATGTTGCGGGCGGCGAGAAACGCCAGGCCCAGAGCACCGATGAAGCCGATCATCGTCGAGACCAGCGCCACGTTGATGGTGATGACCATCAGGTGCAGGTACTCGGGGATGTAGAAGTCGGGGGTTATCTGCAGCCGTCCATCGGGGAAGTTGGTCTCGAAGGTCCCGGTGTCGTTCGGCGTCGGCAGGTCGAGCAAAGCACGCCAGACGTCGTTCCAGTCCTGCGGGATCAGCCACGAGGTGAAATCGAACAGGTGCGGCAGGCGCTCAACGAAATGGCCCGCATTGCTCTCGTCGGCGAGCTTCAAGGAGAAGAACAACACGACGGCGAGCAGACCCAGCCCGATGAGGCTGTAGAGCCGGCGCTGCGCGCTGAGCTTGCGCCAGGCGCTGTCGACGTGATGAACGACGTCCGAGCCGGCGTCGGGTGCGGTGAGGGTCATGTGCTGGGTCTGGCCTGTCGCTGGATAGACTTGGGGCGGATGCTTGTCGCACCCGCCCCAAAACGATCACTGGATCAGCCGCCGATCGACGCTTTGCGGGCGTCGATGATGGGCTGGTAGAATTCCGGCTTCACCGGGACGTAACCGGTGAAGTCGCCGCCTTCGATGGCGTTGAAGCAGGCAACGTCGGTCTTCGGCAGGTTCATGTAGAAGTCGTTTATCTTCTTGATCCACTCATCGCCGAGCGCGGTGCGGGCGACGGTCGGGCCATTCGGGATCAGCGGCGAGCGCCACACTTCGACGACGTCGTTCATGTCGAGCATGCCCTTGGCGACCATCTTGTGCGCGGTGCCCGAGGTCCAGCCGTCGGTGAACTCGCCAACGCCCGAGGCGTCGTCAACGGCCACGTCGACCTTGCCGTCGAGCATGGCGAGCACGTTGTTCTCATGACCGCCATTGAACGAGGTCGCAGCGAAGAACTTGTCGTTGGCCTCGCCCGTGGTGGTCGGGATCTGGGTCAGCGGGATCAGGTAGCCCGAGGTCGAGTCCGGATCGGCGTAACCGAGCTTCTTGCCTTTGGCGGACATGATGTCGGTGATGCCCGAGTCCTTGCGAGCCAGCGCGATCGAGTGATAGCCGGTCGAGCCGTCAGTCTGCTGGGTGGTGAACATCGGCACCACGGCCTTGGGGTCGGCGAGGAAGATCTTGGCATAGCCCGAGGCGCCGAGACCGGCGACGTCGAGGGTACCGCCGAGCAGGCCCTGGATCACGCCATCATAGTCGGCGGCCGGGAACAGCGAGACCTTCTCGAAACCAAAGGTTTCCTTGAGGTGGTCGGCGAGGCACTGGTAGTTGCGCAGCCGGTCGGCTTCGTTTTCGCCGCCAAGGATGCCGATGCGGAATTCCTTGATTTCCTGGGCGAAGGTGGTGGTCGCAGAGGCGCCCATGGCGACGAGCGCCACGGTGCTCAGAAGAATGTTCTTCAGCATAAATCTCTCCTGTTGAAGGTTTCCGCCCCGCCTTGCATGTGCGGGATTGGGAAAGTCGCTACGCGCCGCCGTCAGTTGACGAGTACGGGTTCGGCGCGGATTTGAGTGACCGGCGGCGGCGTGAAGCCCCGGATCGAAGTCGAGGTAATGGCCTCCGAGAAGGCCTCCTTCAGGCCATCGGCACCGTAGATCTCGCGCGCCGCGGCCTCGGTCAGTTCGTCCGCCGTGCCGTCGAAGACGACGCGGCCCTGCGCCATGCCGATGATCCGCTCGCAGTAGTTGCGGGCGGTATCGAGGGTGTGGAGGTTGGTGATGACGGTGATCTTCTGCTGCTCGTTGATGGCCTTCAGCGAGTCCATGACCACCTGCGCATTGCGCGGATCGAGCGAGGCGATCGGCTCGTCGGCGAGGACCATCTTTGGCGTCTGCATCAGCGCCCGGGCGATGGCGACGCGCTGCTGCTGGCCGCCCGAAAGGGTGCCGGCCCGCTGCAGAGCTACCTGGGCGATGTCGAGCCGGTCGAGCGCCTTGATGGCATCGACGCGCTCCTGGTGGGTGAAGACGTTGAACAGGCTCATCAGCGTCGAGCGGCCGTTGAGCCGGCCGAGCAGCACATTGGTGAGCACGTCGATGCGCGGCACCAGGTTGAACTGTTGGAAGATCATGGCGCAGTCGGAGCGCCATTCGCGCAGCGCCGCGCCGCCCAGCGTGGTGACGTCACGGCTGCCGAAAGCGATAGTGCCATCCGAGGTGTCGGTGAGCCGGTTGATCATCCGCAGCAGCGTCGACTTGCCGGCGCCGGAGCGGCCGATGATCCCGACCATCTGGCCTTCGGGGATTTCCAGATTGACGTTGTCGACCGCTGTCTTTGCGCCGAACCGTCGCGACACCTTGGAAATCTTCAGCATGCGTGGACCCCGCTAAGCAACGGGACTGACACCTAAGGCCGCAACGCGAAGCACGGATGAAGGTTCGGTGACGTGTTCATGACAGTGGAAAAGGCCGGAGTCACACTCGATAAAGCATTGAGGGCGCAGCCTTTTCGCTGCGCCCTCAATAGATCGATAGTCGCGGCAGCGCGGCTTGGACGCTAGTTTTCGTACTTCTCGAGGAAGGCTTCGATCTCCAGTGCGCGGAAATCCGGCAACGCCCGGTGCAGTTTCTCGTGCTCCCAATCCCACCAGCCGAGCGCCAGCAGTCGGTCGGCGATGGAGCCGGGGAAGCGTTGGCGGATCGGTTTGGCGGGGACGCCGACAGCGATGGCGAAATCCGCGACGTCCTTGGTGACCACCGCGTTCGAACCAATGATCGCGCCGTGGCCGACCCTTACGCCCGGCATGATCACCGCGCCGTGGCCGATCCAGGTGTCGTGGCCGATGCTGATACCGTGATCGGCGCGCCAGTCGAAGAACGCCGCGTCGTCCACCTCGCCCTCAAAGTACCAGCTCGAGCGGTAGGTGAAGTGATGCAGCGAGGCGCGCTGCATCGGGTGCTTGGATGCATAGATGCGGACGTTCGCTGCGATGTTGGCGAACTTGCCGATCTCGGCATAGGCGACCTGGGTACCGTCGACGAGGTACGAATAGTCCCCCAGCGTCGAGCGGTGAACGTCGCAGTTGGCGCCGATCTCGGTGTATTTGCCGAGGACGGAATCCCGAACCGTCGCGGTCGGGTGAATCACAGGCGTTTCCGAGAGCTTCACGCGGCTTTCCTTGGGGCGAACAGGGTGACATCGACGATGCGGTCGGCGACCTGGGCGCGGACTTCCTCGTCGTGGAAGATGCCCAGGAGAGCAACGCCGGCGCGTTTCTTTTCGGCAATCATCTCGACCACGACGGCGCGATTGGTGGCATCGAGCGAGGCCGTCGGCTCGTCCAGCAGCAGCACCGGATGCGGGGTGATGAAGCCGCGGGCAATGTTCACCCGCTGCTGCTCGCCACCGGAAAAGGTGGCGGGCGGCAGCGACCACAGCCGCTCCGGCAGGTTGAGCCGCGCGAGCAATTCGCGAGCCTTTTCAGTGGCTTCGTCGCGTGGCGTGCCGCGGCCGACCAACGGCTCGGCCACCACATCGAGCGTAGAGACGCGCGGCACGGTGCGGAGGAACTGGCTGACATAGCCGATGGTGTCGCGGCGCAGGTCGAGCACGGTGCGCGGGCTGGCTGTCGCGAGGTCGACAGGCTGGCCGTGATGGATCAGCGAGATCGAGCCGGCATCGACGCCGTAATTGCCGTAGACCATCTTGAGCAGCGACGACTTGCCGGCGCCCGAGGGGCCGCCGAGGACGACGCATTCGCCTGCACGGACCTCAAAATCGACGCCGTTGACCACCGGCAATACAACACCATCCCGCAGGTGCATCGTGAAACTCTTGGCGACGTCGCGAACAGTCATAAGTGCGGTCATCGTCACACCTGCAGGATCGAGGAAACGAGAAGTTGGGTGTAGGGCTCGCGCGGATCGTCGAGCACCCGGTCGGTGAGCCCCTGCTCGATCACGTAGCCGTCCTTCATCACCATCATCCGGTGCGACAGCAGCCGCGCCACCGCCAGATCGTGGGTGACGATGATGGCCGAGAGCCCGAGATCAGAGACGAGCCCGCGGATCAGGTCGAGCAGGCGCGCCTGCACCGACACGTCGAGCCCGCCGGTCGGCTCATCCATGAACACGAGTCGAGGATGGGTGACGAGGTTGCGGGCGATCTGCAGCCGCTGCCTCATGCCGCCGGAGAAGGCGCGCGGCTCGTCGTCGACGCGATCCTCGGCGATCTCGACGCGGCCGAGCCACTCGATGGCGGTGGAGCGGATCTTGCCATAGTGCCGGTCGCCCACCGCCATCATCCGCTCGCCGACATTGGCGCCGGCCGAGACGGTCATGCGGAGGCCATCGGCGGGGTTCTGGTGCACGAACCCCCAGTCGGTGCGCATCAGGAAGCGGCGCTCGGCTTCGCTTAAGTCATAGAGATTGCGCCAGATTTCGTCGCGCATCCGGTACTCGGCGAGGCCGGAGGTGGGCTCCAGCCGGGTCGAGAGGCAGTTGAGCAAGGTGGTCTTGCCCGAGCCGGATTCGCCGACAATGGCCAGCACTTCGCTGGGCCACAGTTCGAACGATACGTCGGCGCAACCCATCCGGCTGCCATAGAACTTGGTGAGCTGGTCGACCCGCAGCAGCGGTTCGGTAGCGGAAATTGCCGGGCTCATTCTGCTGCCTCCAGGGCGTGGCCGGCGAGCTTGCCGCGATGGCCATGCTCGCGGCGGTCCTCGCAGTTGTCGGTGTCCGAGCAGACGAACATGTGCCCGCCGTGATCGTCGAGGATGACCTCGTCGAGATAGACGCCGGTGGCACCGCACAGCGCGCACGGATCGTCGAAATGCTGGATCTCGAACGGGTGGTCCTCGAAATCGAGGCTCACGACTTCGGTATAGGGCGGCACGGCGTAGATGCGCTTCTCGCGGCCGGCGCCGAACAGCTGTAGCGCCTCCGACATGTGCATCTTCGGGTTATCGAACTTCGGCGTCGGCGAGGGGTCCATCACGTAGCGGCCCTCAACCTTCACCGGGTAGGCATAGGTCGTGGCGATGCGGCCGTGCTTGGCGATGTCCTCGTAGAGCTTGACGTGCATCAGCCCGTATTCCTCGAGCGCATGCATCTTGCGCGTCTCGGTTTCGCGCGGCTCGAGGTAGCGCAAGGGCTCGGGGATCGGCACCTGGTAGACCAGGACCTGGCCCTCGGTGAGCTTGGCCTCCGGGATGCGGTGACGCGTCTGGATGATGGTCGCTTCCTCGGTGTGCGTGGTCACCGCGACATTGGCGACCTTGGCGAAGAAGGCGCGGATCGAGACCGCGTTCGTCGTGTCGTCGGCGCCCTGGTCGATGACCTTGAGCACATCATCCGGCCCGATGATCGCCGCGGTGACCTGCACGCCGCCGGTGCCCCAGCCATAGGGCATCGGCATTTCGCGGGAAGCGAACGGCACCTGGTAGCCGGGGATGGCGATGCCCTTGAGGATCGCCCGCCGGATCATCCGCTTGGTCTGCTCGTCGAGATAGGCGAAGTTGTACTTGGCGATGTTCATTCTGCCGCCTCCGGATAGGCTTCTGCTTCGTCGGCAACGTCGTGCTCGGCGCGCATCTCGCGCAGCAGGCCGAGTTCGCCCTGGAAATCGACGTAGTGCGGCAGCTTCAGGTGCTCGACGAAGCCGGTCGACTGCACGTTGTCGGAGTGGGAGATGACGAATTCCTCGTCCTGGGCCGGATGGTTCACATCCTCGCCCAGTTCACGCCCCCGCAGCGAGCGGTCGACCAGCGACATCGCCATCGCCTTGCGCTCGGCTTGACCGAAGACGAGGCCGTAGCCGCGGGTGAACTGCGGCGGAACCTTGGCGTTGCCTTTGAACTTGTTGACCATCTGGCACTCGGTGACCCGGATGCGCCCGAGGTTCACGACAAAGCCGAGCTCGGGGATATCGAGTTCGACCTCGACTTCGCCGATGCGGATTTCGCCGACGAACGGGTGCGAGCGGCCATAGCCGCGCTGGGTGGAGTAGCCGAGGGCGAGGAGAAAACCCTCGTCGCCGCGGGCCAGCGCCTGCAGCCGCCGGTCGCGGTTGAGCGGAAACTCCAGCGGCTCGCGGGTGAGATCGCCGATCTCATCCTGCTCTTCGGACACATCGGGCTCGATCAGCCCCTGATGGTCGAGCAAGTCGGTGACACGCGGCGCGTGCTCGTCTTCGCTGGCACGGGCCACCGCTTCATCGACTTCGGCACCCTCTGCAATCGCGGGATCGAGCAGTCGGTGCGTGTAGTCGAAGGTGGGGCCGAGCAGCTGGCCGCCCGGCAAATCCTTGAAGGTCGCCGAGACGCGCCGCTCGATCTTCATCGCCGCCGTGTCGATCGGCTTCGAATAGCCAAAGCGCGGCAACGTGGTGCGATAGGCGCGCACCAGGAAGATCGCCTCGATCAGGTCGCCGCGCGACTGGATGATGGCGAGCGCCGCAAGCTCGCGGTCATAGAGCGAGCCCTCGCCCATGGCGCGATCGACCGCGAGGCCGAGCTGTTCGATGATCTGGTCGAGGCGCAAAGCCGGCACCGAGCGATCGCCGCGACGGCGATCGGCGAGCAGCCGGTGGGCATTGGCAATGGCGGCCTCGCCGCCCTTGACGGCAACATACATCGCTCAAGCCTCCGAAATGCGGGTGGTGCGCGGCAGGCCGACAACCGTGCCGTCGCGAACAAGCAGCAGGTCGACGCCACGCGGAAAGCGGGTGCGGTTCTCCGCCCACTGGTCGAGGAAATCGCCAGCGGGGAGCGGCAGCTCGGTGGTGAACTGGTCCTTGATCCCGGGCCCCTTGAGCGTCACCGCCTGCCTGGACGTGCCGACAGCCAGCACGACGGTGGTCGAGCGATCCGGATACTCATCGGTCCCCTGCCCGAAGGCATCGAGGCGTGGCAACTGGCTCGCATCGATGACGAGGGCGAACGCTGCCTCGCCGACATCTGATGTCAGCGGCGCGCCGCAGTGGAAGGCCAGCCACGAGGTTACCGCCTCGTTGGCGGCGAGCACCGGATCGAGCCAGACCAGTGTGTCGTGATCGCAGAGGGTCAGCGCTACTGCCCCGAGTTCGGGGGTCAGCGGCGCCGGCGGAGCGGCGTCCGACGCGATCGATTGCACCGTGCCCGGACGGGCCAGCGCATCCATCACGGCGCGGAAAACGTTCTGCGCGCCCAGCACCAGGTCGGCGAAGCCGCCTTCGATCGTGGTGTCCATCAATCGTCTCCCCGGACCATGGTGAAGAAGTCGACCTTGGTGGCCGCCGTTTCGTCGCGGAGCTTCGCATCCGCCGCCGCCTGCTCTTCGCGCAGCGGCTTCAGGACCAGCGTTTCGACCGCCTCGGCATTGCGCTGCAGCAGCGCGTCGAACAGCGCCGACTGCACCGCCTTGTCGCCGTCGCGGCCGAGGCAATAGGCGTGCCCGACCTCGCCGGTTTCGAGCCGCACCGTGGCGCGGGTCACCGTCGCTTCGCCGAGGTTGAAGGCGTTGCCGCCGCCACCGGCGCGGCCGCGCACCATCACTAGCCCGGTCTCTGGACCACGCACCTTGTGATAGGCGGGCTTGTCGGACCAGGCGGCCCAGAGCTCGCCGAGCCGCTTCGGCGTGGCGTGGCTCAACACCGCCATCGCCTCCTGCCGGGGGTTATTCGCAGGCGCCTGTTGCATTGGCTCTTGCTCCAACTTGTATAGTAAAATAGACAAGTGATGTCGTTTCGCCCCGCTATAGGCCGACCGTGTGAAGATGCAATGACAATCTTGAGCCGAACCGAAATCGCCCCTGCCGGAGGGGTGGCGCTGTGGCGCCAGATCGCCGACGCCATCCGCCTCGAAATCATCGGTGGCAAGCTCGAGAGCGGCGACAAGCTGGATGGCGAGCTGACGCTGGCGGACCGCTTCGGCGTCAACCGGCACACGGTGCGGCGGGCACTCGCCGTGCTGGAAGAGGAAGGCGTGCTGCGGGCTGAACACGGCCGCGGGACCTTCGTCGCCGAGGCACGACGGCTGAGCTATCCGATCGGGCGGCGCACGCGGTTTTCCGAGGGCTTGGCGGGACAGGTGCGGCAGCGCAGCAGCCAGTTGCTGTCATCGAAGATCGAGCGGGCGACGGCGCGGCTGGCGGAGGCGTTGGCGGTGAAGCTGGGGACGCGGCTGATCCGGCAGGAGACCGTATCATTCGCCGATGGCCGGCCGCTGGCACGCGCGACGGGCTGGCTGCCGGAAGCGCGGTTCGCCGGGTTCGATGCGGCTTACGTGGAGGCCGGGTCGGTTACGGCGGCGCTGAAGCGCTACGGCATCGAGGACTATTCACGCGGCTCGACGCGGATTTCGGCGCGGCACGCCACGACCGATGAGGCGCAGGCGCTGAAGCTGGCGCCGGGGTCGGTGGTGCTGGTGTCGGACGCAGTGGATCTGGATGCAGACGGGGTGCCGATCCACGCGATGTTGACGCGGTTTCCGGCGGACCGGATGGAACTGGTGGTTTAGCTCTTACGGACAAATGGAGGGGAAAATGGAAGCCAATGCCAATCACGACGGTCATCGCGTAACCCACCGGCACCGCCTGCACTGGTTTGAACGAACGCTGGCCGTCCTGACGACGCTATCGGCTGTAGGGATCATGCTGCTGGAGGTTGGGCGAAGCCTGGTGCTCTGGCCTTAGGTCTCCCTCCCCCTTGTGGGGAGGGATCAAGGGTGGGGGTGGCCCCACGCACTACCGCGCCAGATTGATCCCCGCCTCCGCCAGCATCTTGTCCACATCCACGGTCCGCCCCGACGCAATCGACGCGTTCGCCGCGATGCCGGTGAGGATCGACCAGGCGCCTTCCTTGTGCGTCGAGGCGCGGTTGTAGCGATCCGGTTCCATGCTCTCGGGCTCGAACAGGTAGCCCAGCATGACCGGGTCGGCGCCGCCGTGGTCGCCGTGGCCGGCCCACACGTCGACAGCCTCCGGCAAACCGCCGGCGAGGTGCAGCGTCGTGCTCATCGCGTCTTCCTGCGCCTTGTCGCGGACGCCGCCGAACACGCCGTGCACTTCGACATGCCGGTGCGTCAGCTCGCCCTTGGTGCCGTGGAACTTGATCTCAAGGCCTTCCCAAGGGCTGTAGGCGCAGAGCGTATAGTTGAGGAACACGTCGTTGGCGTATTTCACCTGCACCTGCATGGTGTCTTCGATGGTGATGTCGTCGGCGAACACGCACTTGTCGCGCAGGTACCCGTCGTCATCCTCGGCATCGAGATAGAGTTCGCGTAGCGCCGGATCGCCGGCGAGGTCGAGCCGGTAGTCGCATTGGTCGAATACCGGGCAGCCGTGGCAGCGCTCGCCATGGCCGCCGAGCCCGAGCTCCTCGGCCATCTCCGGCGTGTAGAACACCCGCTTGCCGTTGGCGCTGACGGTCTTGGGGGTCGAGGCGACCCACCAGTTCATCAGGTCGAAATGGTGCGTGGATTTGTGCACCAACAGCCCTCCGGATTTCTCCTTGTAGCGGTGCCAGCGGCGGAAATAGTCGGCGCCGTGCACGCGGTCGAGATACCAGCGGAAATCCACCGCGGTGATGTCGCCGATGACGCCCGACATCAGCAGGTCTTTGAGCTGCGTGCGGGCCGGCGTGTAGCGATAGTTGAAGGTGACGGTGAGCTTCTTGCCGCTCTGCCGCTGCGCCTCGAGCACGGCGCGGAGCTTCTGCAGATCGACCGTCATCGGCTTTTCGGTCATCACGTTGCGCCCGGCCTTCAGCGCCGCGACAATGTACTCGTGATGCAGGTAATCCGGCGTCGTGACGATCACCGTGTCGGGCTGCTGCTCGACGATCATGCGCTCGAAATCGGCCGCCTCGTAAGTGGCGATGCCGTTGCCCTGCTTCGGGATCTTGCCGGCGGAGAGGGCGAGCCGTGTCTCGTTCACGTCGCAGAGCGCGACCAGGTCGTTGCCCACCGCATGCGTCTCGGCAATCGCTTTGCGGAACATGGCGTGGCGCCCACCGACGCCAACTATCGCGTATTTCAATTGGGTAGTCCTCGTCCGGATGGATACGGCCCGGATTCCTCCCGCAGGCCGCCCACGCATAATTCACCGTCTGGTTACTTAGTCAAGTCGGCGCTTGGTCGGGGTGGGTGGCTTGCTTAGCCGGGGGCGGATGGTCTCTACTCCGGCCGACACAACGGGCCGCGATTAGAACGGACAACACCCCGCGCGATGACGGACGATCTCACCCTCAGCGTCGACCTCGGCACTTCGAGCGTCCGCGCCGCATTGGTCGACCGGCGCGGCACCATCACCGCATTCGCCGGCCGCGGCTTCGCGCAGACCATCCCCCGTTTCGCCTGGGCCGAGCAAAGCGCCACCGCCTGGTGGACCGCGGCGGCAGACGCCATCCGCGAGGTGGCCGGCAAGTCGGACCGGCGGATCGGTGCGGTTTGCGTCTGCGGGCAGATGCACGGCACGGTACTGATCGGGGCAGGCGATGGACTGGCCAGCGACAGCGTGCTGCTGTGGAACGACAAGCGCTCGACGCCGGAGGTCGAGGCGTGGGAGCGGTCGCGGGCGTACGAATCCTACGCCTACCTCACCGCCAACCCGGCGACCCCGGCCTGGCCGGCGTTCAAGCTGCAATGGCTGCGCGACCATGCGCCCGAGGCCTATGACGCGGCGGAGACGGTGCTGACGCCCAAGGATTTCATCAACCTTCGGCTGACTGGGGTGCGCGCTACCGATTGGACTGAGGCCTCGGCGAGCTTCCTGGCCGATGCGCGATCGGGCACCTGGGCGGACGAGCTGGTCTCGAAGCTGGGGTTGAACCGCGAGTTGCTGCCGCCGATCCATGCGGCTGCTGACATTATCGGAGCTGTCACCGCTGGTGCGGCCCGCGAGACCGGGTTGCGCGAGGGCACGCCGGTGCTGGCCGGTGGCGGCGACCTGCCGCTGGCGCTGCTTGGCTCCGGGGCGGCACAGGCCGGCATGGCGTCGGATATCGCCGGCACCTCGTCGATCGCGACGCTGCTGCGGGGCGAGCCGCTGCATGATCCGCTGGTCGCCAATGTGGCGGTGCCGGACGGACTGTGGGGGGCGTTCACGCTGGTCGATGCCGGCGGCGACGCCATCCGCTGGGCGGCGAACGCGATCGGCAACGGGACGACGGAGACTTCGGCGGAAGCGGCTGTGGCGGGATCGGACGGGCTGTTCTTCCTGCCGTTCCTCTCGGGCGAGCGGCTAGGGCCGGCGCGGAACTCGCGGGCGCAGTTCTTCGGGCTGACGGCGACGCATGGCAAGGCGGAGCTGAACCGCGCAGTGCTCGAGGGCGTGGCGATGGCGCTGGGCCGGCAGTTCGAGCGGATCACCGCGCATACCGGACGGCCGGAGCGGTTCATTGCGGCAGGCGGTGGCGGGCGGTCAGACCTGTGGCTGAAGATCAAGGCCAGCGTCTATGGGACGCCGATCCTCGTGCCGCGCGTGCTGGAATGCGGCGTGATCGGTGGGGCGATCCTGGCGCAGCATGCGACGGCGGGGGTGAGCATCGCCGAGGCGATAGCGCAGATAGTGTCGATCGAGCGCGAGGTGGCGCCGGTGCCCGAGTGGGCCGAGACCTACGCGCGGATGATGCCGCTGTTCGGGCAGATCGAAGCGGCGATGACGCCGCTGTATGGGGCACTGGATCGGCTCTAAGAACAAGACCGCCCGGTAGGGCGGCCTCGAGGCAATCAGTAAGTGGCGCGGCCGCCGCTCAGATCGAACACCGACGCCGTCGTAAAACTGTTTTCCTTGCTGACCAGCCAGGTCACCATGTTGGCGGCTTCCTCGACTTCGAGGAACCTCCCGCGGGGGATGCGGCTCAGCATGTAGTCGATGAACTCGGGCTTCAGCTCGTCGAGGATGCGGGTCTTGGCGGTGGCCGGGGTGATGGCGTTGATGGCGATGTCGTATTTCGCCACTTCCTTGCCGACCGCCTTGGTCATGCCGATGACGCCGGCCTTGGCCGCGGCGTAGGCGGAGGCGTTCGGGTTGCCTTCCTTGCCAGCGATCGAGGCGATGTTGACGATGCGGCCGTAATTGCGAGCCTTCATGCCCGGCAGCACGGCACGGTTGACATAGAACGCGCCGTTGAGATCGATGTCGATGACGCGGTGCCATTCGTCGAGATCGTACTCGTCGAGCGGGGCGTTCTTGCCGGCGATCCCTGCGGAATTGACGAGGATGTCTAGCTTGCCGAGGCTCTTTTCGACTTCCGCGACGGCGGCGGCGATCGCCTCGTAGGAGGTGATGTTCACAGCAATGGTCGACGCAGCGGCGCCGAGCTCGGCCTTGGCGCTGGCGAGCAGTTCGGCGTTCATGTCCCAAAGGCTGACCTTGGCGCCCGAGGCGACCAGGCGCTTGGCGATGGCGAAGCCGATGCCCTGCGCACCGCCGGTGATGACGGCCACCTGGCCGTTGAGATCAATCTGGTTCATGAAATTTTCTTCCCGGGTCAGGCGAATGGCTTAAGCAGGCTACGATCAGCTATTTCCATGCCGAAGCCCGGCGCGCTACTGACCTTTAGTCGACCGTTCTGCGGCAGGTCTTCACCGGTGAACAGCTTGCCGAAGATCGGACGGATCGACCGCCCATCCGGACTGGCCGCCACATACTCGCACAGCGACTGCGACGGCTGGCTGGCAATGAACTGGTACGAGTACGGCCCCGAGCCGTGCGGAATCACCGGGATGTCGTAGGCGGCCGCTTGTGCCGCGATCTGTAAGAGCGCCGTGAGCCCGCCCACCCACATCACGTCGGGCTGCAGCACGTCGATGGTGCGCTCTTCGATCAGCCGGCGGAAGCCGTAGCGGGTGTATTCGTGCTCGCCGGTGGTCCACTTGATCGTCGGGTGCGCCTGCTTCAGCAGCCGGAACCCCTCGATGTCATCGGGGTGCAGCACCTCTTCCCACCAGTAGATGTTGAGGTGCTTGGTCCTTTCGGCGAGGCGGATGGCGTAGGGGACGGTCAGCGCCATGTAGCAATCGACCATCAGCGGGTAGTCCGGCCCCACCGCTTCGCGATGCGCGGTGAGGAACTCGATGTTTTTGATCAGCCCATCTTCGCCGTCGAAATGGCTGTAGGGCAGCGGCACCTTGGCGCCCCAGAAGCCGAGCGCCTTCACCGCATCGGGCGCGGGGCCGGTGCAGTAAAAGCTGATCTCGTCGTGGCATTTGCCGCCGATCAGGTTGTAGACCGGCTCGCCGCGGAGCTTGCCGATGAGGTCCCATAGCGCCAAGTCGACCACTGAGATGGTGGCGATCGGCATGCCCTTGCGGCCATAGGGCATCGAGGCGCGGAACATCTGGTCCCAGATCTTCGAGGTGTTGCGCGCGTCTTCGCCGACGAGGAAGCGGCTGAAGTGGTTGGCGACCAGCCAAGCCGCCGGATAGCCGCCAAAGCCGGTGGCGACGCCGGTGACACCGCTTTCGCTCTCGATCTCGACGACGATCGAGCCCATCACGCCGATGCCCCACGACTGACGCGATGCCTTGTACTGCGCGTAGCCCGACATCGGGTTGGCGATCAGCGTATCGATCAGCCAGTGGCCGCGGCCCTGCTGGAAATAGTCGCCGCCATCCCCCTCGCTCTCGACGAGCGAAACGCGCACGGCCTTGATGGTGAAGTCGGACATGGGGAGGCCGATCAGTCGGAGTCAGGGGAGATGAAAGACCTGGTTCAGGTTCACGGCATGCGGGGTGCCGTCGTCGTTGTAGTCCATGATGTCGTCCATGAACTTCCACCAGCGCTTGTTGATCTCGGTCTTTGGGAGATCGGCCATGGTGTGATCGGCGGTGCGGACCAGCGTCGCGAACAGCTCGTTGGTCTCCGGATCGTGCCAGATCGAATAGTCGGAGACGCCGGCGTCGCGCAGCGCCTGGCTGAGCTCGGGCCAGATCTCGTCGTGCCGTTTCTTGTACTCGGCGATCTTGCCGGGATGCACCTTCATGCGGAAGGCGATGCGCTCGGACATAGGGTTCTCCTATTGCAGGTTGACGTAGAGCCCGCCATCGACCAGCAGCGCCGCGCCGGTGACGTAGGAGGCCATGTCGGAGGCGAGGAAGGCGACGACCTTGGCCACATCCTCGGGCTCGCCAAAACGGCCCAGCGGGATGCGGTTGTTAAGGTACTCGCGCTTCTTGGGGTCGGACCAGTCGTCCTTGTTTATGTCGGTGGCGATGGCCCCCGGCATAACCGAGTTGCAGCGAATCCCGTAAGGACCGAGCGCGATGGCGACTGACTGCATCAGCGAATGCACGCCCGCCTTGGTGGGCGTGTAGTGAGTCTGCATGGCGCCGCCGACCAACGCCGAGATCGACGACGTGGCGACGATCGCGCCGCCCTTGCCCTGGTCCTTCATCCGGTTCGCCGCCGCCTGCACCGCGAAGAATGCGCCGTTGAGGTTGACGCCGACCACCTGCTGCAGCAGCGCCGGCGGCATGTCGAGGAAGGCGTGGAATGGGCAGATGCCGGCGTTCGAGGCGAGGATGTCAACGCCCCCAAACGCATCGACCGCAGCCTGCACCAGGTCGGTGCTGACCTGCGGATCGGCAATATCGCCTTCGACCGCGATGGCGCGACGGCCCAGCGCCTCGATCTCGGCGACCGTCTCGTCATGCGCGGTGTCGCCGGCAAAGCCGTGGTCGGCGCCGGCAAAATAGTTGATCACTACGTCGGCGCCCTGCCGGGCGAGCTCCACCGAGATGCCTCGGCCGATGCCGCGGGAGCCGCCGGTGACGATGGCGCGCTTGCCTTCGAGCAGCATGTCAGTCCGCGCCTTTCGCCTGCATCACTTCGAGGGTCGAACGATGCACGCTGAGGAGGTGCGCCTGCATCGCTGCCTCGGTAGCGGCCGGATCGCGGCTCTCGAGTGCGGCGACGATCACCTTGTGCTCGGCAAGCGAGCGCGCCAGCACCTGCGGCGTCTCCGCGGCAATGCGGCGATACTCCATCCCCAGCACATAGAGCGAGTGCGAGATGGTGACGAGGAATGGGTTGCCGGTCGCCGATGCGATCGTCTCGTGGAACTCGGTATCGGCCAAGCGGAAGCCAAGGGAATCGTTGGTCAGGTGCGTCTGCGCCTCGACCAGCTTATGCAGCTTGGCGATCTGTGCGTCGGTGATGAGCCCAGTGGCCATCCGGGCGATCGCGCCATCGATCATGCGCCGGCTCTCGTAGAGCGAGCCGAGGTTCTTGCTGTCGAGGGTGATGAGGAACTGCAGCGGCCCGAGCAGGTCGGAGGCCTCGAGCCCGGTGACATAGATGCCGCCGCCCTGCCGCATCTTGAGGACGCCGAGGATCTGCAGCCCGCGCAGCGCTTCACGCAGGCTCGGCCGGCTGACCTGCATATAGGTCGCAAGCTCACGCTCCGGCGGCAACTGGTCGCCCGGCTTTAGGCTCTTGGTCCGTACCATCTCGAGCAGGCGCTTGGCCACCTGCTCGGCGACGGAGCTGCTCCGTTCTATCGGGGCGTAAGCCTCCACTGCGATCATCATTCACCCAGGGCGCGATTGCGCAACTGATCCAGACTCACCGCAAGCATCAGGACGACGCCGCGCGTCACATCCTGCCAGAAGCTTGAGACGTTGAGCAGGGTCAAGCCGTTGTTGAGCGTGCCCAAAATCAGCACCGCCAGGAGCGTGCCCCAGACGCTGCCGCGCCCACCGTTGAGGCTGGTGCCACCAAGGATGATGGCGGCGATGACGGTGAGCAACTGCGACCCGGCGGCGTTCGGACCGGCGGCGCCGAGCATGGCGCCGAGGATGGTGCCGGCGACCGCCCCGGCCAGGGCCGAGATGACATACAGCACGATCACCGTGCGCTCGACCGGGATGCCGATCAGTCGCGAGGCCTCGGCGTTGCCGCCCGCCGCGTAGATGAAGCGGCCGAACTTGGTGCGTGTCATCACCAGCCACAGCGCGAAGAAGGTGATCACCATGATGATCAGCGGGATCGGGATGGCGAACAGGCGATCGCTGCCGATCCAGTTGAAACCGGGGATCATCAGCGGCCGGGTGAGGCCGCCGGTCAGCACCAGCGCGATGCCCGAGACGATGCTCATCATACCCAGCGTGGTGATCAGCGGATTGAGCTTCAGCCGGGTGGTGAACAGCCCGTTGACCACGCCGATCGCCGCAGCGAGTGCCAGCGCCAGCCCGACCGCCACCCAGACCGGCACGCCGAGCCCGACCAGCAGCGAGATCATCACCCCCGTGAGGCCAGCGATCGCCGCCACTGACAGGTCGAGCCCGCCGGCGATGATCAGCGGGGTACCGGCCGCCGCCATCAGCCCGATGTAGGCGACGTTGAGCCCGATCTGCAGCATGTTGCGCGCATTGAAGAAGAACGGCGACAGGATCGAGAACACCGCGATCAGGATCAGGTAGAACACCAGCAGCATGGCAACGCCCGACCAGGGCTTCGCGAGCAGCTCCATGAAGCGGCGCTTGAGGGACGGGGGTGCAGTCTCGACGGTGGTGGCCATGGCGATCCTTCAGGCAGTTTGGGTTTCGGCCGTGGCGGCCATCAGCGCAGCGGGGGTGACCCCGCGCGGGAATTCCTGGACGATGCGGCCGCGATCAAGCACCAGCGAGCGGTCGGAAATGCCGGCGACTTCCTCGACGTCGGACGAGAGGATGATCACCGCATAACCCTTGGCGGTGAGTTCGCGGAGCTTGCCGTAAATCTCGCGCCGGGCCCCGATATCGACGCCGCGGGTCGGCTCTTCGAGGATCAGGAGCTTCACGCCTTCGACCAGCCAGCGCGCCAGGCACACCTTCTGCTGGTTGCCGCCGGACAGCGTCCTGAGCTTCTGCTCCGGTCCGCGGGTGCGGATGCCGAGATCGCGGATCCAGTTCTGCGCATGGCCGCTTTCGGCCTCGGTGGAAACGAACAGGCCGCGGGTGAAGCGGTTCTGGAACGGCAGTGCGATGTTCTCGCGCACCGTCAAGTCGGCGATGATGCCTTCGGTCTTCCGCTCGGCGGCGACGAAGCCGATGCCGGCCTCCTTGCCGTTCTGTGGCGTCGACGGCCGATAGGGGCGGCCATCGAGGGTGACGCTGGCGCCGCGCTCACTATGGACCGCGCCATAGAGCGCGCGGCCCAGCACCTCGACGCCGGACCCGACGAGGCCGAAGATGCCGAGGATCTCGCCCGAGCGGACGGCGAAGCTCACGTCGGCGATCTTGCCGCGCACGTTGAAGCCATCGACCTTCAGCACGTCGGTGCCCGGCGGGGGCGGCGCGTCGACCGGATAGAGATCGCCAGCTGTGGCGCCAAGCATGGCGGCCAGCACTTCGGCCTTGCTGGTGTTCGCCGTGATGAAATCGCCGGCGTTGCGCCCGTCGCGCAGCACCACGATGCGGTCGGAAATCTCGAACACCTCGCTCATGTAGTGCGAGATGTAGATCACCGAGACGCGCTGCTCCTTGAGCCGGCGGATGATGGCGAACAGCAGTTCGGCTTCCTGCTCGGTGAGCGCCGCGGTCGGCTCGTCCATGATCAGGATGCGCGCCTGGCCGGCAATGGCGCGCGCGATCTCGACGATGCGCTGCTCGGCAACGGAGAGGCGTTTGACGTCCTGGCGCGTGTCGAGCGTCTCGAAGCCCAATTGGGCGAGCAGTTCGGTGGCGCGGAGGTGGATGGTCTTGTAGTCGACCTGCTTGAAGATGAAGCCCGGCTTCATCGGGATATCGCCGAGGAGGATATTCTCGCCGACGCTGAGGTCGGGCATAACCGAGATTTCCTGGGGCAGCAGCTTCACGCCGGCATGGATGGCATCGGCCGGCTGGTGGAACACCACCGCCTGGCCGTCGACTTCGACGATGCCGGCGTCGCGCGTGTAGAGCCCGGTCAGGATCTTCACCAGCGTCGACTTGCCGGCGCCGTTCGAGCCGAGCAGCGCGACGACCTCGCCGACGTCGAGCGCCAGGTCGACGTTCGTGAGGACCGGGACGCCGCCGAAGGACTTGTCGATGCCGCGCATCGAAAGCCGGGGAGTGCTGGACATGCCTAGTAACCTACCAGAAAAGACCGGGACGATGGCAGCTGCCACCGCCCCGGATCAGGGTCAGTTGGTCGGAATCAGGTTGAGCGAGTCCTGCAGCTCCGGGAGCTTGCGGATCTCTTCGAGGTGGGCCTTGTAGGCGGCCTCGGGCAACTCGAAGGTGATCGGATCGGGCGTCGCCGAGCACGCGAAGTCCTTGTAGTACTCGCAGACATTGCCGTCGGTGACCATGTAGTGGGTCATCAGCACGGTGTCCGGGACCTCCTTGCCGGCCAGCTCCATCAGCGTCAGCGGCACGAGGAAGTTGCCGTAGCGCTCGGGGAAATAGCCCACCGAGGCAACGAAGGCCGGCTCGTCGATCATCGTCTGGATTTCGTCGGCGCCCATGCCCACGACGATGAGGTCGGCCTCGCGGCCCGCCTGCTTGACGGCACGCAGCATGCCGCTCGACGCCTGGTCGTTGATCGCCGTCACCATGATCGGCACGCCCTCGGGGATGCGCCCGATGACGTTGTTCATCTGGGTGAAGCTCTCTTCGAGCGTGTTCTTGGTATCGATCTTGATGATCTGCGCATCAGGGAACTCACCGACCGCGCCCTTGAAGCCGGCCACCTGGCCGTTGGTACGCATGGCCGGTACCGCGCCCGACTGCGGCAACTCGCCGACCACCAGATAGCCGGTCTTGACCTTGTCTGCGCCGAACTTCTGGATTGCCGCCTGGCCGAGATAGGCGCCGCCCATGAAGCCCGACTTCGGGTTGTTGGCGCCGAAGAAGGTGGCGCCCGGCATCGGGATGTCGATGGCGATGACCTTGGTCTGCGCGTCATTCATCTTCTGCATGATCGTCGCGCCGAAATTTGCGTCGGTCTGGAATTCGATCACGAAGTCGACGTTGCGCTGCAGGTAGCTCTCGGCGTTGGCGAGCGCCGTGGCGCCATCGAGCCGGTTGTCGGTGATCTGCAGGTCGATGCCGGCGGCTTCGGCATTGGCGACGATGCCCTGCTCCACCTTGAGGCAGAACGAGATGTCGCGCTGCAGGTTGGCAAAGCCGATGGTCAGCTTCTGGCCGTTGCGGGGCGCGTGGGCGGCGATAGCGTCGACCACCATGGCGGCCAACTGGTCGGCGCTGAGCGCGTTGCCGTCGAAATTGGCGGGGTCGAAGCCGTGGAAATCCTCGGCGTAAGCGGCGCCCGACATAAGCGCCGCCGTCAGCCCGGCGATCGCCGCCAGGCGCAAGCTCTTCAGTCGCATGTTCTCTCTCCCATTCTTGGACAATTGGTCAGTCCAATTATCCGGACTCATATCGCGTCCGATTTTGGGGCGCAATGGCTATTTGGTCAGACCAATTGCTCGTTGACCGATCGCTGCTCCCGACCGTACCCCTGCTGAAAACGGGAGGTTCGAATGGCAGATCAGGCGTCCGTACCGCTGTCGGTGCTGGCTTATGGCGATTCCAACACCTGGGGCGCCGTGCCCCAGCCCTACCGCGGCGCCGGTGGACGCTTCGGCGTCACTCAGCGCTGGACCCGCATCATGCAGGCGGCGCTCGGGGTGGGCGTGAATGTGTTCGAGGAAGGGCTCAACGGCCGCACCACCTGCGTCGATGACCCGATCGAGGGCAAGATCCGCAACGGCGAGCGCTATCTGCCCGTTTCGCTGATCACCCACATGCCGCTCGACCTGGTGATCATCATGCTGGGCACCAACGACCTGAAGGCGCGGCTGTCGATGACTGCCGGCGACATCGCCGACGGCGCGGGCAAACTCGCTGACACGGTGCGCCGCTCGATCGCCGGGCCGGAAGGCCTGCCGCCAGAAGTGCTGCTGGTGTCGCCCGCGCCGTTGGCGAAGCTCACCTGGCTCACCGAGATGTTCGAAGGCGGCAGCCCCAAGTCGCAGAACTTCGCCGCCGAGTACGCCCGCGTCGCCCGAGCTTACGACGTGCACTTCTTCGATGCGGGCAGCGTCATCTCTTCGAGCGATGATGACGGCATCCATCTCGATGCGAGCGCGCACCAGACGCTCGGCCTGGCGCTGGCCGGGGAGGTTCGCCGCATCCTGGAGTTCGCGCCTAGCCAAGGCTGAGGGCCTTCACCACCTGCTCGTCCACCTCGATGCCGAGGCCGGGGCGGGTCGGGGCAAAGGCGAGCCCGTCCTGCTGGCGGATCGACTGGTCGACGAGGTCGGTCTGCACCACCACCGGGATGGGCTTGAACTCGAACAGCCGGGCGTTGGGAGAGGCGATCGACAGATGGAGGCTCGCCGCGCTGAGGATCGCCGTGCTCCAGGCGTGGGCGTTGATGGTGATGCCAGCCGCGCCGCAGAGCTTGTCGATCTTCGAGAAGCCAGTGACGCCTTCGGCCCTCGATGGGTCGACGCCGAGCACGTCGACGGTGCCGGTCTCGATCAGCCGCTGGTAGCCGGTGACGGTGAACTCGCGCTCGCCAGTGCCGATCTGCATGTTGGGCAGCGCCTGTTTCAGCGCCCGGTAGTCGTCGATGCGAGTCGGGTAGAACGGCTCCTCGATCCAGCCGATATCGTACTCGGCCATCCGGCGGGTGGTGGCAATGCCGGTGTCGCGGTCCCATTTCACGCCGTTGCCGATATCGACGATGATCTCGAAATCGTCGCCCAGCGCCTCCCGCAGCTCGCGCACAAAGGCGACGTCGTTGTCCGGGTCCTGCCCGATATTGGAGAGGCCCCGCTTGCCGAAGCCGAGCTTGGCACCGCGATAGCCCTCGGCCTTGTAGCCGACGATTTCCTCGACGCAGAGCGCCCGGGTCGCCTTGTTGACGTGGCTGGAGGAATAGGCCGGGAGGCTCTCGCGCACCTTGCCGCCCAGCAACTCGTAGAGCGGCTTGCCCTGCACCTTCCCCTCGATGTCCCACAGCGCCATGTCGAGCGCCGAGTAGGCGAAGCAGGCGATGCCGCCCTCGCCGTACCACCAGGCGTGCGCCCGCATCTTCTCCCAGGCCTCGGCGACGGTGATTCCGCCGGCATCCTTCAGCAGCGGGCCGAAGCCGGTATCGATCAGCGTCTTGGTGGCCCAGCAGGCCTCCGGCCACATGGCGATGCCCTCGCCCCAGCCGACCACGCCATCCACCGTTTCGACCCGCACCAGCACCGTCTGGCGCAGGTTTCCGTGGTCGTTGGTGTCGGCATAGCGGATCACGTGGCTCTGGATCTGGCCCACGCGCATGGCGGCATCCTCCCTCGACGACACGTTGGCCGGCCTCGGCATTGCGTGGCGTTGACTAGCACCGGCACCGCTGCTAGGTCAAGAAATGGTCAGACCACTTGGCCACTTTCGACAAGACTACCTAGAAGCCGCGTGCGCAAAACGGGAGCGAAACCAGTGCCAGTCAGCGATCTCAGCGGCGAAGTGCCCTTGCGGCGCTCGGGGCTGACCGAGATGTTGGTGGCGCGCCTGCTCGGCCTCGTCACCACCGGTAATCTGAAGCCCGGCGACCAGTTGCCCCCCGAGCGGAAGCTCGCCGAAACCTTCGATGTGTCGCGGCCGACGCTGCGTGAGGCGCTGCGCGCCCTGGCGGTGCTCGGTGTAATCGAAGTGCGGCATGGCGGCGGCGTCTTTGTCTCGCAGCTCGAAGCCTCGGACCTATTGGCGCCGCTGACCTTTTTCCTGACGCTGCGCGCTTCCGAGGTCGAAAAGCTCTACGAAGCGCGCCGGCTGATCGAGGGTGAGATTGCGGCGCTGGCCGCAACGCGCGGCGACGAGGCGGCCTTCGATGAACTCGATGCCCTGATCGCGGCGCAGGAGGAGGCGAAGCTCGAGCCGGCGCGCTATCGCGATGTCGACGCGGCGTTCCACCTCCGGCTGGGCGACCTCTCCGGCAACGAGTTCCTGTCGCGGGCGGCGCAGAGCCTCAACGTGCTCGGCCAGGAGTTTCGCAAGACCGCGTCCGAGACCGCCAACGTCATTTCGACCTCTATTGCCGACCATCGCATCATTGTCGCGGCGATCCGGCGGCGCGATGCTGCGGCGGCGCGGCAGGCGATGATCACCCACATGGACCACGTGCTGCAATCCACCGAGGCGGCGATGAAGGCGAAGAACGAATGACCGAAAGACGCTGGGGCCTCGACAAGGTCACCGAGGCCGACATCCTTGCGGGCGGCTTCTCCACCCCGTGGGACGCGCCGTTCATCCCGCCCTTCCCCTTCACCTTCCGCAATGCCGAAGTGCTGACGGTGTTCTGGCGCACCGACCCCAAGGCCATGCAGTTCCTCGCCCCGCCGCCGGTCGAAGCCACCGGCGACGTGGTTTGCGTCCACATCTACAAGATGAACGACACCAGCTGGATCGGGCCCTATCACGAGGCCAACGTGATGTTCGGCGCGAAGCTGCCGAACGGTCGCGCCGGCGCCTACTCGCCCTACCTGTTCCTCGCCTCGGATGGCGGTGTCGCGCATGGGCGCGAGGTGCATGGCCAGCCCAAGAAGCTCGCCAACCCGTTCCTCGAGTTCCGCGGCGACCTGATGGTCGGCGGGGTCGAGCGCAACGGCATCGACGTGATCACCGTGACCACACCCTACAAGCAGCAGGCGGTCGATCCGGCTTTGATGCGGGCGCATTTCGACTACGGCACCAACCTCAATCTCAAGGCGATCAACCACATCGACGGCACCCCGGCGATCCGGCAGATCACCTCGCGCAAGTTGACTGATGTGAAAGTGCATGAGTGCTGGCGCGGCCCGGCGACGGTGGAGCTGCGGCCCAACGCTCAGGCCCCGGTGTTCCGCCTGCCCGTGGTCGAGCCGCTCGAGGCCTTCTACTGGCGCGCCGATTTCACCCTCGTCACCGGCGAGATCATCCACGACTACCTGGCCAAGAGCGCATAAGCGCCGGCCACTGGGAGGACAGTTTGAGCAAGGTCAATATCGGCGTCATCGGCGCCGGCTGGTGGGCGACCCTCAGCCACATCCCCGCTTTGCGCGCCAACCCGCATGTCGGGCTGGTCGCGGTGAACCGGCCGGATGCTGAGGGCATGGAGAAGGTGGTCGCGAGCTTCCCCGGCGTGAAGCCCTACTTCGACGCGGCGGAGATGCTGGCGAATGAAACGCTGCACGGCGTTGTGGTGGCGTCGCCGCATGTCCTCCATGCCGAGCATGCGCAACTGGCGCTGTCGCGCGGCCTGCCGACGCTGATCGAAAAGCCGATGGCGACCAGCGCCGCAGACGCGCGTGCCCTGCTGGCAACAGCGAACGCCAACAATACCCAGATCATCCTGCCCTACGGCTGGAACTTCCGCCCGATCGTCGAAACCGCGCACCAGTTGGTAGCCGATGGCTGGGTCGGCGAGGTTCGCCACGTGGTGGCGCAGATGGCTTCGGCGCTGGCCGACCTGTTCGGCGGCGAGCCGATGGTCGAAACCAAGGAGCACCTGTTCCGCCCGCCGGTTTCCACCTGGGCCGACCCGAAGAAATCCGGCGGCTACGGGTGGGGGCAGCTGACCCACGGGCTCGGAGCGCTGTTCCGCATTGTCGATCTCGACCCGGCGCGGGTGTTCGCGAAGACCGGGCTCTCCCCCGCCGGTGTCGATTTCTACGACGCGGCTGTGGTGGAGTTTACCAATGGCGCCACCATGGCGCTGTCGGGTTCGGCGACGGTGCCGAAGTCGCGCGGCTACCAGATCGACATCCGCATCTTCGGCACCGAAGGCATGATGCTGTTCGACATCGAGCGAGCCCGCGTTGAGGTGATCCGCCACGACGGCAAAACCCACATCGCCGATCTCGGGCCCAATGCCGGCGCCTACGAGCAGGTAGCGCCGATCACCCTGCTGGTCGATCTCGCCCGCGGCCAGAAGGTACCCAACCCAGCCGACGGCGTCGTCGGCATGCGCTCCAGCGTGCTGCTCGACGCGATGTACCGCTCGGCCAAATCGGGGCGCATGGAGGACGTGCTGTGAAGCTGAGCGTCACCAGTTGGTCGTTCCCCGAGCTGACACTCGACGAGGTCGGCGGGCTGGCGAGGGTGCTCGGCCTCGAAGGCGTCGATGTCGGCTACTTCTATCGCTCGGCGCTCGACCGGACGCGATTGCTGGCAGCGCCCGCGGCCTATGCGGACGAGGTGCGAAGGCGCCTGCCGCTACCGGTGTCGAACCTCTACCACCTGTTCGGCAACTCGGTCGCCGACCGCAACCTCGCCGACCCGGCGAACCGCGCTGCGAACACTGCCGATTTTGCTGCCGTGCTGACGTTCTGCGCAGCGGCTGGATCGCCCACGGTGTTCATCCTGCCCGGCGTGATCAATGGTGCGCAGAGCCGGGCACTTGCACTGACCGAGACCGTCGAGTCACTGAAGCCGCTGCTCGATCTCGCGGCGAAGACGGGCGTGACCGTCTGCGTCGAACCGCACGTCCACTCGTACCTCGAAAGCCCTGCCATCACCGCCGAGCTGTGCGAACGCGCGCCCGGGGTGAAGCTGGCGCTCGACTACGCGCATTTCGCCGTCGCCGGCTACCGGCAGGACGAGATCGATGCGCTCGCCCGCTGGGCCGGCCACGTCCATCTGCGGCAGGCGAGGCCGGGTGCGCTGCAGGCGAAGCTCGACCAGGGGACGCTCAACTTCCCCGCCATGTTCGCGACGCTACGCGATGCCGGCTACGATGGTTGGATCGCCGCCGAGGTCGTGCACCAGGGCTATTTCGATACGCTGCACGATGACGTGCTGACCGAGACCGTGAAGCTGCGCGACCTGTTCCGCGCGTGGAGTGCCCGATGAGCGCTGGAGCCATTATCGTTACCGGCGGAGGCGGCGGCATCGGCCGGGCCATCGCCGAGCGGCTGGTCGCAGACCACCACCGGGTGGTCATCGCCGACCGCGATCGCACCATCGCCGAGGACGCTGCCAGGGCGATCGGCTGCGACATCGAGATCATCGATATCGGCGACGAGGCTTCAGTCGTTGCCGGGGTGAAGGCGGTGGCCGAGCGCCACGGCGGGCTGTTCGGGGTCGTCAACAATGCCGGCATCCACATGCAGGCGTTGGTGGTGGAGACCGCGGTCGAGGACTGGGACCGGATCTTCTCGGTCAACAGCCGCGGCACCTTCCTGATGTGCCGGGAGGCGGCGCGGATCATGGCGGCGCAGGGCACCGGCCAGATTGTCAACATCATCACCAAGCTCGGCTTCGGCAACCCGTTCTCGTCGGCCTATCTCGCCTCGAAGAACGCCATATGGGGCCTGACCCAGTGCCTCGCCATCGAGATGGCCTCGAGCGGCGTGCGGGTGAACGCCATTGCGCCCGGCCATGTCGGACCCGGCACCGGGATGGAGAAGGCGTTCCGCGCCAAGGCCAAAAAGCTCGGCAAGAGCTGGGACGATTTCGAGGCCGACGTAGTCTCGACCATCCCGCTGCACCGCTGGTGCACCCCCGAGGACGTGGCCGGCGGCGTCGCCTGGCTGATGGGCCCCGACACCAGTTTCGTCACCGGCGAACTGATCAACATCACCGGCGGCTTCCAGGCCTATGCCTCGACGCCGAGCGCGGACTCCGTCCGCGATGCAGCAAAGCGGGGCCCGGCAAAATGAGCGGATCGCTGCAGGGCAAGGTCGCGCTGGTGACCGGTGCCCGCGCCGGGCTCGGTGCTGCTACGGTGCTGGCGCTGGCAGAACTCGGCGCAACCATCATCGCCACCGGTCGTAAGGCCGGCGACTGTGGCGACGTCGTCGCAGCGGTCATCGCCAAGGGTGGCACGGCGACAGACTTCGCGCTCGACGTTTCCGACCTCGCCACCATCCCCGCCCGTGCCGCGGCAGCCCTCGCGCTGCACGGCCGCATCGATATCCTCGTCAACAATGCCGCGACTATCGCCCCAATGGCGAAGCTCAGCGAACTCGACCCGCTGGCCTTCGACCAGTCCCTTACGATCAACGTCAGCGGCCCCGCAGCACTGGTCGCCGCACTGTGGCCATCGCTCAAGGGGGCTCGCGTCATCAATGTGGTGAGCGGCGCGGCGAACCACGCCATGACCGGTTGGGCCGCGTACTGCGCAGGCAAGTCGGCACTGCTGATGCTGACCCGATCGATCCAACTGGAGGGCGCCGATATCGGGCTCCGCGGCTTCGCCTTCGCGCCGGGTCTGGTCGACACCGATATGCAGGCCTCGATCCGCGCGGCCAAGATCAACCAGATCTCCGACGTACCGCGCGAGAACCTGCAGCCGCCGGAGCGGCCCGCCAAGGTTATCGCCTGGCTGGCGAGCGGCGCGGCGGACGACCTCGCCGGGCAGTATGTCGATATCCGCCAGGAAGGCCTGCTGGCCCGGGTCGAGGGCTGATCACTCGCCCGGCTTGACCGCCAACTCCTCGCTGCTGCGTGCCGCTTCGGCGATGCGCCGGCGCGCCCGGAAGGCGCCCCATTGCTGGTCGACCAGGACGCCGATTAGGATCACCCCGCCCATCACCGCGAAGTTGAGCGACGAGGGAATTCCGAGGAGGTTCACGAGGTTCTGCAACTCCTGCAGCAGGATCGTGCCGAGGATCACCCCGACGATCGAACCCTCGCCGCCGCGCAGCGAGAAGCCGCCCAGCACCGCCGCCGCGATGGCGTAGAGCTCGTAGAAATTGCCCTGCGACGAGGGCTGCACCGAGCGGGTGTACATGGCGAAAAAGATCGCCGCGAGCGCCGTCAGCCCCGCGCAGATCACATAGGCCGAGGTGACCACCACATCGGTCCGGATGCCGGAGAAGCGCGCCGCCTCCTCGTTCTTGCCGATGGCGAACAGGTAGCGACCGAACACCGAGCGGTGCAGCGTGAACCAGGCGATCACCGCGACGACGGCGAGCACATAGACCGAGACCGGGATGCCGCCGATGCGGGCGACGAAGAAATCGAGGCCGGGATACTCGCTGCCGAATGGGAAGCCCGCGGTGGCATCGGCGGTATAGCCGCGCGCCACGCCGCGATAGATCAATAGGCCGCAGAGCGTCACCACGAATGGCTGCATCTTCAGCTTCGTGATGAGCAGGCCGTGGGCCAGCCCCAGTGCCAGTCCGAGGATAATCACGATAGCGGCGGCGATCGGCCATGGCACGCCCTTGGCGCCGACCAGATCGACGAACAGCACGCCGAGCAGCGCGATCATCGAGCCAGCCGAAAGCTCGATGCCGCCGGTGATGATGACGAAGCCCTGCCCGATGGCAAACAGCCCGAACAGGCCGATTAGGTTGGCGGTGTTGGCGAGGTTGTTCGGCGACAGGAACAGCGGGTTCTTGAGATAGACCCCGAGTCCAACGACGAGGATGAGGACCAGGAGACCGAGATCCTTCTTGTTCATGCGTTCCCCCTCACCCGGCCTTGGCCATCGGTTTGCCGACGGCGAGCCGCAGCACGTTCTCTTCACTGAAATCGACGCGCTCGATGAGGCCGGAAATCCGGCCCTCATGCATCACCGCGATCCGGTCCGACACCCCGATCACTTCTTCCATGTCTGACGAGATCATCAGCACCGCGACGCCGGCGTCAGCGAGCCCGCGCATCAGCCGGTAAATCTCCGCCTTGGCGCCGACATCGATGCCGCGCGTCGGCTCGTCGAAGATCAGCACCTTGGGCTGCATGGCCAGCCATTTGGCCAGCACCACCTTCTGCTGGTTGCCGCCGGAGAGGCTGCCGGTGCGGGTGGTGACCGTCGGCGCCTTGATCCCGAGTTCGGTGCGGCTCAGTTCAGCCTGCGCCCGCTCCAGCGCCGGCGACACCAGGCCACCCGGTGCATAGACCGTGAGGTTGGGCAGGCTGATATTCTCGGCGATCGACATGTCGAGCAGGATGCCCTCGCCCTTGCGATCCTCGGGGATGAGGAAGATGCCGCGCGCCACCGCGTCCGAGGCGTTCCGCAACGTGATCGGCTGGCCATTGAGGGTGATGGCACCACCATAGCGATGATCCACCCCGAACAACGCGCGCGCCAGTTCGGTGCGGCCGGAGCCGACGAGACCGGCGAGGCCGAGGATTTCACCGGCATGCAGTTCGATGTTGATCTCGTGCGTGGGGTAGGTCGCCGTGCGGACGCCGCGGGCGGCCAGCACCACCTCGCCCTTGGCGATTTTCGGCGCGGCGTAGGCGACCTTGAGGTCGCGGCCGATCATCAGCTTGACCATGCGGTCGTGGTCGATCTCGGCCTTCGGCAGCTCGCCCACCAGCACGCCATCGCGCAGCACTAGCACTCGATCGCAGGCGCGCTCGATTTCGTGCAGCCGGTGCGAGATGAAGATCACGGCGATGCCTTCGGCCCTCAGCCCGGCAATCACCTCGAGCAGCTTGTCGGTTTCGGCCAGCGGCAGCGACGAGGTCGGCTCATCGAGGATGACGAGGCGCGCGTTGACGGAGAGCGCCTTGGCGATCTCCACCATCTGCTGCTGCGCCAGCGACAGCTTTGCTACCGGCGTGTTGGGCGAAAAGTTCGCGCCAAGCCGCTTAAGATAGGGCAGCACATCGGCGCGCATCTGCTTCTCGTCGACGAGGTTCAACACCCCGCCGCGGCGTGGTTCGCGCCCGATATAGACGTTGGCGGCGACGTCGAGATTGTCGAACAGGTTGAGTTCCTGGTGGACGAAGGCGATCCCCGCCTTCATCGAGCCGCCGACGCTGAGGCCCGCATAGGGCGCGCCATCGATTTCGATGGTGCCGCTATCCGGCGCGGTGACGCCGCCGAGGATCTTCATCAGCGTCGACTTGCCGGCGCCGTTCTCGCCGACGAGGCCGATGACCTCGCCCGGCGCGACCACCATGTCGAAACCGCTGAGCGCCACGACACCCGGATAAGTCTTGCGAACGGCTGAGAGCTTCAGGAAGGGCCGCACCGGCGCTTCTTGATCGAGGCTATCGAGCATCGCACCTCCCCGCACGTTCCCGCCCGAACGCTACCAATAGCGCGGCGCGGACGACAGCCCCCCTGCCGCCCGCGCCGTGCCGTCCGTTGTCAGCCGGCGATCTTGGCCTTCAGGTCGGCCGAGAACGCGTCGACATTGTCCTTGTTGATCACGGCCGTCGGCACGATGATCAGGCCGTCAGCCGGGATGCCCGACTTGTCGCCCTCGAGGTACTTGGCCATCAGCTTCATGCCCTGGTAGCCCCACTCGAACGGCTGCTGCACCACGGTGGCGGCGAACGAGCCTTCCTTCACTGCGCCCAGCGTCACCGGGTCTTCGTCAAACGCCACCACGGTGATCGCGCCGAGCTTGCCGGCGGCCTGCAGCGCCTCGTAGATCTTGGGCGGGTTGTACGAATAGAACCCGACCATGCAGTTGATCTCGGGGTTGGCCACCAGCACGTCGTCGACATTGGTGCGGGCCTTGGTGAAGTCCACGTCGTCGCCGCGCACGTCGACCAGCTCGATGCCCTTGCCCTCGATCGCCTGGCGGAAGCCGGCGATACGCTCGACGGCGTTATCGGCGCCGAGGAAGCCGACAAAGCCCATGCACTTGCCTTCCTTGCCGGCCATGGCCTTGACCATTTCCTCGCCCGCCTGGACGCCAGCAAGGGTATTGGACGAACCGAGATAGGCGATGCGGTTCGATGCCGGAGCATCGGAGTCGGTGGTGAACAGCGGCACCTGCGCCGCGATGCGGTTGAACGCGTCGATCGAGTTCTTCGGATCGGCCGACGAGATCATGATGGCATCGGTGCCGGCGGCCACGAGGTCATCCATCAGCGCGTTCTGCAGCGCCGCCGTGCCCTGGGCGGGATAGCGGAACTGCAGTTCGTAGTTGGGTAGTTCCGCCTGCGCCTTCTTCACGCCGGCTTCCGCCAGCTTCCAGAAGTCCGACGAGGCATTCACGACGAAGGCGAGCTGCTGCTTCTCTTGGGCGACAGCGCCGCCGACGAGCATGAAACCAGCGGCAACGATGGCCGCGATACTGACTAGGCTCTTCATCATTCCTCCCTGGCCGCCGTGACGGCGGCACCATTGGCTTCGTCTCGCACCCCTCTCTCCCCGGCCCTGTTCCGGGTCGTGTCCGCTTCCGTCGAAGCTGAGGTACGTATCTCAACCCGGCACCAAGAGAGACGGTGCCATCCCGCCGCCGCGACCGGCGGCGGGAATTCCGTGTCGCGGGGTTACTCCCCGATTTCCTTGTTGCGCAGCCGGTCGAAGGCGACGGCGAGCACAATGAACGCCCCTACGAACGTCCCCTGCCAGAACGTGCTGATGCCGAGCAGCGTCAGCGAATTGCGGATGATTTCAATGAGCGCCGCGCCGACCACGGCGCCAAGCGCCGTACCGGAGCCGCCGGCGAGATTGGCGCCGCCGATGACCGCCGCAGCAATGACCGTGAGTTCGAGCCCGGTGCCGAGCCCGGTGGTCACCGAACCCAGCCAGCCAGTTTCGAGGAAGCCGGTAATGCCGGCGCAGAAGGCGACGAACATGTAGACCGAGACCTTCACCGCCTTCACCGGCACACCGGTGAGGACTGCGGCTTTCTCGTTGCCGCCGATGGCGTAGAGGTGCCGGCCCCAGCGGGTCCAGCGCAGCGCGAAGCCGGTGATCAAGGCCAGGATGACCATGACGATGAGCGGGTTCGGGATCGGCAAGCCACCGACGATCACCGAGCCGCCGCCGATGGCGAAGAGAATCGGTTGATCCGGGCCGAACTCGTAAATCAGTGCATTGTTCGACATCACCATGCCGATCGAGCGGGCGACCGACATCATGCCAAGCGTCACCACGAACGCTGGCATGCCGGCGACCGCGATGAGCATGCCGTTGATGAGGCCAACCAGCAGCGAAGCGCCGATTGCCGCTGGCAATGCCAGAGTGATCGGCAGGCCCGCGTGCATGATCAGCGTCGTCACCATGGCCGAGATCAGCACCGTGGCGCCGACGGACAAATCGATGCCTCCGGTGACGATCACCGCGGTCATGCCGAGCCCGACAATGCCGACGAAGGCAAAATTGCGGGTGACGTTGAACAGGTTCTGCGGCGTCGCGAAGGTCTTGGTCAGCAGCATCATGGCGATGATGGCGATGACCACCGCGAGCAGAATCCAGAAGATTTGCCGGCTGATAAGCCAGGGCAGAAAGCCCTGATGCGTCTGCTGGTCGATGGCGTCCCTGAGAGAAGTGTCGGTCGTCATGTCGGCAAGCTCCTCAAGCGCTCTGCAGCGCGCCGGTGATCAACCCGGTCACTTCCTCGGGCGAGGAATCGGCAACCCGCTTGTCGGCGACCTTGCGGCCGCGCCGCAGCACCACCAGGCGATCGCAGACGGCGAATACGTCGGGAATACGGTGGCTGATCAGCACCACCGCGATGCCCTGCTCCTTTAGCCGGCGGATGAGGTTCAGCACCTCGGCCACCTGCCGCACGCTGATCGCTGCTGTCGGCTCGTCCATCAGCACGATCTTGGGGTTGGAGAGCCGCGTGCGGGCGATGGCCACCGCCTGCCGCTGGCCGCCCGACATGCGGCGCACCAGGTCGCGCGGCCGGGTTTCCGACTTCAGCTCGGCGAACAACTCGCCGGCCTTCTTGTACATGCCGCGGTAGTCCAGGATTTCCGGCATGAACAACCGCCAGCCGCGGCGGCGCTGCCAGAACGGCAGTTCGGCCTCCGCCGGGGTCCGCGAGATGGTCGTCAGCTCGCGGCCGAGGAAGATGTTGGCGGCGGCGGTGAGGTTATCTGCGAGCGCCAGGTCCTGGTAGACGATCTCGATGCCCTTGGAGCGCGCGTCCTTCGGGCCGTGCAACTGCACCACGTGCCCATCGAGGCTGATGCTGCCTTCCGATGGATGGAAATTGCCGGCGATGATCTTGACCAAAGTGGTCTTGCCGGCGCCGTTATCGCCCACCAGCCCAACCACTTCGCCGGCGTTTAGTGTCAGCGAGATATCGGTCAGCGCAGTGATAGCACCGTAGTGCTTGGCGATGTTCGCCAGCTCGAGAACCGCCATCGTTGCCCCTCCCAAGGCTGGAAGGCTTTGCCCTCCCGCAGATGTCGTTGGCAAATCTATGAGCGATGGCGCGCCCACCGTCAATCGACTTCGAACATCGCCGCAGACGACGGCAAAGACACCCGTCCGTTTGCTATTTGGCCAGTCTTTCCGGCGTCTTCTGCAAGATGTCTGACAACTTGGACGGCTTGAATGTGCACGTGCATCAGCGCGATTGACTATTGTTCGACGCCGCCCCAGTATCCGCCCCGATATGCGGTGCGCCGCGGCCCGTCAAAGCCCGACAGAGGCTCAGGCCGCACGCCTGTGGAGGGACTGAGGAGCTCATCGAGGCGATATGGAGCGGCAGCGGGCGGCTAGGGACCACCCGCATTTTCACGCTCCAGCCGCACTTGATCGGGAGGCTCGATAAAGCGGGCCGGGACTGAACCCTAGGGAGGAGAACTATGCGTAAGACTATGTTTGTGCTCGCCGGCGCGGCTATTGCCGTTGCGCTCGCGGGCGGCGCCGTGGCGCAGGATAAGAAGATCCTGGCCGTGGTCGTCAAAGGCCTCGACAATCCGTTCTTCACGGTGATGGGCCAGGGCTGCGCCGATTGGAACACTGCGCATGCCGACAGCGAATACACCTGCCTCTACACCGGCCCGGCGCTCAGCTCGGATGAAGCCGGCGAAGTGCAGATCGTGCAGGATCTGATCAGTAAGGGCGTCGCCGGCATCGCGATCTCGCCGTCCAACGCTCCGGCCATGGCCAACATGCTGAAGGCCGCTGCACCGACCATGCCGATCATCACCGTCGACGCCGACCTGCTTCCGGCTGACGCTGCCCTGCGCAAGACCTATTTCGGCACCAACAACTACGACATGGGTGTCGGCATGGCCAAGGAGCTGATGAAGCTCAAGCCGGAAGGCGGCACCGTGTGCCTGCAGCTCGGCAACGTCGCGGCGGCCAACATCAACGAGCGTGCCGCTGGTTTCCGCGACACCATTGCCGGCGCCAAGGGCACCGAAAAGCTCAACAACACCAACGGCTGGACCGAGGCCGAGGGCTGCCCGACCTATACCAACGACGACATCCCAACGGCCAACCAACAGATGGCCGACGTGTTCACCGCACAGCCGGATCTCGATGCCTTCGTGCTCGTCGGCGGCTGGGCTCAGTTCGGGCCGCAGGCCTACGCCCAGAACACCGACCAGGTCATGGATCGGCTGAAGTCCAAGGACCTGGTGATCATCGCCGGCGACACGCTGCCGCCGCAGACCCAGGCGTTCCGTGAGGGCCGCAGCCACTTCCAGATCGGCCAGCGGCCGTACCAGATGGGCAACGAGGCGCCCGATATCCTGATCAGCCTGATCAAGGGCGAGACCGTCGAGGATCCGAAGTTCACCGGTCTCGACCTCTGCACGCTCGAAGATCCGGGTATCTGCGCAAAGTAAGCTGACGCCAAAAGACGGCGGACGATTGGGGCACGCTTCGGCGTGCCCCTTTTGCTTTGGTCGGGCGCGCTACAAGCCCAGCGTCGCCAACAACTCGGCGGCTGCTGCGGAGCCGGCGCGGTTGGCGCCGATGGTGGAGGCCGACGGCCCGTAGCCGACGAGGTGGATGCGCGGCTCCTTGACCACCTGGGTGGCGAGCCGCCCGCCCATCAGGATGCCGCCGGAGGGCTCGCGCAGCATCAGCGGCGCGAGGTGATCAAGCGAGGAGCGGAAGCCCGTGCACCAGAGGATCACGTCGGCCCGCTGCTCGGTGCCGTCGGCCCAGCGCACCCCGGTTTCGGTGATCTCGGCGAACATCGGCAGACGGTTCAGCGCGCCGCGGGCGTCCATCGCCTCGATCAGCGGCGTGCGCGGCAAGCCGGTAACCGACACCACCGAGTTGGGCGGCAGACCCTGCCGCACCCGGTCTTCAACCAGCTTCACGGCGGCGCGGCCCGCTTCCTGATCGAACGGGCCTTCGCGGAACTGCAGCGGCCGCCGGGTCACCCAGGTGGTGCTGGTGAGCAGCGAAATCTCGTTGAGCAGCTGGATGGCGGAGATGCCGCCCCCGACGATCACCACGTGCTGGCCGGCGAATTCCGCAGCGGTTCGATAATCGCGGGTGTGGAGCTGCCGCCCCTTGAAGCGCTCACGCCCCGGATACTCCGGGATGAACGGCGTCTCCCAGGTTCCTGTGGCGTTGATGATGCCGCGCGCCGAGAAGGTCTCGCGATCCGTCTCGATGCGGAAGCGATCGCCGCGCGGGCAAACCACCTTCACCTTGACCGGACGATATACGTTGAGCCCGAAGCGCTGCTCGTAGGCCGCGAAATAGCTCGGCACCGCCACGGCGGCCTCGACCGACTCGTTGCTGGTGTCGACCGCCTCGGAAAACTGCATGCCCGGCAGGTCGTGCACCCGGTTCACGGTGCTGAGCGTCAGCGACGGCCAGCGGAACTGCCACGCGCCCCCGGCTTGCGGGGATTGGTCGAGGACGACGAAGCCGCGGCCCACGTCGAGGCCGCGATGCTTGAGGTTGTAGGCCGATGACAGCCCCGCCTGCCCCGCGCCGATAACGACGATCTCGGTCTTGATGGCGACGCCCGTCGGCGGAGCGCTGGGAGTGGCGAGGGTTTCGGCGTCCATGGTGGGTCCTGTTATTGCCCCAGAGGTAGGGTGGCGCCACCGTCGGCGCAACCGTGCACGTTTGAACGGTTTGAACGCGTTTCGTTCAGTTCTGCGCGCACCATTATTTTCCCCCTCGCTTCTGAGCACGACCGGCAGTGTCGCATGGTGGCGAGTGGCGGGGATAAGGGCGGCGACCTGGTTGGTTTTCCGGACAGTTCAGCGCGGTACGAGCGGGCCGCGACCTGCTTTTATGCCTTGATACGTCAGCCTGGCTGACGTTCGAAATTCGACGGTTTGGGCGAAGATGAGCAACAGATGAACGGGATTTTCGCCCCGTTTCGGCAGTTGTCACACGCCTCCGGGCAGGGCGGCCACGCGTTCGCGCAGCTCGCCGAGCTTATCCGCGGCGAACGGCATGAGCGGCGGCCGGACGCGGCTCCAGCCTTCACCATCCGGACGATCCGCGAGAATCGCCTTGATGGTGGGAATCTGGCCGTAGCTGTTGAGCATCGCCCGCGCCGCCTCGATCCGCGCCTGCGCCGCATCGACATCGACTGCCCGGACCGGGTCGGCGTGGTGGTCGTAGATGGTGCGCAGTGCCGGGGCGACGAGGTTGCAGGTGGCGGTGATACAGCCGGCGCCGCCGATCTTGAGGAACGGCAGTAGCAGCGGATCAGCGCCGACCATCACCGCGAAGCCGGGATTGTCCTCGACCAGCCCCTGCATGTTGCCGTAGTCGCCCGACGAGTCTTTGAGACCGACGACAGTACCCGGAAACGCCTTGATCAGCCGCGTGACCAGCGGCCGGCTGAGCGGCACCGCCGAGGTCTGGGGGATGTGGTAGAGGATGACCTTGAGCCGCGGATCGGCCACCGCCTCGATGATCCGCGCATAGGCAGCGAAGATGCCGTCGTCGCTGACGCCCTTGTAGTAGAACGGAGGCAACATCACGACGCGGGTGATACCGAGACTCAGCGCGTGGCGGGTGAGGTCCACCGTATCCGGGATGGCCGCGACGCCGACGCCGGGTGCGAGTTGGTCAGGAGTGACGCCGGCCTTGAGCGCAGCTTCGAGGATGGCCTTGCGCTCACTGACCGAAAACGAATTCGCCTCGCCCGTGGTGCCGAGCAGCGCGATGCCGTGGCAGCCATCGGCGAGGAGGCTGAGGCAGTGCTCGCCGAGCCGTTTCAGGTCAGGACTGAGGTCGGCGTTGAGGGGCGTGACCGCCGCACAATAGACGCCCGAAATGCCGAAACCCATGCTGTCGCTCCCCACCCCGTTGGCGGCATGGTGCACGAACGGATGAGGGCAAGGCAAGTTGCGGGCAGCTAGGCGTGGGCCGCCCCCTCCACCATGCTTCGCATGGTCCCCCTCCCCCGCCMCGCGGGGGAGGATCAAGGAGAGATCGTGCCACAGCGGATCCTCCCCCGTGCAACGGGGGAGGGGGACTGGGTGGAGGGGGCGGCCCCACGCACCGGCTTACGGATTACTCCGCCGCGACTGCAGTCCGAGCGTCGTCCAGACCCGACAGTGCCTTGGCGCGCGCGAGGCTCTCCGGCTGCTCGCGGCGATAACGGCGGCCGATTTCCATCATTGCCACGGTATCGGGCAGGAAGCTGAGTTCGGCGAAGATCTCTTCCCAGGCGATGTCGCCCCAGCCGAGCGGCATGTGCAGGTCGCCAATGCCCATCGCGGTGTTTTCCTGCGGGTGGAACGGCTTGAAGAAGCCCTGCGGCCGGCCGAAGGAATCGTGGAGGTGGAGATGCCCGGCGACAGGCGCCATGGCGCGGATCTCGGCGCGGAAATCGAGGCCCTTGAACGTCGACTCGATATAGGCGTGGCTGAAATCGATCAGCGCCACGACGTTCGAGTGGTTAACGGCTTTGACCGTCTCGGCGACTTCTGTCGGAGTCTGGCGGTACTGACCGAGTTCGGTGGTGAAGATGTTCTCGAGCGCGATGCGGACGCCATGCGGGCGGGCGAAATCGGCGAGCTCGGTGAGCGCTTCACGCTCGCGCACGTCGGCACCGGCCCAGTCGGAAATGGCTTCAGCGCGGAGGTTCCCGCCGTGCTGCACCAGGATGCCGGCACCGATGCTGTTGCAGACCTCGACCAACGCCTTCGCGGCATCGATCTGATAGCGCTGCGTCACCGGGTCCATGAAGTTGGACGAAACGAGGCCATGCACGGTGTAGCGGAAGTCGAACTGCTTGGTGAGGTCGAGCAGCGCCTCGTGACGCTCCCGAATGATCTTGCCACCGGCGACCAGGTCGAGGCTGGTGACGCCGATCTCGACGGTATCGACGCCCATCTCGGCCAGCGCGCGCATATCGGCTTCGAGGCTGGCGAACTCGCCGTCGTCCGAACCGACGTTGAAGCCGGTCGCAATGATGTTGCTCATGAAATTTCTCCGTTGGTCAGGATGGTTCAGTGCTGAATGCGGCGCCCGTCCTCGAGCGAGAACAGGTGCAAGGCGCTGTCGGCGAGGCTGAGATGCACCGGCGTGCCGGACAGAAGCTCAGAGCTGTCGGTATCGAGCGCGACGATGCGGCTGCCATTGGCATCGGCGTGGATCAGGCGTGACGCGCCGAGTTCCTCAACATAGTCGACGACGGCCGAAATCGCGCCGTGCGTCTCAGCACCGGTGCGGCGCACCCCTTCCGGGCGCACGCCGAGCACGACCTTGCGGCCCGGCACGCGGATGCCGTTGAGTTGGCTGACGTTGAGCCGCCCGCCGCTGCCATGCACGAAATGCCCTTCGGCGTCGAACTCGCCTTCGAACAAGTTCATCGCGGGCGAACCGATGAAGTCGGCGACGAAGCGGCTGGCGGGGTTGTTGTAGACCTCGGTCGGCCTGCCGATCTGCTCGACCCGGCCGGCATTCATGATGATCAGCTTGTCAGCGAGCGTCATGGCCTCGGTCTGGTCGTGGGTGACAAACACCGAGGTGACGCCGAGATCGCGATGCAGGCGCCGCACTTCCGAGCGCATGGCGACGCGGAGCTTCGCATCGAGATTGGAGAACGGCTCGTCGAACAGGAACACCTTGGGCTCTCGCACCATGGCGCGTCCCATGGCGACGCGCTGCCGCTGCCCACCGGAGAGTTCGCCCGGGCGGCGATCGAGGAACGGCACGAGCGACACGGACTCGGCAACCTTCATTACCCGTGCATCGCGTTCGGCCTTGGGGACCTTCGCCACCTTCAGCGCGTAGCCGATGTTCTTGCGCACCGTCATGTGCGGGTAGAGCGCGTAGTTCTGGAACACCATGGCGCAGCCGCGCTCGCGTGGCTCGAGCTTGTTGACGACCGTGCCGGCGATGGAGATCTCGCCCTCAGTGATTTCCTCGAGTCCCGCGATCATCCGCAGCAACGTGGACTTGCCGCAGCCCGATGGCCCGAGGATAACGACGAACTCACCCGCTTCGATGTTGACGTCGACGCCGTGGATCACGGCGGTCTTGGCGTAGTTCTTCTTCACGCCCTTGATGGTGATCTGAGCCATGTTCTGTCCAATCATTTGTCGCGGGAAATGAGGCCACGCACGAACCAGCGCTGCATGAAGGCAACGACCAGCAGTGGCGGCAGCATGATGATGAGGGCGCCGGCCATGGTGACGTTCCAGTCGGGCGTGCCGTTCTGGGCCGGGATCAGCGCCTTGAGCTGCATCACCACAGTGCCGAAATGCTCGCGGTCGGTGGTGATCAGCAGCGGCCAGAGGTACTGGTTCCAGCTCGAGACGAACATGATGGTGGCAAGCGCCAGCATGTTGGTGCGGCTCAGCGGCAAGAGCACATCCCAGAAGAACTCGAGCGGATGCGCGCCGTCCATCTTGCTGGCTTCCACCAGCTCGTCCGGGATGGTCATGAAGAACTGCCGATAGAGAAAGGTGCCGGTTGCGGTGGCGACCAGCGGCAGGATCAGGCCGGTGTACGAGTTGAGCAGGTTCCAGTTGAGTGCGATCTGCACCCCGCTCATCGCCTGCACCAGCCCGGTAATCCCGAGCGTATCGAGGATCACCTGGAACGGCAGCAGCGCATTGGCGGCGATCGAGTAGGTCGGCACGATGCGCACTTCGAGCGGCAGCATCAGCGTGATGAAGATCAGCCAGAAGCAGATCATCCGGGCCTTGAAGCTGAAGAACACGATGGCGAAGGCGGAGAGGGAGGCGAGGATGATCTTGCCCACCGTGACGCCGACGGCGACGATCAGGCTGTTGATCAGCTTGGGGCCGAGGTCGCCACGGGTCCACGCCGACGCGAGGTTCTCGAACAGGTGCGAGGACGGCAGCAGGCTGATCGGCACCTGGCTGACTTCCTGCAGCGACTGCGAGCCGGCCACCAAGGTGATCCAGAACGGGATCACCACCAAGAGGGCACCGAACGCCATGGCGACGTAGGTGATGAAATCGAAGAAGGGGGAACGCTCGATCACGGCTTCACCTCAGTTGTAGTGGACGCGCCGTTCGACCCATTTGAACTGGACGAACGTGAGGCCGATGACGAGCAGCATGAGGACGATCGACTGAGCAGCGGCGCCCGAGTAGTCGAGGCCTTTGAACCCGTCGAAATAGATCTTGTAGACCATGACTTCGGTCTGCCCGATCGGGCCGCCCTCGGTCATCACGTCGATCAGCCCGAAGCTGTCGGTGAAGCTGGAGATCAGGTTCATGATGAGCAGGAAGAATGCTGTCGGGGCGATCAGCGGCAGCTGCAGGTCGATGAGGCGCTGGAACGGCCGCGCGCCATCCATGGCGCCCGCTTCCGAAATCGAGCGCGGGATCATCTGGAGCGCTGCGAGGAAGAAGATGAAGTTGTAGCCGATGCCAAGCCAGGCATGGCAGATGATGACCATTGCCAGCGCGTGCCAGCCATTGGTCGCCGGATCCCAGATGCCCGGCCAGATCTGGTTGATCGAGCCGATCAGCCCCGATTCTGGCGCGAAGATGAAGCGGAAGGCCACGCCGGCCGCCGGTGCCGCGATGGCATAGGGCCAGACGAAGATCGACTGGAAGATGCGGGTGCCCTTCAGCGAGCGATCGACGAACGCCGCGAGGGTGAGCGCCACGGCCATCGACAGGCCGGTTGAGACGATGGCGTAGAACGCGCTGCGCAGCACCGTCGTCCAGTATTCGCGGTCACGGAAGATGGCGAGGAAGTTGTCGAACCCGACCCAGGTGTTGCCGCCGCCCCAGGGCTGCTCGAGCGAGAACGCCCAGTAGAGCGCCTGCGTGGTCGGCCAGTAGAAGAAAACGAGGACCAGGATCAGCTGCGGCGACAGCAGCAGCCAGGGCATCCATCCGTTGCGGTAATAGGCGCGGCGTTCCATGGGGACCTTCCACCAAAATAGAATGCACGGACGGCCGGGGCCGCCCGTGCTGAAGTCAGGCAGAGATCAGAGCAGGTTCTTGCCGGCGTAGGTCGCTTCGAAGCGGCGAAGGATTTCGTTGCCCTTGGCATCGAAGGCCTCGAGGGCTTCCTTGGCCGGCACGTTGTTGAACAGCACCGACTGGATGGTCTTGACCATTTCGGCGCGGATTGAGGCGTAGTTGCCGAGGCGGATGCCGCGGGTGTTTTCGGTCGGCGGGGTGAAGGTCAGCGACTGGATGGCGAGCTCGCGGCCCTTGTACGGGGCGGCGTCGTAGAAGCCCTTGGCCTTCATGGCTTCAAAGCCGGTGTTGGTGACCGGGATGTAGCCGGTAACCGTCGACCACCATTCGGCCTGCTCGGGCGTGGCGAGGAAGGCGAAGAACGCCGCGGCGCCCTTGTACTCCTCAGGCGACTTGCCCTTGAGGGTCCAGAGCGAAGCGCCGCCCACGAGGCTGTTGGTGCGCTCGGTGCCGGCCCAGACCGGGATCATCGCGTTGGTCCAGTGCACGCCTTCCTTGGCCTGCTTGGAGAAGGTGCCGTGATCGGCAACCGACGACGAGGTGATCTGGCACTTGCCGTTGACGAAAGCGTCGTTGGCGGTTTCGCCGGCGTCCTTGGACTTATGAACGAAGAGACCTTCGTCATACATTTTCTTGATCCAGGTCAGCTGGTCGACGAACTTGCCCTTCGACACCACCATCTCGGCGTCGAGGCCTTCGAAGCCGTTACCCTTGGTGGCGATCGGCTGGTTGTGGACGGCCGAGAACTGCTCGAACCACTGCCAGGCACCGGCCGGGTCGAACGCCACCGGGCACTCGTAGCCGGCGGTCTTCATCTTGCGGGCGACGTCTTCGACTTCTTCCCAGGTCTGCGGCACGCCGGTGAAGCCGACCTTGGCCAGCGCATCGGTGTTGAAATAGATCTGCGCGGTCGAGGAGTTGAACGGCATCGACAGCAGCTCACCGGTCGACGTCGAGTAGTACGAGGCGATGCCCGAGAAATAGTTCTTCCAGTCGATCTGGTAGCCGTTCTCTTCCATCAGCTGACGCACCGGGACGTAGGCGTCGGACAGCATCAGGTCGAGCGTGCCGGCGTCGAAGATCTGGGTGACGGTCGGCTGCTTGTTGGCGCGGAACGCGGCGATCGTGTTCTGCAGGTTGTTGTCGTAGTTGTCCTGGCTGACGCAGACGATCTCATAGTCGGTCTGCGAGGCGTTGAACGTCTTGCACATGTCCTGAATGCGTTCGGACAGGTCGCCCGACAGGCCATACCAGAACTCGAACTTGGTCGCAGCGGCGGCGGGCGACGCTACGAAGGTCAGGGCGGTCGCGGCCAGAGCCGCGCTGAGCAGCCAGTTGGATTTCATCTCAAATGTCTCCGAAGAAAGGGAATGCCGGTCGATTTCTCGAGCGGCGCACTCCTAGTCGGAGACCACGACGGTTGGATTTCAGCGCGATGAACGAGCCGTGACACCTCGATGACGATCTGGTGTCAGCACAGCCAAGCCATTGGCGGATCAGGCGCAGTCGACTGTATGGCGGTCCAGCGCTGCAGCCCTCTGGGGCCAGTTCGCTGTGCATAACCGGGTTAAGGACAGCGGGATCGCCGTCGCGACCCCGCTCCACTCTACCCTACAGCGGGCAACGCTGGGGCAGACCGCCCGCCAGATAGGTGTCGCTGACGGGGTCGTAAGTGGCGAAACCGGCCTGGCAGGCTTCCTGGTGCTCGGCCCAGGAACCCGACGTTACCGCCAGCCGCGTTGCCAGCCACAGATTGGGCGGCCGCAGGCGCGACCTCGGATGGATCGCCAGTTCGGCGTTGATGGCCGCCGCTGCCGGGTCGAAATTCGGGTAGTTGGTATTGGCCGGGAAGCCGTAGACGTAGTCGCCGCCACTGGGCAGCGGCGTAGGCAGGATGGTGGGCGTGCCGCCGCGCACGATGATGTTGATCGGCTGCGCTGCAACCGGGGCGGCGGACAGGATTGTAAGAGTGGTGGTCACAAGGAGGAGCAGGTGTTTCATTTCCGATCTCCATGGCATCTGACACACAAACGTTGGCGGCAGCCAAAAGTAACACGCGTGCGGTCAATATTCCCGTCGCTTGCCCGGGCCGGTTAACAGGCCTCTTACAGTGGGCACCGTGTACTGGCATCACTCCCGCTCAGTCGCCCAGCGGCTCCAGCACCTTGCCTTTCCTGTGGTTCAGCACGGTGTACTTGATCCGGCGCAGTGTCTCGCGCGCATCGGGATCGAGCCTTGTGCCGACTGCGCTCGAAACGAGGTCGATGATGGCGAGGAAGGCGTAGCGTGAAGCGGTGGGCTTCAGCGGGTCGGGGAATTCCGGGATATCGACGGTGAGCGCCACATCGGCGGTGGCGGCGAGATCGGTATCCGGCGCGGTGATGCAGAGCGCCTTGGCACGGTAGTGCTTGGCGAGCTGCACCGCCTCCACCACTTCGCGGGTGCGCCCGGTGCCGGAGATTGCGATCACCAGGTCGTTCGGCTTCAGCGTCGAGGCCGTCATCTTCATCACGTACGGGTCAGAATGGGCGGTGACCACCACGCCGTAGCGGAACAGCCGGTTCTGCGTTTCCTGCGCCAGCGCGGTCGAACTGCCACCCAGCCCGAAAACCAGTACCTGATGCGCACTCGCCACCAGTTCGGCCGCCGCGATGATATCGACCGGGTCGATCTGCCGCTCGACGATGTTGAGCGCGTTCCGCGCTTCGCCAAACACTTCGGTCCAGAGCGGTGAGGCATTGGCGCTCGGCTCAGTCGGCGGGGCGGGCGAGAGATAGAGCCGCCCAACCACGACGCTCTGCGCCAGCTTCAACTTGAAGTCGCGCACGCCGTCGCAGCCGATGGCCCGGCAGAAGCGGGTGACCGTCGGCTCACTCACCTCGGCGCGCCTCGCAATCTCGGCGTTCGAGGCGTCGACCGAGAAGGTGACATCGGCCAGCACCACGTCGGCGACGCGGCGCTCGGCCGGCCTGAGCTCGCTGTAGGAGTCCTTGATCTGCGACAGGATGTCGGGGATCGGCTTGGCGTAGCCTTCGCCGCTCGGCTCGTCGCGCTTGTGCTTCCGCATGTCCGGCCTTCTGCCTGTGGGGTCCGACCCGACTTCTATCATTTCTGGCCAGCCAATGCCCTACCGCCGGAACGACGTTCTCTTAGGTGCTCTGCGTCCAAAATGTAGGAAACTTACACACGATGCAAGTGCCGAGACACCTGCAAATGCGGCAGTCCGGCTGACATACGAAAGCTCAACCTCTGCCGCTTGACTCGTAATGTAGGATAGTTACACACTGCCGCCTGGAGGGGGATAGAGCGGTTCAGGGGCCGCCTGGAACCCGTTCCACGATCTGGTACAGGGCAGCGCGAGGGGCGATGACGGCTGGGGATTCCAAGCAACCGAAACTGCAGGTGAAGGGCGCGACCAAGCTGTACAACACCCGCTCGGGCGACCTCCTGGCGATCGATCGCTGCTCGCTCGAGGTGATGGACGGCGAGATCGTTTCGATCGTCGGCCCATCCGGCTGCGGCAAGACCACGCTGCTGTGGTCTATGTCGGGGCTCCACGGCCTCACCTCCGGCGAGGTGCTGCTCGATGGCAAGCCGATCACCGGCCCCAATCCCGAGATCGGCATGGTGTTCCAGGAGGCCAACCTCCTGCCGTGGCGCAACCTCGACGCCAACATCAATTTCCCCTTCGAGATCAAGGGCACCAAGCCCGATCGCGTCTGGATCAACGAGCTGTTGAACCGCGTCGGCCTTGAGGGTTTTGGCGGGCGCTTCCCGCGCGAGCTGTCAGGCGGCATGCAGCAGCGTGCCGCGCTGGTGCGCGCGCTGAGCTACAAGCCCTCGGTGCTGCTGATGGACGAGCCGTTCGGCGCGCTCGACGCCTTCACCCGCGAGGAGATGAACCGGCTGGTCGAGGAAATCTGGCTCGATACCAAAACCACCATCGTCCTCATCACCCACTCGATCGAGGAGGCCATCTTCCTCTCCGACCGCGTCGTGGTGATGAGTCCGCGCCCGGGCCGCGTCGCCAATATCCACGAGGTGCCGTTCCCGCGGCCGCGCTCGCTCGAGATCATGTCGACCAAGGAGGTTTTCGACCTCACCAATGCCATCAAGGCGGAAATCGTCGGGACGCAGCAGAGCCGCTTCCCGAGAGACGCAGCCCAGCCGGCTCAGGTGGCGTGAGGATCAGATGAGCGAAACCGACGCCATTCCCGAATTCAAGAAGTCCGCCGGCGGCGCCGGCGAGGTCGGCATCACCAACATGTCCGCCCTCACCTCCGGCCCCGGCATCAAGTCGATGGGCGAGGTGCTGGCGATCGTCCTGGTCGCGGTGGTGATCATCGGCGGCACCGAGCTGCTGCTGAACCTCTTCGCCGTGCCGCAATATGTGCTCCCGAAGCCCAGCGAGATCGCGGTGGCCTTGTTCACCGACTTCCCGTTCATCGCGCCGCACCTCGGCCACACGCTGGTAGAGCTGTTTGTTGGCTTCGGCATCGGCGCAGTGGTCGGGCTGATCCTCGCGGCGGTGATCACGCAGTTCCCGTTCGCCGAAAAGATCATCACGCCGTACATCCTCTTGCTGGTGACGACGCCGATGCTGGCGCTGGTGCCGCTCTTGATCCTGCGCTTCGGCTTCGGCTACGAGCCGCGCATCATCGCCGTGGCGCTCGCTGCCGGCCCGATGGTGATGATCAACGCCGCCACCGGCTTCCGCCGTGTCGATCGCGGCAAGATCGCGCTGGCCCGCTCCTATGGCGCCTCGACGCTACAGATTTTCTGGAAAGTGCGCGCGCCGATGGCGCTGCCAATGATCTTCGTCGGCCTGATGGTCGGCTCGATCTTCGGGCTCTTGACCGCGGTCGGCGCCGAGATGGTTGGCGGTGGCTTCGGGCTGGGCAACCGGCTCACCTCCTACTCATCCATGATCCAGATGCCGCAGTTTTTCGCGGTGGTCTTGATCCTCTCCATCCTGGGCATCCTGATCTACGTGCTCTTCTTCCTGTTGGGGAAGAGGTACGCGAGCTGGGAGGCCTGAGGCACGGCCTGCCGCCGGAGGGAATGGCGGCAGGAAATAAGGGACTAAGGGACGTTCCATCAACAGGGGTATTTCCGATGACCAAGTTTTCGTTTCCGGGCGGCATAAGCCGCCGCACATTCCTCCAGGTTTCCGCAGCCGGCGTCGTCACCGCCACCGCGCTTGGCGGCATTGGCCGCGCCACTGCCGCGCCCTACTCCAAGTTCACCTGGATCTCGCCGCGCGGCACGCTCGAAGTGCTCGACGACTTCGGCTACTGGATCGGCAAGAAGATGGGCTATTTCGCCGATCTGGGCGTCGAGACCGAGCTGCAGCCCGGCCCGTCGGACGGCACTGCGACGGTCAAGTTCGTCGATGTCGGCCAGGCCGACATGGGCTTTCCGTCACCAGGTATTTTCTCGTTCGCGCTCGAGAACGGCATGAAGCTGAAGTCCGCCTTCCACTGGGGCGCACTCGATACGTTCAGCCTCGCTTTCCGCAAGGGCGAAGGCACCAATGACCTGAAGACCCTCGAGGGCAAGACAATCCTGCTCGGCTCTGCCGCCTGGCAGTCGATCGTCGATCCGATGCTGGCCGTCCACGGCGTCGATATCAGCAAGGTCAAATATGTCGAAGCCGGCTGGCCCACCTGGGGAACGGCGCTCGCTGCCGGCCAGGGCGACGCCGCCCTCGCATGGGAGGGCCTCCGGGCCGAGTGGATCGGCTCGAAGCTCGATTTCGAGTACTGGCTCGGCGTGCAGCGCTCGCCGCTGTTTGCCAACACCTACGTCGTCCGCGCCGCCGACCTTGAGGACCCGGACAAGAAGGCCTTCCTCGACAAGTACCTGCGCGCCTGGTCGATGGGCCTCGAGTTCGCCTACCACAACCCGATGGCGGCCGTGCACGCGGTATTCGAGCAGTTCCCGACGCTGGCCAGCAATATCGGTCCGGAGCTGGGTGCTACCTCGATCCTGCAGCAGATCAATGTCGTTCGCGGCGACATGGCGAAGCGCAAGGGCTGGGGCGACCACGACATGGCCGCATGGCAGACCTTCTTCGACAAGATCTACGACCTCAAGCAGATAACCAAGCCGATCAAGGCCGAGGACGTCTGCACCAATGACTGCGTCGGGCCGGCCAACGATTTCGACCACGACAAGGTCAAGGCCGACGCCGGGGCTTACCAGTTGCCGGCCGACCTGGCGGCGGTCGACATCGAAAAGGTGAAGGCACATCTGTTCGATCAGGCCGTGCCGGCCTGATCTGGCGTGATTGGTGCGGGCGGTGTCACGCCGTCCGCACCTCCTCCCCGGCGTCATTCCCGCTAAGGCGGGAACCTAGCGGGATGGGGGCAACGCCTGTGGAGGCCGAGAATCCCACTGGGTCCCCGCCTTAGCGGGGATGACGCCGGTGGTTCAGGGATTTCACGGCCTTGCGGCCGGAAACATAAGCGAATGGGAGGGCCGGATGGCCAACACGGTAAAAGTCCTGGTCGTCGGGCTCGGCAACATGGGCGCCTCGCATGCGAGCGCCTATCACCGCAATCCGGGCTTCGAGATCGTTGGGCTGATGAGCCGCTCGATCAAGACGAAGCCCATTCCGGACGAGCTCGCGGGCTATCCGCTGTTCGAGGACTATGACGAGGCGCTGCGGGTGGCCAAGCCCGACGCCGTCTCGATCAACTCGTGGCCCAACAGCCACGCCGAATACGCCATCAAGGCGATCAACGCCGGCGCCCATGTGTTCATGGAAAAGCCGCTCGCCACCAACATCGCCGACGCCGAAGCGGTGGTGAAGCTGGCGCGCGAGAAGAAGAAGAAGCTGGTGCTGGGCTACATCCTCCGCGTTCACCCCAGCTGGATGAAGTTCACCGAGCTGGCGCAGACGCTGGGCAAGCCTCTCGTCATGCGGCTCAACCTCAACCAGCAGTCGGGCGGCCCGACCTATGACTGGCACAAGAACCTGATCGACTCGCTGATCCCGATCGTCGATTGCGGCGTCCACTATGTCGACGTGATGTGCCAGATGACCAAGGCGAAGCCGGTGCGCGTACACGGCATCGGCGCCAAGCTCTGGGCCGAGGCTGACAAGCAGAACTACGGGCACCTGCATGTCGAGTTCGATGATGGCTCGGTCGGCTGGTACGAAGCCGGCTGGGGCCCGATGATGAGCGAGGTCGCCTATTTCGTGAAGGACGTGGTTGGCCCCAAGGGCGCCGTCTCGATCGTCCCCAACCCTAAGGCGCACAAGGAAGGCGTGTCGGACTCTTCCGATATCGACCAGCACACCAAGACCGACGCCATCCAGTATCACCACGCCGAGGTGGCGCCCGGCGACAAGAGCTTTGTTCGCAAGGACGAGATCTTCACCATGACGGACGAGCCCAACCACCAGGAGCTCTGCGACCGCGAGCAGGCCTTCTTCCTCAAGGCGATCCAGGAAGACCTCGACCTCACGGAGTCGATGGATGCGGCGGTGAACAGCCTCAGGATCGTGCTTGCGGCGGAACAATCGATCAACGAGAAACGCGTCGTCGAGCTCGCTTAGCCGAACCAACTCAAGGCGTAACGACCCCGGCGGGCAGGTTGCCCGCCGCGGGCCGCGCCGTACACGAACCGGAGACCATCGATGACTTCACCGGCAGCCGGACAGGGCTTCGATATCGTGCTCAAGGGCGGCCGCGTCCTCGACGAGCGCAACGGCGTCGATGGGCTGCTCGATGTCGCAATCAAGGCGGGGAAGATTGCCGCGGTGGGCAAGGACCTCGCGACATCAGGCGCCAGGGTCGAGGACGTCACCGGCAGCATCGTCGCGCCGGGGCTGATCGACATTCACACCCACGTCTACCACAAGGCGACCTCGCTCAGCGTCGACCCCGGCTTCATCGCCCGCCGCTCCGCCTGCACCACGCTGGTCGATGCCGGCAGCGCGGGGGCGGGCAACTACGACGGCTTCCGCGACTACGTTATGATCCACTCGCCGTACCGGATCTTCGCCTTCCTCAACATCTCGTTCCCCGGCATTTTCGGCTTCGACAAGGGTGTCTCGATCGGCGAGGCGACGCTGCGCTCGATGCTGCCGGTCGACAAATGCGTCGCCAAGGTCGAGGCCAATCGCGACCGCATCATCGGCGTGAAGGTCCGCATCGGCGGCCCGGTGACCGGCGAGCTCGGGCTCGGTGCGCTGGAACTGGCGCTGGAAGCCGCCAATGCGCTGAACCTGCCGCTGATGACCCATATCGGCACCGCCCCGCCGAGCTATGCCGACGTGGTCGACATGCTGCGGCCCGGCGACATCCTCACGCACTGCTACCGCCCCGACCCGAATTCGGCCATCGGCCCCGACGGCAAGGTGATCGACGCGGTGCTGAAGGCGCGCGAGCGCGGCGTGCTGTTCGACATCGCCCACGGCATGGGCGCCTTCGGCTATGAAAGTGCCGAGGCGGCGCTGAAGGACGGTTTTGCGCCGGACCTGATCTCGTCGGACGTCCACGTCATCGCCGTCGAGGGGCCGGGGTATGACCTGCTGCACACGATGAGCAAGCTGCTCAACTGTGGGCTGTCGCTGCCCGAGGTGATCGGCATGTCCGCCAACCGTCCAGCGCTGGCGATCCAGAAGCCCGACCTCGGCCACCTCGGCGTCGGCGCAGTGGCCGACATCACCGTGCTCAAGCAGTACGACAGCAACTACGTGTTCGAAGACGTCGTCGGCAAACGCCGCCAGGGCTCGAGCCTGCTGCAGCCAGTGTCGGTGTATCTGGGCGGCAAATCGATGGAAGTCAGCCGCCGGCCGTTCGAGGAAAGCTTCCTCATCGGCGGGCATCATGGGCATGCGCACTGAGGCTTGTCGCCGTTCCCTCAGGGGGAGAGGGGAAACCGATTTGCCCCGGCATTGAGCGAGCACCCCCGATCCCTCCCATTTTCCTGCGGCTGCTGCTAAGGACCGGCCAAGGCTGGGAGAGGACGATGCGGTTTGCTGTTACCGGGACGCATGGCAGTGGCAAGTCCACGCTGGCGGACGATTTCGTTGCATCGTACAGCCACTACCAGAGTGTCGGCGAGCCCTACTGGCAGCTTGTGCAGCAGGGCGTCGTGTTCGCCGACGGCCCCAACATCGCCGACCTCGAAGACCAGCTCCGCCAGAGCTGCGAACTGATTTCTGGCATTGAGGGCAAGGATGTGGTGTTCGACCGCTGTCCGCTCGACCTGATCGCCTATCTCGACGTGGTGGCCGCCGCCGAGGGCACCGAGTGGATGCCGGACGGCAAGTTGCTGGGACGGATCGGCCGGGCCTTGTCGCTGCTTGACCTGATCGTCTTCGTTCCACTTAGGGTGCCCGACGAGATCACCGTCGCCATCGAGTATCCAAAGCTTCGCCGTCGGGTGGATGCGCGGCTCAAGGCCATCCTGCGCGACGATGATCTCGGGCTGTTGGCAAAGGGACCGTCGGTCATCGAGGTCACCGGTACGAGGTCCGAGCGGGTTGCGCAGTTGGCGGGCCTCGGCGCCTGAGCAAAACGGGAGGCATGATGCCTCCCGTTTGCAGTTTCGGCGATGTGCCAGGGTTAGCCGACCCGAACCACATTCCCCGTCCGTGCCGACTCCTCGGCCGCCAGCGTCGCCTGTAGCGCGGCCGCGGCGTCCTCCGGCACGCCGATCTTCGGCGTCGTACCGGTCAGCGCGCAGCCCGCAAAATAGTTGAACTCCTCGCGCAGCGCTCCGCCGCGCACTCCGTCGAACATCGGCCAGTAAGTGATATCCGGCGAGTGCAGCTTGTTCGCGTCGACGATGCCGAGCGGCGGGAACGTGTCCTGCACGTGGATGATGCCCTCGGTGCCGATGATCGACATGCGCTCGTCGATATCGAACGGCGTCTGCGTCGGCATGCACCACACCGTTTCGAGCGTCGCCGTAGCGCCGCCGGCGAAGCGGAACATGGTCTGGCCGATATCGGGGTGCTTCAGCCCGCGCACGTCGACGGTCTGCGCATAGGCCGAAACGATCCTGTCGCCGGTGAGCCAGAGCATGATGTCGGTATCGTGGATGGCGTCGCCGACGATCGGGCCGATCTTGTTGAGGATGGTCGGGGTCCACGCCGCCGGGATGTTCCGGCGCGACGACAGCGCCACCACCTTGCCGATGCGGCCCTCGGCGATCGCCTGCTTGGCCATGCGATAGCGCGGGTTGAAGCGCACGATATGGCCGATGAACAGGATACCCTTGGCGCCCTTGGAGGCGGCGATGATCTTGTTGGCGTCCTCCACCGTCGAGGCGATCGGCTTTTCGAGGAACACGTGCTTGCCGGCCTTCAGCGCGGCGATCGCCGGCTCCGTGTGCTGGTCCCACATGGTGCAGATCGAGACCGCATCGATCTCGGGGTCGGCGAGCATGTCGTGATAGTCGCGATAGAGCTTCTTCACCCCGAACTTCTCGCCCATCGCCTGGAGGCGATCCTCGGTGCGGGTGCAGAGCGCCGCCAGTTCCAGGTTGGGCACGCCCACGATGGTCTCGGCGTGGATTTCGCCGAACCAGCCGAGCCCGATGATGCCGATACGCAGCTTGTCCAAAACTATCCCCTCCAAAATGCCAGTGCTGAAAAATGCCAGATCAGAAATCTTCGAGCGTCAGCTCGCGGGACATGACGATGTTGCCCGAGGTCAGCCCGCAATCGACCGGGATCGCCGCGCCGGTGACGGCGCTCGCGGCGTCCGAGGCGAGGAAGGCGATCACCCGCGCCACCTCGTAGGGCTCGACGATGCGGCCGAGCGGATACCAGCGCTCCAGCGTCTTCAGAACGTTCGGATCCTTGGCCTTGCGCTCGTCCCAGATCGGGGTGCGCACCGTGCCCGGCAGCACGATGTTGGCGCGGATGCCGTAGCGGCCATATTCCTGCGCCAGCGAGCGGGTGAGCGAGATCATCGCCGCCTTCGACGCGCTGTAGGCCGGGTCGCCCAGCGCCGCGACGCCGTTGACCGAGCCGACATTGACAATGTTGCCCGAGCGCCGCTCGACCATCTGCGGCAGCACCGCGTGGGCGCAGGCGTAGGCGCCGCCGGCGTTCGCCGCCATGTCCTCGTCCCAGCCCGCCGGGTCGGTCTTGGCGAAGGTGGCGTGGCGCGAGATGCCGGCATTGTTGACGAGCACATGCACCTCGCCGAAGCTCTTGAAGGCCGCAGCGACCGAGGCAGCGTCGGCGACATCGGCCACCGCCGGCTGCACCGTGATGCCGTCCTTGCCCAGCGTTTCGGCCAGCGCGTGCACCTTGTCGTTGCGATCGAGCGCCGCGATGGTCGCGCCCTCCTCGCCGAAGAAGCGGCAAAGCCACTGGCCGATGCCGCCCGCCGCGCCGGTGATCGCGATGGTCTTGCCGGAAAATGCGCCGCTCATGTGAACTCCCTCAATGCCTCGCCGATCCAGCCGAGATTGGCCCGGCGCAGATGGCCCCAGTTGTAGAACGCCAGTTCGTCGACCCCTCCGGCCCGGAGCGCCGCGACAGCGGCGAGGAACTCGGCCTTGTTGCCGAGATCCGGATGCGAGGGCCGCAGAATGCCGCGCAGCGCCGCGCTCGCTGGCAGGCGCCGGCGGATGTCGAACAGGTCGGCCTTCACGCGCATGGTGCTCGGCTCATAGAAGCAGGCCTCGATGATGCCGGTCGCCTCGGCCAGCGCCGCGAGGTCGCTACCCTCGTACCAGGCGCCCCCGGTGGGGCGGGCGACCGATGGGATCACCGCGATCGGCACTTCCTTGCGGACGGCAGCGCGGATTTCGGCAACCAGCGAGGTGACGACGCCGGCGCGGAAATGCAGGTAGCGGTTGAGATCGCCGGCGGCGACGATATCGGCCCGCCAGAACGCCTCGGCCATATCGGGCGGAAAGTCGATGTCGCTATCGAGATAACGCGTGATATCGGCCGCAACCTGCGCCTTGAGCCGCTTCGCATCGATCCCCGCATTCTCCGCCCCGGCGACGCAGTGCTCGCAGAAGCAGAGCCCGAGCATGTTCTCGAGCCAGAGGTTCGACTGCAGCAACGCGAACTCATGGTGATAGCCGTGCGCATAGGGGGCGAACCCTGGCGCTTCCAGCGACAGCCCCGACACGTCGTAGCGCGTGCTGACATCGGTCGCGAGACCGATGGCATAGGCCCGCGCTTCCGGCGCCGAGGGGCAGAGGTTGTAGATGTACGGATCGCCAAAGGCGTTGCGCACCACGTTGTCCGGGTGTGCCGCGCCGAGCTGCGAATTGTGCAGCAGCACCAGCCAGACATTGGTGGCGACATCCTTGCGCGCCGTCAGCTGGCGCAGGATATCGGTCTGGCTGAGGATCGAGTTGGCGATCGGCTTGATGGCGCCATAGCGGCTGGGGTCGGCGTTGAAATACACCGTACCGTCCTCGAGCATCGCCACCTTGCCGTTGATGCCATGCGGACGGAGGAACTTGCCGGCATGGTAGCTGCCCGCAATGGTGACGGTGTCGAGCCCCAGCCCGCGGAACTCGTCGATCGCAGCGGGAACGCCGGCCTCGGCGAGATCCCAGGCGTAGGTGTAGATCGCCCTGTAGCTCAATTCCCGAACCACCCGTCCTTGAGGTAGCGCATATACTCGAACACCATGCCGTGCTTTTTGACGAACACCACCTCGAGGAAATCGCCGACGATGAACGGCGGGATCAGCACTTCGACGCCGGGCTCCGCGAGGTGCGGCGCGAGGTCGTCGACCCGATAGGCGACGTGCGGGTTGTCGCGCACTGCCGCCGGCACGGTGCTGTCCGGCTCGTAGCGCAGGAACTCGATATGCTCGGGGTGGTGGCGCGGATTGGTGACCCAGATGCGGCTCGCCTCAACCCAGTCCTCGCTAGGCTGCGGCACTGTCGTCGTGATCCCCACATGGTCGAACTCGAATGTCGCCATGACGCTGCTCCCCTGCCCTAACTCCCCAATCCTGAAATCATGTTACAGAACCTAAGGGGTCGCAACCGGATTCTGCACTGCCAGCCAAAAGTCTGAAACAGAACGGGCTTTGCTGCGCCGTTGGCACGTTTCGGACAGACAGCCGCCGTTCCACACTGTGGACCGATCGGTCACCGGGCTGGCCACATCCGATGCAATGATGTAATTCAATTTCAGGACTGGAGCAGCTCAGCATGGCCAAACGCCGCGCCACGAGGACCGAAATCGATGAGCCCGCCATCGACATCGTCTCGCGTATCCAGCGGGTCGAGCACGAGCTGTCGCCCGCCGAGCGGCAGGTGGCGGCGGCAGTACAGCTCGATTTCGAGGCGGCGACCCGGCTGACCATCGCCGATCTGGCGAACAAGGCCGGCGTCAGCCAGCCCACCGTCACCCGCTTCTGCCGCTCGGTCGGCTGCGTCTCGTTCAACGATTTCAAGATCCGCCTCGCCAGCACCATGACCGTAGCGGCGGTGTACCTGCGCTCCGATCGGGTGTTTTCCGACGATGTCGGCCAGCTCGCCCAATCGGTGATGCTGCGCGCCGCCAACGCGGTGCGCGCCTGCCTCGACCAGCTCGACACCGCCTCGGTTGGCCGCGCCATCGACGCCATCGCCGAGGGGCGGCGGCTCGACATCTACGGCCAGGGCGGCGGCTCGGCGGTGATGGCCGAGGACGCCAAGCTCCGGCTGTTTCGGCTCGGCATCCCGGTCGCTGCCTATACCGATGGCCACCAGCAGCGCATGTCGGCCTCCACCCTGCAGCCCGGCGACGTGGCCTTCGCCATCTCCAACAGCGGCCAGTCGAAGGCGGTGGTCGAGGCGATCCAGATCGCCGCCTCGTTCGGCGCCACCACCATCGCGCTAACCCGCCCCGGCACGCCGCTGGCCAAGGCCGCCGGCATCGTCATCCCCATCGTCATCGCCGAGGACGACAACGTGCTGATGCCGACCACCTCGCGCTACGCCCACATGGCGGTGATCGACACGATCGCCTCGGGCGTCGCGCAGAAACTTGGAGCCCGCGGCCGCGAGGCGCTGCGCCGGGTGCGTTACACCCTCACCTCGATCGGCGTCGCCATTCCGACGCCCTCGACCGACCCGACCAAGCTGATGCAGACACTGAAGCCGCACGAGTAGCGGCTCGCGATCGTTGTCGCTATGGTGCGCCCGCACCATATGTGAGGCCTGATGTTCCTCTCGGTTTTCGACGTCTTCAAGATCGGCATCGGGCCATCGAGCTCGCACACCATGGGGCCGATGACGGCCGCCAACCGGTTCCTCGACGAACTCCGGACCGGCGACTGGCCGCGCCCGCGCACCGCCGTGGTGACTTCGCTGAAGGCGAGTCTCCATGGCTCACTGGCCTTCACCGGCGTCGGCCATGGTACCGGCCGCGCCGTGGTGCTGGGGCTTTGCGGCCTCGCACCCGACACCGTCGATCCCGACAGGATCGATGCGATCGTCGCTGAGGTCGAGGCCGAGGGCATGGTGCACCCCGAGGGGCACCCGGCCTATCGTTTCCGCCCGGCGCAGGACCTGATCTACGACAAGAAGGAGCGGCTGCCCGGGCACACCAACGGGCTGCAGTTCTATGCCTACGACGCCGACGGCACGCTGCTGCTGCGGCGGGTCTACTACTCTATCGGCGGTGGCTTCGTCGTCAGCGAGGCCGAGCTGGCGCGCGGCGAGGTGAAGGCCGATGCGGTCGCGGTGCCCTACCCGTTCGGCGATGCCGAGGAGATGCTGGCCATGGCCCGCGACTCCGGCCTCTCGATCGCCCAGATGAAGCGCGCCAACGAGGAGGCGCGGATTGGCCGCCGCGCCCTCGAGCAGGGGCTCGACCGGCTGTGGTCGGCGATGGATGGCTGCATCGAGCGTGGGCTACGCACCGACGGCATCATGCCGGGCGGTCTCAACGTCAGCCGGCGCGCCAAGGCGATCCACCAGCAATTGCAGGACGCCTGGCAGCGCAACGAACTCGGGCCGCTCGCCGGCAATGACTGGCTCAGCGTTTTCGCCATGGCGGTGAACGAGGAGAACGCCGCCGGCAGCCGCGTGGTGACGGCGCCCACCAATGGCGCGGCCGGCGTCATCCCCTCGGTGCTCAAGTACCACCAGCAGTTCGAAGCCGGCGCCTCGCGCGCCAGCATCCACGACATGCTCCTGACCGCCGCCGCAGTTGGTGGCATCATCAAGCACAATGCCTCCATCTCGGGCGCCGAAGTCGGCTGCCAGGGCGAGGTGGGGTCGGCCTCGGCGATGGCCGCGGCAGCGCTCTGCGCCGCGATGGGCGGCACCCCCGCGCAGGTGGAGAATGCCGCCGAGATCGCGCTCGAGCACCATCTCGGCATGACCTGCGACCCGGTCGCCGGGCTAGTGCAGATCCCCTGCATCGAGCGCAACGCCTTTGGTGCGGTGAAGGCAGTGACCGCTGCCTCCTTGGCGATGAAGGGCGACGGCACGCATAAGGTGTCGCTCGATGTCTGCGTCGAAACCATGCGCCAGACCGGCCAGGACATGTCCGAGCGCTACAAGGAAACCAGCCAGGGCGGCCTCGCCGTCAACGTGCCGGCCTGCTGATGCCGAGCCCAACCTACGAGCTGTTTCGCGAGGCGATGGCCGGCAAGAAGCAGGTCGTCTGCGTGTATCGCGGACGTCGACGAGAGGTCTGCCCGGTGATCCTCGGCCACACAGACGGGGAAGAAAAGGCGCTCTCCTACCAGTTTGCCGGCGAGAGCAATTCCCGATTGCCGTCGGAGGGCGAGTGGCGCTGCCTGACGCTGAGCATGGTCAGCGAGGTCGAGCTCCGCGATGGCCCGTGGCTCACCGGCGGTAGCCATTCGGCCTCGCAGTCCTGCGTCCGCGACGTCGATTTCGACGTCAATCCCGATAGCCCCTACTCCCCGAAACACCGACTTTAGGGCATCAATGCCCGCGAGTTTCGCGAGAGCCCGAATGACCGACCGCCCCAACATCCTCCTGATCTGCGCCGACCAGTGGCGCGGCGACTGCGTCTCGGCGCTCGGGCACCCGAATGCGAAAACCCCGAACCTCGATGCGCTGATGGCCGACGCGGTGACCTTCACGCGGCATTTCGGCCAGTGCACGCCCTGCGGCCCGTCGCGCACCAGCCTCCTCACCGGGCAGTACCTGATGAACCACCGCTCGGGGCGAAACGGCACGCCGCTCGACCGGCGCCACACCAATATCGCGCTCGAGGCGCGCAAAGCCGGCTACGATCCCGCCCTGTTCGGCTACACCGACACCACCCCCGATCCGCGTGGGCTGCATCCCAACGACCCGGCGCTCACTGCCTATGACGAAGGGGTGATGCCGGGGTTCTCGACCCCGCTGCACCTGCCCGAGGACATGGACCAGTGGGTCTCCGACCTGATCTCAAAAGGCTACGACCTACCGAACGGCCGGCACGATGTGTTCCGCCCGCGAAAAGGGTTCGAGAAGCCGGCGGATCGCGGCTTCCGTTTCATCCCCCCCGTGTTCAAGGCCGACGAAAGCGAGACCGCCTTCCTCACTGACGAGTTCCTCAAGTGGCTGCTGGTGCGGCGCGATAAGCCGTGGTTCGCGCATTTCGTGTTCTACCGTCCGCACCCGCCGCTGATCGCGCCCGAGCCGTACAACGCCATGGTGCACCCGGATGACGTCGAGTTCCCGGTGCGCGCCGCCACGCCGGCTGAGGAAGGGCGACAGCATTCGCTGCTCGATTTCGTCATCGAAACGCTACGCCAGCCCAGCACTTATGACGAGCACAACCCGCAGGATCTCGTCGCTGCCGACGAGCTCGAGATCCGCCAGATGCGAGCGACCTATTACGGGCTGATCGCCGAGGTGGATGCGCAACTGGGGCGGATCATCCAGCACCTCAAGGACACCGACCAGTACGACCGCACGCTGATTGTCGTCACCTCCGACCACGGCGAAGTGCTGGGCGAGCACTACGTGTGGGGCAAGGAGATCTACTTCGATCCGGCCTTCCACCTGCCGCTGGTGATCCGCGATCCGCGGCCCGCGGCCGATGCGGCTCGCGGCCGGCGCGTCACCGAGTTCACCCAGGCGATCGACGTGATGCCCACGGTGCTCGACTGGCTCGGCCTCGACATTCCGCGCAGTTGCGATGGCGCCTCGCTAGCGCCATTCCTCCGTGGCGAGACCCCACGGGACTGGCGCGACGCGGTGTACTTCGAGCACGATTTCCGCGACGTCCGCACGCAGAAGCCCGAGACCGCGCTGGGCATTGTGTCCGACCAGTGCGCCTACGCGGCGATCCGCGACGAGAAGTTCAAGTACGTGCACTTCGCGGCGCTGCCGCCACTGCTGTTCGACATCGCCAAGGATCCGCATGAGCAGGTGAACCTCGCCGATGATCCGGCCTACACCGATGTGGCGCTCTATTATGCCCGCCGCATGCTCGACTGGCGGCTGAGTTCGGGCGAGCGGGAACTGACCAATATGTCGGTGGGAGCTGGCGGGTTGTTCGTCCGCAAGTAGCGATGTTCCGCGCGGCGGAACCGGCGGCGATTGACCCTGTGGCAGCGGGCTTCCAAGGTTAGGGCGACCCGTTCCGCAGGAGTCGCCATTCCCATGCGCCTGTTCATCGCCACCCTCGGCACCGAGACCAGCACCTTCGCCTCGTTCCCGACCGGCATCGACGACTTCAAGGAGTGCTTCTGGGCCGATGGCAATATCGAGACCGTGCCGACCTCACCCTGGTCCGCGCCAGGACAGATCTGGCGCCGTCGCGGCCTCGAGCGCGGCTGGGAGGTGATCCAGAGCCTCTTCGCCTTCGCAAACCCGGCCGGGCCGACCATCAAGGCCGACTACGAGGCGATGCGCGACCGCATCCTCGATGACCTCCGCGCCGCCGGCCCGGTGGATGCGGTGCTCTATTACCTGCACGGCGCGATGATCGCCGACGGCTACGACGACTGCGAGGGCGACCTGGTGAAGCGCACCCGCGAGCTGGTGGGCAAGGACACCCGCATCGGCATCGAGCTCGACCTGCATGGCCATATCGACAACACCCTCGTCGACAACGCCGACATCATCGTCATCTACAAGACCTACCCGCATATCGACCACGCCGAGCGCGCCGAGGACCTGTTCGCCCTGATGGAGCGCACGCTCAAGGGCGAGATCGAACCTAAGATGGCGCTGTTCGACTGCAAGACCATGGGCCTCTTCCCGACGACCATGGACGGCCCGATGATCGCCTTCACCCAGTCGCTCTATGACGGCGAAGGCAAGGACGGCGTGCTGTCGCTATCGCTGAACCACGGCTTCCCCTGGGCCGACGTGCCACTGGCCGGCGCCAAGATGCTGGCCGTTGCCGACCGCGACCAGGCCATCGCCGACCGCGCGGCGAAACAGTATGGCGAGGCCTTCTACCGCATACGGGCCTCGGCGACGCTGCCCTTCACCTCATTTAAGGAGGCGATCGAGCAGGCCACGATCAAGGGCGACAAGCCGCTGCTGATCGCCGACACCTCCGACCAGATCGGCAGCGGCGCGCCGGGTGACACCACCCATGTGCTGAAGGCCTTCATCGACGCCGGCATCCGCAACGCCGTGGTGGCGCCGCTGTGGGATCCCTCGGCGGTCAAGATCTGCTTCCAGGTTGGCGTTGGCGCGAAGCTGAAGCTCAGGATCGGCGGCAAGTTCGAGCCGCATTCCGGCCCACCCCTCGATGCCGAGGCCGAGGTGCTGTTCCTCAAGCGCCACGCCCACCAGGACCACCTGCCCGGCGAGCGCATCGAGATCGGCGACGTCGCGGTGGTGCGGGTCGAGGGCATCGAGGTGCTGCTGACGACGCTGCGCACGAACCTCTATTCGCTGAGCTTGTTCTCGCTGCACGGCATTGCGTTCGACGACAAGCAGGTCGTCTCGATCAAGAACCTCTACAAGCACAAGGACCTGTTCGTGACCAACACGCGGGGCCAACTGTTCGTCGCGACGCCGGGGACGAGCAACCCGAACTGGCATGAGCTGCCGTTCAAGCGCCTCACCCGGCCGATCTGGCCGCTGGACGCGGACCCGCTGGGATTGGACTGAACTAGCCGCGCTCCTTGGCCCGTTCCCTGACGAAGTGCGCGGCGGTGGTGCAGAGCAGCGCCCAGGCCGCGCCCAGCGACCAGCCGGCCAGCACGTCGGTGGGGTAGTGCACGCCGAGATAGATGCGGCTCACTCCTACCAGCACGGTGAGGAGGATCGCGGTGGCGATGTAGAACAGCTTCAGCCACCGCTCGGGCGTTGCTTCGGCTAGCATGGCGCCGATGGTCAGGAACACTACCGCCGAGACGGTGGCGTGGCCGCTCGGAAAACTGGCGGTGAACACCTGGGCCACCCCGGTGAGGTCTGGCCGCGGCCGGTCGAACAGCGCCTTCAGCACGGTGCTGATGACGGTGCCGCCGACCACGGCGAACACCATGAACCAGCCGGTGCGGTGCTTGCCCACCAGCAGCAGATAGGCAAACACGACGAGGACGATAATGCCCAGTACCGAGAAGCTGCCGAGCGAGGTCACATCGCGCACCGCTTCCTCGAACCATGCTGGCCCGATCGGATCGGCCGGATCGCCGGGCGTACGCAACGCCATCAGCACCGCGTTGTCGAGGTCGAGCGTATCGCCTTCCACCACCTCGTCGGCAAGCAGGCCGAACCCGCCGAGCAGCGCTGCAACGGCGAGCGCGCCGGCATAAACGGTGGAGGGCGTCTTGTGCATGGGTTCCCTGTGCGAAGCAGCTGCAGACTAGCCAACAGGTGGTGTTGCGGCCAGCCGCATGCCAGCCGCTACTTCCTGGCGAGAAGAACCTTGAAGCTGCCGTTCTCGGCCAGGACGGACGTAGTCGAGAAGGATGATCGCAACTCCCGCTCGTAGGGCAGGTGCCGGTTCGCCACGCAGACGAGATGGCCGCCAGTGCGAAGTGCCTCGGCGGCGACGCTCAGGAACCTGACCCCCAGATCGACATCCTGCGCGCCTTCCCGATGGAACGGCGGATTGGTGACCACCCAATCATACTTGCCGCGGCCGACGCCATCGCGGACATCGGACCAGTGATAGCCGACCGAGCGTCCGGCCGCCGCTGCCGCCAGATTGTCTTCGGCAAGGTCCAGCGCCAGCTTTTCCGCCTCGAACATATCGAGCTGCCGGATACGATCATAGCGGCTCAGCAGCGACGCGCTGAGGTATCCCCACCCTGCCCCCAGATCGGCAACCACCCCCTCGATGCCTCGCGGCAGGTTGGCGAGAAGAAAGTCCGATCCGGGATCGATCCGGTCCCAGCTGAAGATGCCCGGAACTGACTTGAACGCACCGCCGGCGATCGGCTTCGGCTCGCCGAGTGACAACCATTCGGTCCAGGTCTGGTCGCGGTCGCCATCGGCGCTTCGCGTCATCCAGAAGACTCGGCACTTGGCCTTGGAGACGCGCCCCCGGATCTCGGTAAGCCTGGCGACCGCCTTTTCGTAGGTGGCGGCTCCGATGGTATTCTGCCCGGCGCAGACGAGGGTTCCGCCCGGAGCGAGATGGGAGTGGCCGCGAGCGATGTTAGCGTAGTTTTCCAGCCGGTGCGGCGTCAGCACGCAAAGCCCGACCTCATAGGTGCCCTCTAGCCGGGTCGTCACCCTGAGGCCGCCACTCCGCATGCGCTCGTAGGCCGGCTTGTAGGTTTGTTCCCCGACCAGCTCCTGGCCGAACGTCTGCTTCAGCGATGCACTGAAATCGCCCCGAAGCACGAAGGCGTTCTTCGGCTCAATCAGGCCATCCTGAAAGGGGATGGTAAGTACGTCGAAAACGCTCTGGCTCATCCCGCTTCCACTTGGCCGCCGCCAAAGCGGACATGCGCGGAACATACATATCGGTCGGGCCGATGACCATTACCGCCGGTTGAATACCGGGGTGCGCTTTTCCTTGAAGGCGGCGCGGCCCTCGCGGGCGTCTTCGGTGGCAAAGCAGATGGTCTGAAGGTCGCGCTCGTAAGTGATGGCGTCGGCGATCGACATTTCCCACGCGGCGCGCAGGTTGAGCTTGGCTGTCTCTGCGGCGATGGGCGCGCGAGCAGCGATGGCAGCGGCGATCTTCCTGGCCTCGGTGAGGAGATCGGCCTGCGGGACGACGCGGCTGACGAGGCCCCAGCGCTCGGCGGTTGCAGCATCGATCGGGTCGCCGGTCATGATCATCAGCGCGGCATTGGAGGGACCCACTGCGTGGGCGAGGTTGACCGCCATGCCGCCGCCGCCGATCCAGCCGAGCTTGATCTCGGGGGCGGCAAAGCTGGCGTTCTCCGAAGCGATGCGGATATCGCAGGTCATGGCGGTTTCGAGGCCACCGCCGAAGGCGTAGCCGTTGACCGCGGCGATCGAGGGCTTCAGCAGGGCGCGAATGGCATCGCAATAGTCTGGGCGATTGCGGAACGCCCACGGCGTCTCGTAGTCGTCGAGGGTGCGGATGTCGGAGCCGGCGCAGAAGGCCTTCTCGCCGGCCCCGGTCAGGATGACGCAGCGGATCTGGTCGTCGATGTTGAACGCATTGACGGCAGCAACCAGCGCATTGGCCATCTCGGGCGTCATGGAGTTGAGCTTTTCGGGCCGGCTGATGGTGATGATGCCGATGTGACCGTCGCGCTCGACGAGGATGTTGTCGCTCATGCGCTCATGCTCCGTTCTCTGCCACCGCGCCCTTGGCTAGTAGCCGCTCGATGGTGGCGTCGTCGTAACCGGCCTCGAGCAGCACGTCGCGGCTGTGCTGGCCGGTGACCGGCGCGCCACGCTCTACCTTGCTCGGGGTCTTGGAGAACCGGATTGGGAAGCCCGGGGTCTTCACATGACCCTCGGTCGGGTGGTCGTACTCGACGAAGGTGCCGTTGTGCTTGATCTGCTCGTCTTCGACGAGGTCGGCATAGCCGTAGACCGGGCCGCACCAGATGTCGGCGGCACGCAGCAGTTCCAGCCACTCGGCGCTGGTCTTGGTCTTCAGCCGGTCGCGGGTCTTCGAAAAGATCTCGTCGCGACGGGTCCAGGTGTCCACCTCGTCGTCCATATCGAGGAAGCTCGGCTCGCCGATGGTCTGGCCGAGATTGGCGAGCTTGGGGAAGGCGACGATGATGAAGCCGTCCGAAGTGGCGAAGGCGCCGTAGGGCGCGCGGATATAGACATGGGCGTGCGGCTCGGCGGAGCGGACCTGCGGCTTGTTGCCGACGGTGAAGACCGACAGTTCCTGCATCTGGATGGTGGTGATGGCGTCGAGCATGTTGACCTGCACCAACTGGCCCTCGCCGGTCCGCTCGCGATGCAGCAGTGCAGCAAGCGCGCCCTCGAAGGCGGTGTAGGCGGTGATGCCGTCGACCAGATACTGGCCCGCCGCGTTGGGCGGCTCGCCCTCGCGGCCGGCCGACAGCATGGCGCCGGACATGCCCTGCAGCACCAGGTCCTGCCCAGGGCGGTTGAGGTAGGGGCCATCCTCGCCGTAGCCGGAGATCGAGACGTAGACGAGACGCGGGTTGATCTTCGACAGCGTTTCGTAGTCGACGCCGAGGCGCTTGGCGACGCCTGGGCGATAGTTCTGCAGGAACACGTCGGCGGTCTTCACCAGTTCAAGCAACACGGCCTTGCCATCGGGGTCCTTGAGGTCCACGGCAAGCGAGCGCTTGTTGCGATTGAGCGAGAGGAACGAGACGTTGACCTTGTTGCCGCGGGCGCCGCCGGCAGCGGTGTGGCGCTGCCACTCGCCGGTCACCGGCTCGACCTTCACCACATCGGCGCCGAGATCGCCCAGACGCTGTGCCGCAAACGGGCCGGCCATGGCGATGGAGCAATCTAGGACGCGATAGCCGCTGAGGATACCCATGACGTGGTCTTTCGGTGTTAGTGCATGACCCAGCCACCATCGACGTTGATGGTCTGGCCGGTGATGAACGAGGAGGCGTCGGAGGCGAGGAACATCAGGATGTTCGAGATATCCTCGGGCGTGCCGCGGCGCTGGATCGCCTGGTGGTCGTAGATGCGCTTCTCGTAGGCGGCGAGATCGGGGTGGATCTTTTCAGCATCGGTCGGGAAGGCGCCGGGCGAGACGGCATTGGCGGTAATGCCGTATTTGCCGAACTCGCGGGCCCATGAGCGGGCGAGCCCGACCAGCGCCGCCTTCGACTGCACGTAAGGTGTGAGATCGGACCAGCCGCCCGAGAGGGTGACCGAGGCGATGTTGATGATGCGGCCACGGCCGGTGGCTTTCATGTGCGGCAACGCCACCTGCACGCAGACAATACCGGCATCGACATTGATGCGCTGGACCAGCTGCATCTCTTCGATCATGTACTGCTCGAACGGTTTTGACGGATAGATCGCGGCGTTGTTGATGACGATGTCGAAGCCGCCGACTTCGGCGGAGAGCTTCTCGAGGCCGGCGCGAAGGCCCGCGAGATCGGAGAGATCGAGTGTGCCGACGGTGAGGCCATCGAGGCCGGCCGCTGCTTCCCGCAGCGCTGCCACCTTCTCGGCATTGTTGTCGATGGCGACGACCCGGGCACCGGTCTTGAGGAAATTGACCGTGGTCTGCAGCCCGAGGCCGCCGGCGGCGCCAGTGTAGAGAATGGTCTTGCCGGCAATGGAGCCGAAGTGATCGCCACTCATGACCGCCCCGCTATCAGCAGGTGGTTGTTGGACGGCGTCGGGTAGTCGTCGTCCGGCTGGCCGGAGATAGCGCGGATGCGGGCTTCCGAGGCGGCGATGGCGGCAGCATCGGGCAGGACGCGGAACGTCGTGTCGTAGCGACGCTCGTCGCCATGCTGCAGCCAGATCATCTCGCCGCGATCTCGGGCCGCCTGGTTGCCGAGCACGTGGTGGGTCGAGGGCTCAATGCCGAGCGCATACTGGCCGGCTTGCAGGTTCTGCCACTCATAGAGGCAGGGGAACTGGTCCTTGCGGGTGGTCACTTCGAAGCCGAGGCCTATCCGGTCGTTGACCAGCGCCACGTGCTGCTCGCCATTGGCATCGGCGCCGAGCTCGTGCTGCCACACCTGTTCGTGGAAATCGTGCTGCGGTGCCGGCAGGGTGCGATAGCCGACGCCCTGCTTGCGGTAGCTGTCCCCGGCGTGGGCGGCCCAGACCACGTCCTTGATTGGCGCGAGGTAGCGCGAGCCCTCATCGAGCACCGGGTGGGCGACGTTGATGTGGTAGCAGTACATGTGCGGCGTCTTGTAGAAGCCGTGATTGGCGACGTGGTCACTGAGGCGGATCTCGTTGCCGCCAACATCGGCCTCGATGCGGCGGATCAGGTGCAGGTCCTCGCCGAACACGGCGGATTGCTGCACGACGCCCTCGGCCCAGAGGATGCAGCGCTCACCCTCCCAGCGCTCGCCATAGCCGGTCAGGCGCGCGGGAATGGTGCCGACGCGGCCATGCAGCGAGTGCTTCACGGTCTGCTTCGGCGAATAGACGTAGGTCTCGGCCGACACCTCGTTCATGAACAGGATGTGGTCGAGGCCGCAGGTGACCAGTAGCCCCGAGAACGAGCGCGCCCAAGCGAGCCCGCCCTCCCCTTCGTACTCGTGGAGGCCCGGATGGCGGAACCCCGCGGGGGAGTGCCAGCCGATGGCCCGACCATTGTGCTCGCAATCGGCGATGTCCATGGCGCGATCGACCAGCACGGTGAAGCGCAGGCCCGAGCCGGTGCGGAACTCGAGCAGGCGGATGCCGCGCTCGACGCCATCCTCGAGTGTCATCAGGCGGACGCCTGCGAACTGCGAGAGCATGCCCGAACGTTCAGCGACGGCGCGGCGCGTGAGCGTCTCCTGGTAGAGATCGACCAACAGGGCCTCCTAATCGAGGTGATAGACTTCCGGCATCATGCTCCACCACTCGGTGTCGGGGGCAGAGGCGAGGCGGGCCTGGCAGGGATCGGTCAGCGCCAGCCAGCGCTTGGTCACCGCAAGCTCGCCGAGGATCTTCATGTCGGCCGCATAATCGGTGCCGGCATATTCCCAGTAGCCGAAGAGCAAGTTTTCTGGCTCGCGCAGGTAGATCGAGTAATTCCGGATGTTGGCGGCAGAAAGCGCCGCATTCATCTCCGGCCACGGCTCGGCGTGCAGCTGCTTGTACTCGGCAAGCTTCTCCGGCTTGACGCCGATCACCATGCCCATGCGTTCAACCATTGCCTACTCCTTGGTGCCGCCGGCGGTCATGCCCGAGACCAGGTAGCGCTGGGCAAAGAGGAACACGATCATCACCGGGGCGATGGCGATCAAGGTGGCAAGCGCCAGCGCCGAGAGCGAGATCGTCGTGGACGCGGCATTGGTCGGGTTGAACGACGGCACGTTCGACAGCAGTTCGGCGAGGCCAACCTGGATCGGCGCCTTGCGGCCCGGTAGCGTCACGTAGGGCAGGAAGTAGTTGTTCCAGTTGCCGGTGAAGTTGAAGAAGCCGACCAGCGCGATGACCGGCGTCGCCAGCGGCATGGCGATCTTCATGAACACCTGGAACTCGTTGGCGCCGTCAATGCGTGCCGCGTCGAGAAGGTCGCGCGACACCGCCGTCGAGAAGTAGATGTAGGTGAGGTAGACGCCGAACGGGAAGAACGAGAACGGCAGGATCGCGGCAAGCGGATTGCCGATCAGCCGCACCGCGCTCAACTCGAGAAAGATCGGCAGCACCAGCGCGGTGCTCGGCACCAGCATGACGACGAGCGTCGTCGCCAGCAAAGCCCTGCGGCCGCGGAACTCGGTGAGCGCCATGGCGTAGCCGGCCGGGATCGAGATGAGCAGCGTGATGACCAGCGCCGCGATGCAGTAGAACGCCGAGTTGCCGATCCAGGTCCAGATCAGGCCGCCCTGGAAGGAGACGAGGCTCTGCCAGTTGGCGAAGAGCGTGCCGAGATCGCCGATGGCGAACGGCGCTTCGAGCAGCAGTTGTCGGTCGGTCTTGGTTGGGGCGACCAGCAGCCACAGCAGTGGCACGATGAAGAACAGGGCGAAGACAATGAGCAGCAGGATGCCGAAGACGCGGCCCAGCCACGCTCCCGGCGACAGATCCTGGGCGCGCCCGCCGACGAAATCCGAACTAGGCGCGCTCAAAGAGACCACCCTTGAAGACGAAGACGATGGAAAGCACCAGCGCGACAGCCAGCAGCACCAGCGAGATCGCCGCCGAGCCGTTGAAGTCGTTTTGTTTGAACGCGTAAAGGAACGCGAGCTGGTTGAGCGAATAGTCCAGGGGAACCACGCCCCGGCTCGCCTGGGAAAGGACGCGCGGCTCGACGAAGAGCTGGGTGCCGCCGGCGAAGGACAGGATCACCATATAGGCGATCCATTTGCGCATCAGCGGGATCTGGATCGACCAGGCGATGCGGATGGCGCCGGCACCATCGACGCGGGCGGCCTCGATGACATCCTTGCTGATGTTGTTGAGCGCGCCGTACATCACGACGATCCAGCCGCCGGCCCCCGTCCAGAAGGCGATGACTGCGAGGACGAAGGGCAGCCGGGTGGCCTCGACGGCGCCCACCAGCGAAGTGATGCCCAACCCCTCCAGCAGGAACGAGACGGGGCTGACCGTCGGGTCGAGCACGAAGAGCCACAGCATGACGCTCGAGGCGCCCGCGAGGGCTCCGGGAATGTAGTAGACGAAGCGCATGCTGCCCGAGAGCCAGCGGATGCCGATCGAATGGACCAGCAGCGCCAGCACCACGACGAGGACCACCAGCAGGATCAGCCAGACGACGAGGAAGATGCCGACATGCTCGACCGCGGGCAGGAAGCGGTAGTCCTTGAAAACCTTGGCGAAATTGGCGAAGCCGACAAAGGCGCCCTTCTTGGTGAAGGCCAGATAGACGGCATAGAGCGCCGGCATGATGCCGAAGAACAGCAGGAAGAGCGTGTAGGGCCCGGCGAACGCAACGCCGATACGGCGCTGCGCCCGTTCAACACTGCCGTTTCGCGCTCTGGGCCGCTGCCCGCCCTCTAGCGGGCGGACAGCGGATTGGTCGAGACTAGTCAAGTTGGCAGACTCCGGGACCCTTGCTCGATTACTCGACGGTGTAGCCGACGACCTGAGCTTCGTTCTTCATTTCCTGCTGCCAGTCGGCAGCGAGGTCCGTCATGGTCTTGCCGGCGGCGAGGCCGGGCGTGATGACCTTGGCCCATGCGGTTTCAGGCGAGAAGTTCGGGTAGCCCCATCCGTTCCACACGCTGGACGCCGCTGCCGAGATCGCCGCCTTGAAGTCGCCGGAGTAGAAGCCGCTGGCCGCCTGCGCATCGAGCCACTTCTCGGCAGCCGACTTGTAGGCCGGCAGACCGCCGGTGCCAGCCGTCTTCTCGTCGGAGACGATGAACTGCAGGAAGGTCTTGACCGCGTCGGGCTGGGTCGTGTGGCTGGAGGCATACCAGACGCCGCCGCCCACGTTGCCGGTCACCTTGTCGCCGTCCGTCCAGGAGAGCGGCTCGGCAGCCACCCAGTCGCCGGCCTTGGCATTGACGCCGCCCGGGTTCTGGAAGAGCGCGCCTGCATACCAGGCCGGGCCCGGGATGGCGACGAGCTTGTCGGCGGTGGCGACGAAGTTGGCACCAAAGACGCTGTCAAGCGTCAGGGTCTTGTTGGCGACCATGTGGTCGATGAGCGCGCTCACCTTGACCGAGTTCGGCGCGGACGTGTCCGACTTGAAGGTCTCGCCTTCGACCTGGAAGATCGGCGCCTGGCCGGACCAGTAGTAGATGTAGGGGCCTTCGAAGGCATCACCGATGCCGCCGAGGAAATAGCCCGGGTGATCGGCGGCGAGCTTGTCGCCCAGCGCCTGATAGTCTTCCCAGGTCTTGGGGGCGTCGTAGCCGAATTCCTTGAGCAGGGCCTGGTTGTACCAGAACAGCACCGGCGCGAGGTCATTGCGGAGGCCGTAGACCTTGCCGTCGATGGTGACGGGGTCGAGCGCGCCCGGCGTAAAGCCATCGAGGAAGGCCTGGTCGAGGAAGCCCTCGTTCAGCACCTGCGCGAAGGGCTGCACGCCATTGGTCTCACGCGAGACCCAGGCGGCGTCGTTGTTCTGGGTCGAGAACACCACGTCCGGCCAGCCTTCGCCGGCCTGATCGGCAAGGCCGATCTTGGTCTGGAAGGTGCCCGAGGCGCCTGACGAACCATCGTCGACGACGAGGTTCACCTTCACTTCCGGATGCGCGGCGATGAACGCCTCGACGGCCGGCTGGCGGGTTGCGTCGGCCCAGACGGTGATTTCCTGGGCGAGTGCGGCGCTCGCGGCGAACATCGCCGAAAGCGCAACAGTAATGCGCAGAAGCTTCATGGTGGTCTCCTCCACTTAGAGCGTTGTGGTTATTCGGCCGCGCGCTGGCTGTTGCTGACACGCGGGTTATGCGGGGCCTCGCCGAGTTCGGTGCGCGGCAAAAGCGTTGGGCGTCCCCAGTCGCGGCGAGCGGTCTCGTTGAGCACGAGGCCGTGGCCCGGCCGGTCCGGCGCGTAGGCCCAGCCGTCACGGATTTCGACGGGCTGGTCGACCAGGTGGTCGAAGTTCTGGAACGAGTATTCGAGCCACTGCACCTCCGGCAGCGCGCAGGCCGCGTGGATGCCGACTTCGAGGAAGGTGTTGCCGAGGCTCACCGGAACGCCGCGATCGGCGGCAAGCCAGCCGATGCGCATGACGTCGGTAACCTGGCCGTGGACGTTCAGGATGTCGGTGCCACCGGCCTCCATCAACAGCCGCTTGCCGCGGGCATCGAGGTATTCGCCCGAATTGATCAGCGTCCAGCTGGCCGCGTCCTTGAGCATCTTGAGGCCGACGAAATCGTCGCGAAGGATCGGATCCTCGACCCAGAGCAGCTCGTGGCCGGCGTCGCGGATGGCGGTGAGCTTCACCAGCGCTTCCTTAGCGCCCCATGCTTCGTTGGCATCGACCATGACGAGAGCATCCTTGCGGACGACGTCCTTGAGGATCTTCAGCCGGTTGAGGTCCCAGTCGAAATCCGGACTGCCGACCTTGATCTTGAAGGCACGGTAGCCGATCGCGTCGGCGTGGGCAAAGAAGCGGGCGAACTCTTCGTCGCTCAGGTGGAAATCAAGCCCGCTGGCATAGGCTTCGACGCGGTCGCGGCGGCTGCCGAGCAGCTTGTGCAGCGGCAAGCCGACTTCCTTGGCCGCCAGATCCCACAGCGCAACCTGCAGCGCTTCATGAAAGGGCAGCGTGTATGCACGCTGGTTGCCGCCGCGCGGGCGGCTGACGCGATGGACGAGCGCCGCCGGCGGCTGGCCTTCGAGACTTGGCCAGGCTTCCGAGCGGAATACACGCTCGATCTCCGCCTGATCGGGTAGCGGATGAAACAAGGTCTGGATAAACCCCAGCCCGACCGCGCCGGTATCGGCAATCAGTTCGAGCGCCGCTATATTCACGTCGTCGGCGCGGACTTGGCTGTCGCCGATGACGCGATCGCGGGCAAACTGGAAGCGGGTGATGCGGAACTCGACAATGCGCATGCGATCGGTCTCTAATAGACTAATTGAGCCATCTGATTTATCAGACGGCGACGCTAATAGACCAGATCAGGGGGCGAGGCAAGTGGCCCGATACGAACAGACGATGGCAACGGCGGAAACCGGCGGCGCGGGCCGACTGAGCGACCTGGCTTACACCCGCATCCTCGAAACGCTGTTCGACCGGAAGATTCCTGCCGGCGCGTTCCTGTCGCAGAACGATCTGGTCAAGCTGCTCGGCATTCCTGTCGGACCGCTGCGCGACGCGCTCAAGGTGCTCGAAACCGAAGGGGTGCTCACCGTGCATCCACGATCGGGCATCCAGTTCGTAAAGCCGGGGCTCGAGCTTACCCGCTCCACGTACCAGTATCGCGGCATTCTCGAGCGGGCAGCGGTGGCCGTTTATGCCGAGACGGCGGATGACGGCGAACTCGCTGAGATGGAGCAACGTCACCGTGCGGCAATCGCGGCGATCGAGGCGGCCGGCTTAACCGAGGCGAACAAGGAGGAACTGGAGAGCCTCGAACGCATCCTCCACAACGCCATCATCGGCAGCCTCAACAACCCGCTGATCGACACCAGCTACAAGCGCATGCACAACTACCTGCGCCTCGTGCGCCTCGATCGCAAGCTGACCGCCCCGCTCGCCCTGCGGTCGCTGAAGGAGCACATGGAAATCATCCTCGCCTGCCGCCAGCGCGACCCGGAGAAGGCGGTCGCTGCGCTCTCAGCCCATTTCACGGCAGCGCTGCAGCGGCACATGGGACTGTACTAGGTGGAGGACGCGCCACGCCATTCCGACTGCGTTCGCCGGAATTTCCATCTGACGTCCCCTTGTCGAAAGCTAGACGTGCAACAGGGTCTTGATGGCGCGTCGCTCGTCCATGGCGCGGTAGCCTTCCGCCACGTCCGCGATCGGCAGTTCGAGATCGAACACCTTGCCCGGGTTGATCTTGCGCGTGAGCACGAGATCCATCAGGTGGGGCAGAAAGCGGCGCACCGGCGCCGGCCCGCCCAGCAGGTTCTTCTGGGAGAAGAACAGGAACTGGCCATCGAGTTCGACGCCATGCGGTACGCCCACGAAGCCGATCGAGCCACCCGGTCGTGCCGCGTTGATCGCCTGCAGCATCGACTCGTTCGTGCCGACGCATTCGAGCACCGAGTCCGCGCCGACGCCGCCGGTCAACTCCCTGATGCGACCGACGCCCTCATCGCCGCGCTCCGTGACGATGTGCGTCGCCCCATATTCGAGCGCGAGATCCTGCCGGGACTTGTGGCGGCTCATTGCGATGATCTGCTCGGCGCCCATTTGCTTTGCGGCAAGCACACCCATGAGGCCAACCGCGCCATCGCCGACGACGGCAACCCTCGAGCCCGGCTGCACCCGTGCGGCATCGGCCGCGTACCAGCCGGTCCCCAGAACATCGGACACCGCCAGCAAACTCGGAATGAGATCATCCGAGGGGATGTCGGCCGTCGCCAGGAGGGTGCCGTCAGCCAGAGGCACGCGAGCCAGCGGCGCCTGCGCGCCACTCATGAATTCGCGCTGTTCGCAGGACGACTGGAAGCCATACTTGCAATGCGGACATGTATTGTCCGACGTGGCGAATGAGCCGACGACGAACTGGCCCGGCCTGACGGTCTTCACGTCGCTGCCGACCTCGACCACCACGCCGCAATACTCGTGCCCCATGTGCTGCGGGCTGGTGATGGCTGCGAGACCCCTATAGGGCCAGAGATCCGAGCCGCAAATGCAGGTGTAGGACAGCCGGATAATGGCGTCGGTGGATTTGAGGATTTTCGGTTCGGCGACATCTTCGTAGCGAACGTCGCCGGGGGCATGGAGGACTGTTGCGAGCATGGGTATTCTCCTTGAATTCTAGGTGGTGGAACCGGTGTCCACACGCTCGATCCGCAGCGGAAATCGGCCGCGAACGAGCAGCGGCTCGAACCCGCTCTCGAGGCGACCGAGGCGGATAAGGCCGCGCGACCAGCGATATCCGGCGTAAAACAGCGCGAGGTTGCCCCAGGGCGCGTAGTAACAGAGGTCACCTGGCTGCTCGTTGCCGAAGGGCCCGCTGCCCGCCTCGGTGAGCTTTCGCGGAAGGTAGGCGATCTTCTCGTTGTCGGCATAGTTGTCGATGGTGAGGTCGAGCGGCAGCATGGAATGGAAGTCGCGCGCCGAAGGATTGTCGTGGAGCGCGGCGCTCGTGATCTGGCCGTTGAACACGAGGCGGACCTTGGTCTCAGTCATGGGTTCATCCGCCGGGTCGAGCGCCACGCCACGAAGGCCAGCAGCGAAGATCCGCAGAGAAGTGCGGCGCCCAGGGCGAAGGGGCTCCACCAGCCGGCCGAGTCGAACAGCAGCCCTCCCGCTCCGGCGCCCATGGTGATGGCGAACTGGATGATCGCGACCTGCAATCCACCGCCGGCTTCGGCGTCGTCCGGCAGCGTCTTCGCCAGCCAGGCGCCCCAGCCTACCGGCGCTGCGGTTCCGAAAAAGCCCCAGGCCAGCAGCAGGCCCGCGACTGCGATCGGCATCCCGCTGCAGAGGATGAGTGCAACCGCGAGGACGGCCATCACCGTGGGGATGGCGACGACGATGCTGAACAGGCGCCGCTCGAGGAGGCGGCTGATCACCCAGGTCCCGGCCACCCCCGCCAATCCCATGACCAGCAGGATAGTGGAGAGGGTCGCCACCGAAACACCGGTCACCGTTTCGAGATAGGGCCGCAGGTAGGTGAAAAGGGCGAACTGGCCCATGAACAGCAGCATGATTGCCCCCATCCCCAGGGCGACGGGCGGTCGCTTCAGCAGCCGGAATACGTTGCCCTCGCCCTCCACACCGCGGGGCGGCAGCGAAGGGAGCACCATCCACTGCCAGACGAGGGCAAGCGCGGCTAAGGGAACAACGAAGAAGAAGGCGCCGCGCCAACCGATCGCATCGCCCAGCAGGCTACCCAACGGCGCCGAGATCGTCGCTGCGATCGCATTGCCGGCGTTGAGCATCGCGAGTCCCTTCGGCACGTCACCGTCAGGAACGAGGCGCATGATGATGGCGGTCGACATCGACCAGAAGCCGCCGATGGCAAGGCCAAGCAGGGCCCTGCCCCCCGTCAGCCACGCATAGTTGGGGGCGAAGGCGACCATGGCCCCGGACACGATCAGCAGGGCCGAGAACGACAGCACGACGATGCGCCGATCGATTTTGCGGGTCACGTGAGCGACGAACAGGCTCGTGATGACAGCGAATAGTCCCGAGATGGAGATCGCCTGGCCCGTCTGGCCTTCGGTGATGCCGAGATCGGCCGCAATCGGCGAAAGCAGGCTTACCGGCATGAATTCCGACGCGATGAGCACCGCAACGCACAATGCCATCGAGACCACTGCACCCCAGGCGGCGGGGGAGCGTGCGAGCTTGTTCTCGTAAGTGGCGTCCATGAGCTTCGATCTCCGGACACCAACATAGGTCGACGCCGCTCAGCGGATTAGCCATGGGAATTCGCATGGACCTATCGATCTGTGATATAAATCGAGCGGGGAGATCGACCGATGCGCAGACAAGAGCTGGCCGACATGCTCTGGTTCATGACCGTCGCCGAGGAGCGGAGCTTCACCAGGGCCGCGGCGAAACTGGGGACCTCGCAGTCGACGGTCAGCCACACGATCCGCAAGCTCGAGGCGCGCCTGGGACTGCGGCTTCTGACCCGGACCACCCGAAGCGTTTCTCCCACTGAAGCAGGAGAACGCCTTCTGCGCTCACTGTCGCCGCGCATCCGGGAGATAGAGGGCGAGATCGACGGCCTGATGTCGTTCCGCGACAAGCCGTCCGGCACCGTGAGGATCACTGTGTCCGACCATGCCTTCGAGAGCGTCGTCTGGCCGAAGCTGGGGCCGGTGCTCAAGGATTATCCGGACATCAAGCTCGAACTCCGCCGCGACAATGGCTTTCGAAACATCGTCGAAGAGCGCTTCGATGCCGGCGTGCGACTGGGTGAAAGCCTCGACAAGGACATGATCGCAGTGCGCATCGGTCCCGATTGGCGTCAGGTGGCAGTGGCGTCTCCCGCCTATTTCGAGACGCACCCCATCCCCCAGGCGCCCCAGGACCTTGTCGCTCATACCTGCATAGGCATGCGCTACGACACATCCGGGAGCCTCTATGCCTGGGAGTTCGAGAAGGACGGCCGTGCGTTGCGGGTGCGAGTGGATGGCCAGCTGACCTTCAACACCTCATACCCAATGATCGACGCGGCGCTGCAGGGGTATGGCATCGCGTACGTGCCGGAAAACCTCGTGGAACGCCAGATCGCGGAGGGACAACTGGTTCAGGTCCTCGACGATTGGTCCCCGATGTTCGCCGGCTACTACCTGTACTACCCGAGCCGGCGCCAGAACTCGCCGGCTTTCTCGGTGGTGATGGAGGCCTTACGGGCCTGATCAAGGACGCGACGGCCGGCCTGTTTAGGTCCCGCACTCCACCCGAACGTCCGGGATGCCCGGAGCGCTCAGTCGCAGAGTTGCTCGGCCGTTGGGCCGGACGAACACGATGATCCGGCCGTCCAGCGTTTGCCGATGCTGCGCGGCGTACGGGGTGACGTCACTGAGGTCGCCGTTCTCGAGCCCCAGCAGCGCACCGTTGTCCACTTCGGCCGTCACGACCTTCTCGTTGCGAGCCACCTCGCCGCGCTCGTCGCGGAGCGTACACTCGATCTGAATGATGCCCTCGGGTGTGAGGCCGGCGTCGGCGCAGCGGCGCTCGGCGTCGGCAGGTGCCTGCCATGCGATGGCCTCGAGCCTGACCGCATCGCCCCGCGGCCCGAGCTCGTCCGTGGCGACAACCTCGCCGTCGCGGCGTGTCTCGAGCAGCAGGAAGGGGCGCGGCTCGGTTACGGCGACCCAGTAGCCGTTCTCCTCGTTGCGGGTGAGCGGAAGCTCCACGCCCCCGCAGGTCAGTCTGGGTTCTCCGTTGCTGAAGCAGAGGACCTCGACGGCTGGCCCGGCAGTGCCGTCCCAGAGGCGCGACAGGGCTGGGTGCGACCAGAGGTTCTGCTGCTCTGCCTGCCCTTTATGCGGACGGGTCACGATGTAGGCCATGGGCTCGTCGGACCACCAACTGCGGCGGAGGTGGAAAGTGTGCTTGCCGAAGCCTGCGACCGTCAGCAGGCCCGCGGTGGAGCCATGCCAGGGCCACCCGCCCGTCTCCCCCAGGTAGTCGATGCCGGTCCACAGGAACTGGCCAGCGATGTAGTCGTTGCGGACGACCGCCAGCCAGTCGGAGTAACGGTGCCAGTTCTCGCTGCCGAGCATCGGCTGGTTGGGGAACTGGCGGTGATCCGCCTCGTACAGGTGTTCCTTGTAGTTGTAGCCCACCAGGTCCAGCGGCTCGAGGAAGCCGGTATGGCGGGAGAGTTCGGGGAAGGCCGAGCCGACCGTCACGGGCCGCGTGGAATCCTTCCGCTTGACGATGTCGGTGAGCCGGCGCGCGATCGTCGCAAGGCGCCGGGCGTCGGGCCGATTTGGGTCGTAGGCGCGTTGCTTGGCCGACTTATTGGCGTCGTTGTTGCCCGTCATCGCCTCGAACCGGGCGCTGGCGTAGGGATCGTTAGGGTAGTCGATCTCGTTGCCGATGCTCCAGGCGATGATCGAGGGATGGTTGCGATGGACGTCGACCATGTTGGCCAGGTCGCGCTCGTGCCACTCGTGGAAGTCGTTGGCGTAGCCTTGGTGGCGCGGCGGATAGACGTTGTGACCCTGCCACCATTTGTTCTTGGGGTTCTCCCACTCGTCGAACGCTTCATCGATGACGAAGAAGCCGAGCGCATCGCAGAGCCCGTAGAGTTCCGGCGCGTGGGAATTGTGGGCCATGCGCACGCCGTTGCAGCCCATGTGCTTGAGCGTCAGCAGCCGGCGCAGCCAGACCTCGGTGGGCACCGCCGTGCCAAAGGGACCGGCATCCTCGTGCAGGCACACGCCCTTGAGCTTCCGCGGTTCGCCGTTGATGAAGAAGCCGTGGTCGGGGTCGAAGCGGAAGGTGCGGATGCCGACCGTCTCCTCGTAGGTGGCGCTCCCATTCGGCCAGGTCAGCGTGGTGGTGAGACGATAGAGGCTCGGACTGGTGTCGCTCCAAAGCTCCGGCTGTGGAACCTCACCCGTGACGTCGACGTCGGCCGATCCTTCGGCAGGCACCCTGGCCTGCGCGGTGAACGCGTGCACCCGATCGGTGGTCAGCGACCGTAGCTCGTGCCGCACGTCGACGGTCACGGCCGCGGAAGTGTCGTTGCAGAGCGATTGGGCGATCCGGACGGTGGCCTTGGAGGTATCCGCAGCGACGGTGGTAAAGGCGGTGCCATATTCGGCAACCCGCACGGCCTCATGCACTTCAAGTTCGACCCGGCGGTTGATGCCGGTGCCGTTGTACCAGCGGGAATCCGAGATGTCGGTGTGCTCGACCCGGACGCTCACGACGAGGTCGTCGCTGTTGGCGTAGGAGAGGATCTCGGTCAAATCGAACGAGAACCGGGCATAGCCCGAGGGCCGGCCGCCGACATTGTAGCCGTTCACCCAGACCCGGGCGTTCTTGTAGACGCCGTGGAACACCAGCCGGACGTGCTTGCCGGCGAAATCGCCCACCTCGCGCAGCGAGACATGCGCCCGGTACCAGCCGATACCACCCGGCAGGTAGCCGGTGCCGCTCGAATGGGATGGCGAGAACTCCTGCTCGACGCTCCAGTCGTGCGGCACGGTGAGTTTGCGCCAGGTGGAGTCGTCGAACCCCTTGGCCCACGCGTCGGGCTGGTCCGCGAGGAGGAAGTTCCACTGGCGGATGTCGTAGCTATGCATGAGCCGTCGGCCCCTATGTCTGGTTGGATGCCGATGCGGCGATGTACTTGCTGAAGATGCGGGTGAAGAGAAAGCCGTTGACCACGGCGATGCCGGCGAAGCCGACCAGGAGCCAGAAGAGGCCGTACCCGGTCACCTGCGGGTAGAAGACTGTGATCGTGACGCAGAGCGCGATGAGCGCCAGCGCGGCCAGTGCCGTCAGCGGGTGCTTCCACGACAGCAGTCGCGCGTTGCGGAGCACGTCGCGCGTGCGGCCTTCGAAGTTCGCGAGATACGGGAACACGAAGAGCGCCGCCGCCGCGAGGGTGAAGGCGAGCACGTACCAGATTGCCAGCAGCACCAGCTCAATCATGGCACCGAAGGCGAGGTTGGTGACGACGACGTACCAAGCGGCGAGCACGCCTATGAGGAGCGCGAGCACCAGCCCGATTACGGTTGCCTGACGGAAGTTGCGCCGGAAGGAGCGGAAATAGTCGTCCGTGACGGAGTTGCACTCGCCGGTACCGATCCGCATGGCGGTGAAGTTCAGGGCGGTCAGCGAGGCGCCCAGCGTCACGACCGGGATCGAGGTGGCGATGAACAGCAGGTTGAGGATGATCACGTCGGCGAGCCTGGTCAGGCCGCGCATGAGTGCGGAGTCCGCCGAAAACAAGCTGTCCACTCGTCTATCCTCCGAGAAGGCCGGGCGGGCCTGCGCGCTAGCGCATACCGCCCGGCCTCTGGTCAGGCGCCTAGAGGCCGCGGGCCGCCTTCCAGGCGTCCATGTCGGCCTGGATGGAGGCGCGCGCGTCTTCGTAGCCGGCGTCCATCAGCTTCTGGCGCATCTCGGCGACAGCCGCGGCGGGATCGTCGAACTTGCCGTATTGCAGCTGCGGGATGTACTCGGAGAGCACACCGGCCATCGCCGCGAGCGTCGGATCGATGTTCTGCTTATTGATGAGCAGCGTCGAATACGGGTAGTCCTTCGCTGTGGCGGCAAGTTCAGCGATGATAGCGTCCTTGTTAGGCGCCTGCGTGGCCAGCTTCGGCTCGAATTCGTCCGTGCGGCCCCACCAATAATCGGTGCCGAGAGCCATCGTCGAGGAGTCCCAGTCCGCCGGGCGTTCCAGCACACCGTCGGCGTTGATGGTGTAGTCGACCCCCTCGATGCCGTAGTTGAACAGCATGTAGATCTCTTTGTCGTTGCGGATCAGGTCATAGACCTGAAGGGCCTTCTCCGGGTTCTTGGAGTGCGCACTGACCGCCATGGCGCCGTGCGTGAAGATGTCCTTGAAGAAGTTGCCGTTCTCCTTGCCCCAGTAGAAGAATTTCGGGTCGGAGCCAGGCTGCTTGGTGTTCATGTTGTAGACGATGTCGTTGACGAACGTCTGCGTGTGGTGCTGGTCGGCGCCCGAGAGGCCGGCATAAAAGAGCTCACGCGGCTCGCCATCGAAGTTCAACGCGTCCTCGCGCCAGACGCCGATCTCGTTCCACTTCTTGGCGATGTTGGCCGCTTCGATCAGGGCGTCACCCTCCATGTACCATGAGGTGACAGTGTAGGGGTCCGACGCCTTGGTGTGGAACGGGGCGTAATTGCCGGCGCTGATTCCCTGGAGCGTCTGGAAGTCGGTGTGGCCCTGGATGTAGCCGGTCAGGGCCGCCTCGTTGGCGCGCGCGACGTCCCACGGATAGGCGTCGGGCTTGTTGGCCTTCACCCACTCGAAATACTTGGTGAAGTCCTCGAACTTGGTGATCTCGCCGTTCTCGAAGCCGGCTTCCTTGGCCCAGTCGCCGCGGTAGAAGAAACCGTGGTTGGTGTACTGGGTATAGTTGTCCTCGGGCATGAAGTAGATGTTGCCGTCGGCGAGCTTGGTGAGGTCCCAGTGGCCATCGGCGTCGACCTGTGCCCAGGTCTTGGGGGCATTGGCCTGGAGCATCTCGGGTGAAAGTGGCAGGAACGCGCCCTTCTCCGAATTCTCCCACGCATAGAGCCAGTCGGTGGCGGTGCCGATGAGGTCGACATTGTCGTCGCCCGAGAGCAGCTGCACGTTGTACTGCGTCTGCCAGTCGGCCCATTCGACGAAGAACATGTCGAGCTTGGCGTTGGCCTTCTTCACCAGCAGCTCGTTGAGCTTTTCGAGCATCGCCTCCATGCGGCCGTTGGTGGGCTTGTTACCCATGGTCAGCATTGTGATTTCGGTGGGCGCATCCTGGGCAAGCACGCTCGCCGTCAGCGCCGGCGCGCAGATGCCGAGGGCCAGCAGCGCCGCCCCGACCCGTACGACATTCCTTCTTTTCATTTCAGGCTCCTCCTCTGAATTCGTTGCTTTGCGTTTTTCGCGGTCAGTTCCCTCGGCCGCGTAACTTGGTCAGGCGGTCATCCCTTCACTGCGCCGATGGTGATGCCGCTGACGAAGTATTTCTGGATGAAGGGGTAGAGCAGCAGGATCGGGCCGATGGCCACGACGGCGCTCGCCATCTTCAGGGTGTTGCTGGGCAGGTCGGTGACACTGACATTGGAGCCGGCCACCGAATTCTTCAGTGCGTTGGCCGTGTTGATGACATTGTAGAGGTGGTACTGCAGCGGTTTGAACTCGACCGTGCTGCCCAGATAGAGCGACGACAGGTACCACTCGTTCCAGTAGCTGAGCGCGAGGAAGAGGCCGATCGTCGCCAGCGCCGGCTTCATCATTGGCAGGCACAGCTGGGCAAAAATCCGGAAATCGCCGGCGCCGTCGACCTTGCCGGATTCGATGATCTCGTAGGGCACGGTTCGCATGAAGCTCTTCATCAGGATGATGAGCCAGGGGCTCATCAGCAGCTGCAGGAAGACCGCGAGGTAGTTGCCACGGAGGCCGAGATCGCGCGCGATCCACAGGAAGGTCGGCGCAAGGCCGGCCGAGAACAGCGTCGTGAAGTAGATGAAGAACGAGATGTGGTTGCGGAAGGGGAAGTCCTTCCGGTTGAGCGCGTATCCCGTCATCGCGATGACGAAGAGGCCGATCGCCGTGCCGAACACGGTCATCGTGATGGTGACGACATACGAGCCGATGATCTGCCGGGGCGCCTTGAAGATCCACTCGTAGGCCGCGAAGGTGAAGTCCTTCGGCAACAGGCCGAAGCCGGTCTTCATGATCGTCGACTCGGTCGAGAACGAGGCCGAAACGATCAGGACGAATGGCACGAGGCAGAACAGCGCGAACAGTGTGATCGTGACGTAGGAGATCGTCTGGAGCACGTAGTCGCTACTGTCGAGCTTGATCGCCCGAGGTTTCGCCGGCCCGATACCGACGCCCTCTGACCCCACGATGATGCTGTCGTTGCTGGCTTGATCGGTCATCAGAACAGCGCGTAGTCCTTGTTGATCCTGCGCACGATCCAGTTCGCGGTCATGACGAGAGCGAAACCGAACAGCGACTGGTAGAGGCCGACGGCCGTGGACGTGGTGAAGTTGTTCTGCGACAGCACCATCCGGTAGACCGAGGTCTCGATGATGTCGGTCATCTTGAACAGCGAGGCGTTGTTGCCGATCAGGTTCCAGAACAGCCCGAAATTGCCGTGCATGATGCTGCCCAGCGAGAACAGCACCAGGATGATGAAGGTCGGCTTGAGGCTCGGCAGCGTCACGTAGCGGATGCGCTGCCAGGCGGAGGCGCCGTCGACCGTGGCCGCCTCGTAGAGGCTTCGGTCGATGCCCATGATCGCTGCGAAGTAGACGATCGAGCCGTAGCCGGTCGACTGCCACAGGTGCACCATGATGATGATGAGCGGCCACGCGCCAGCGACGCTGTAGATCTTGATCGGGTCGCCGCCCGTCTGCTTGATCAGGGCGTTCAGCGCGCCGGTGTCGTAGTTGAGGAGGTTGAAGGCAATGACGCCGACGAGCACGGCCGAGATGAAGAACGGCAGGAACATCGCCGCCTGGCTGATCTTCTTGAAGAAGGTCGACCGGATCTCGTTGAGCATGATCGCGATGGCGATCTGCAGGATGTTGCCGAACACGATGAAGGCGAGGTTGTAGAGGATCGTGTTCCGCGTCAGCATCCAGAGCTGCCCGGATTTGATGAGGAATTCGAAGTTCTTGAACCCGACGAACGGGCTGCCGAAAATCCCGTCGCGGTAGTTGAAGTTCGTGAATGCGATCCACGCTCCGGGGAGCGGGCAGTAGTTGAAGATGACGAAGAATACGATCGCCGGAACGCACATGAGCAAGAGGATCTTGCTGTCCGCGAGTTGCCTTAGCAGGGACTTTCGCCGCAAGGGCGTATCCGTTCCCGACATCTTCCCCCTCTCTGCCACCGGTGCGGCGTCCTTCAGGACGCACTGCCACTGGGGCTAGGACTGACCGTCGATGCCAGCAGCGCTTCGGTACGCCCGAAGCCAGTCGGCGAAGTCGACGACGTTATCGAAACGCCAGGATTGGCTCAGCGAAGAGCCAGCAACGCCAGTCGCCTCGGCTCATGCGGGGTCGAAAAATGCATCATGATGTCCTCCACACCAAGCGGCCTCTTCCCTCGCCGCTGAGACATTGTTAGCGGCGGCAGATGCGGTGCGCAAGTTTTCAGTAAATATTTAGTTCGGGGTCAGGAAGGCAAGGCCCGGGTGCTGCCGCGCCAGCGCAAACTGGTGGCGAGCGTGACGCGCTTGGGCAGTTCGCGCCCGCCGATCCGCTCGAGCAGGAGCTCGACCGCGCTCTCGCCAATCTCCTCGGCGGGGAGGTGCACGGTGGTGAGCGGCGGACTCATGAACTGGGCGACCGAGATGTCGTTGAAGCTGGCGACTGCAATGTCGTCGGGAATGCTGAGGCCCATCTCGTGGATGGCACGGTAGGCGCCAACCGCCATGTTGTCGTTGGCGGTGATGAGCGCGTCCGGCCGGTCCCTCTCCGACAGAATCTTGCGCGTCAGCTCGTAGCCGCTCTCTTCCGTCTTGCTCCCGGTCATACAGATGCGCTCGTCGAAGACGCCGGCTTCCTTTGCCCACTGCATGTAGGCGCGACACCGCCGCTCCGGCTGAGTGGGCGCAAGGCCGTCGTAGACATCGACCCACCCGGCGAACGCGATTCTGCGGTATCCTGCCCGCGACAACGATTGCAGGAGCTTCCTGGTCGCGAGCATCAGGTCCGATTCGACGGAATCGAATTCGTCGGTCGGTGGGCTGAAATCGGCAAAGACCAGATTGCGGTTGTGCTGTCTAAGCCAGGCAATCTCGCTCTCGTCGTGCCGGCCGATGGCAATGATCCCGGAGGCGCCCCGCAGCAGTGAGGCCTCCGGCAGCCTGTCGGTGTGATAGACCTTGATGGTCTCGATCTTGAGGGCGTGGCAGCGGCTCTCGATCCCCAGGCGCAGCCCGACATAGTAGGGATCGACAAGCTCCTGCTCGGGCCTGAGATAGTGCACCAGCGCGACTTTGCTTAGCCCCTGCTGATAGGCGCGATTGCGCGCCCGGGGCGTCTCATATTTCATCGCCTCGGCAGTTTCGATGATCGCCTGCCTCGTCTTGGCAGTCACCGAAAGCGTCTGGTCGAAATTGAGCACGCGCGACACCGTCGCCGACGAGACGCCCACGGCCTTCGCGATTTCCTTGAGCGTGACCACGACTGCTCCGCACCAACACAGAGTCTTGCTTAGGCAAGAAGAGCGGGCCTAGGCAAGCGGCAAAGAACAAGAAGGTCAGCGGGCGGGACCTTGTGCGGAAGGCGACGCAGCGGCACGGAAGCTGCTTGGACTCTGCTTCGTCCGCGCCTTGAAGCGCTGGGAAAAATAGAACTGGCTATCGAAACCGACGGTGTCGGCGATCTGCTTGATGCTGAATCCGGTCCTCTGCAGCAGCTCGATCGCGCGCTGCATCCGGAGGGCTTCGAGGTACTGCTGCGGGGTCTGGCCGGTTTGCTCGCGAAACAGGTGCGCAAGCCGTGAAGCAGAGAGGCCGACCGCGCGGGCGATATCGGCGAGCGTGATCTTCCGGCCCAGGTTGCGTTCAAGGAAATCCATCGCCCGGCGGATGCGATCGTCATAGCCGGTGGTGGCGGCCAGCGGGTTCTGGCGGTCGCACTCGAGGAGCAAGACCTCGAGTGCATTCATGGCGAAGGCCTCGCGCCGCCGGAGATCGCCGGTGAAAAGGCGGTGGACCTCACTGAAGCGTTCCATCGTGCTGCCGTCGCGAATAGCGAGCTTCATGAGACCCGGCGCGACCGCCGGCCAGTTGAGCCATGGCAGCCAGTGCGCACGCGGCTGGAAATGGGCCCACAGAAGCTCCCACTGCTTCAACGAAGCTTCGACGCCATAGTCATGCGGGGTGCCGGGGCGGATGAGCACCCAATCCCCCGCTTCGACGACAAGCTCGCCCTCGGCATGGCCGAAGCGGCCCTTGCCGCTGACTGTAGCGATGAGCAGCCAGTCGCCGACACCATCGCGGCGGACAATGCGATAGCCCGATCCTTCATGGAAGTGTCCGGTCAGGAGTTCGAGAACGGATGACGGACGTGATGCTTCGATCTTTGCCATAGCAGGATATTATATGCCTTGGACACGATGTTCCATGGCCAAGCGGCCTGATGGCACTATCCTTGCTGGCACATCAGGGAGAGGTCAGCATGAACACGATGCAGCTTTCGAACGCTCAACGCGCCCAGTTTGAACGCGACGGTTTCCTCGCGATGCGCGGCCTGTTCAGCGCGGGCGAGATCGACGAAATCCGCGAGACGTTCATGCAGACCGCCAAGGACGGGCCGGTGGCCGGTCTCTCCGATACGCCGAAGGTGCGCGACGGGGCGCCGCCTCTGTCGACCGACCCGCTCGCGTTCTATCCGCGGATGATGCATCCGCATAAGCATCTGGATAAGCCGGTGGGGCCGCTGGCGACGCGCTACATGCGTGACGCGCGGTTGCGACCGATCCTCGCGGAGCTGTTCGGCGAGGAGCCGTTCGCCTGCCAGTCGATGTTCTACTTCAAGCCACCGGGAGCGCGCGGGCAGGATCTGCACCAGGACAACTTCTATCTCCGCGTGAAGCCGGGAACCTGCATGGCCGCCTGGGTCGCCGTCGACGACGCGGACGAAGGCAATGGCGGCATGATGTGCGTGCCGCAGACCGCGACACTCGACATCGCCTGCCCCGAGAAAGCCGACCCCGCGCTTTTCTTCACGGCCGAGCATGTCGAGCCGCCCCCGGGGCTCGAACCTCGGATGATGCGGCTCAAGGCGGGAGATGTGCTGTTCTTCAACGGCAGCGTCATCCACGGGTCAACGCCAAACACCAGCGCCGATCGCTTCCGCCGCTCGCTCATCTTCCACTACATCCCGGCCAGCACGGTGGAGATGAGCCACTACTACGAGGCGTTGAGCTTTGACGGCGAGAGGCAGGAGATCGCGGTCAATATGGACGGCGGCCCGTGTGGCACAACGCAGGACCTCCCGGCTGGCCCGCACTGATTGATGTCAATGGCGCCCCACGACAGGGGGCGCCACTAACTGGGTCGTCAAGGACGCATCAGAACGATCCGAACAGGGCCTTCTGTGCCAGGCGCAACGCGGTGATCGCGTCGTGGTTGTCCTGGGCCTTGCGCAGTGCCGGCAGGTCGAGGGCATCAAGTCCGCGGTCGACGGCCTTGAGGAAGTCGATCGCGTGGTCAGCGGTCGCTACGCTGTCCTCGCGGAAGGGGAACTGGTCGAGCTGCCACACGCCGTCCCACTTGTTCTTGCGCAGCACGTGGAAGAACTCGAACAGCTCGATCGGATGGAGGCTGCCGGCGACGAGGTCATCGTCCCAGGAGCGGTAATTGTCGTTCACGTCCATGCCGAACAGCCGGCCGTAGTCGATGGCCATCTGCGCCGAGTCGGCGGCCGACTCGCCGCCGAAGATGGCATGGCCGAAATCGAGCAGGATGCCGACATTGGGCAAGCCGATCTTCTCGATGCCGAGCAGGGTGCGTGCCAGCGAGTCGAAGCTCATGTGCACCCGCGGCTCGCGCGGCTTGTACTCGATGACGAATTTCAGGTCCGGGTTCTCGCTGGCCAGCCGGCCGACGCCGTCGAGCGAGTTCTTCCACAGCGTGCCGTGATCGACCTGGAACGGATAGTCCCATCCGTCCTGGCCCGGCCACAGCTTGACGTAGTCCGCCTTGAAGTCCCGGACCACCTGGGCTGCTTCGGTGATGAGCTCATGTGCCCGCTGGCGAACGCCGGGATCCGGGTTGGTGAAGGCGCCCTTGGCGAACTCGCGGGTGTAGATCTCCGGGGTGATGCCGATGACGCTGAGCTTGTTGCGCTCGAGCGCCGCCTTGACCTGGTCGTTGCTGAACTCGCCACCGAAGAACGGGTAGTTGATGTCGACGACGCTGAGGTCGCGCACCTTGCCGGCGAGATCGATCGCGTCGATGACGCTGCGCGGCACGCCATAGCCATCGGTGGCGTAGCGATCGACATAGGTCGCGAAGTGCCAGATGCCGGCTCCGAAGCGCAGCTTGCTCATGAGGTCTTCTCCCTTTTGCTTTGGCCGGCCTATGTGAGCCGACGCTTGATTTCAGTTTCCGGTGGCACGGTCCGATTGCAGGACCCGGCCGACACCGGCGAGCCAGGCGCCCGTCAGCGCGGCCCGATCTGCGTCGGACATGGCCGGCTTGAACTCGCGCTGCTGTGTCGTGGGGCGCGCCGAGTTGCGGCCGAGGCCGGCCGCGGCAAGCATGGCGGCACCGGCGGCGCTGACTTCCGGCAGGTTGCCGCGCAGAACCGGGCGATCGATGAGATCGGCCTGGAACTGCATCAGCATGTCGTTGCGCGCCGCGCCGCCGTCAGCCGAGAGGCGCGTCAGCCGCTGGCCGAGATCGGTCTCCATGGCAGTGAAGACATCGGCGACCTGGAAGGCGATCGATTCCACCGCGGCGCGCGCGAGGTGCGCCGGCGTTGTGCCAAGTGCGAGGCCCGAAACGATGCCACGCGCCTCCGGCTCCCAGTACGGCGCGCCGAGCCCGACCAGCGCGGGCACGAAGACGACGCCGTTGCTGTTGGGCACCGTGGCCGCGAGTTCGGCGACCGCTGCCGGATCGGCAATGCCGAGCAGGCTGCCCATGAAGGCTACCGCCTGCCCCGATACCGAGATGTTGCCCTCAAGCGCATAGGCAACGCCGGCCGAGGTGCTCCAGGCGATGGTCGAGGAGAGGCCGCTGCGGCTGGCGATGCGGCCAGTGGTGAGCGTCATCAGCGACGAACCGGTGCCGTAGGTGGCTTTCAGCGTGCCTGGTTCGCGCACGCCGTGGCCGTAAAGCGCGGCGTGGGAATCGCCGACCATTGCGTGGACCGGCGTGCCGACTGAAAGGGCGCTGACGCCTGCCGCCACGGTGCCGAAGGCACTGTCCGAGGGGCGAACCTCGGCCATCAGCTTGAGCGGGACGTTGAAGATGCGGCCGAGTTCGGGGTCCCAGGCCAGCGCTTCGGTGTTGAACAGTTGGGTGCGCGAGGCGTTGGAATGGTCGGTGGCGTGCTCGCCGCCAGTGAGGTTCCACAGCAGCCAGGAATCGACGGTGCCGGCCCGCAGCTGGCCGGCTTCGGCGGCGTCGCGGGCGCCGGGGACATGGTCGAGGATCCAGGCGATCTTGGCGGCCGGGAACAGCGGATCGAGACCGAGGCCGGTCCGGTCCTCGATCAGGCGGGCATGGCCCGCTTCACGTATCGTGGCGCAGTACGGCGCCGAACGCCGGCATTGCCAGAGGATAGCCGGGGCGATCGGGGCGCCGGTCCTCGCGTCCCAGACGACGATGGTCTCGCGCTGGTTGGAAAGCGCCAGCGCATCCATATCCGGTCCGGTCGTTGCAACGACGTCGGCGATCACCGCGCGAACGCTGTTCCAGATGTCGATGGCAGATTGCTCAGCCCAGCCGGGTTGCGGATAAGCCACCGCCATCGGCACTGACGCGCTGGCGACGACGCGGCCTTCGGCATCGAAGGCCAGAGCCTTGGTGTTGGTCGTGCCCTGATCGATCGCGAGGATCAGGCCGTTGCTCATTTGCGCTGCAACACGTTGCGCGAGAGGACTTGGCGCGCGGCATCGGCGATGCCGGCGGCATTGAGGTTGAAATGCTCGAGCAGCCAGTCGGCCGAGCCGGTCGGCACGAAACCGGGAAAGCCGAGAATGCGCATCGGCACCGGCTGGTTGGTGGCGACGACCTCGGCGACCGCGCCGCCCAGCCCGCCGCGGACCGAGTGTTCCTCGACGGTGACGATGGCGCCGGTCTTCGCCGCATCGAGGATGGTTGCCTCGTCGAGCGGATTGACCGTCGACATGTTGATCACCCGGGCTGCGATGCCCTCGGCCGCCAGCGCCTCGGCGGCCGCAAGGGCCCGGTGCACCATGACGCCGTTGGCGATGATAGCAACATCGCCGCCGGCCCGCAGCACCTCGGCCTTGCCGATCTCAAAATGCGGGTTCTGGCGCGGCAGGGCCGGCACCGGCATGCGGCTGACACGGATGAACACCGGACCATCCAGCGAAGCCGCGGCGCGGATCGCCTGCTCGGTCTCCCACGGATCGGAGGGGACGATCAGCGTCAGGTTGTTGAGCAGCCGCAGCCAGGCCATGTCCTCGATGGAATGGTGGGTCGGGCCGAGCTCGCCATAGGCGACGCCGCTCGACTGGCCGATCAGCTTAACGTTGACGTTCGAATAGGCGATGTCGGCCTTGATCTGCTCCATGGCGCGGGCCGTGAGAAAGCACGAGGCCGCGGAGACGAACGGGATCTTGCCGCCATTGGCGAGGCCGGCGCCGACCGCGACCACGGTCTGCTCGGCAATGCCGACATTGACCATGCGGGTGGGCCAGCGCTTGCCGAAATTGACCAGCTTGCTCGACCCGACGCTATCGCTGACCACGGTGACGATGCGGGGGTCGGCTTCAGCCAACGCCTCGACGGTCTTCGAAAAGGTGTCGCGGCAGTCGTGCCAGCCGCTCGGGATGGGGGCAGCAGCGCTCATCAGGCGAGTTCCCGCATGGCTTGTTCGTACTGTTCCTTGTTCGGCACGCCGTGGTGCCAGGCGACGTTGTCGTGCATGAAGCTGACGCCCTTGCCCTTGAAAGTGTTGGCGATGACGCAAAGCGGCTTGCCGCGCCCCTTGGGCGAGGCGCTCAGCGTATCGTAGAGGGCACGGTGGTCGTGGCCGTCGACCACTTCCACATGCCAGCCGAAGGCGCGCCACTTGTCGTCGAGCGGGTCGAGCGTGGCCGTGTCCTCGGTGCGGGCGCCCTGCTGCAGGCGGTTGCGGTCGATGATCAGCGTGAGGTTCTCGAGCTTCCGATGCCCCGCGGTCAGGCCGGCCTCCCAGTTGCTGCCTTCCTGCAGCTCGCCGTCGCCGGTGAGGACGAACGTGCGGAAGTCGGCACCGTCGATCTGCCCCGCAATGGCGATGCCGGTCGCCACCGGCAGGCCGTGGCCGAGTGGGCCGGTATTGGTCTCGACGCCGGGCAGGTAGTTGCGGTTGGGGTGGCCATTGAGTTTCGACAGCGGCTGCATGTAGGTCGAGAGGTCGCCCTCGGGGAAAAAGCCCGCCGCGGCGAGCACGGAGTAGAAGGCGCCAGTGCAGTGGCCCTTGCTCATGACGAAGCGGTCGCGGCCCGGATCGCGCGGGTTGCGCGGATCGTGGCGCAGGACGCCGAAATAGAGCGTCGCGAGGATATCAGCGGCACTGAAATCGCCGCCCGGGTGCCCCATCTGCGCTTCGTAGACCATCTGGAAACTGCGCCGGCGAATCCACAGCGCTTTGTCGGCAATGCGTGCGACGGGGTCGTTTGCCAGACCGGCGGACACGGCGGATGTCACGTTTATCTCCTCAACGCGGGCCGGCGCTTCCTCCTGCCTCTTGAAGCGACAACTAACCGATTGTTTGTCGCTCGTCACTATCGAAAATTTGCGAATGGTTTCGTTTGGCATATACTCGATGCCGTTCGAGGTGGAAAGCTGGAGGTTCCGGTTGCGGGAAAGTCCGGCGCCACGGTAGTTTCCACCCCAGCAGACACATTGCATTTGCAGGCGCTGAGCATGAACGAGCAGAAATCCATCCGGCGGGCGGACCGCAAAGGCGGCAGCGCCCCGGAGGCGAGCGGTACGCTCAGCGGGCTGCTGGCCGAGCCGCGGCGGCGCAAGATTCTCGAGTGGCTGCAGGAAGAGGGCAGCGCCCGCGTGCGCGACCTGTCGGGCGCCTTCGAGGTAAGCGAGGCGACGATCCGGCAGGATCTCGAGCGGCTCGAGGTCGATGGCTACATCTCGCGCGAGCACGGCGGCGCGTATCTCAAGACCCTGCCCCGGCAGGTCGAGACACTGTCGCTGCAACACCTTGAGAACATGGACAAAAAGCGCAAGATCGGGGTGCGCGCTGCGGCCCTGGTCGGGCATGGCGAGACGATCATCCTCGATGCTGGCTCGACGACGACCGAGGTGGCACATGGACTGCTGAACCGGCAGGAGCTGACCGTCATTACCAACGCGCTGAACATCGCGCTGATCCTGGGCGCGGTGCCCGGATTTGCGGTGCATATGCCTGGTGGCCAGTTCAAGGCGCCGACCCTGTCGCTGAGCGGCGACAAGTCGGTCGAGTACTTCCGCGATATCCTGGCCGGCAAGCTGTTCCTTGCCACCGCCGGGGTGTCGCTCGAGGCGGGGCTCACCTATCCCAGTTTTGCCGATCTGCAGCTCAAGCAGGCGATGATCAAGGCGGCCCAGCACGTCTACCTGGTTGCGGATTCGACGAAGATCAACCGCACTTCGTTCACGCGTCTTGGCACTTTGGACGTGATTCACTCGTTTATCACCGATGACGGCATCCGCGACGAAGACGCCCGCGAGTTCGAGCGTCGCGGCATCGAACTGATCGTCGCGCGCTAAATCACACAGCAACTACAATAACCTGAAGACAACCGGCCTACTCGGTCGTGTCGCCGGATATCGGCTGCGTGCGCACTTGCCGCGGCCGAAACCGTTGCATTTCGCGCTGCTTGCGATCAATCGGCATTGACTCACGCCTCATACGTTCGTAATCCTCAGCAATCGCAAACAAAGCGAAACAGACAAAACTCGTCTGGTTGCGATGTGCGCTCTTGCGCATGGGGAGTGGGTGGAGAGCTTTCCGATTTCGGCGGCGTCTGCCGGCCGGCGACAGCTGGCCGATCGGCTGCGGCTGTGCGGTGGCGACCATCAAGAGGTTCAATCCGGGCGTGCGAGCCGAAGCCGGCGGTGCTCCGGGACAATGAGGAGGACACGGACAATGGTACGGCTTGGCCGATACGTGCTGGCCCCGCTTGCGGGCCTGCTGCTGGCAGGCGCCAGCTACGCGCAGGAAATGACCGATGTGGGCACGCCCCGCAACGAGACGCTGATCGTACAGACCTTCGATGGCAAATCCGCCAACCCGGATGCACAGAACCCGCTGAACCAGTATGCGATTTGGCGCGGCTTCCGCGAGTTGGGCTGGAGCTTCCTGTGGGAAATGGACACCGCCAAGGGCGAGTCCTACCCAGAACTCGCAGCGGGCCCAGTGGAGGTGCTCAACCCCGAGCACACCAAGTTCCGCATCAAGATCCGCCCCGGCGTGTTCTGGAGCGACGGCGTCGAGTTCACCGTCGATGACCTGATCTACACGCTCGATACGTCCTTCAAATACAAGGACAAACTGACCTTCGTCGCCCGCACGGTGAACTACGTAAAGCCGGCGAGCTGGACCAAGGTCGACAACTACACGATGGACATCGAGACGGTGAGCCCCGCCTACGATTTCCAGACGGTGCTGGGCGTCTACACCTGGGGCTCCCTGTTCGTGCCCGTTCCCAAGCACATCTTCGAAGCGCAGGGCGACAATGTCGTCACCTTCAAGAACACCAACGCCGTGACGCTTGGCCCCTACAAGATCAAGGAGTTCGACCCCAACGGCTTCTGGCAGCTGTGGGAGCTGCGTGACGACTGGCAGCGTTCGGGCTGGGGGAACCTGGGCACGCCGAAGCCGAAATACGTGCTCTACAAAGACTTCGGCGCCGAAGAGACGCGCACGCTGGCATTCGTCCAGAACCAGTACGACGTCGACACGTTCATGAGCCCGGACTCGATTGCTGCCGCCAAGGCGCGCAACCCGGCCATCGAGACGTTCTCGCCGACGCTGCCCTACCACGACATGAACGACGCCTGTGCCTACGGCGTCTACTTCAACCAGCAGAAGTCGCCGTACGACCTGCCGGAAGTGCGCTGGGCACTGGCGCTGACGGTCAACCTGCAGCAGGTGGGCATCAGCGCGGTGAGCGGGCAGTTCAAGGCCGCGGCCCTGCCGTTCGCCGACACGCCGATCACCGACCCCGTCTACTACCAGCCGATGCTGGACTTCCTCAACGGGCTGACGCTTTCGGATGGCTACAAGCCGTTCGACGCGGGCTTCGGCGACGGCATGGTGGCGGCGCTCAAGGCGCAGGGCACGCCCGAGGCCGAGCTGCCGACCGGCGATGCGGTCAAGCAGGGCTTCGGCCAGGGCTGGTGGAAATACGACCCGGCGGAAGCCGAGAAGCTGCTGGGTTCGGTCGGGATCAAGAAGGGTGCCGACGGCTTCTACACCAAGCCGGACGGTTCGCCGTGGACGCTCGACTTCGTCATCCCGGCGGACTGGAACAAGGTGATGCAGCGCACCGGCTTCTCGATCGCCGACAGCTGGAAGAAGGCCGGGTTCAACGTCACGGCACGCCAAGCCGACAATGGCGAGTTCACCACGGTGCAGAACACCAATGCCAAGCTCGACCTGATGGTCAACTGGAACATGACCTGCACCTACAACTCCAACTGGTTCAACAGCTGGAACTCGTTCAGCGACACCTTCGTCAAGCCGGCCGACTCCAATGAGCCACTGCAGGGCAACTACGTCCGCGTCACCGACCCGGAGATTTTCAAGCTCGTGCAGGACAGCAAGGTGCTGGAGATCGGCTCGGAGCCGTTCGTCGCGAACGGCCGCTCGATTGCCGAGAAGCTGACCAGCGGGATGCAGTTCATCAACCTGATGAACATCCCGACGACGATCCCGACCAACTCGACCTACTGGAAGAACTACCCCAAGCAGGCGAACTTCTACGCCGCGCCCTATACGTGGTGGTCCTCGTTCAAGAAGACGATCGTCAACATCGAACCGACCGGCAAGTAGTCGCCGGTCGATGGTGGGGCGGCAACCTCCCGGCCGCCCCATCCCCTTTCGTTTGTTTGCGCTTGCTGCGCTGAAAATCGATGCAAAAGACCGGTGCGAGTCCAGCACTCTTCCAGGTCAAGCAGTGGAAAGTTGGGTGGCCGAATGGGCGTTATCCAGTATGTGGCCAAGCGCGTCGGCCTCTACATCGCGGTCCTGTTCATCGGACTGACGATTACTTTCCTTTTGCCGCGATTGATGCCGGCCAACCCGATCGACGGCTATATCGGCCAGATCCAGGCGCGGGCCAGCGGCGCGCTCACCGCCGACGATATCATCATGCTGCGCACCAATCTCGAGCAGCTCTACGGGCTGAAGGGCGACCTGTTCAGCCAGTACCTCAGCTACCTCGAGCGTGTGGTGCTGCACTTCGATTTCGGGCCGAGCTTCACTTACTACCCGCAGCCCGTCTCGCAGATGATCTTCAACGCGCTGCCCTGGACGCTGGGGCTGCTGCTGATCTCGACCTTCATCGCCTGGCTGCTCGGCAACATGGTGGGGCTGGTCGCCGGCTACTTCCACACCAAGAAGGCGGCGACCATCCTCGAGGTGGTCGGCATCCTGCTCTACCCGATCCCGTACTACATCCTCGCGGTCAGCGTGATCCTGCTGCTCGCCTACATCTTCCCGATCTTCCCGCTCTCGCCGACCTTTCCGGTCGGGCAGATGACGCCGGTCAAGGTTGGGATGGTCATCTACAACTCGCTGCTGCCGGCGCTGACGCTGGTGCTGGCCGGGTTCGGCTGGAACATCCTGTCGATGAAGGCGCTGGCGGTGGCCACCACCGAAGAGCCCTACGTCACCTATGCGCGGCTGAAGGGCGCCTCGAACTGGACGCGCATGGTGCGCTACGTATTCCGCAACGCCATGCTGCCGCAGGTGACGGCGCTCGCGCTGTCGCTCGGCACCGTGTTCAACGGCGCGCTGCTGACGGAGATGCTGTTCTCCTACCCCGGCGTCGGGCTGATCATGCGCACGGCGGCGAGCGGCGGCGACTACAACGTGCTCTACGGCGCCATCGCCATCTCGATCATCGCCGTCGCCACGGCGGGGCTGATCATCGACCTCATCTATCCCCTCCTCGACCCGCGGATCCGCCACAAATGAGCAGCACCGATAACCTCATCGATCCCGCTGCCGTCGTCGAACGGACCCCGGCGCGCGCCGGCGCCCGGCGTGGCGAAAGCTGGCTCTGGCTGCTGAATGCGCGTCTCGCGATCGGGCTCGGCCTGATCACGATCTTCGTCCTCGGCAGCTTCATCCTGCCGTTCTTCTGCCCGGTCGATCCGTCGCTTCAGGCGACGTATTTGAAGAACATGCCGATGTCGGCGGAGCACCTGCTCGGCACCAACGCGCTGGGCCAGGACATCTTCTGGTTCCTCGTCTTCGCCATCCGCAATTCGCTGATCCTCGGCGTGCTGGTGGGGATCGGGGTGACCGTCATCTCGACCGCGGTGGGGCTCAGCGCCGGCTATATCGGCGGCAACTACGAGCGCGTAGTGATGCTGGTTGTCGACAGCTTCATCACTATTCCGCTGCTGCCGATCCTGATCATCCTCGGCGCGGTGATCCGCGGCAACAGCTCGTTCCTGACCGTCGGCCTGATCATCGTCGTCTTCGGCTGGGCCTGGGGTGCGCGTACCATCCGCTCGATGGCGCTGTCGCTGCGAGAACGCGAGTTCATCAACATGGCGCGGTTCTCGGGCGCCAACACGTTCAACATCATCGTGCGCGAGATATTCCCGTACGTCTCGGCCTACATGGTGGTGGGGTTCATCAACACCATCCTGTTCGCGGTGAACACCGAGGCGACGCTGGCGGTGATCGGACTGTCGAAGGTCGAGGTGCCGACGCTCGGCTCGATCATCTTCTGGGCGCTCAACTACAACGCGCTGTTCACCGGCAACTACCCCTGGCTGGTGGCGCCGATCATCGCATCGATCCTGCTCTTTTTGGGGCTGTTCCTCGCCTCCACCGGCTTCAATGCCGCATTCGCCAGCAAGCGGGGTGTCGCATGATCCGGCTTTCCGATCTCAAGATCAGCTATCGCATCGGCAACCGGGTCATCGAGGCCGTCAACGGCGTGACCCTGACCATTCCCGACGGCTGTATCGTCGGGATTGCGGGGGAATCGGGGTGCGGCAAGTCCACCCTGATGAAGGCGATCTATGGTGACATCCAGTCGCCCATGTCCCTTTCGGGCGGCAGTATCGAGTACGGGTTGAAGGGCAGCGATGGGCGGCCGGTGACGACCGAGAACATCCGCAAGGAGTGGTTCAAATCCATCTCCTACATTCCGCAGAGCTCGATGAACTCATTGAACCCGGTGATCCGAATCCGCGACCAGTTCATCGATTTCCCCGGTACCGACAGCAACAAGAAGCGCGTCCTCGAACGGGCGCGCGCCTATATCGGCAAGCTCGGGCTGCCGGCGGAGGCGATGGATTCGTATCCGCACCAGCTTTCGGGCGGCATGCGGCAGCGCGTGATGATCGCGCTCGCAACGTTCTTCCAGCCCGAGCTGATCATTGCCGACGAGCCGACAACGGCGCTCGACGTAGTAGTGCAGAAGGAAATCCTGACGCTGCTGATGGATGTGCAGGAGCAGATGGGCAACACCATCCTCGTCGTCTCGCACGACATGGGCGTCCACTACCAGGTCACCCACAAGATGCTGATCATGTATGCCGGTCGCGTGGTGGAATACGGAGACACCGAGAGCGTCTTCGCTGACCCCCAGCATGCCTACACCAGGATGCTGATCGACTCGCTGCCGGCCATTGGCGACGACAGCATGCGCGGTGTGCTGGCGAGTGCGGCCGGGGCCGGCGGCGACCGGGCCTATCGGGTGGAGCCGGAGCTGATCGAGGTCAAGCCCGGCCACTTCGTCGCGCGACCGAGCCAGGGTGTGGAGGTCGCGGCATGACGATCATCTTGAAGACCGAGGGACTGAACAAGGTCTACCGGCAGGGCGGACTCGTCCGGTCACGGCAGGTGAAGGCCTTGAACGACGTCAACATCACCGTTGAAGGCGACAAGCCGGTGGTGATCGCCGTCGTCGGCGAGTCGGGCAGCGGCAAGACCACCCTGGCAAAGACCCTGCTGCGGCTGGAGACACCGAGCTCGGGCCGGGCGATCGTCTACGACACCGTCGTGACCGGCAAAGGCGCAGCGCTCTCCAAGCACGAGTTCCTCGGGCTGGTGCAGCCGATCTTCCAGAACCCGTTCGAGGCTTTCAGCCGCTACCGGCCGGTCGACGCCTACCTTCACGAAACAGCGCGGCGCGTTGCCGGAATGGATGGCGACCAGGCGGAGGCGGCGGTGGCCGATGCTCTTTTGAGCGTGGGCCTCAAATACGCGGAGGTGCGCGGCAAATACACCAACCAGTTCTCGGGCGGCGAGCTGCAGCGCATCTCGGTGGCACGGGCGCTCATTCCGCAGCCCAGGCTGATCGTCGCCGATGAGCCGGTGTCGATGATCGACGCGTCGCGGCGGATGATCATCATCAACCTGTTCAAGAAGCTGCGCGACGAGGCGGGACGGAGCTTCCTCTACATCACGCACGACCTCGCCACCGCCTATTACATCTCGGACTACGTGGCGGTGATGAACAAGGGCGTGGTGGTGGAGTTCGGCGAGGCGCGGCAGGTGATGAGCGACCCGCAGCACGACTATACCAAGCTGCTGCTGAGCTCGATCCCGACGACCAAGAGCCGCTGGCGCCCACGCCGGGCGGCAGCCTGACATTTCCGGCGGTCGCCGATAGGCGGCTGCACCTTCCATTGCTACCGACAGGATCTTGCAGATGACCAATACCGCCAAAGCCAGCGGCGCCGCGTCGCTGTGGGCCACGTACGAGCTGAGTCTCGTCGGCCCCTCCGCCGGCAATCCGTTCCTCGATGTCGAGTTGCGAGCGGTGTTTCGGCAGGGCGAGCGCGAGGTGCGGATCAACGGCTTCTACGATGGTGACGGAGTCTACAAGCTGCGCTTCCTGCCCGATGCGACGGGAACCTGGTCCTACGAGACGCGGAGCAATGCTCCGGCGCTCGATGACGTCAGCGGCGTGTTCGAAGTCGGCGCAGCGAAGCCGAACCATCACGGTCCGGTCCGCGTCGCCAACCGCCACCATTTCCGCTACGCCGACGGCACCCGCTACATCAATATCGGCACCACAGCCTATGTGTGGAACCTGCAAGGCGACGCGCTCGAGGAAGAGACGCTTAGAACGCTCGCTGAGGCGCCCTTCACCAAGATCCGCATGTGCGTGTTTCCCAAGCACTACCGCTACAACGAGAACGAGCCGGGGCGGTATCCGTTCAAGCTGCTGACGGCGGGCAAGAGCAAGTGGGACGGCAGCTTTGCCGGAGCCGACAAGTACGGCTGGAAGTTCGATTTCACCCGGTTCGAGCCCGAGTACTTCCGGCACCTCGAACAGCGCATCAACCAGCTGGCCGAGATCGGCGTCGAGGCTGACCTGATCATCTTCCACCCTTATGACCGCTGGGGCTTTTCGCGCATGAGCCCGGCGCAGGATGACGCCTACCTGCGCTATCTCACCGCCCGTCTCGCGGCGTTCCCCAACGTCTGGTGGTCGATGGCCAACGAATACGACCTGATGCCGCAGAAGACCCCGCAGGACTGGGATCGCTTCATCCATGTGGTGTCGGACAACGATCCGCATGGGCACCTGTTGAGCGTCCACAACTGCTTCAGGTTCTACGACCACAACCATCCCCGGATCACGCACGCGTCGATCCAGCGCTCGACCGCCAACATGTCGGCGGTGTGGCGCGAGAAGTACGGAAAGCCCGTGTCGATCGACGAGTGCTGCTATGAGGGGACGATCGCCGAGCTCTGGGGCAACATCTCGGGCCAGAAGATGGTGCGCCGGTTCTGGGACGGCGTCGTCAATGGCGGCTACGTCACCCATGGCGAGACCTTCGGCAGCGCGACCGACACGATCTGGTGGGCCAAGGGCGGCAAGCTGATCGGCGAGAGCATCCCGCGCATCGCCTTCCTCCGCCGCATCATGGAGGCGGGGCCAGAGGAAGGGCTGGACCCGATCAAGTCGACCGGCGCCTATCGCATCGCGATGCAGGGCGGCCTCGACAATGTCGTGCTGCAGCAGCTGTTCGTGCCGCCGGCGGGCGAGGAGGGCTGGGCGCCGGCGATGGCCTGGTGGCCGACGGCCGGGCAGCCGCACCGCTACTACCTGAGCTACATGGGCGAGAACCAGCCGAGCGAGGCGACGGTCGCCGTGCCGCCCGACGAGCGCTACAGCGCCACGCTGATCGACACCTGGGAAATGACCGAGACGCCGCTGGCAGAGAGCGTCGTGCGCGGCGACGTGCTGCATTTCGCCCCAAGACCCTATCTGGCGCTGCTGTTCAAGCGGATCGACTGAGGACAAGACCATGACCGCCAAGTACGACATCTTCGAAGCGAGCTTCACCGGCCCGTCCTCGGGCAACCCCTATGTCGAGGTGAGCTTCGACGCCGTGTTCTCGCAGCACTCGCGCGAAGTGCGGGTGCGCGGGTTCTACGATGGGGACGGCACCTATCGCGTCCGCTTCATGCCGGACACCGAGGGCGAGTGGACATTTCGCACGCGCAGCAAGACGGCGGCGCTCGACGGCAGGACCGACTCGTTCACGGCGACGGCAGCGCGGCCGGGCATGCACGGGCCGGTGGCGGTAGCAAACAGGTTCCACTTCGCCCATGCCGACGGCACGCCGTATTTCCCGTTCGGGACGACCTGTTACGCCTGGACGCACCAGCCGCTCGCCATGCAGGCGGAAACGCTCGAGACGCTCAAGGCGGCGCGGTTCAACAAGCTGCGGATGGGGGTGTTCCCCAAGGACTATCCGTTCAACACCAACGAGCCGCTGATGGACGTCTACCTGCCCAATGCCGACGGCAAGCTGGATTTCGACCGGCCCAACCCCAAGGCGTTCCAGCATTTCGAGCAGCAGATCGGCCAGCTGCGCGAGCTCGGCATCGAGGCGGATATCATCATCTTCCACCCCTATGACCGGTGGAACTATTCGAACATGTCGGCGGAGCAGGATTTCCGTTACGTCGCCTATCTCGCGGCGCGGCTTGCGGCTTATTCCAACGTCTGGTGGTCGCTGGCCAACGAGTACGATTTCCTGCTCGACTCCAAACCCGTCGCGCAGTGGGACCGCTACTTCCACATCCTCGAGGAGAACGACCCGTACGGGCACCTGAAGTCGATCCACAACGGCGACCAGTCGATGAACTTTGATCATCGCAAGGCCTGGATCAGCCATGTCTGCATCCAGCACTGGGACGTGAAGCGCACGCCCGAGTGGCGCGAGGCCTATGGCAAGCCGGTGGTCAACGACGAGCCGGAATACGAGGGCAATATCTGGCCGAGCTGGGGCAACATCACGGCCCAGGAGCTGACGCACCGGTTCTGGACCACGGTGATGCGCGGCGGCTATGCCGGGCATGGCGAAACCTATGCCGACCCCGAAGACCTGATCTGGTGGGCCAAGGGCGGCAAGCTCCACGGCGAGGCCTGGAAGCGCATCGGGTTCCTACGCGCCATCATCGAGGAGGACGTGTGGGGCGGGCTGACGCCGATGGGGCACAACGCGTCATGGCCATGGAGCCGCATCTCCGGCGCTCGCGACGGCAAGGTCAGCTACATCTATTTCGGCGAGCACCAGCCCAACCAGTGGACGACGGGGCTGCCCAAGGAGGACGGGAACTACGAGGTCGACCTGATCGACACGTGGAACATGACGGTGAAGCCGGCGAAGCGCATCCCAGCCCTGATCCCGCATCCCACCCGCCACGGCGACGTGGTGCGCGGCGGCAAGCCGGACGCGGCATTCGGCATCGAATTGCCGAGCCGGCCATATCTGGCGCTGCGTGTCCGGCAGTTGGACTGAGTTCAGCCTGAAATCCCACTGCAGGCTCGATTGAGCCGCATGGTCGCTGCCGCCTTCCTGGCCGCGCGCCGTTGATGTCGAACGATGGACCGGCACGACGTAGTTGTCGCTGCCGCCCGCATCCTAACATGCTGCAACAACACCAGTAATCGCCAGCGCGATGTAGACACGCCCGTTCTCAGATCGCTACCCCAGAGGATAGCTGCCCCAGATGGACAGTTGTTGAGTCTACATACGAGTCATAATCTAAGTATTTGACTCCTTTTGCCGACAGCGATAACAATCACTACCACTCTATTCCATACACACGAATACACAGTCGGCGTGAGGCCTTTGGGGCGCCAGATGGAATTTGTCGTTACTGGTCATAGACTTGCGATTGGCCCTGACCCGGTCGAGTTTGTGCAATCACCAAACGTTGGCGGTAAGTTCACACCGAAATTCCTAGTCATCCACTATACCGCCAGCGGGCCAAACTCTAACGTTGCCAAGTACTTCGCCGACGCTTCTCACAAAGTGTCAGCACATCTGGTCGTCCGAAGAGACGGGACGATCAGCCAGTGCGTTCCCTTCAACGTCGTTGCATGGCACGCAGGCGACAGTCGATGGCATGCAAGTGACGGCCAGCTCTATACCGGCCTGAATAAGCACGCGATCGGCATTGAGATCGAGAACTGGGGGCCATTGCAGCAGGGCAGCGCGGGCTGGATTTCGTGGACTGGCTCACCTGTTGATCAAAGCAAGGGAATTGCTGCAAGGCATAAGTTCGGCACGCCTGACTGCGGTTGGGAGATATTCACCGAAGCCCAGATCGAAACAACGATCAGCGCAGCAAGAGCAATCTGCAGCGCTTACAAGATCGATGAGATCGTTGGTCACGATGATATCTCACCTGGCCGCAAGTCAGATCCCGGCCCGGCGTGGAACATGGCCTCGTTCCGATCGAGAGTACTTGGACGGGACGGCACCGGTGATGGAACTTTGGTGGTCAGGTCGCCAACAGGACTGAATATCCGCAGCGGACCAGGCTCTGAACACCCTCTCGTTCGGGAAAAACCGCTACCCGACGGAACCAAAGTCACGGTGCACGAGGCGGAGGGAAAGTGGCGCTTCGTCTCTGTTCCCAATGCTGCCGGGCAGGCCGACTTCACGGGATGGGTTCACGGCGACTGGTTGAAGGCGGCTTAGGCGATGGCACAGGAACCCGCCCCAGCGAACGCCGCAGCACCTGCTCCTGCGCTACAGGCGGCGGCGGTCGCGCCTGCTGCGCCGACAAACGTCTTCACCCCGATCCAGGAGACAGTTCGGCGCTACATGTTCTACGGCGTCTTTGTGGTGCTGGCTGTGCTCTATGTCGCGATCGTCGTGGCGTTCGAGATGGGACGCGAGTCGATCGCCGGCTATTTCATGCGGCAGATCGTTCTTACGGCGCCGTTTGTGTTGCCCGAGATTCCGCTGATCGGTGAGCTCGTGCCGGCTGTCCTTGGCGGCATCATCGCGGCCACCGCACCTGCCAAGGCGAGCAACACCCAGTTGCTGATCGTTCTGGCAGCATCCTGTGTCGTCTACTTCCTATACTTGAACATGAGCGTGTTCCTCGGGATGAACGGCGCGGTTCCGAATACGGAAGGCCTTCGGGAAGAGCTGAACGCCCAGGGCATCGTCGACGTAGACAACGCAATCAAGGTCCTCGAGTCGTTCTCCAGCAGCGTGCGGAACTTCGCCGCCTTTGTCTTTGCCGCACTCATCGGCATCAAGTTCAACGATGCGCAGACCAACGCCAATCTGATGCTGCGCCGCCGGGGTGACAAGGCTCCGACCCCGCCGGCCGCCGATGTAGCGGCCCAGCAGCAGAAAGAGGATCCGCCGCCGGCTGACGACGCGAACGACAACGCTGCCCCTGCCCCCAACGCTCCGAATGGATAGCATCATGTTGAGATTCATGTTGCTGGTCGCATCATTCCTCCTCCTTGCCGATGTTGCGTTCGCGCAGGAAGACCCGGATCGGGCGATCACCATCACGCTTATCGACGAGACCGGGCTGAACGCGCAAAAGCCCGTAGTTGTTACGCTTTTCATGGAGCCGGGAAGCGTTGGGCACGACCTGCCCAGGGAGGAACTGAGCGCCGGGCGGTGGGGCTGGAAGGCCACCATGCCGTTCCCGATGACCGAGTGGGTCGCCGAACCCACCTTCCTCGTCAAGGTCCCTATGCGTGTGAAGGAAGGGGCCCTCACTGTCGACATTCCCGCATCAGAGAGCACCCTCAGTTTCAGGGTGCGCGCGATGTACGACCCGCGGGAGTATGAAGTACCGGTGCTGTTGATCCCTGGTACGGGCGAGCGAGAGTTGCGGGACATCGAGGCGATGGGACCACGTCAACGGCTGTCGCAAGTCCTCCTGCTTGGCCAGATTTCCGCGTTCTGGCTAAAGACCCGCCCCACAGGCGACCGCGCCAAGCGCACGGTGGGCGATCTCTTCGACATCGTATTCAACAGCATGAATGCTCAGACCGTCGAAGAGCACGCACCACTTCGCCTTGATGGAGAGATGTCCAATCGCATCAGGACCGCCTTCGCCAGAGAGAATAAGGCAAACCTCGACAAACGCTTCTTCGACAACATTCTCCGCAACGAAACCGACTTCTGGCTGGAGAAGGATCGCATGCTGACCGTGGTCATGCTCGACAATCGCCGGTGCGACATGGCGCAGCTCCTGCTCGACTATGTGGAGAAGGGCCACGCGGCAAAGCCTATGGGTGCGCAACTCCACCGAGTGCCCGACCCTAACGTGCAGATAGCCAACTTGAAGACGGCGATCACGGACGCGTGCCCCGTCGCCGAAACCCATTCTGGAGGCGAGCTATGAGGAAGCTCCTAGGATTTGGCCTTGGTGCCCTGGTCGCATTGGCAATCATCGGCGCCTCGGCGTCGGCACGTGCCCAGGTGCCCCCTCACTATCCGGGAAGCGTATGCTTCACCCCCAATTTCTGGTGCTGGCTTTCGCCACCGCAGCCGCCAAACTCGGCTTGCTACTGCGCGTCCCCGTACGGAAGTGCGCAAGGGGTGGCGGGTTAGGTGTGCGGAGGCAGGGCGAAGCAGCCGGTCACTGTAGCAATAGCCCGGACTAGAGAGGCTGCCGTCAGAGAGAGGTTAGGATTCTCTTGCCGGCGGGCGCCCTGCTAGAATCTCCATCAGCTTCTTGCCCGAGCTCTCGCGCTCGGAAAGGTCTAGGCCGGAGAGCAGGTCTACCAGGTGGCTGGTCATCAGTTCCGACGCGTCGAGCGCGCTGCGCTTGGCGATGGCATCGACCAGAGCATGGTGGGCGTGGCTTTCGCAGGTCGTGTCGCGTCGCCGCCAGTAGAGCGAGATGATCAGCGACGAGCGTGAGCAGAGGTCGCGCACCATTTCGGTGAAGATCGACTGGCCGGCGATCTCGGCGATGGCGACGTGGAACTGCGCCGACAGCATCACCGCCTCGCCGTCCTTGCCGGCATGCACCGCCTTGTGTTCTTCGTCGAGGTGCCGGTGCAGCCGCTCGACGTCGGCATGCGTCGCGATGCCCGCCGCCAGGGCCGCGACCTTGGGCTCGACCAGCGCCCGCGCCTCGAACACTTCGCGGGCTTCCATCCGCGTCGGCTTGGCGACGAAGGCACCGCGATTGGGCTCGAGCCGCACCAGCCGGTCATGCGCCAGCGCCTGCAGAGCCGCCCGCACCACCGTCCGGCTTACTGAGTAGATCGCGCCCAGTTCGTCTTCAGGCAGCTTGGTGCCTGGGTCGATGCCATGACCGAGGATGGCGTTGCGCAGCCCGAGATAGACGCCTGAGCGTCGCACCGCGGGGCGCCCCTCCGGCTCATCGATCTCGTCGCCTGCTGACATGCCGAACTCCCAAAACCCAATCCGAATCTAGCCCAGAACTGAACACATCGCTACGGGGGTTTCGTATACAAAATCTGCCCACATTGCGTTCACATGCTCAAGCATTAGGCATTGCGTGTGATTCATGCAGCACGAGTGTGCGATCATTCGACGTTGGAACTTATTCGCGGATTCAAAGAGATACGACGAAAACGACGTCGCGCCGGCCGCTGGCACGGGTCTTGCAGTTCACTAACCGACGGCCAAGAGGTGGCCAACGGGGCGGTGCATGGCGCAGGGCGACCTGGAAGTTGTGAAGCTGACGAAGCGCTACGGCGATGCGCTTGCGGTAGACTCAATCGATCTCAAAGTGCCCGCCGGCACCTATTGCTGCCTGCTCGGGCCATCGGGCTGCGGCAAGACCTCGACCCTCCGCATGGTGGCGGGGCACGAGGACGCGAGCGACGGCGACATCATCCTCTCGTCCACCAATGTCACCGATCTGCCGCCGGCCAAGCGCGGCACGGCGATGATGTTTCAGTCCTACGCGCTGTTCCCGCATCTGGACCTCATCGACAACGTCGCCTTCAGCCTCAAGATGAAAGGCATCGAGAAAGCGCCGCGCCAGGCCAAGGCGCTCGAGATGCTCAAACTGATGCAGATGGAGGCCTACGCCACGCGGCGGCCCGCCCAGCTCTCAGGCGGCCAGCAGCAGCGGGTGGCGCTGGCCCGCGCGCTCATCACCGATCCCGAAGCGCTGTTGCTCGACGAGCCGCTCTCGGCGCTCGACCCGTTCCTCAAGATCCGCATGCGCGCCGAGTTGAAGAAGCTGCAGACGCGGCTCGGCATCACGTTCGTCCACGTCACCCACAGCCAGGAGGAGGCCATGGCGCTCGCCGACCTGATCGTGGTGATGAACAATGGCCGGATCGAGCAGGCGGCAACGCCCCGCCAGGTGTTCGAACGGCCCGCCACGGCCTTCGTCGCTCGCTTCATGGGCGACCACAACGTCGTCACCGGTAGCGCCAAATCGGCAGCCGACGGCGTCGTCACCTTCCAGGTCCCCGGCGGCAGCAGTTTTGCCGCCTCGGGCGCGCCGCTGGAACCCGGCGCGCCGGTCGATGCGGGCATCCGCACCGACCATGTGCGGCTGGGGCCGCCGAAGGCCGCGGGGCTGGGGTTCACCGGCATCGTCTCGAACATCGAGTATCGCGGCGCTTCGGTGAAGCTCTCGGTCGATGGGGCCGGGATCGAGGATTTCACCGCCATCGTCGACGACAAGAGCTTCTTTTCGAAGCCGGTCGCAGTCGGTGACGCGGTGCCACTGCATTGGGATGCCGAGGATGCGATCATCCTCGGCCGCCCCAATTCGTAAGCCATCAGAAACAGGGGTTTTAGGCTATGAGTGAATCCAGCAAGACGGCCAAAGCGGCCATGATTTCCCGCCGCAGCATGCTCAAGGGAGCCGCCGCGCTGGCCGGCGCTGCCGCGGGCTCCGGGGCCCTCGGTGGTTTCCCCACCGTCTGGGCGCAAAACCCGATCACGCTGCGCCAGTTCGGCACCGGTGTGTCGAACCTCAACGCCATCGCCGAAAAGTGCAAAGCCGATCTCGGCATCACGCTTGAAATGACGGCGACCGATTCCGACGCCGCCGCGCAGCGCGCCGTCACCCAACCTGACAGCTACGACATCGCCGACATCGAGTACTGGATTTTGAAGAAGGTCTATCCGACCGGCGTGATCCAGCCGATGGATGTGACCAAGCTCAAGTACTACGACAAGATCGTGCCGCTGTTCAAAACCGGGAAGCTGACCCCCGACAGCGTCATCGCCCAGGGCACCGCGCCGCATACCGTCGGCTATGTCGATGCGCCGGATTCCAAGGAATTCGCCAAGGGCGAAACCGGCTACTTCACCATGGTCCCGACCATCTACAACGCCGACACGCTGGGCATTCGCCCCGACCTCGTCGGCCGCGAGATCACCACCTGGGCCGATATCATGGACCCGGCCTTCAAGGGCAAGACCTCGATCCTCAACATCCCGTCGATCGGCATCATGGACGCGGCCATGATCATGGAAGCGATGGGCAACATCAAATATGCCGACAAGGGCAACATGACCAAGGCGGAGATCGATGCGACCATCGATTTCCTGATCAAGGCCAAGCAGGACGGCCAGTTCCGCGCCTTCTGGAAGAGCTTCGACGAGAGCGTCAACCTGATGGCCTCGGGCGAAGTGGTGATCCAGTCGATGTGGTCGCCGGCCGTCGCCGCCGTGCGCTCCAAGGGCATCGCCTGCAAGTATCAGCCGCTCAAGGAAGGCTACCGCTCGTGGGGCGGTGGTCTCGGCCTTGCCGCGCATCTCTCGGGCGCCCAGCTCGACGCGGCCTACGAGTACATCAACTGGTACACCTCCGGCTGGGTCGGCGGCTATCTCAACCGCCAGGGCTACTACTCGGCGGCCATGGACACCGCCAAGGAGTATATGTCGGAAGACGAATGGGGCTTCTGGATCGAGGGCAAGGCAGCCGTCGGAGACATCCTGTCGCCCGATGGCGCGGTGATGGAGAAGGCCGGCGCCGTGCGCGATGGCGGCTCCTTCCTCGAGCGCATGGGCCATGTTGCCTGCTGGAACTCGGTGATGGACGAAGACCGCTACATGGTCACCCGCTGGAACGAGTTCATCGCGGCCTGATGAGCCACCGGCGTTCACCCTCCCCCCTCTCGGGGAGGGTAGCGCAGCTTGGACCGCCAGGTCCGTAGCGGAACTAGGGTGGGGGGAGAGGCTTGCTCCGAGCGTGCGGCGCCCCCCACCCCTGTCCCCTCCCCGCAAGGGGGAGGGTGACCCCGACTGATAGCCAGGAGCAAAAATGGCCGTCGCCGATCAGATCATCGCCGTGCCCGCCGCCAAGCCGAAGACGCGGAAAATGCCGCTGTCCCTCGGCCGGCTCGCCTCATACATCCAGTCGATCCCGCTCTGGCTGATCCTCGGCTTCTTCCTCCTCCTGCCGATCCTGCTGCTCGTCTTCGTCAGCTTCTGGGACTACGATTTTGCGCGGATGTATCCGGGCTTCGTGCTCACCAATTATGTCGACACGCTCGGCTCCTGGGTCACCTGGAAGACCTATCTCAACACGCTGAAATTCGCGGCGATCGTCTGGGTGCTGACGCTCTTCATCGGCTTCTGGGTCGCCTATTTCCTCGCCTTCCACGTCAAGTCGGCGACCACGCAGATGGTGCTGTTCCTCGTCTGCACCGTGCCGTTCCTCACCTCCAACATCATCCGCATGATCTCGTGGATTCCGGTGCTGGGCCGCAATGGCCTGGTCAATTCCACGCTGGTCGAGATGGGCGTCATCCAACAGCCGATCGAGTGGCTGCTCTACTCCGATTTTGCCGTGGTGCTCGCCATGGTGCACCTCTTCACGCTGTTCATGGTCACTCCGATCTTCAACACGCTGATGCGTATCGACCGCTCCCTGATCGAAGCGGCGCGCGATGCCGGTGCCAGTGCCTGGCAGATCATGTGGAACGTCATCCTGCCGCTGGCCAAGCCCGGCATGGCGATCGGCACCATCTTCGTTGTGACCCTTGTCATGGCCGATTTCTCCACCGTGCAGGTGATGAGCGGCGGGCAAAGCGCCTCGGTGGCGCTGATGATGAAGAACCAGATGTCGCTGCTGCAATATCCGGCCGCTGCGGCCAACGCTGTCGTGCTGCTGGTGCTGGTGCTGCTGCTTGTCGGCGGCATCCTCCGCATCGTCGATATCCGGAAGGAACTCTGAGATGGCAAAGCACCGCGAAAAGCGCCCGCTCAGCTTCTACGTCCTCGCCGCCTTTTTCGGGCTCTTCGTGCTGTTCCTCTATGGCCCGATGTCAGCGATCTTCATCCTGTCGTTCCAGGGTCCCAACGGCGGGCTTACCTTCCCGCTCAACGGCGTCTCGTTCCACTGGTTCGGCAATCTCTTCGAGAAACAGGCGGTGGGTGATTTCGGCGCCAGCTTCACGCGCTCGCTGCTGCTCGGGCTGATGGTGATGGTCTCGACCGTCCTGGTAGCGCTGCTCGCCGGCCTCGCCTTCCGCCGCAAGTTCATCGGCGGCACGCCGCTGTTCTACCTGACCATCGCCAGCCTGGTGGTGCCGTCGATCATCGTCAGCCTCGGCATCGGCGTATTGTTCCAGCAGATCGGCTTCCGCCCGTCGTGGTGGACATCGGGCTTCGGAGCGCATCTGACCTGGACGCTGCCCTTCGGCGTGCTGATCATGTTCGCCGTCTTCAACCGCTTCTCGCCGTCCTACGAGGAGGCGGCGCGCGACCTCGGCGCCTCGCCGTGGCAGACGTTCCGCCACGTGCTGCTGCCGATGATCGCGCCCAGCCTGATCGGCGTCGGCCTGTTCGGCTTCAGCCTCTCCTACGACGAGTTCGCGCGCACGCTGATGACCGCCGGCAGCTTCAACACGCTGCCGCTCGAAATCTACGGCATGACCACCAACGTCACGACACCGGTGCTTTACGCGCTGGGTACCGTAACGACGCTCTTCTCGTTCGCCGTGATCCTCGTCACCCTCGGCATCATCCTTCTCATCGGCCGAAAGCGGGCTCGGGCCTAAATGCGACTATTGCTGATCAACCCCAACACCACCGCCTCGATGACTGAAAAGATCGGCGCTGCGGCGCGCGACGTCGCGGCCGAAGACACCGAGATCGTGGCGCGCAATCCGGCCACCGGCCCCGCTTCGATCCAGGGCGTCGAGGACGGCGACGCAGCACTCCCCGGCCTCTTTGCCGAGATCGACAAGGCGCAGGGGTTCGATGCCATCGTCATCGCCTGCTTCGACGACACCGGGCTTTACGAGGCCCGGCGGCGGACCGGCGTTCCGGTGATCGGCATCGGCGAGGCGGCCTACCACACCGCCATGCTGATCGCCGACCGCTTCTCCGTCGTGACCACGCTCTCGGTGTCGATCCCGATCATCGAGGAAAACATCCTGCGCTATGGGCTCAGCGCCCGCTGTGGCAAGGTGCGCGCGTCGAACGTCCCGGTGCTCGAGCTTGAGCGCCCCGGTTCAACCGCTCGCGAGACCATTTCCGACGAGATCGCCAGCGCCTTGCTGCACGATGGCTCCGACGCCATCGTGCTGGGCTGTGCAGGCATGGCCGATCTCGCTGCGGACCTCGCTGCGAGGCACGGCGTGCCGGTGATCGATGGGGTCGCTGCTGCGGTGAAGCTCGCTGAGGGACTCGTGGCGCTGAAGTTGGGCACGTCGCAATCGGGGCCGTTCGCGCGTACGCTGGCCGCATGAACCTCAGCATCAAACCGATGACCCGCGCCGATCTCGACGTGGCGCTCGGCTGGGCTCGCGATGAGGGCTGGAACCCCGGCCTCGACGACGCCGGCGCCTTCTACGCGCAGGACCCCAGCGGCTTCCTGATGGGTTGGATCGGCACCGTGCGCGTCGGCTGTATCTCGGTCGTCAAATACGGGTCGGACTTCGCCTTCCTCGGCCTCTACATCGTTCACCCCGCGCATCGCGGTAAGGGCTACGGCAAGGCCATCTGGGACGCCGGCATTGCAAGCGCAGCGGGCCGCAGCATCGGCCTCGACGGCGTCGTGGCCCAGCAGGGCAACTACCGGAAGTCCGACTTCGCCTTCGCCCACAAGAGCGCGCGCTGGGGCGGATCGCTTCGCGGCCTGGTCACCACCCGCTCCTTCGTCCGGCCGATCGCCGGCGACGACCTGGTCGCCGTCCTCGCCTACGATCGCCAGCACGTCGCCGCCGAGCGCACGGACTTCCTCAAGGCCTGGCTCGCCCCGTCGCCGTCGCGCCAGACCGAGGGCTATTTCGAAGACGGCACGCTCCGCGGCTACGGCACCATTCGCCGCTGCGTCGATGGCTGGAAGATCGGTCCGCTCTTCGCCGATACTCCGGCGATCGCCGAGACCCTGCTCGCGACGCTGGTGACCCCGGCGGCCACCGACATGATCTTCATCGACATCCCCGAGCCCAATCACGCCGCCGTCGAAATGGCCCGCCGCCTCGGCCTCACACCCGCTTTCGAAACCGCGCGCATGTATCTCGGTCCCGCACCCGATCTTCCGCTCGACGAGATATTCGGCATCACCACGCTGGAGCTCGGCTGAGCCTCTCCAATGGGCTCTCCAGCTAGATCCGCCCCGCCCTGAACTCCTGCGCGAGGTGTCGGCAGGCGCGTATCGTCAAGGCCATGATCGTGAGTGTCGTACCCGTGACGCCGCTGGTGGCAAAAGCGCTGGCGTCGGTGACGAGGAGGTTGGGGACGTCCCAGCTCTGGCTCCAGTTGTTGAGCACGGAGTCCTCGGGACGCTCGCCCATCCTCGCGCCGCCGGCCTCGTGGATGGCTGCCCCCATCACCATGGTTCGGCTGAACATCCGGCGGAACAGGAAGCGGCTGAGCGGGTCGGAATCCGGGTAGGCGCCACGACCTTTTTCCTCGAGGCCGAGCGGCGAGCCGATGAACTCCAACTCGCCCCCCGCCCCCTCGATCGTCTCGGCCAATGTATCGAGCTGACGGGTCAGGGTGGCTTTGTCATCGGGCCCGATCTGGCAGCGGATGTGCGGAACCGGGATGCCCCACGCGTCCTTGCGTCGGGGGTCGATGGTGATCCGGTTGTCCGGGTTTGGCTGCATCACCCCATAGCCGAAAAAGCTCAGCCTTGCGTCGCTGGTCGCGCCGGTGCGGGATCGGCCGACGCTGCCCTGGAAGTCGAAGTCGTTCGCTGCCGAGCTGCCATCCTTGCCGATGAAGCGCGGCAGGAAGATGCCACCGGATGGCCCATAGAAGGGATCGGGTGGAGCGGTGTCAGCCCTGGCCCAGCCCTTTGCCTTGGGGAAGGTGCCCGCGGCAATGCAGGGCAGCTGGTCCATGAAGTAGCGCCCGAGTGTCCCCGAGCTGTTGCCGAGGCCGTTGGGGTGGCGCGGTGAGCTGGAGTTCAGCATGAGCCGGACGCTTTCGATCGGCGACGCGCAAAGCACCACGGATCTCGCCTTGATCACAGTTACCCGGCCGGTGCGGCTGTCGATCACCTCGGCGCCGATCGCCCGGCCGGTCTCGTCGTCGGTCAGGATGCGGCGGGCGATGGTGTTGTAGCGGATATCGAGATTACCGCTGGCGATGGCCTCGCGCATCGGCCTTAGGACGCGTGTGGGCTCGGGCCCGATATAGCGCCAGGTCACGACCTTCCGTTCCGGCCAGCGGCTCTCGACCTCCGTCTTGAACAGGGTCTCCGCCTCGGTCATCCGGGCTTCGTGCGTGTAGATGCTATCGGGAAGCGTCGGGACGCCGTCGGGCTGGCCGTAGAGCTCCAGCGAGCGTTCGACTTCCTCGTAATAGGGGACGATATCGTCGTAGGCGATGGGCCAATCGACGCCGCGACCGGTGCGGGAGTTGCTCTTGAAATCGTCATCCGTCCAGCGCAGCAGCACACGGCCGAAGACATGCGTCCGGCCGCCGGCCTGGCGGCTGCGGATCCAGACGAAGGGGGCGTCTGGCGGCGTCGAGTACGGGTTCTTGCGGTCGCTGGTGAAGAGCTTGCGCTGCCGGCTATCGAAGAAGGCCGCACGTGCTTGCACCCACTGACCACCCAGGGTGGCCTTGGCGCGCTGCAGGATGTTGATGTCCGACTGGCGCGGCTTGTGGTTGGCATCGAAGTCGTCGGGGCCGATTTCCGGTCCGGCCTCGAGCTGCACGACCTTCAGGCCCTGGGCGGTGAGCTCCCTGGCGGCGAACATCCCTGCCGCGCCAGCTCCAACGATCAGGGCGTCGAAAACGACGTCAGGCATGATTTGCTCCTAGTGATACGGGCCTTGCAGAAAGACCAGGGTGTGGGGGCTCCGCCCGATATCGGGCTGGCGCGGGGACAAAGGCGACGACCAGTGCGGGTCGCTACGCCGTGACGGCCTTGACGCTCTCGCGAAGTACGATCGAGCAAGGCACCTCGATGCGGCGCTCGAGGTCGGTTTCGCCAAGGACCAGGTCCATCACCAGGTCGGCCGCACGCTGGCCCAGCTCGGAGGTGGCCTGCTGGATGGTCGAGAGGGCCGGCAGCATGAACGCTCCGACCTCGGCGCCGTCGAAGCCGATGACCGACACGTCGTCCGGCACCCGCAGGCCGCCATCGACAACGGTCTTGATGAAGCCGATCGCCGTGTCATCGTTGGCGCAGACGATCGCGCTGGGCCGCTCGCTCGATGGCTGTTCGAGGAAGTGCGCCCCGGCCCTGACGCCGCCGCCGAAGTTGAAGTCGCCCCGGTAGAGTTGCAGCGCCGCTTCCGGCAGCCCGTGGGTGGCGAGTGCGGTGCGCACGCCGCGCAAGCGCTCGATATCGTGGTAGTTGCCCTCGCGACCGCGCACATAGAGGAAGCCCCGGTGCCCCAGCCCGATGAGCTCGGACACGGCGGCGCTGATGGCATCGTGGTCGTTACTGACGACGCTTGGGATGCCCTCGGCGCTCATGTCGAAATGCAGCGAGACGATCGGCAGTCCCGTATCGGTGAGGCTTCGCCCATTGGCGCCGGGCATGGCGCTCGCCATCAGCAGCACGCCGGATACCGTCCCGCCCAGGGCGACGGTGAGGATATGTTCGTCGGTTTCGGCTTCGCGCGACACGTTGGCGATGAGCAGGGAAAAACCGCGCTCCTTCAGGGCCTTGCCGGCGGACCGCAGCACTTCGATGACCGTCTGCGAGGCACCGATATAGAGCTCCTCGGGGAGCACGATCATGATTGTGCGGGTCCGCCCGACGCGGAGGCTCCGGGCCGTCTGGTTGGCGGTGTAGCCGAGCTTGCGGGCCGCCGCCTCGACCTTGAGCCGGGTGGGCTCGGCGATGCGGCCGGGCATGGTCAAGGCGCGGCTGACCGTCGATGTCGCGACACCGGCCTCTCGGGCCACGTCCGCGATCGAAGGACCGGCCGCACGATCATCCGATGTTCTCGTCATCGCTGAATCATCCTCGTCCCTCTTTTCGCCGGAATTTTCTCAGGGCGTCAAACACTTACCGCTGCCTATTCAGTGGGCAAAATAGGCGCTTGCGCACCAAAACAGCATATGCAATCAATATCGCGTTGGCAATCGATTGCCAAGTAGGTTGTCTTTCCCAGCAAGATCAACTCGCAGACTTTTCCAGTGCCAGGGAAAGGCCCCTCCGAAGCGCCGATTTCCTCTCAGTTCGAGAAAGGGAAGCATGATGCCTATGAAGTGGTTTACCCGCCGCGCGCTCATCCTCACCGCCACATCGGCGGCGGCTGCGCTGGCTCTCACCGGCTACGGCCGAGGGGAGGACGTGATCGACAATTCGCCTGCTGAGGGCACGATCCAGGTCTGGATCGGCGGCGCCGAAGGCGAGAAGATGCCCGGCTTCCTCGCCGAGTTCGAGGCGCAGAACCCCGGCGTCAAAGTTGAAGTGACGCAGATCCCGTCGGACCAGTTCGACGCCAAGCTCCTCACCGCCATCGCCGCCGGCACGGTCCCCGACCTCGTTCGCCTCTACTCGCAGAGCCAGGCGAGCCTCATGGCGACGGGTGCCTTCGCACCGGTGCCCGCCGGCGTCGCCAATCCGGACGACTTCTTCACCAACGCCTACAACACCAACGTGAAGGCCGGCGTCGCCTACGGCATCCCGGTCGACGTCTACGCAACGATGTTCCAGTACCGCAAAGACCTGGCCAAAAAGGCCGGCCTTGGCGCTCCCAAGACCTGGGACGAACTGAAGGCCTTCGCCAAGGCCATGCAGGCGCAGGGCTCCAAGTGGGGCATCGGCATGGATGTCGGCTACGACATCTACAACGCCCAGGGCCTCAACGAATTCATCCACCAGAACGGCGGCAGCCTCATCAGTGCCGACGGGACGAAGTGGACCATCAACTCCGCCGAGAACGTCAAGGCGCTGGAGTTCTGGGGTTCGCTGTTCTCCGAGGGCCTCGCGTCTCCCGATGGCCCGAAGTTCCTCGACACCGTGCCGTGGTTCACCTCGGGCGAGATCGCCAGCAAGGACATCGGCCCCTGGTTCGAGCAGTGGGCGGTCGACGCCAACGGCCGTGAGTGGGTCGATGCGAACCTCGCGACAGCCGAAATGCCGGCCGGACCGGTGGGCACCGCCTCGGCGCTCGGCTCGGGCAGCATCGCCGTGCTCAAGGACGGCAAGAACCAGGTCGCAGCCTGGAAGCTCGCCCGCTACCTGACGCAGCCGGCCACGCAGATCGCCTGGTACAAGCTGTTCGGCAGCCTGCCCTCGGTGAAGGCCGCCTGGGATGATCCGGCAATCGCCGGCAACAAGCTGCTCGATGCCGAGCGCAAGGCACTCGAGACGGCCGTCGATATTCCGCAGGTCCCCACCTGGAGCCAGGTCGGCACCTATATCGGCCAGCAGACGGAGCGGGTCGCTCGCGGCCAGGCGACTGCCCAGCAGGTGCTGGACGACGCGCAGGCCTTCGCCGAGTCGGTCGGGGTGGGCAACTAGGCCCTTCCCTCGGACTAGCAACATGCCGTGGAGCGCTGACCATCGCGCTCCACGGACGCCCGCTACGGGATGCCATCGTCTTCAAGGGGAATTCAGTTGAGCAGCACGTTGGGGAAAGCACCCCGGCCGACTCCATGGCAGACAACAACCGCGTGGACCTTCATCGCGCCGTTCATGGCGACGTTCGCGGTCTTCACCGCGGTCCCCGCGCTGATTGCCCTCGTCTACAGCTTCACCAATATCGGCGTCGCCGACATGCGGCACCCATTCGACGTCGACTTCGTGGCGTTGGGCACCTTCGTCCGCGTACTGACCAATGCCGGGTTCCTGCAGTCCCTGGCGACGACCGGGCTGTTCGTGCTCACCGGCGTGCCGCTGACCATGCTGATCGGGTTAGCCCTGGCGCTGGCGCTCAACAGCGGCATCAAGCGCCTCAGGGCCACGTACCGCGCAGCCTTCTACCTGCCGGTGATCACCAACGTCGTCGCCGCGGCCGTCATCTGGCAGTACGCGTTCACGCTGAACGGACCCGCCAACTCGTTCCTCGCCTCGATCGGCATCGCCGGCCCCAATTGGCTGGGTAGCCCCAATATGGCGTTCACCACCGTGGTGATGCTGGCCGTCTGGCGCAACATCGGCACCTGCATGGTGCTGTTCCTCGCCGGGCTGCAGTCCATTCCATCCGACGTATACGAAGCCGCCGCCCTCGATGGCGCAGGCGCCTGGCGACGTCTCATCTCGATGACATTGCCGTTGCTGCAGCCGACGACGCTGCTGGTCAGCGTGCTGATGACGGTGTCGTACATGAACATCTTCGATGAGCCGTACCTCGTGACGAAGGGAGGCCCGCTCGGCGCGACCAAGTCGGTGGCGCTGTGGGTCTACGAGCAGTTCGGCTTCGGCAACATCGCCAACGCCATGGCCGGTGCTTACGTCATGCTCGCCATCATCGTGGTGCTCGGGATCATCCAGCTTCGCATGTTGAGGGCCCGGTCATGACCCCGAAGCTTCATTTGGCTACGCCGCTGCTCTACGCCTTGCTGACGGTCGTCGCCGTTATCACGCTGATCCCCTTTGTCTGGGTGATGTTCGGGGCATTCAAGTCCCAGGCCGAGATCATGTCGGCGCCGGGTGCCTGGCTGCCGAGGAACTTCGGCAATTTCGACAACTTCATCGAACTGTTCGAGCACCGCCAGTTCGGCACCTTCATGCGCAACTCGTTCATCGTCTCGGTCTTCACCGTGGTCGCGAACGTGCTGTTCAGCTCGATGGCCGGATACGCACTGGCGAAGCTGCCCTTCAAGGGCCGGCGTCTCGTCTTCGCCTCTGTCCTAATGGCGATGATGATCCCGTATGTCGCGCTGTTCGTCCCGCAGTTCTTCGTCATCGTGCAGTTGGGGCTGGTCAACACGCTCACCGCCATGGTGCTGCCAATCGCCGTCATGCCGATCGCGGTGTTCATCATGCGGCAGTTCGCTGACTCCATTCCCGACGACCTCCTCGAAGCAGCGCGCCTCGACGGGGCAGGCGAGTTCCGCATCTTCTTCGGCATCTTCCTCCCCCTGCTGGGGCCGGCGGTGGCGACGGTCGCCATCATCACCTTCCTCAACTCGTGGAACTACTTCCTCTGGCCGCTGATCGTAGCGCAGAGCGAGGAGACCTACACCCTTCCGGTCGGTCTCTCGATCGCCTCGCAGGCGGCAAACTCGACGGATTACGGCCTGCTGCTGGCCGGCGCCGTTGTCGTCCTGCTGCCGGTCCTGCTGCTGTTCATTTTCCTGCAGAAGTACTTTGTCCGCGGCATTGCCGTGACCGGGCTGAAGTAGCCCGATCGACCCCCATAATCCCAAATAGCCCTTATCTGGAGACCTCAATGTCCCGTCGCTATGCCACAGACATCATCACGTTCTACCATCCGCAGTTCTGGGGCCTCAACACCGACGCGGAGCTGCAGGAGTGGGTAGCGGGCAACCCGGACAAGTTCTGGGAAACCGTGCTGGGAGTCCTCGCGGAAACGGGTGTCCCGGGGGTCGAGCTGACCTTCGCGCCCGGCAGCATCGAGAACGTCATCCGCACCTTCGGAAGCGGGGCGGCGTTCAAGCGGGAACTCGACACCCGCGGCCTGTCGGTCGTCAGTTCCTTCATCGCCGACCCCAGCTTGCCGAACTGGCGCACGGCGGATGATCTCGGGGTGATCGTGGCCGACGCCGAGCGGCGGGCTGCGTTCCTCGTCGAGGTCGGCGCCGACATGCTGGTCACCGGCCTGCCGATGCGGCGGACCTACGGCGAGCGGCCGGCGTTCTTCGTCGACGCGCCCTACATGACCCGGATGGCCGAAATCGCCCACACGGTTGGCGAGGCCGTCAGCCGGCTGGGTGTGAAGCTCGCCATCCACACCGAATCCAACAGCTCGCTGTGGCTCGAGCGCGACATCGACCTGTTCATGTCGTTCACCGATCCCAACTATGTCTGGCTGTGCCCGGATTCCTGCCACATCGCGCTTGGCGGCGGTGACCCGGTTGCGGTTGCCCGGCGCCACGCGCAGCGCATTGCGCTGGCGCACTGGAAAGACGCGGTGGGGCCAATCAGCGAGAAGATGGTCATCGACCACACGATCTACGCCCAGCAGCAGCGCTTCATGTGCGGGCTCGGCGACGGAGTTGTCGACTGGAAAGGGTGGTCCGACGCCATGCTCGAGACCCCCGGCAGCGAGATCGTCCTCATCGAGCTCGATGCCGCGACTGACCCCGTCACCGCGCTGCGAGCCGGCCGGACGTTCGCCGAGGGGATCGGGGGGTGATCGACTTCAGCGTCTGCATCGAAACGGCGTTCACCGAGGGCGGGCGTAGCGTGCCCGACCGGGTGCGGGCCGCGGCGGACGCCGGGTTTCCCGCTGTCGAGATCTGGGACTGGCGGGACAAGCCGCTGCCCGAACTGCGGCGGGCGTTGAGGGCCTCGAACACCGAGCTCCATACGCTGTGCGTCGAAACATGGCGCGACAAGTGCCAACTCGCCGATCCACAGTCGCACGACGAGTTCATCGCCCGCGTCGAACGCTCGGCTGCCGTTGCAGTCGATCTTGGTACGCCCAAGCTGGTCGTTCTGGCCGGAGATGTCATTGCGGACCGCGACATCGCCTCCCAACGGCAAGCCGTGGCCGATGTCCTCGCAAGGGCTTCGGACGCCGTTTCGGCCTCGAATCTCGAGCTGGTGGTCGAGGTCGTCAACCGGCAGTTCGAAGGACCGAACGCCCTGCTCCGGGATTCCGCCGCTGCCCTGGACGTGGTTCGGCTAACGGACCGCCCGAACGTCAAGTTCCTGTATGACCGCTACCGCTGCACCGCCGCGTTGTTGGCGGCAAGCCGCGCCGCCGCCCCGCTGCGCCAGATGAGATAGGCGGCGAGTGCGAGCACGGGCACAACGATCAGCAGCGCCCAGGCCCGGGCGCCGGCCTCGCCCGCAGCAGCCGCCGCAGTAACCGGCACCAACTGGTGCAGCGTCCAATCCGTCGATGGTACCGGCGAAGCAATCTGCAGATACGGCTCCGGCCGCCCATTATCCGGCAGGGTGACCCGAACCGGCTGCAACGGCCCGTCCGTTTGCAACGGCTCGATCGGCAGCGGCAGCAACGAGGCATTGCCGAACAGCAGGCTCTCCCTGATCTGCTGCGCCTCCGGGTCACCGATCGGCGTGTCCGTGCGGAACCGCCATTCAGGCACCCCGGTCACCAAGACGATGCCTCGAGCATCCGTCACATAGATCGGCTCGCCCGCGCTCGCCCACGCCGCCTCCACCGCATCGAACTCGACCTTCACCACCGCCACCCCGATCGGCCCCGTGGGTGTGTCGATGCGGCGGGCAATGTAGAGCCCCGGCCGGCGGCTGACCGTTCCCAGCGCGTAGTGCTCAGCGCTCCCCGCGGCCATCGCATCGCGGTAGTAAGGCCTGAACTGATAGGTGTTGCCCACGAAGCTGTCGGCGCTCCGCCAGTTGCTCGCCGCCAGCGTCAGCCCGTCTCTGTCGAGCACATAGATGACGCTCGCCCGGGCCCCGGCGTTCAGCGCCTCTAGCTTCTGGTTGAGCGCCGTCAGCGCTGCCTCATCCTTCGATAGCACCGCCTGCACGACGTCGCCTGCGAGTGACACGACCAGCGGCATCGACCGCTGCTTGTCGAGTTCTGCCCGCAGCACGGTCGTATTGAGGCTGGCGGATGCAATAGCCCGCTGCCGCAGCGCCTCGAGGCTTTGCGTCCGGCCAAAATCGCCGGCCACCCACAGGGTGGCAAAGATGGTCGCCGCGGCGAGCGCCAGATAGATCAGCCACGCGCGCCGCCGAAGGGCGGGCGCCGGCAGCTCCAGCGTTTGAGCCGAGGCAGGTACGGACATGATCCTGATTGTGCGTAATTTCGCACACGGCGCAAGCCGAACTGTGCGGCCATCCGCACACACCGATCTCCGGCTCCACGCTGGTCCTGATTTCTCTTGTCCGTGCAATCGCTTAGCCGGCATCACCCTGGTTGGCACACCGGTTGCAATCTCCATCGGCACCACGGCACGCGCCGTGCACTGATCAGCGTGGAGGAGAGACCATGATCATCGAAGACACGGGGGCAGCAGCCCTGCCCCGCAAGCTACCCTTCTACCGGCACCTCTATTTCCAGGTGCTCGTCGCCATCGCCATCGGCATCGCACTCGGGCATTTCTATCCCGATATCGGCGCCAGCCTGAAACCGTTGGGCGATGCCTTCATCAAGCTGGTGAAGATGATCATCGCGCCGGTCATCTTCCTCACCGTCACAACCGGCATTGCCGGGATGAGCGACCTCAAGAAAGTGGGCAAGGTCGCCGGCAAGGCGATGCTCTACTTCCTCGTCTTCTCCACCCTGGCGCTGATCATCGGCCTCATCGTCGGCAACGTCGTCCAGCCCGGCGCCGGCTTCAACATCGATCCAGCCACGCTCGACGCCACCGCGGTGGCCGACTATGCCGAGAAGGCCCATGAGCAGACCATCGTCGGTTTCCTCCAGGGCATCATCCCGACCACCGTCGTCGGCGCCTTTGCGGATGGCAACATCCTCCAGGTCCTGTTCTTCTCGGTGCTGTTCGGCGTCGCGCTGGCGCTGGTCGGCAAGAAGGGCGAGCCGGTCCTCAACATCCTGCAGTCGCTCACCACGCCGATCTTCAAGCTGGTTGCGATCCTGATGAAGGCCGCCCCGATCGGCGCCTTCGGCGCGATGGCCTTCACCATCGGCAAATACGGCCTCGGCTCGGTCGCCAACCTTGCCATGCTGGTCGGCACCTTCTACCTGACCGCCTTCCTCTTCGTCGCCGTCGTCCTCGGTGCCGTTGCCCGCTTCAACGGCTTCTCGATCCTCGCGCTCATCCGCTACATCAAGGAAGAGCTGTTGCTGGTGCTCGGGACCAGTTCCTCCGAGGCCGCGTTGCCGAGCCTGATGGAGAAGATGGAGAAGGCGGGCTGCAAGAAGTCCGTTGTCGGCCTCGTCATCCCGACCGGCTATTCGTTCAACCTCGATGGCACCAACATCTACATGACGCTGGCGGCGCTCTTCATCGCCCAGGCGACCAACATCGATCTATCGCTGGGTGATCAGATCATCCTGCTGCTGGTTGCCATGCTGAGCTCGAAGGGTGCGGCGGGGATAACCGGGGCGGGCTTTATCACGCTCGCGGCCACTCTGTCGGTCGTGCCGGCAGTGCCCGTCGCCGGGATGGCGCTGATCCTTGGGATCGATCGCTTCATGTCGGAATGCCGGGCGCTGACCAACCTGATCGGCAACGCCGTCGCCACCATCGTCGTCGCCCGCTGGGAGAACGAACTCGACAAGGAGCAACTCGCACCAGCCCTGTCAGGCAGGCGTGAGCCCAACTACGCGACCGTGCCGACCGCGGTGCCGGCGGAGTAGTGCGCAAATTGACACTCGAGGTCGCGGCTAGCCCGCGACCTCGAAAATTCTCTCGCGCGCCGCGACCCATCGGATACCGGGAGATCGGCGCGATACTCGCGGTACTTCCGCTTTGGACCAGAAGCGGTCGTCCCTGCATTTGTAACGGGCGCGCAATGTCCCACTGGCTGCCATAGAGTCGCCCAGCGAACCGCTTGGTGGAATAAAGCGCCCTAAGTGCGAGATAGCCCATTAGAGAATGGCGCGACTGCATCGCGAATTCGGGCTCCGAATTAGCCGTCTCTAGTTGGGTTCGCGCGACCGCCCGGGCAAATAGACGCGACCTTCCCGAGGGTTAGCCTCCGACCCCTCGCGAGGCCAAAAACACCATTAATATCAAGGAGTTAATAGCGGACAGGGAGGGGCTCGAAATGCCGATGGAGTTGATCTTGCTAACCCTCGGAAATGTCTAAGGAATTTCCAGCGCAATCATTCTATAAGTTATTGATCGCGCTGGCTTATTTACCATTCTGGCACCTTGGCCGCGGACGTGCTCCAACACCAGTTCGCGACTGGTCCCTCCCTCCAGGCAGTGGGCTCCTATGTCCGCATTGCGCCACTAGCGGTCATCGGCCTCCGAGCGTCGTGAACATCGCGACCTGGCTGGCGATCGCAAGCTCTGTCGGCAGCCGCTCCATCGAGCTCGCGCCGTAGAAGCCGTGGCAGGCTTGGGTGCGGGCAAGAACGTAGCTTGCGTCTTCGGGCATGGCGATCGGGCCGCCGTGGCAGAGAATGATGATGTCGTCGCGCACGGCACGGGCGGCGGCGGACCACTCGTCGATCTTTGCGATGCAAACGTCGAGGGTGAGCGCGGTTTCGGCGCCGATGGAGCCGCCGGTGGTGAGGCCGAGATGGCAGACGATGATATCGGCGCCGGCCTTTGCCATGGCCACGGCATCGTCGCTGGAGAAGACGTAAGGCGTTGTCAGCATGTCCTTTTTCGCGGCGCGATCGATGATCTCGACCTCGAGCGCGTAGCTCATGCCGGTTTCGTCGAGGTTGGCGCGGAAGGTGCCGTCGATGAGGCCGACGGTCGGGAAATTCTGGATGCCGGCGAAGCCCAGCTCTTTCAACTCGTTGAGGAATTTGTCGGGGATCAAAAACGGGTCGGTGCCGTTTACGCCCGCGAGGACCGGGGTTTTGCGGACCACGGGGAGGACTTCATGGGCCATCTCGACGACGATGTCGTTGGCGTTGCCATAGGCCATGAGGCCGGCGAGGGAGCCGCGGCCGGCCATGCGGTAACGCCCTGAATTGTATATCACAATCAGGTCGATGCCGCCGGCTTCCTCGGCTTTGGCGCTGAGCCCCGTGCCGGCGCCGCCGCCGATGATGGGGCGGCCGGCGGCGATCTTCTTCCGCAGGTTGAGGAGGATATCTTCGCGGGAAAGTCTGGTCATGGTTTGGCCTTAGGACGGGGAAAGTTCATGGAAGTTTGCCACCAGCGCGGCGGCGAACTTGGGATCGTTGATGTGGAGGTCGAGTTCGACCAGTTGGCGGTTGGGTGCGGCGTGCCAGCCGGAGCGAATGGCATCGAACAGGGCGGCGTCGGCTTGCGGGTCGTGGAACGGCTGGCCCGGGGCATCGATGGCCGAGACGCCCTTGAGCGGCAGCAGGAAGCGCACCGGCCCCGCCATGCGGTTGAGGCAGCTGACGATGAATTCGCCGATCTGGCGGTTCTCGTTGGGGGTGGTGCGCATCAAGGTGACCTGGGCGTTGTGGACATGGAGCTTGCGGTCGCGGAACTGGGGCGGGACGGTTTCCCTGGCGCCGAAATTGACCATGTCGACGGCGCCGACCGAGCCGACATAGGGGAGCCGGGTGCGGATCACCGAGCCGAAGCGGTCTTCGGTCGCCGGAAACACGCCGCCGACGAGGAGGTCGGGGACCTCGGTGGTGGTGACGTCGATGAGGCCAGCGACGAGGCCGGAATCGGCGAGCTTTTCCATCGATTGCCCGCCGGTGCCGGTGGCATGGAAGGTGTAGACCTCGTGCGTCGCCTCCATCGCCTCGCGGACCATGGTGACGCATTGGGTGGTGACGCCGAACATGGTCATGCCGAGGCCGGGCTTGTCGGCGCCTGAGGTTGGCGCGGCGGTGAGCGCCATGCCAGCGGCGGCGTGCGCGGCGTTGCCGATGACCTTGCGCGAGATGGCGTTGAGCCCGGCGATGTCGACCACCGAGTACATCATGGTGAGGTCGTTGGGGCCGACATAGGGCGCGGTGTTGCCCGAGGCGACGGTCGAGACCATCAGCTTGGGAGTGCCGATCGGGAGCGCACGCATCGCCTCGGTGACGAGGGCGGTGTTGCCAGTGCCGCCGAGGCCCAGCACCGCACCGATATCGGTACGACCAGCGAGATAGCAGGTCAGCGCCTTCGCCATGGCGGAGACCGCCTTGCCGCGATCGGTGAGGCCGAGCACGGCCCCAGACCCCTCCGGATGGTGGGTCGCGACCACGGTGGCCGCCACATCGGCGCCCGTCCCCGTACCCTGCGTGCCGACATCGACCAGCACGGATTCGGCGCCCGCGGCACGCACCCGCTCGGCGGCGTAGCGCAACTCCGGCCCCTTCGTGTCCATGGTTCCGACCACGTAGACCTTTGCCATTTCCTCCCTCTTTCCGACCATTTCGGGCCTGTTTGCGCGGCTTGCCGCCGTTGCTTCGTATGCAATAGGCATAGCGTGCATTTTTCATATTGTATATTCTTGCAGTGATTGTATACAAATGCATATCGGACAACGAGGCCGCGACGGAACAGCAATGAACGAAATTCGCCACCTGACGCTGCGCGAACGCATCTACGAGGAGATCGTGCGGATGATCGTTTCGGGCGAACTGCCCTCGGGCGCGCCGCTCGACGAGAAGGCGCTGACCGAGAAGCTGCAGGTAAGCCGCACGCCGTTCCGCGAGGCGCTGGGCACGCTGAGCAAAGAGGGGCTGATCGAGATCAAGCCGTATCGGGGCTTCTTCGTGCGCAGCTTCACCAGGAGGGAAACCGAGGACCTCTACGAACTCCGAAAGACCCTCGAGTGCTTCGCCGTCGAACTTGCCGTGCCGCAGATGAGCGACCGGCACATCGCCAATTTCGAGCGCATCCTCGACGAGGCCGTCGCCGCACTAAAGGCCGATGACATGGTGGCCTACGGCCTCGCCGACCGCGAGTTCCACGAGACCATCGCCGAGCTGTCCGGCAATGCAGCGCTGATCGAGACGCTGAGCCGGCTGGCGCTGCAGATCCAGATCGGCCGCACCATCGCCAACGAGAGCCACACCTTCGCCGAGGACGCCGCAAAGGAGCGCGACGACATCCTCGCCGCCTTCCGCAAGCGCGACATCAAGGCCGCCGTCAAGCTGATGCACGCCCACATTTCCGACGTCCAGCGCACCGTGCTGGCACGCTTCGAGGACCCCAAACCGGCCAAACGCTAGGCCATATCCGCGGGTATTCCGCGAACCAAGACGACGCCGGTCAACCGGCGCGCCCAATGAGGAGGACCACCATGTTGAGACGTACCCTATTGGCCTCGGCCGCCGCCCTCGCGGTCGCCGGATTGGCAAGCGGAGCCCAGGCTCAGAAGCTCGTCATGTGGGGCCCCGAGCAGATCACCGAACCGCTCGTCGCGGGACTGTGGAACGGCCTCAGGGCCGAGTTCGAAGCCGCCAATCCCGGCGTCACCGTCGAGTTCATGCCGCCCACCGGCACGATTTCGAACGGCGCGGTGCAGGCCGCGATCCAGTCCAATGCCGGGCCGGACGTGATCCTCACCAATTCGGGTATCGCGCGGGTGACCACGGTGGTCGACGCCCAGCTCGTATCCCCGCTCACCGCCGCCTATACCGAGCGCGGCTGGGACAAGCAGATCTACCCCTGGCTCTACGAAGAGCTGAAGCGGCAGCGCGGCGGCGAAATCTACGAAGTGCCGGATGGGCTCGATGCGCTGGCGGTCTGGTACCACAAGGACATGTTCGCCGAGAACGGCTGGACCATGCCCGCGACCTATGCCGAGTTCCTCGATCTGCTCGGAAAGATCAAGGACAAGGGCATCATGCCGATCGCCATCGGGCCACGGACGGCCGGCAGCGCCGGGCACCTCTTCGGCAACATGCTGCAGTCGGCGAGCGGCAGCGAGGCTGTCGGCAAAGCGGTTTCGGGCGAACTCAGCTGGACCGACCCGTCCATGGTCACTGGCGCGGCGCGGCTGCGCGAGCTGGTCGACAAGGGCTATATCGACAAGGAAATGGCGGCGCTCGATCTCGATGGCGCAGCGCGGCTATGGTTCAACAAGCGGGCGGCCATGTTCGTCGCCGGCCCCTGGTTCACCGCCAACGCCCGCAAGGCTGAGTACGACCTCGCCAATGCCGGCTATTCGCCGATGCCGTCGGACCTCGGGCCGGGCAAGCCGACCGGTGGCGTCGGCTGGAGCTGGCTGGTTCCCGCCAATTCCAAGCAGCCGGAACTGGCGATGAAGTGGATCGACTTCATCCTCTCGGACGCGGTGATGAAGAAGCGGGCCGAGAATGCGGCGAGCACCATGATCTACCCGCGTGCCCTCGACGGCGTGAACCCGCCGACCGCGATCCTCGGCGACATCTTTGCCGCCGCGGCCAATGGCGTGGGCTACAATCCAAGCGTCTACCTGCCGGCCGGTGTGGTGGACACCTACTTCCAGGTGATCCAGGGCATCATCAGCGCCCAGATCACCGGCGAGGACGCCATGGCGCAGATCGAGGCCAAGATGGCCGAGGTGCAGTAGGGCTAGTGCTGGCCGGAGCAGACGGCCCCCTCCCATCCTCCCCCATGATGGGGGAGGTGCCTCACCGGTTCGTGTGGCACGATCGCGCTACACCCTCGCCTCTTCACCTCCCCCATGATGGGGGAGGTCAGGAGGGGGCCGTCTGTCTCAACGAGACTTCTAAAAATGACCAGACTAGCCACCACTGCTGAGAGAGTCGGAGACGCGCCGATGGGCGCCACGATCAGGTCCCGCCGCACCCACCGCGAGGCCCTCGCCTCCGCGATCCCGCTCCTGCTTCCTGCCCTCGCCGTCTACGCCCTGTTCAGCCTGCTCCCGATCCTCGCCACGTTCTGGCTGAGCTTCACCGACTCCCGCGGCCTCAACACCGAGGCCAACTTCGTCGGTTTTGCCAACTACGGCCGCGCTGCCGTCGATCCGATCGTCTGGCAAAGCCTCGTCCACACCTTCCAGTGGCTGCTCGGGCACCTGCTGATGGCCGGCGGGCTGGGTCTCGTCCTCGCCCTGCTGATCAGCCGGCTGAGGCTGACCCGCGTGTTCTTCCGCACCGCCTTCTTCCTGCCCCACCTCGTCTCGCTGGCGGTCGTCGGCGTCATCTGGGCCAATATCTACGACCCGTTCTATGGCCTGCTGAACACCGGCCTCGAGCAGATCGGGCTCGGCGCGCTCACGCAAGGCTGGCTGTCCGACCCGCTGCTCGTCCTCTTCTCTGTCAACGTCGCGAGCTCGTGGCAGGGCTTTGGCCTCTACATGCTCCTGTTCATCGCGGGCCTGCAGAACATCGATCATTCGCTCTACGAAGCAGCCGAGATCGATGGCGCCAATGGCTGGCAGCAGCTCTGGCACGTCACCCTCCCCGGCCTCGCCGAAGTGATGACCTTCGTCGTCTCCCTGGCCATGATCAACGGCCTCAAGGGCTTCGCCACCGTCTTCGTAATGACCGATGGCGGCCCGTTCTACCAGAGCGAGCTCATCACCACTTACATCTACAGGCTGGCCTTTTCGATGCAGGATCATGGACTTGCCGCAGTGCTCTGCGTGCTGCTGAGCGCGCTTGCCATCGGCATCACCGTCGCCTTCAACCGCTGGCGCGCGAGGTTCGCCAAATGAGCCACCGCAAGTCCGAATGGCCGGCGGCCCTAGCGCTGCTCCCCGTCCTCGCCCTGGTGCTCGGACCCTTCCTCTGGCTGCTCGCTTCGAGCCTCAAGAGCGAAGCCGAGATCGGCCAGGCCAACCCCTTCGCCCTGCCCAAGCAGGCCATGTGGCAGAACTACGTTGACGCATGGCAGATCGGCGGCTTCGGCGACCTCCTCGCCAACAGCCTGCTGAACCTCGCCGGCGTCGTCGCCCTCACCCTCGTAGCCTGCGCCCCCGCCGGCTATGTCTTTGCCAAGCTGAAATTCCCCGGCCGGGAGTGGGTGTTCTACCTCGTCATCATCGGGCTCACGATCCCGGTGCAGGCTATCGTCATCCCGCTCTACGAGGTGCTGTTCAACCTGGGGCTGATCAACTCGCTCGCCGGCATAACGCTGGCGCAGGTGAGCAACGGCATCCCGTTCGGCATCTTCCTGATGCGGAGCTTTTTTGCCGGGGTGCCTGATGAACTGGTCGAAGCCGCCCGGATCGATGGCGCCAGCCACTTCCAGATCCTGCGCAAGGTGATGCTCCCCCTCGCCGCCCCGGCGCTGCAGGCGCTGGTGATCATCTCGGCGCTCTCGACCTGGAACGATTTCTTCCTGCCGCTGGTAGTGCTGATCAGCTCCGAAGTGCAGACGCTGCCGCTCGGCCTCGTCCGCTTCGCGTCCACCTATTCCACCGATTTCCGGCTGGTGTTCTCGGGCACCGTGATCACCTTCCTGCCGGTGATCCTCCTCTACATCCTGACCCAGAGGCGCTTCACCGAAGGCCTCACGCAAGGCGCATTGAAAGGCTGATTTATGCCGCACCACGTCCCGCGGGAGATCCGCTACAATTTCGAGTACGAGCGGCGGCTCAAGGCCTGCTTCATCGGCGCCGGTGGCCACGCCTACCGCAACGTCTACCCGACCTTCCGCTACGCGCCGGTCGATCTCGCGGCCATCTGCGATCTGTCCGAGGAGCGGGCCGAGGGTTTCGCGAAAGTGTTCGGGGCGGAGCGCACCTACACCGACCACAAGGCGATGCTGACGGCCGAGAAGCCGGACGTGGTCTTCATCGTCACCAACTACACCGAGGACGGCCACGTGCGGGCGACGGCACTGGCACGCGACTGCGTCGAGGCGGGCGCCCATGTGTGGATGGAAAAGCCGACGGCGGCGAGCCGGGCGGAAGTCGAGGAGCTGATCGCGGTTTCGGCTCGCACCGGCAGGAACATCGTGACCGGGCTGAAGAAGACCTTCTTCCCCGCCGTCGAGAAGCTCAAGGATATCGTCACCGCCCCCGAGTTCGGGCGGCTGACCTCGCTCACCGTGCGCTACCCGCAGGGCCTGCCGGCGCCCGACAAACGCGGCGACCTGGTCGCCATGCAGCACTTCATCGACCACATCTACCACCCGGGCGCGATCCTCTACTTCCTTGGTGGGGAGATCGATCGCGCCAGCTTCGAGTGGGAGCCGGTCAACGGCGCCACCATCACCTCCATCCGCTTCAAGTCGGGCGGGGTCGGCGCACTCCACATGACCGCCGGCCAGAGTTGGGCCGGCCCGCTCGAGCGCATCGAGGCGATCGGCGAGGGCAGCCACGCCGTGGTCGAGAACGGCGTGAAGCTGACGCACTACAGGAAGGCCGCGCTCCCCAGCTATGGCCGCGCGTCGAGCTGGATCCAGCCCGAGGAGAGCGCCACGGTCCTGTACGAGCCCGAGTTCTCGCTCGGCCAACTCTACAACAGCAACATGTTCACGCTCGGCTACGTGCCGGAGGTGCTGCACTTCTGCGAGGCGGTGCTGGAGGGGCGGATCATCACCAAGGGCACGCTACAGACCGCGCTCGAGATCATGAAGCTGTACGACTTTTACGCCGCAACGCCCCACGGCGTGTCGGCCGCCATTTGAGCGCGAGGACCAATTTTGATGACGATCGAGACATTCGTTTCCCGCGCTGAGGATGGTGAGCGGGTCAGTACCAGCTGGGGCGAGCTCAACTGGAAGATCACCGACCAATCGATGGCAGGGACCGAGATGACCTTCGGCACCTGTTTCATCAAGCCGGGCGAGCGCAACCCGCTACACTCGCACCCGAACTGCGAGGAGTTCCTCTACGTCGTCTCCGGCTCATGCGAGCACCGGCTGGGTGAGGACACCGTGATGCTCGGCGCCGGCGACATCATCCGCATCCCGCGCGATGTCCGCCACTGGGCCCGGGCGATCGGCACCGAGCCGGTATTCGCGCTGATCATGTTCTCGACGGGCAAGCGCCAGGCGGTGGACCACGAAGGCGGTGGGGTAGCGTGAGCGGAAACGTCCGCTTTGGGCCAGAAGCGGTCGTTCCAGCATTTCTGACGAGTGCACCTAATGTCTAGCTGGCTGCCATCAAATCGGCCAGCGAACTGGCGATGGAATGAAGCGCCCTAATGCCAAGTGCGAAACTGGCCACTGGAGAATGGCCCGACCGCATCGCGAATTCAGGCGGCGAACTAGCGGTCTCCAGTTGGGTTCGCACGACCGCCAGGGCGAATAGAAACGCCCTTCCCGAGGGTTAGCCGAGGCACCTGCCGGAGACCATAAAAACCAGTAATATCAATGAGTTAGTGGCGGGGAGAGAGGGGCTCGAAACCTCGATGGAATTGCCCCGCCAACCCTCGGAAATGTCGAGGGAATTTCCGACACAATCTCGCTAAATGCCTGTTAGAGAGTGATAATCTTAGCATCACAGCCGTTTCCGACGGGCTTGGGGATGTCGCAAGATGACCGCTCTTGGCCCAAGGCGGACGCTGGCGTTTAGGCACCCGCTGACTGGATCTCCCCACCCGGAATGGGGTCCGTCTCAGATTCCCCAAGTTCCAAGCAGCGCTCGAAGGTCGCGCGGCTACACATTCTCTGACGTGAAAATATCAAAGGGCAGGATGCTTGTCTGGTTGCGAGAGTCCTCCAGGTTTGATGTCGCGCGCACCATGTTCGAGACGATCTCGGTCGCGAGGCGCTCCAATGGATGGGCCAGCACCACGGTCACCGAATGATCGAGCAGCGCCGTGCGCGTCACGTCCATCAGGTCGTGGGCGATGATGACGATCTCGCCCGCCTTGTCGGCGTTGCGTAGCGCCGACAGCACTCCGGTGATGCCGCCGCCGGCCACGTAGATGGCGGCGAGGTCGGGGTGCTGGTACAGGAGCTTCTCGGTGATCTCCTGCGACACGCTGCTCGTCTCGAAGGTCGAGAGCGCCTCGAGAACGGTGAAGTGGGGGGCATGCTCGCGGAAGTATGAGCGGAAGCCGCTTTCGTTCATTTCCTGGCTGCGGAATCGGTGACTGCCGACGAGGATCGCGACCTTGCCCGGCTCCTTGCACGCATGGGCGACCGCCCAGGCCGCCGTCCGGCCCACCTTCCAGTTGTCCAGCCCGACATAGCGCAGCTGACCGGTGGGTGAGCTCTGCGAGATCAGCGCGAAGACCGGCACCCCCCGCTGCTCCAGTTCGCCGATGGCGCCGGCGACCAGGGCGTGCACCGGCGCCACGACCCCGATCGCGTCGCAGGTCTGCCCCAGTGCGAGCAGTTTGGACGCCGTGGTTTGTGGCGCCAGGTCTTCGGCAAACTCGATCTCGAGTTCGATGTCGTGGCCCTCGAGGCCTCGCGCGGCCGCCTCCAGGGCAGCCGCCACGTTCCTGTAGAAGAGGCGGGTTGGCTGCAGCAACAGGAAGCCGAAGCGGTGCTTGGCCCGACGCGCGGCGACGCTCGATTGAATGGTCCCCAGCCCGTAGAAGCCGATCCGCTCTGCCGCGTCGCGGACCTGCCTCATGGTGGCGTCGCGGACGTTTTCGGCGCCGGCCAGCACCCGGTTCACCGTGGAGATGGACACCCCTGCTGCTTCAGCGAGGTCACGAATTGTCGGGCGCGCCACGTCGATCTCGTGTCATTTCGTATCATTGAATGAGACCGTATGACATGGATGGAATGAAATCAATGAGCCAGTTCAGCTTTCGTTGACTCTCATCCTGAGCTGTTGAGTATCGCCGCCATAAGGGGCGAATGCTCCAGGGAGGGAAATGTGAAACAAGCGAAGTATCTTCTTACGGCACTGGTAGCGGCGTCTCTGATGGCCTCGAGCGCCATGGCGGCGAACATCGCGGTCGTCGGCGGGTCGAACGACGACGCGTTCTGGAACATCATCAAGAAGGGCCTCGACGACGCGACGCCCGGGATCGTCGCCAATGGCGGCTCGGTCAACTACCTGCGCCTCGTCAACTACGACAATTTCGCGCCTGACGTGGTGCAGCTGATCCGCACCGCGATCTCGATGGACGTCGATGGGCTGGTGATCCCTGACTGGGTGACGGAAGCCGAGGACCCGGCGATCAAGGACGCGGTCGCGGCCGGCATCAAGGTGATCCTGATGAACGCTGGCGGGGCGGACAAGGCCCGTGAACTGGGCGCCATCAACTATGTGGGCTCGGACGAATACGTGGCCGGCACGGCGGGCGGCGAGTACTTCGCCGCGCACGGCCAGAAGAACGTGCTCTGCATCAACACGCTGCCGGGCACTGCCAATATCGAAGCGCGCTGCAAGGGCGTGATCGACGGCATCACCGCCAAGGGCGGCAAGGGTGCGCAACTGCCGCTGCCTTCGACCTCCTTCGGCGATGCCACCGCGGTTGCGGAAGCCATCAAGGCGACGCTGCTGCAGGACGAAACCATCGACGGCGTGATCACGATTTCGGCGGGCGATGCAGACTCGGCGGCCATCGGCATCAGCCAGGCCGACAAGACGGCGACGACCATGCTCGGCACGTTCGACCTCAACCAGGCCGGCCTCGACCGTGTGAAGGGCGGCACGCAGCTGTTCGCCATCGACCAGCAGCCCTACCTGCAGGGCTTCCTCGCGACAACCTTGCTGGCCTCCGCCATCGACTTCGGCACCGACCTGCCCACTTTCCCGGTTCTGACCGGCCCGGGCATCGTCGATGCATCGAACATCGATGCGACGCTGGCGGGCGTATCGAAGGGCGCGCGCTGATCGAGTCCTGACGACCTCAGGCCTGCCGCCGAGTGCGGCGGGCCATCTCGTCGAAGAGCGATGGGCGCGTTCGGCCATCCACCTCACGACACCTCTGTTCTTGAATTCGGGGAGAGTCCCATGAACCGTAGCCTCTCGCTTGGCGGGCTATTGCGCCGCCCCGAGGCGGGCGCCTTGCTTGGCCTCGTGGCCGTGCTGGTGTTTTTCTCGATCTTCGGCGGGACCTCGTTCCTGAAGATCGCCGGCATGTCGAGCTGGCTCAACGTTGCGGCCACCCTGGGCGTCATCGCCATTCCGGTCGGCCTGCTGATGATCGCGGGCGAACTCGATATCTCGGTCGGCGCCATGGTCCCCGCCGGTGCGATGACGGTGTCCATCATCTCCGGGCATTTCGGCCTGCCGATCTGGGTCGGCATTGCCGCCACGCTGGGCCTTGGCGTCGTCGTGGGCCTGATCAACGGCCTGATGGTGGTGCGGACGGCGGTGCCCTCGCTCATCGTCACGCTCGGCAGCCTGTTTGCCGTTCAAGGCATGGTGCTGGGCCTGTCGGTCTTCATCACCAAGTCGACCAGTGTCGCGCTCAAGACTGAGGGCATCGCCAAGATGCTGTTCGGCGATTTCGTCTTCGGCCAGTTGCAGGTGATGGTCATCTGGTGGGTGCTGGCGACGGCGGCCTATGTCTACTTCATCCACTTCTCGAAGTTCGGGAACTGGGTCTTCGCCATGGGCGGCGACAAGGTTTCCGCGCGCAACGCCGGGATCCCGACCGAACGGCTGACCATCACGCTGTTCGTCCTGTCGTCCACCAGCGCTGCCTTCGTCGGCATGTGCCAGGCGATCCTCTACAATTCCGCGCAGGTCGCGGGCGGCCAGTCCTTCATCTTCAACTCGATCATCTCGGTCGTCGTCGGCGGCGTGCTGCTGACCGGCGGGTTCGGCTCGGTGATCGGTATCTTCTTCGGAACCATCACCTTCGCCATCGTGACCCAGGGCATCTACTACACTGACTTCGACCGCAACTGGTCCAGCCTGATCATCGGCGTGCTGCTGCTCCTTGCCGTGCTGATGAACAACACCTTCCGCCGGGCAGCCCTCTCCTACGCACCCAAAGCCAAGGGAGCCAAGTGATGGCAAGCCCGATCCTGAAGCTCTCGAACATCAGCAAGCATTTCGGTCCCATCGACGTGCTGCACGACATCTCGCTGGAAGTGAACGCGGGCGAGGTGCTGTGCCTGCTCGGCGACAACGGCGCCGGGAAATCGACCGTCATCAAGACCCTCGCGGGGGTGTTCAAGCCCAGCTCGGGCACCATCGAGATGGATGGCGAGGTGGTCGAGTTCACCGGGCCGCGCGATGCAGCCAACCGCGGCATCGCGACAGTGCACCAGTTCGGCGGCACGTTTCCGCTGATGAGCATCGGCCGCTCGTTCTTTGTCGGGGTAGAGCCGACGCGGAAATTCGGTCCGCTCAACATCTACGACCGAAGAACCGCCAACGAGATCGCGGTCAAGGCCGTGCAAGGCTTCGGCATCACCCGCATAGACGATGGTGATCGCCTCGTCGGTGGCCTGTCGGGTGGCGAGCGCCAGGCGCTGGCGATTGCCCGCGCCGTGCACTTCGGTGCCCGAGTGCTCATCCTCGATGAACCGACCGCTGCGCTGGGTGTCAAAGAGGCGGCGCACGTCCTGCGCATCGTTCTCGAGGCCCGCAAGCGCGGTCTGGCGGTGATCTTCATCACCCACCAGGTCATGCACGCCATGACCGTCGGAGATCACTTCGCGGTGCTCATTCGCGGCGCCAAGGCAGCCGATTTCAGGAAGGGCGAGATGACCCGTGAGCAAATCACCGACCTGATGGCCGGCGGCGAGGCCATGGCCGCGCTGGAAGCCGAAATCGAAAGCCACAGGAATTCCGACGCCGGCGCGCCTTCTGGCGCCACGCCGTAGCAGTTCGCTCCCTTCGCACCAGGAAGACACCGATGAAGATCGCACTTGACCCGTTCATGCACCGCCACTTGTCGCTCGAGGACCTCCCGGCGAAGGTGAAGGAACTTGGCTACGACTGGATCGAGCTGTCGCCACGTGGCGACTTCCTCGAGTGGTTCAAGGCGCCGCGCGTCTTTCCCGAGCGGGTGAAGTCCTTCAAGCGCGCGCTCAAGGAGCAGGGGGTGGGGATCGCCTCGCTGCTGCCGATGTACCGCTGGGCCTCCAACGACGAGGATGAGCGGCAGGCCGCCGTCCGTCACTGGAAGCGCGCCATCGAGATCGCCGTCGAGATGGAAGTCGACGTCATGAATTCCGAGTTCGGGCGCGGGCCGCACCCGGACAAGGGCACCTGCTACTGCTGCCACACCGGTTCGATGATCGAAGCGTGCGAGGACGCCTGGTGGCGCTCGATGGAGGAACTGGTTCCGATCCTCGAAAAGGAGGGGATCACCCTCCACATCGAGCCGCATCCGGAGGACTGGGTGGAAACGATCCAGCCTGCCGTCGACATCATCCGCACGGTGAACAGCAAGAACGTGAAGTTCCTCTACTGCGCGCCGCACACCTTCTATTTCGGCGACGACACCAAGACGATGCTCCGCCAATGCGCTGATGTGCTCGCGCATGTGCATGTAGGGGACACGTTCAACCACAAGGCCAGTTCAGGCCTGCGCTACATCATCAACCCGCCGGGCTCCACCGCCCGCGTGCATCAGCATCTCAACATCGGCCAGGGCGAAGTGCCGTGGGACGACTTCTTCGGCACGCTGGCCGAAATCAGCTTCGATGGGATCATGACCGCCTGCGTCTTCGCCTGGGAAGAACGCGCGGACGAGTCGGGCCGGTTCATGCGCCAGGAAATGCAGCGCTACATCGACCAGTACTGGCCCGCGAAATGACTGCGATCCTGTCGCCGCTCTAGCGCCCGCGGCACTGGCTCCTGCTGTCCGCGGGCCCGACTCCACGTTTCGAATAACTATGAAGGCAATCAAGATGTTGAATGGCGAAAGATCCATCAAGGCCCCGCTTCGCTGGGGCATGGTCGGCGGCGGTCGGACCGGACAGGTGGGCTACAAGCACCGCACCGGCGCGCTGCGCGACGGCACCTATCGGCTCGTCTGTGGCGCTTTCGATCTGGATGCCGAACGCGGCCGGGATTTCGGCGTCAATATCGGCGTCGATGCCGGGCGCTGCTACGCCGGCTACAAGGAACTGATTGCCGGGGAGGCCGGGCGCGAGGACGGCGTCGAGGTGGTTTCCATCGCCACACCCAACTTCACGCACTACGAAATCACCAAGGCCTGCCTCGAAGCCGGCCTCCACGTCATCTGCGAAAAGCCGCTGTTCTTCAGCGTTGCCGAGTGCCGCGAGATCGAGAAGCTGGCCGTTGAAAAGGGCCTGATCGTCGGCGTCACCTACGGCTTCACCGGCCACCCGCTGGTCCACCAGATGGCGGCCATGGTCAGGAAGGGCCTGCTGGGCGACATCCGCATCGTCGACCTGCAATATACCCACGGCTTCAACGCGGGCGACGATGTCGGCGCGGGCGAGGCGGTGAAGTGGCGCACCAATCCCAGAACCGCTGGTCCGACCTTCGTTCTGGGCGATATCGGCACGCACCTCTACTACCTGTCCGAGATCGTGCTGCCGCACATGAGGATCGAGAAGCTGCTCTGCGACCGCAAGGCCTTCATTGCGACACGTGCGCCGCTCGAAGACCACGCGACAGTGCTGACCCACTATGACAACGGGGCCCGCGGCCGGCTCTGGGTATCCTCGGTGAACGCCGGAAACATGGGGTCCCAGCGCTACCGCTTCGTCGGCTCGAAAGCCTCCCTCGAATGGTCCGATTCCCATCCCGACCAGCTGCTCTACGACGTGCAGGGCGAGCCGAACCGCATTCTGCACCACGGCATGCCGTACCTCGAGGAGGAAAGCCTCGCCGTCGACCGCATGGGTGCGCTGCACACCGAAGGGCTCGGTGACAGCTGGTCCAACATCTACCTGTGGATCGCAGAGGCCATCGACGCCAGCAACCGTGGCGACGAGGCCTTCCTCGCGACCCATCACTACCCCGGCATCAAGGCCGGCACCGAAGGCGTGCGCTGGCTCGAGAACTGCGTGCGCTCCGCCGACGCCGGCTCGGCCTGGGTCGAGTTCCAATAATCCCTTCTCCCCACTGGGGCGCGCTTCGGCGCGCCCCTTCTTTGGACGGAACGACGATGAAACTCTCTATCTGCACCGACGTCATGGGCAACCTGCCGTTCACCCAGATGCTCGACAAGTGCGTGGCACTGGGCGTCGAGGGCGTCGAAATGACCGGCGGTGGCTGGTCTCCAGCGCCGCATTTCCGCGCCGACGAACTGCTGGCCGACGGGGCGCTGCTCAAGTCCAAGCTGAAAGAGATCGAGGCTCGCGGCCTCCACATCGCGGCGCTGAACTGCTCGGCAAATCCCCTCGATCCGGGCGAGATGGGCAAGCGCCATCGCAAGGAGATGGAGGACACCATCCGTCTCGCCGGCGCCATCGGCGTCAAGACGGTCGTGACCATGTCCGGCCTGCCCGAAGCCGCTCCGGGCGACATGGTGCCGAACTGGCTGGTCTACACCAAGTCCTGGCCCAACGAGATGCCGGAGCGCGACCGCTACCAGTGGGAAGACCGCGCCTTCCCGCTGTGGCACGACCTCGTCAGGCTGGCCGACGAGGTTGGTGTCGAGAAGTACGCGCTCGAGAACTTCTCCGCCATGCTGGTGTGGAATCCGGAGACCCTGTTCCGGCTGCGCAACGCAGTAGGCCCCAAGGTGGGCATGAATCTCGACCCAAGCCACCTGATGTGGATGGGCGCCGACCCGATCGCCTCAGCCCGCGCCCTCGGCAACGCCATCCACCATTGCCACGGCAAGGACACCCGCATCGAGCGTGGGCGGGCGGATGTCGACGGGCTGCTCGAACTTCGTGAGGTGACGGACGTCGCCAACCGCACCTGGAACTACGTGGCGGTCGGCGCCGGACACGATCTGCAGTGGTGGAAGGAGTTTTTCTCGGTCGTCCGCATGCAGGGCTACAACGGCTGGGTGAGCCTCGAGATGGAGGACTTCACCATGTCCGTCGAGGCCGGCATCCAGTCTTCGATCGATGCCCTCAAGGCGACGATCAGCCGCTGAGATCGGGCAGAAACGAGGCAATGGCGTGAGCGTTCCTATCACCATCACCTGCGCCCCGTGCTGCTGGGGCGTCGACGACGTCAAGAACCCGCATCTGCCGCCCTGGGAGCACGTGCTTGACGAAGCCCGCGCTGCCGGCTTCGACGGGTTGGAACTCGGCCCCTACGGCTACCTGCCGCTTGATGTGGACCGGGTTTCAGCTGCGCTGGACCGGCGCCAGCTCCGCATCGTCGCGGGCACGATCTTCGACAACCTCGTCGATCCCCGGAATCGCGGCAACCTGCTGCGCCAGACCGAGGAAATCTGCGCCCTCATCACCCGCCTGCCCAAGCCGGCCAACCATGTCCACCAGCGTTTCGAAGCGCCGTATCTCACCGTCATGGACTGGGGGCACGACGCGCGGGACTATGCCGCCGGGCATTCCGACCGCGCGGTTCGCCTCGACCGCGAAGCCTGGGCGGGCATGATCGGAAACATCCGCGCCATCGCCGAGCGCGCACGAGACGGCTTCGGCGTCCGTGCCGTCATTCACCCGCACGCCGGCGGCCACATCGAGTTCGCCGACGAGATCGAGCGGATCGTCGAGGACGTCCCGGCAGAGATTGCCGGCCTCTGCATCGACACCGGGCACACCGCCTATGCCGGCATGGACCCTGTCGAGACGCTCCGCCGCTACTGGGACCGCATCGACTATATCCATTTCAAGGACATAGACCCGGTCGTGTTCGACGCGGTCATGCAGGAGCGCATCCGCTTCTTCGATGCTTGCGCCAAGGGGGTGATGTGTCCCATCGGCCGCGGCTCGATCGACTACGGTGCCGTCTACGACCTGCTCAAGTCGCGGGGCTACGCGGGCTACATCACCATCGAGCAGGAACGCGATCCGCGAAACACCGGCAGCATCCTCGATGACCTGGCAGCGAGCCGGAGCTTCCTCCGGGAAGTCGGATTTACCAACTAGGAGGGCTAGAGATGTTTGAACCCGCTCTCGGCATTGAGCGTCTCGGCACCATCAAGGAAATCTCGACCCTCGCCGGTGTCGCGGAGAGCACGGTACACCGCGCTCTGAAGGGCCAGCACAACGTGAGCAAGCGAACGCGTGGGCGGGTTATCTCCGCCGTATGGGAGATCAACGCCCGAAAAATCCGCCTGGTAGAGGGCGTGAACCGCGATCTCTAGCCGATCACGTTTGAGGCCGTCCGCGTCGCCGCCACGGGGGCGATGGTCTGAGCAATTGCGCAGCGCACACCGCGGGGCGATTTCGTGCAGCGAACGTCCGCTATTGGCGCAAAAGTGGACCTTCTACGCCGCTACTGCCTGCCAACGAGTCGGTTCAGCGAACTGGTGGTGGAATGAAGCGCCCTAATGCCAAGTGCGAAATGGCCCATTAGAGAACGGTCGGACTGCATCGCGAATTCGGGCTCCGAATTCGCCGTCTCCAGTTTGGTTCGCGCGGCTGCCAAGGCGAATAGACTCGACTTTCCCGAGGGTTAGCCGGCGACCCCTTGAAAAACCAAAAACACCAGCAATATCAATTAGTTAATGGCGGGGGGAGGAACACGAAATGGCGATGGAGGTGATCTTGGCTAACCCTCGTAATGTCTAAGGAATTTCGAGCGGGGGTCAGTCTCTAAGTTATTGATTGCGTTAGCTTATCGAACCGATTGGTAGCTAGTTTGCGACTAAACTCCACCACTGGTTTTGAGCAGGTCCCTCCCTCCACGCGGTAGCCTCTCAAATGTCCGCCTTGAGCAGAAGCTGCCATTGAGCCGTTTGGTGCCACAGGCAGACTCTAGGCTTTGATAAGCAGACGGTTCGTTTCATGCGAGGTGGCCAGCAAAGTGAGTCTCGCGAGAGTATCCGTTAGGCCCGCCCCTTCTCGTAAGGTTGCCCCAACGCCGCCGGCGCACCGCTTCGGCTCGCCGAAACCGCGAGCACCACGATGGTCAGCACATAGGGCAGCATGATCAGAAACTGCAGAGGTACCCCGCTAGGCAGCAGCTGCGCGCGAAGCTGCAGCGCCTCCGCCGCGCCGAACAACAGTGCCGCGACAAGCACTCCGAATGGATGCCGACGCCCGAGGATAAGAATGGCGAGCGCGATATAGCCGCGACCGGCCGTCATGTTGTCGAGGAACACCCCCGTCGCACTGATCGAGAGGAACCCGCCACCGAGTCCGGCCAGCGCCCCGCTTACCGCCACCGCCGCATAGCGGATGGCGATCGGGTCGAGCCCAAGCGTCTCGGCCGCCTCGGGGTGCTCGCCCACCGCCTTGATCGAGAGCCCTATGGTAGAGCGGTGCATCACCAGCCAGGCGGCGGCGACCAGGCCGAGCGAAAGGTAGGTCAGCGGATCATGCTGGAACAGCAGCGGCCCGAGGATCGGGATCTCGGCCAGCGCCCCGAAATCCACCGGCGCGAACGGCGTGACCCGCGGCGAACTGGTGCCGTTGCCGAAGGCCAGCCGGAAGAAATACGCCGAGACCCCCAGCATCAGCAGGTTGAAGGCGATCCCCACCACCACCTGGTTGGCCCTGAGCGTCACCGCGTAGAACGCCAGCCCTAACCCGGCGATCGCCCCGACCAGCAACGCCGCCCCGGCCCCGAGCCACAGGTTGCCGCTCCAGTGGACGGTGATGAAGCCGACAAAGCAGCCGATCAGCATCATCCCCTCGAGCCCGATATTCAGCACCCCGGACTTCTCGGCGAACATGCCGCCCAGCGCCGCGAGAAGGATCGGGATTGACAGCCGCACGCTGGCGGCGATGAATCCGGCAAGCACCGGATCGGCGAGCCACCCCATCTCAGCCTCCCGCCGCGGCGCGCTTGCGCAACAGCCGTGGCATCGCGTTCTGCCCGATCAGCAGCAGCACCACCAGCGCCTGGATCACCGTGGTCAGCGCGCTCGGTACCCCGGCCGCGGATTCCATCGTCGTCGAACCGATCTGCAAAGCCGCGAACAGCACCGCCGCCGCCAGCACGCCGAGCGGATTGGTCTGCCCGAGCAGCGCAACGATGATGGCCGTGTAGCCGAACCCCGGCGACAGGTTCTCGATCATCCGCCGCTGCACGCCCGCGACCTCCGAGAACCCGGCGAGCCCAGCCAGCGCGCCGCACACCAGGAACCCGGTCCACAGCGCCGCCTTGACGTTCATGCCGGTATTCTCCGCCGCCCGCGGATTATAGCCCACGGCCCGTAGCCGGAACCCCGCAACCGACCGCCACAGAAACACCTGCGCGACGATCGCCACCAGGATGACGATCAGCAGCCCGGCATGGAGCCGCGTCCCCTCGAGCAGCATCGGCAGCCGCGCCTCGGCGCCGAGCCGTGCCGTCCGCGCCAGCGGCGAACCCGGATCCTGCAACGGCCCGTGCAGCAGGTAGCCGACGAAATAGATGGCGATGTAGTTGAGCATGATGGTGGTGATCAGCTCGTCCGCTCGCAGCCTGAGCTTCAGCACTCCGGCGATAGCCGACCACGCCGCCCCGGCAATCGCCGCCGCGATCCCCATCGCCGGCAGAACAAGCCATTGCGGCTGGCCGGCGAGCTGCAGCCCCACCCACGCCGCCGCGGTGCCGCCGATGAACAGTTGCCCCTCGGCCCCGACATTGAACACGCCCGCCCGGAACGCCAGGGCGATGCCGATGCCGCAAAGCGCCAGCGGCACCGTGCGGATCGCTGTCTCGGCCAGCCCGTTCGTGCTCCCCAGCGACGCCTCGAACAGGCTAGCGAAAGCGAGCAGTGGATTCCGCCCGATCAGCGCGATGAGCATCGCCCCGACTGCGAACGCGATCACCACGCTCGCCACGCCCGAAAACACCGAGCGTGGCAAGAGGTACCGCCGCACCAGCCTGGCAGCGGCCTCGGACGCCGTCTCGCTCACGCCGCCCTCCCGGCCATCATCAGCCCCAGCTTCTCGACGCTGAACTGCGCACGCTCCACCACCCCCGTCACCTGCCCTTTGAACAGCACCACGATCCGGTCGCTCAGCGCTAGCACCTCGTCGAGTTCGGTCGAAATCAACAGCACCGCAGCTCCCGCCGCCCGCCGCTCCAGTAACCGGCTCTGCAGGAACGCCGTCGCGCCGATATCGAGCCCGCGTGTCGGCTGCACCGCAATGATCAGCCGCGGATCGCGGCTCAGCGCCCGGCCGAGCACGACCTTCTGCTGGTTGCCGCCTGAGAGCGAGCCGATGCTCTGCTCGACGCTCCCCAGCCGCACGTCGAAATCGGAAACCAGCGCCTCGGCAAAGCGCCGAGTCTCGCGCCGCCGCCGAATGCCCCAGCGAGAGAACTGCGGCCGCCCAGCCTCCTCCGCCACCGCATTGTCGGTGACCGACATCCGCTCGAATATCGCCGTGCGATGCCTATCCTCCGGAATGTGCGCCAGCCCCGCCGCGATCCGCTCGCTCACCGGTCGATGCGTCATCTCGACCCCGTCGATCAGCACCCGCCCCGCACCGGGCCGCTGCAGCCCAACGATGGCCTCGGCCAGCTCCTGCTGCCCGTTGCCGTCGACCCCCGCCACCGCCACGATCTCACCGGCCCCCACCGTCAGGCTCACACCCTCTAGCCGTCGTACGCCGCGCACGTCGGTTAGCCCCAGCCCTTCGACTTCGAGCACGGGCTGGCTGTCGGCCACCGTGCCCTCGAGATGCGGCAGCGCTACCTCACCGCCGACCATCATCCGCGCAATCTCGCGCGGCTTCGTCTCAGCCGTCCGCAGCGTCCCCGCTACCCTGCCACGCCTGAGCACGGTGATCCGGTCGGTCACCGCCATCACTTCGTTAAGCTTGTGCGAGATGAAGACGATCGCGGTGCCGCCCTCAGCTAGCGACCTCAGCACAGGAAACAGCGCCGCGCTCTCCTGTGGTGTCAGCACCGCCGTCGGCTCGTCGAGCACCAGTATCTTCGCGCCGCGATACAGCGCCTTGACGATCTCGACCCGCTGCTGGCTGGCGACCGAGAGTTCGCCCGCGAGCGCTCGTGCGTTGACCGCCAGCCCGAAGCGAGCCCCCAGCGCATCGATCTCGTCGGCCAAGTGATCGAGCCGCGGAAACCAGGTCCGCACCTCCTTCAGCCCGAGCGCAATGTTCTCGGCCACGGTCAGCGTCGGCACCAGCATGAAATGCTGGTGCACCATGCCGATGCCGAGCCGCCGCGCCGCGAGTGGGCCGTCGATCCGCACCACCACGCCGCCGACCTCGACCGTCCCGGCCTCGGGCTGCAGCAGGCCGGCCAGCACTCGCATCAGCGTGGTCTTGCCGGCCCCGTTTTCGCCCAGCAGCGCGTGGATCTCGCCTGGCGCTACTGCGAAGCTCACATCGTCATTGGCCACCACCGGGCCGAAGGCGACGCGGATACCCCGCATCGCAACCGCCGGTGTGTCCTCGTCAGTGGTCGTCACGTCGGGATCATTGCACTTCGGTCGTATCGAGCGGCACCTCGAACGTGCCGGCCTTGATCGCCTCGATCTTGTCGCTGACCGCGCTCAGCACCGCCGGATCGACGTTCTTGTCGAGCCCGTGGAAATCAGCGAGCCCGACCGAGCCGGCGGCAACGCCATACGACCAGTTCTCGCTCTTCCAGGTGCCGTCGATCACCGCCTGGCCGACCGCCGTCACGAGCGGCCCGAGGTCCCAGGTGACGCTGGTCAGCACCACTTCGGGCCCCAGGTGGTTCTGGTCGGTCATCGCGCCGAGCGCCAACACCTTCTTCGACAGGGCCGCGTCGATCACGCCGACGCCCTGCGCGCTCAGCACGTCGGCGCCCTGCTCGACCTGCGCGATCGCCGCTTCCTTGGCCTTGGGCGGATCGAACCATGAGCCGATAAAGGTATGGAGCACCTTGATCTCGGGCTTGATTTCCTTTGCGCCGGCTTCGTAGGCGTGGAGGTTCGCCAGCATGTTGGGCGCCGGCATACCGCCGACCCAGCCGACCGAGCCGGTTTTGCTGGCACCCGCAGCGAGCATGCCCGCCAGATAGGCGCCCTGATAGTCAGGGTTCGAATAGGTGCCAAGGTTCGGCGCCAGTGACGCCGCGGTGCCGGCCATGAAGATGGTGGTGGGGAAATCCTCGGCCGCGTTCAGCGCGGCATCGCCGAACGAAAAGCTGTGCGCGAAGATCAGCCCATAGCCGCGCTCGGCGAAGTCGCGCAGCAGCCGCTCGGCATCGGCGTCGGTGACATTCTCGACATAGGCCGTCTCGACCCCCAGCGCCTTGCCGGCGGCCTGCAGGCCATTGTAGCCGACCGAGTTCCAGTCATTGTCGGTGATCGGACCGGGCAGGATCATCGCGATCTTAAGCGGGTCGGCGGCCAGAGCCGGGGTCAGCGCCGTCGAGGCGACGAGCAACAGCGCCGCCTGCGCGAAGCGCCGGCGGGAAAGAGTCATCAAGGATGCCATTCGTTTCTCCTGGGTCACGCGCCGCGCGAGGCGTGGGCAGGCCCCAGCGTCCTCACATTCGGGATCGCAGCGCGACAGCGGATCGTATGACAGCTGGGGTTGTCGTCAATCGTTTCATGCCCGACCGGAGGCGCAGGTACCCCCTACCTTGGGTGCATGGCTAGCTGCCCATGCACCGATGAAACCAGCGTGATGATCCCAAACGAGCGTGGACTGCGTCCCTGCCTTGTAGTCGGTCCGCGAACGAGTGATGGAGTGAAGCGCCCCAATGCCAAGTGCAAAACTGGCCATTAGAGAATGACGCGAGTGCATCGCGATTTCGGGCTCCGAATTAGGCGTCTCCAGTTGGGTTCGCGTGGCTGCCAGGGCGAATAGACGCGACCTTTCCGTGGGTTATCCAAGGCGCCTTGAGGAGACAAAAAACACGTTTAATATCAACGAGTTAATGGCGGAGAGGGAGGGATTTGAACCCCCGATGGAGTTGCCCCCATGCCGCATTTCGAGTGCGGTGCAATCGACCACTCTGCCACCTCTCCGCGAGGTCGATGACGCGTTGCCGCGGCTGGTCGAGACGGGCGGGCTTATGGCATAGCATGATGGACGCTGCAACACTCTTTGGCTCGCCCACGCGCATGACCCTTCCGCTCTTTGTTTATGGCACGCTGCGCGACCCTGATCTCCTGGCCGCCGTGCTGGGCCGCGCGCTGCGGCCGGGTGGTCAGCACATCGCTCGCGCGCCTGGCTTTCGCGCCGTGCACTATCCCGGGCGCATCTACCCCGCATTGATCCGAGTGCCGGGGGCCGCCGCGGAAGGACTGCTGCTGATCGATCTCAGCCCGTTCGAGCGCGACCTGCTGGACGCCTTCGAGGGCGAGGAATATCGGCGCACGCCGGTGGCCGCGATGGTCGAGGAGGACCTGTTCGAGGCCGACGCGTATTTGCCGGCGATTGCTGTTCCGAACGAGGGCCTCGACTGGTCGCTCGGCCGCTGGCAGGCCGAACATAAGCCGCGGGTTCTCGGCGCCGAGGCGGCGAGTGCGGCCGACATTCGTGCCAAGCTGATTGCGGTGCGCCCGAACTAGCCGGATTTGCTGCGTCGCCGACCTTGACTCCGCTTGAATTTGCCCCGATAAGGCCGCTCGAATTGCGTGCGGCATCTGCCGCGCGCATTTTTGATTTTGTTCAACCGCTGTCCGAGGCCGCCGCCAATTCGATTGGCAGCCTATCTCGAAGCCCGCAGGAACAGGCATCGCCTGCGGCGCCACAGGGCGCGATAACGAAGAGGTCCGGGATATCCCGGCAAAGCTATGACGTTTGCAGTGATCAAGACCGGCGGCAAGCAATACAAGGTTGCCGCCAATGACGTGGTGAAGATCGAGAAGCTCGACGCCCAGCCCGGCGACGTGGTCACCTTCGACCAGGTCCTGATGGTTGGCGAGGGTGACGCGGTCACCGTTGGCGCGCCGCTGGTTGCGGGTGCCCTCGTTGCTGGCCAGTTCATCGCCACCGAGAAAGAGCGCACCGTCATCATCCTGAAGAAGGAGCGCCGCCAGCACTACGATCGCCGTAACGGCCATCGTCAGCGCCTGTCGACCGTGCGCATCACCGAGATCCTGACCGGCGGCGCCAAGCCGACCACCAAGGTCGACGAGATCGCCAAGGCCCGCGCCGAAAAGCGCGCTGCCGCCGCCGCTGCTTCGGCCACCGTGACCGAGGCCCCGAAGGCTGCCGCCAAGCCGGCCGCCGTGAAGAAGGCCCCGGCGAAGAAGGCGGCTCCGGCTGCTGACGCGACCGAGACCAAGGCTCCCGCCAAGAAGGCTGCCGCTCCCAAGAAGGCTGAGACCAAGGAAGCTGCGCCCAAGGCTGAGAAGCCCGCGACTGAGAAGAAGCCGGCGGCCAAGAAGGCCGCTCCCAAGGCGACCAAGGAATAAGGAGAGTAACCGATGGCACATAAGAAGGCAGGCGGTTCCTCCCGCAATGGTCGCGATACGGCTGGCCGACGTCTTGGCGTCAAGAAGTTCGGCGGCGAAGCTGTGATCGGTGGCAACATCATCATCCGCCAACGCGGCACGAAATGGCATCCGGGCACCGGCGTCGGTATGGGCATCGACCATACCATTTACGCCCTTATCCCCGGCCACGTGGCGTTCAAAACCCGCGCCAACGCCAAAGTCTACGTGTCGGTACTCCCGGCAGCAGAAGCAGCAGAATAACCCGGTGAGGCCTAACAACCCCTGCCGGAGACCAGCTCCCCGGCAAGGCGACTAGGCAGTCCGCCGCGCGACAAGATCCAAGGGGAGCCGGAATCCGGTTCCCCTTTTGTCTTTTTCGTCGTGAGGGCGGCTGAAAATGAGACTGTACCTGAGCTCCTATCGGATCGGCGACCGCGCCGGTTCGCTTCTCGCGCTCCTGGGTGGTGGCAAGCGCGCCGCCATCATCGAGAACGCTCTCGACAACATCTCGCCCGCGGCGCGCGAGCTCTATCGCAACGAGGCCTATGACCCGGTCTCGGAGCTGGGCTCGCTCGGCATCGCCGCCACCCCCCTCGACCTGCGCGACCATTTCGGCGACCCCGAAGGGCTGCGAACCCGGCTCAGCCAGTTCGACCTGGTCTGGGTCACCGGCGGCAACGCGTTTGTGCTGCGCCGCGCCATGAAGCAGTCGGGATTCGATGACGTGATTGTCGACATGCTCGACAATGACGAGATCGTCTATGGCGGCTTTTCGGCAGGTGCCGTGGTGGCGGCGCCGAGCCTCGAGGGCATCCATCTGATGGATGATCCCGACGAGGCGCCGCCTGGCTACGACCGCGAGATCGTCTGGGACGGCCTCGGGCTGATCGACCACGCGATCGTCCCGCATTACCGCTCGCCACACCCCGAGACCACGTCGGCAGAACGCGCGGTGCGGCATCTGTGCGGCCGTGGGCTCCGCTATCGTGCCCTGCGCGACGGCGAGGTGATCGTGTGGACCGAGGATCGGACGGCGTCGATCGATCCGACGCGGAGGATTGCGTGATGAAGAAGTTCGAGGACGACGAGGACTTTGTCCCCAAGCGGCGGCCCCAGCTGATGGGCCCCGCCGCCCAGGCGAAAGCGCTCGCCGAGGCGACGGCGAAGCTGGCGGCCCGCCGCCAGCGCGATGCCCTGCCGCACCGCATCGAGACGCCCCGGCTGGTGCTGCGCGCCCCGATCCGCGGGGACGTACCCGACCTGGTGAAGCTCGCCGACAACAAGGCGATCGCCGAAAAGCTGTCGCGCCTGCCGCATCCCTATACGAGGGCCGACGCCATCGGCTTCATCGAGATCATCGCGCAGCGGCCCGATGAACGGCCCTATGCCATCACGCTCAACGACCAGTTCATCGGCGTGGTAGGGTTCACCTTCCACCCTGGCGAGCTACCCGAACTCGGCTACTGGCTGGGTGAGCCCCACTGGGGCAAGGGCATCATGAGCGAGGCGGTGAAGGGCCTGATCGAGGCCGCCTTCGCCACACACCTGTTCCCGCGCATCAAGGCCCGGGCGCTGGTCAGCAACGACGCCTCGCAGAATGTCCTCAGCAAGGCCGGCTTCATCCGCACCGGCGAAGGCCCCGGCCCCTCAGGCACCAACCAGGGCAAGCCGGTGGTATTCTTCGAACTCGAACAGCCCAAGTGGAGCTGACCTGATATGGACGTAACGCTCCGCACTGCCCGTCTGACCCTCCGCCAGCCGGTGCTCGACGATGCCTCGCGCATCGCCCGGTTCCTCGACAACTTCGCCGTGGCCGGCAATCTCAGCCGCGTGCCCTACCCCTATCGACTCGCCGACGCCAAGGCGTGGCTGCGCACCTGGCGGCCCGACACCCCGGCCGGCGAGACCGGCTTCATGATCGACCTCGATGGCGAGGGGGTGATCGGCAATGTCGGCTTTCACCGCGATATCGAGGGGACCGTCATCGGCTATTGGCTGGCCCAGCCGTTCTGGAACCGCGGACTGATGAGCGAGGCGGTACGCGCCAGCCTCGACTGGTATTTCGAGACCACCAGCGCTCCCACCCTCGCCTCCGGCGTGTTCCACTTCAACAAGGCCTCGCTCGCCATCCAGAAGAAGGTCGGATTCGTCGAGATCGGCACCTCCACGCGCCTTTGCCTTGCGCGCGGAGAGGAGGTGCGCCATATCGACACGGAATTGACACGCACCGCCTGGATGGCCCACCGGCAGGTCACCAGAGAAAGTATCAGATGAAATTCCTCGACCAAGCGAAGGTCTTCGTACGCTCCGGCAATGGCGGTGCCGGCGCGGTGTCGTTCCTGCGCGAGAAATTCGTCGAGTTCGGCGGTCCGAACGGCGGCAATGGCGGCCGCGGCGGTGATGTGATCATCCGCTGCGTCGATGGCCTCAACACACTGATCGACTACCGCTTCCAGCAGCACTTCAAGGCCGCCACGGGCACCCACGGCATGGGCAAGGACCGCCACGGCGCCAAGGGCGAGGACACCATCCTCAAGGTCCCGGTCGGCACCCAGGTGTTCGAGGAGGACGGCGAAACGCTGATCGTCGACTTCACCGAGGTCGGCCAGGAAATCACCTTGCTCTCCGGCGGCAATGGCGGCTTCGGCAACGCCCACTTCAAGACCAGCGCCAACCAGGCACCTCGCCGCGCCAATCCCGGTCTCCTCGGCACCGAGAAATGGATCTGGCTGCGGCTGAAGCTGATCGCCGATGCCGGCCTGGTCGGCCTGCCCAATGCCGGCAAGTCGACGTTCCTCGCCGCCGTCTCTGCGGCGAAGCCCAAGATCGCCGACTATCCCTTCACCACGCTCCACCCCAATCTCGGCGTCGTCAGCATCGGCGAGCGCGACCTGGTGCTGGCCGATATTCCCGGCCTGATCGAGGGCGCGCATGAGGGTCAGGGGCTGGGCGACCGTTTCCTCGGCCATGTCGAGCGCTGCGCCATTCTCGTGCACCTGATCGACGGCACGCAGGAGGATGTGAAGACCGCCTACAAGACCATCCGCGGCGAACTCGCTGCCTATGCCGAGGAGCTGGCCGAAAAGCCGGAGATCGTCGTCCTCAACAAGATCGACGCGATCGATCCCGACGAGGTGAAGGAAAAGGTGAAGGTGCTGAAGCGCGCCAGCAAGGCCGAGGTCTTCACCTGCTCGGGCGTCACCGGCGAAGGCGTCGACAAGGTGCTCTACCGCATCGTCGCGCAGATGGACGCCGACAAGGCCGAGCGCGAGGAACTCGAACGCCGCAAGGCCGAGCCCACCTGGGTGCCCTGATGGCCAACGCCCTCGCGCCCTACCGGCGCCTGACCATCAAGATCGGCTCCGCCCTTCTCGTCGACGGCAAGACCGGGAAGTTGCGCGCCGAATGGCTCGCCTCGCTCGCCGCCGATCTCGCTGCGCTTAAGGCAGCGGGCGTATCGCTGGTCATCGTCTCGTCAGGCGCCATCGCGCTCGGCCGCCGGCTGCTGAACCTCGATGCCAAGGCGCTGCCGCTCGAGCAGAGCCAGGCCGCCGCCAGCGCCGGCCAGATCGCCCTATCGCAGGCCTGGTCCGCGGCGCTCGCCGAGCACGGCATCGTCACGGGCCAGATTCTGCTCACGCCCAACATCACCGAGGAACGCCGCTACTTCCTCAACGCCCGCACCACCATCTCGACGCTGCTGGGCCTCGGCGCCATCCCGATCATCAACGAGAATGATTCCGTCGCCACCGCTGAGATCCGCTACGGCGACAATGATCGCCTGTCGGCCCGCGTCGCGACCATGATCGAGGCCGACTGCCTGATCCTTCTCTCCGATGTCGACGGGCTCTACACCGCCCCGCCGGCCAAGGACCCGAACGCCGAGCACCTGCCTTTCGTCGCTGCCATCACGCCCGAGATCGACGCCATGGCCGGCGGCGCCGCCAGCCACCTGAGCCGCGGCGGCATGACCACCAAGGTCGAGGCGGGGAAGATCGCGACGCAGGCCGGCACCGCGATGATCATCGCCAAGGGCACCGAGAGCCATCCGCTCCGCGCCCTCACCGAAGGCGCACGTCATACGCTGTTCGCCCCCGCCGAATCCCGTGCCCAGGCCCGCAAGCGCTGGATCATGGGCCATCTCGAATTGCTCGGCGCCATCCATGTCGACGCCGGCGCCGCCCGCGCGCTGCTCGATGGCAAGAGCCTGCTGCCGATCGGCGTCACCCGCGTCACCGGCGAATTCGGCCGCGGCGATGCGGTTGCCATCCTCGGCCCCGACGGACGCGAGATCGCCCGCGGCCTTGCCGGCATGGGTCGCGAGGAGGCCGACCTGGTGAAGGGCAAGAACTCGGCGCGTGTCTCCGAGCTGCTCGGTATCGGCACGCGGTCGGAACTCATCCACCGTGATAACATGGTGGTGCTGATGGGCCAGGAGGCCAAAGTCTGATGAGCGCAGCTGAGGCAGTCGCCAACGACCTCTCCACCGTGATGCTCGCGATCGGCCGTCGCGCCCGCGTCGCCGCTGGCGTGCTGGCTTTTGCGACGCCCGGGAGCAAGGTCACGGCGCTGCACGCCGCCGCCGACGCCATCGACACCCGCCGCGACGATATCCTTTCGGCCAATGCGCTCGACATGCGCGCCGCCGAGGGCAAGGGTATCTCCAAGGCCTTCCTCGATCGCCTGCAGCTTACCTACAAGCGCATCGACGGCATGATCGAGGGCCTTCGCACCATCGCCGACCTGCCCGATCCGGTCGGCCGCGAGCTGGCCGAATGGACCCGCCCCAACGGCATGACCATCCGCCGTGTTTCGACCCCGCTCGGCGTCATCGGCGTCATCTTCGAAAGCCGCCCCAACGTCACCGCCGACGCCGGAGCGCTGACGCTGAAGGCCGGCAATGCGGTGATCCTTCGCGGCGGCTCCGACAGCGTGAACTCTACCCGCACCATTCACGCCTGCCTGGTCGAGGGCCTGAAGGCCGCTGGCCTCCCCGCCGACGCCATCCAGATCGTCCCCACCACCGATCGCGCCGCCGTCGGCGAGATGCTGGGCGGACTCGGCGGCACCATCGACGTCATCGTGCCGCGCGGCGGCAAGACCTTGGTCGCCCGCGTCCAGTCCGAAGCGCGGGTACCGGTCTTCGCCCACCTCGAGGGCATCTGCCACACCTTCATCGACGCCTCTGCCCAGCTGCAGATGGCCATCGATGTTACCCTCAACGCCAAGATGCGCCGCACCGGCGTCTGCGGCGCCACCGAGACGCTGCTGGTGCACCGCGATGTCGTCGCTACGCACCTGACGCCGGTGATCGCCGCGCTCGTCGCCAAGGGCTGCGAGATCCGCGGCGATGCGACCGTCATGTCGCTGATCCCCGAGGCCGTCGCCGCGACCGAAGCGGACTGGCACACCGAATACGAGGACGCGATCATCTCGGTGAAAATCGTGGCCGACGTCGGCGAGGCCATCGCCCATATCGGCAAATACTCGTCGCACCACACGGAGGCGATCATCACCGAGGACGCCAGCTCGGTCGCCCGCTTCTTCAACGAGATCGACAGCGCCATCCTGCTCCACAACGCCTCGACCCAGTTCGCCGACGGCGGCGAGTTCGGCTTCGGCGGCGAAATCGGCATCGCCACGGGAAAATTCCACGCCCGCGGCCCGGTCGGCGTCGAGCAGTTGACGAGCTTCAAATATCTCGTCGAAGGCAACGGGCAGACGCGGCCTTGATCCAAACGAGCCTCGCGCCCGACATCACCGCCCTCCCCCCGTCCGGCTCCGGCCTGCGCGTCGGGCTGTTCGGCGGTAGCTTCAACCCGATCCACGACGGCCACCGCCTCGTGGCGGAGCAGTGCCTCAAGCGCCTCGACCTCGATGCCGTGTGGCTACTGGTCTCGCCGGGTAACCCGTTAAAAGACCATTCCGAACTCGCGCCGCTCGAGGCTCGCGTCCGCGCCGCCCGCGACCTCACCGCCAACCCGCGCATCCACGTCACCGGCGTCGAAGCCCTGCACCGCTTCCAGTACACCGTCGATACGCTCGAATGGCTGGTCGCCGCCTGCCCCGATACCCGCTTCGTCTGGATCATGGGCGCCGACAACCTTTCCCAGTTCGATCGCTGGGAGCGCTGGCAGGATATCGCTGCGCTGATGCCGATCGCCGTCTACGCGCGCCCCGGCTCCACCTTCCGCGCCACCGTGTCGAAGGCAGCCATCGCGCTGAAGAAACATCGCCTCCCCGAGGCGGCCGCCGAGACCCTTGCGAACAGCAAACCGCCGGCCTGGGTCTACCTCCACGGCATCACTTCACCACAGTCTTCGAGCGCCATCCGGGCGCGGCGGCAAGCTCGGCAGAGCGATCCGGCAAATTGATTGCACCCCGCTGCCTTGCAGAACTCCAAACGAAGCGTCATATTGAAGGAGTAGTGGTTATTCGCCACTCAGGATGGGACAACAACGATAGCTGCGCTTTTGCGAGCCTTTCGACCCCACAACCAAGGACAGCTGAAACACGCATGACCCGTGCTTGTCTTGCATGGGCTGAGGCCATTTGATGGCATCGCCCAAGAAGAAGACCGAACCCGCCCCGGTGACCGAGGTCGCCGTTGAACCCCGCATGATCGATCTGGTGCTGCATAGCCTTGACGACGCCAAGGCCGAGCAGACCGTTGCTATCGACATCACCGGCAAGTCGTCGCTCACCGACCATATGGTGGTGACGTCGGGCCGCTCGAACCGCCATGTCGGCGCCGTTGCCGACCAGCTGGTGAAAGCGCTCCGCGAAGGTGGCTTTGGCAAGCCGCGGATCGAGGGACTGCCGCACGCCGACTGGGTGCTGGTCGATGCCGGTGACGTCATCGTCCATATCTTCCGGCCCGAAGTGCGCGAGTTCTACAACATCGAGAAGATGTGGGCGGTCGATTTCGCCGCCGACGGTCGCTAGTCCGTCGGCGTCCTCGCCTTGCGCATCGCGATTGCCGCCATCGGCCGGATGAAGCAGGGCCCCGAGCGTGAACTCGTCGCGCGCTATCTCGATCGCGCCAAGGCATCGGGAAAGCCTCTCGCGCTGACCGGTTTCGACGTGCTCGAATTCGCTGAATCCCGCGCCACCACCAGCGACGGCCGCAAAGCCGACGAGGCCGCAACTCTCCGCGCCGCCCTCCCAGAAGGGATCCGCATCGCCCTCGACGAGCACGGCAGGACCATGCCGTCGCCGGCCTTTGCGCAGCAGCTTGCCCGCTGGCGCGACGACGGCCGCACAGCGGTCAGCTTCATCATCGGCGGCGCTGACGGTCTCGATCCCGCCTTCGTGCGCGAAGCCGACCTGACGCTGAGCTTCTCCCCCCTCACCTGGCCGCACCAGCTGGTCCGCATCATGCTGGCCGAGCAGCTCTATCGGACCACCACGATATTGTCGGGCCACCCGTACCACCGGGAGTGAGCCCCACATCGAGGCTGTGGCCCCGGACCACGACATTCGTCGCCATTCAAAAGACAAACCCCCGGACTATCGGCCTCTGCGCTATGGTCGCGTGATCATGATTCGGGTGGACGTGGAAGTTTGATGCCGGCAAAGGGCTGGTCGAGACGTGCAATCGCCGGAGGCGCCGTTCTGGCGCTGGCGCTTGCCACCGCCGCGCTCGCCCAACAGGCGACGCCGGAAGCGCCCACTACCGCGCCCGATGCAGCTCCCGCCGCCGCAACACCGGCCGCCCCCGACGCTACGCCGCAGGGGGCTACGCCATCCACCACCGACCTCAACCTCCGCCCTTCCGTCGATAGTGTCGAGCCGCTGGCCCCGCCAGTCGATCCGGCAATGGCCGAGCAGCAGAAGGCGCTCACCGAGATCGAGGCCTCGATCTCGGTCACCAAGGAGCGGGCCGACGCGCTGAAAAAAGAGATCGCCGACATGCAGGGCGATCGCAATAAGCAGAATGCCGCCCTGATCGCCGCCGCCGAACGGGTGAAGCGGGCCGAAACCGACATTGCGGCGCTCGAGGACAAGCTCGGCGACCTGATCGTCCAGGAACTCGAAGTCCGTGGCCGGCTCGATGGCGCCGACAACAACATCTCCAACGTGCTGGCGGCGCTCGAGCGCATCTCCCGCAACCCGCCTCCGGCGCTGATCGTCAACCCGTCCGACGCGCTGGGTTCCGCCCGCTCGGCGATCCTCATCTCTGCCATCCTGCCCGAGCTGCAGAAGAAGGCCGACACCGTGATGGCCGACCTGACCAAGCTCGGCCAGATCAAGGCCGATGCCCTCGAACAGCAGGGCAAGCTCGAAGCCAACCTCGAAATCCTCGAGGAAGAGCAGCTGCGGATCGGCACGCTGATTGCCGCCCGCAAGGAAAACGAAAACCGCGCCACCACGGCGCTCGCCGCCGAAGAGGCCGAGGCCCAGGCCCTGGCTGACAAGGCAACCTCGCTCAAGCAGCTGATCGACGACCTGCAGAAGCGCGCCGCTGCCGTCGCTACCGCTGCCGAGGCCACCGCTACCGCCAATGCCGGCGGCAGCACGCCGACGCTCGACCAGGACACGGTCCGCCTCGCTCTCGCCAACACCAACCGGACCGAGCCGGCGGTGCCGTTCGCCCAGGCCAAGGGCTTCCTCACAATGCCCTCGAGCGGCGTCACGGTGATCGATTATGGCGCCGGCGACGGCTTCGGCGGCATTTCGCGCGGCCTCTCCGTGGTCACTCGCGCCGACGCCCAGGTGGTCTCACCCGCCGATGGCTGGGTGCTGTTCCAGGGCGACTACCTCAATTATGGCCAAATCGTCATCCTCAATGCAGGACAGGACTACACCATCCTTTTGGCCGGACTGGACAAGGTCGATGTGCAGATCGGCCAGTTCGTGATGATGGGAGAACCCGTCGGCTCTATGGGATCACAGACAATTGGCCGTACCGTCGCGACCAGTGCTGGTGTCTCCCGCCCGACCCTCTATATTGAAATGCGAAAGAACAATGAACCCGTCGACCCCACGGGATGGTGGTCGGTGGCTTCGGTTCCAACCCAGAGTGGATAGAATTTGATGCGTTTGACGCCCCTCCGCATAGTCGCTTCGATGGCTGCCGTGTTCACGCTCGGGCTCGCCTGTGCTCCACTGATTGCGCAGGACCAGACGCCGCCGGCAGCCGACGCAGCCGTTCCCGCCAGTGCGCCGCGCACCTCCGACGAGGTTTACTCCGATCTCGACCTGTTCGGCGAAGTGTTCGACCGCATCCGCGCCGAATATGTCGAAGCGCCCGATGAGCGAAAGCTCATCCACGCGGCGCTCCAGGGCATGCTCACCTCGCTCGACCCGCATTCGGGCTACATGGAGCCGGTCGAGTATTCCGACGTGCAGGAAGACACTACCGGCCAGTTCGGCGGTCTCGGCATCGAAGTGCAGATGGAAGACGGGGTCATCAAGGTGGTCTCGCCCATCGATGACACTCCCGCGGCCAAGGCCGGCATCCTCGCCAACGACTTCATCGTCGAGCTCGACGGCACCCAGGTCCAGGGCCTGACGCTCGACCAGGCAGTCGAGAAGATGCGCGGCCAGGTTGGTTCGAAGATCACCGTCACGGTGGTCCGCGAAGGCGTCACCGAGCCCCTGAAGTTCGAGCTCACCCGCGACATCATCGCCACCCGCGCCGCCCGCATGACCATGGAAGGCGATGTCGGCGTCATCCGCCTCGCCCGCTTCTCCGAGCAGGCCTTCGTCGGCATCCAGAAGGCCGTCGACGACATCTACAAGGCGCGTGACGGCAAGCCCCCCAAGGGCATCATCCTCGATTTGCGCAACAACCCGGGCGGCCTCGTCGACCAGGCCGTGTTCGTCTCCGATGCCTTCCTGCCGCAGGGCGCCGTGGTGCTGACCCGTGGCCGCATCGACAGCGAAAGCTCGCGCTACGACGCCAAGCCCGACGCGCTCGACAAGAAGCTCGCCGATGTGCCGATGGTGGTGCTGATCAATGGCGGCTCGGCCTCGGCGGCCGAGATCGTTGCCGGCGCGCTGCAGGACCACAAGCGGGCGACCCTGGTGGGCACCCGCTCGTTCGGCAAGGGTTCGGTGCAGTCTATCATCCCACTTGGTGCCGATGGTGCGATGCGCCTGACCACGGCCCGCTACTACACCCCGAACAATCGCTCGATCCAGGCCTCCGGCATCCAGCCCGACATCCTGATCACCCAGGACGTCCCCGAGGAGTTCAAGGGCCGCGACGAGATCATCGGCGAAGCGGCGCTGCCTGGCGAAATCGGCGGTGGCACCGAGGAGAAGGCAACCGTCGGCTCCTCCGTCTATGTCCCTGCCGAAAAGGACAAGGACAACCAGCTGCAGTACGCCATCAAGCTGATCGACGGCCTCGAGACCAACGCCGCCTTCCCGCCCAAGTCCGCCGGCTGACAGCAAACTCCGCAACAGGGTTAACGCTTCCTTACCCTTTGCCCGACACACAATGAGCCTGACCCGGGGCGGCCCGATTCGCCGCCCCGTTCGATTCCCGTGATCTGGGATGAAGGCCCCGACCATATGAGCGACCTCAGCGCGCCCCTCGTTCGCCGCAAGGCCAGGCAAGCCAAGGCCGCCCAGGCCGCCACCGGCGGTGCGCTGCTCCGGCGCCACATCCCCGTCACCCGCATCGCCATCGGCCTCGTCGCGCTGATCGGCCTTGGCGTCACCGCCCGCATCATGCTGGTCGACGACCCTGATGGCGGCCGCCCGAGCGCCACCGTCGATATCGCCGGCGCCACCCCTTCCAACAGTGTCGCCGGCGCCGTCGCCGGCCCGAGCGAAGTGACCATCACCGCCGACCCCGAGATGTTCCCGGCCGAAACCGTCACCGCGCCGGCCGATCCCGCCGAGATGGCGATCGCCGATCCCGCCACGACCGATCCGGAGCTGCTCGAGGACACCGAGTTCGGCCCCATCCCCCGTGTCTCCGGCACGGGTATTCGGCCGTTCGACGCCTACTCGCGTCCATCCGACACACCGGCCACCTCAGGCGGCAAGCCGCAGATCGCCATCGTCGTCTCCGGCCTCGGTCTCAACCTCGACGGTACGCTCGACGCCATCGCCAAGCTGCCCGAAGACGTGACGCTGGCCTTCGCCCCCTATGGCAAGACCCTCGAACGCACGGTCGGCGAAGCCCGTGCCGACGGTCACGAGATCTTCCTCGAAGTGCCGCTCGAGCCTTTCGATTACCCCGAGAACGATCCGGGCCCGGATACCCTGCTCACCGGGCAGGCGCCGCGCGACAACCTCACCAAGCTGTTCAAGGTAATGAGCAGCTTCTCCGGCTATGTCGGGCTGATCAACAACATGGGCGCCCGCTTTACCGCCTCCGGCGCCGATTTCGGCCCGATGATGGAAGAGCTCGGCGCCCGCGGCCTCGGTTATCTCGACGACGGCTCCTCCAACCGCTCACTTGCCCCGCAACTGGCGCGCGCCAACCGCGTGCCGTTCAACCGCGTCGACGCCATGATCGACGCCAATCCCGCCCGCGGCCCCATTCTCGCCGCCCTCACCGCGCTAGAAAAGCAGGCGCGCGACAACGGCTCCGCCATCGGCATCGTCTCGGCCTTGCCGGTCTCCGTCGAAGCCGTTACCGAGTGGGCCGCCGGCCTCGCCGAGCGCGGTTTCGAGATCGTGCCGGCCAGCGCCCTGATGGGAGACAAGTAATGCCCAAGCGCGAAGAGCTACCCTATCGCGACTGCGTCGGCACTGCCGTGTTCAACGCCGAAGGCTTGGTTTTCGTTGGCCGCCGCATGCCCGCCGGCAACCCGGAGGTCACATCCGAGGCCGATTCTCCTTGGCAGATGCCGCAGGGCGGCATCGACAAGGGCGAAAAGCCTGTAGACACCGCCTATCGCGAACTGTTCGAGGAAACCTCGATCCGTTCGGTCGAGCTGATCGCCGAAGCCCCCGAGTGGATCTATTACGATCTCCCCGACGAGGCGCTCGGCATCGCGCTCAAGGGTAAGTACCGCGGCCAGCGCCAGCGCTGGTTCGCCTTCCGCTTCACCGGCAAGGACAGCGACATCGACGTCCTCAACCCCGGTGGCGGCGCGCATCCCGCCGAGTTCGACAAGTGGCGCTGGGAAAAGCTCGAAACGCTCCCCGACCTGATCGTCCCGTTCAAGCGCGAGGCGTATCTCAAGATCGTCGAAGCGTTCAAGGACGTGCCAGCGGGGATCAGGGGCTAGCTGAGGCAGACGGCCACCCTTGCCTCCCCCGCCAATCCGCGCCATCTGTGGATCATGAAAACCATCGGCCTCATCGGCGGCATGAGCTGGGAATCCACGGCTCACTACTACGCCATCCTCAACCGCGAGACGGCGGCCCGGCTCGGCGGCCTCCACTCCGCCCCCGTCATCGTCCACTCGGTCGATTTCGCCCCCATCGAGGCGATGCAGCGGGCCGGTAACTGGGACGGCGCGGGCGCCATCCTCGCCAGCATCGGGAAATCGCTTGAAGCGCAGGGCGCCGGCGTCATCGGCCTCGCCACCAACACCATGCACATCTGCGCCCCGCAGATCGTCGCGGCGCTCACCGTGCCCTTCGTCCACATTTCGGCCCCCACCGCGGATGCGCTCATCGCCGACGGTATCGAGAAGGTCGGGCTGCTCGGCACCCGCTTCACCATGGAAAAGCGCTTCTACATTGAAGGACTGGAGGCACGCGGGCTCGAGGTGCTGGTGCCCGATGTCGGCATCACCAACCTCAACGGCATCATCTACGAGGAGCTCTGCCTCGGCATCGTCCGCGACGAGTCGCGCCGCACCTATGTCGACGCCATCACCCGCCTGCAGGGCCGCGGCGCCGAAGCGGTGATCCTCGGCTGCACTGAGATCTGCATGCTGATCGACGACAGCGTCAGCCCGCTCCCGACCTATGACACGACGGATTTGCACGCCAAGGCGTTGGTGGCTGCGGCTTTGGGCTGAGACCGGGCACCACAGCGCCACAACCTCGATCCTCATCCCGGCGAAAGCCGGGACCCAATGCGCGGGCCGATCAGCGCACGCTAGCAGTGCCGATCCTTCAGCGAAAGACCGGCACGATCTCCGTCAGACCCACCAACTGAGCGGTGGGACCCGGCTTTCGCCGGGATGACGGCGGTGGGTGGGATAGGTCACACCGACCCGGACTCGGATCAAGCCGCCCGCCGCATCCCGCCGGTCTGCTCCACCACCTGGAACACCTCGACGATCCGATCCAGCTCGCTGGCCTGCGCCTCGGTCTGTTCGATCGCCGCGTTGGTCTCCTCGACCAGCGCTGCGTTGTGCTGGGTCATCTCATCCATCGTCCGCACGGCGGTGTTGACCTCGTCGATCGCCGAGGCCTGCTCGTGGCTGTCGCGCGCGATCTTCTCCATCAGCTGATTGGACGAGCGCGCCGCTACGAGGATCGCCCCGAGCTTTTCCGCCGCCTCGGCCACCAGGCGCGAGCCGGCCTTCACCTCGCTGCCCGATTGCTCGATCAGCGCCTTTACCTCGCTCGAGGCGCCCGCCGCCGATTGCGCCAGCCGCCGCACTTCCACCGCAACCACGGCAAAGCCCTTGCCGGCATCCCCCGCCCGTGCCGCTTCCACCGACGCGTTCAACGCCAACAGGTTGGTCTGGAACGCGATATCGTCGATCATGCCGATGATGTTGGAGATCTTGCCCGACGAGGTGGTGATCCGCTCCATCGCCGTGTTGGCATCCTGCATCACCACGCCGCCCTGCTCTGCCGCCAGCGTCACCCGCCCCGCCGCCTGGCTCGCCTGTTGCGCGTTCTGGGAATTGGCGCTCACCGTCGCCGCCAGCTGCTCCATCGCCGCCGACGTCTCCTCGATGGTCGCCGCCTGCCGGGTCGTGCGCTCGCTCAGATCATTGGCCCCCGACAGGATCTCGCCCGTCGCCGTCTTCAGCGACCGCGACGTGCCCTTCAACTGGCCGACGATCTCGGTGAGCCGCTCGGCCACCGCATTGGTATCGTCCTTCAGCCGCGCGAAAGCCCCGCCATACTCGCCGTTCACCCGCTGCGTCAGGTCAGTCTGCGCCAGTGCCGACAGCACCTCGCCGGTCTCGCCCAACCCGCGATCCACCGTCTCGACCAGCTGGTTGACGCTGCCAGCCAGCGTGTTGAGCTCCGCATCCGGGAACTCGGCCGCCACGCGCCTGGTGAAATCGCCGTCGATCGCCGCATCGACCACATCGCCGAACGCCTGCTGCAGCTCGGCCATCATCTTCACCCGCGCCTCCTGGTCGCGGACGATGCGCACCGCCTCGGCTTCGGTCATCTGGCTGACCTTCAGCGCATTCTCCTTGAAGATCTCAACCGCCTTGGCCATGGCGCCCAGCTCGTCGCCACGCCCGACACCCGCGACCTCAGTGTCGAGCTTGCCTTCGGCCAGCCGCTCCATGGTCTGGGTCAGCAGGGTGATCGGCCGGGTGATTGTCCGCGCGAACACGAAGCCCGCCGCCGCGACCAGCAGCAGCAGCCCCGCCGCCACCTCCAGCATCATGTTCCGCATCTCGGCGATCGGCGCGAACACCTCGTTCTCGTCCATCGCCGCCGCCAGTGCCCAGTCGAGCCCCGGCGCCTCGACCGGCGCCGCCGCGACGAGGAACGTGCCGCCGCGATAACCCTTGAGTTCGCCCGACGACGCGGTGCCGCCGAGGGCCGCAGTAATGGCTGGACTGTCGATTGTCGCCGTCAAAACGTCGCTCTCCGCCGTGAAGGCAGAATCGGACCGCACGAACCCATCCGCCCCGACGATCAGCGTCTCTCCGCTGGCCCCGAGCCCGGTGCGGTTGTCAATGACTGGGGCAAGCCGGCTGGCCGGCAGCTGAAAGGCCACCGCGCCGATCTTGCGGCCCTGCGCGTTGAACACCGGCTTGGCGAAGAACGCCATCGCCTCGGCCGCGCCGGGATAGCTGGCGAAATCTGCGAATGCCGTCTCCGTCGGCGACTCGATTTCCAGCGCCTTGCGGGCGGCATCGCCGAGGCCCGTCGTGGCATAGGGCCCGTCGACGAAGCTCGTCGCGAAATCGTCCTGCTTGGCGGTCGAATAGACCAACAGCCCCTTGGTATCGAAGAGATAAAGGTCACCATAGCCGGCCGCGAGGATCTGCTCGCGGAAATGCGGCTGCACCTTGGTGTGCGGGGTTGCGTAGGTCAGCGTCGTCTGGGGCGTGTCGAGCAGCAGCCGCTTGTCGGCCGCGTTCGGATTATCGGACACGTAGACCTTCTTCAGCGCACCCGCCGGATCAGGATCCTTGATCTGCAGCCACGCGCCAGCGAAATCCCTCAACGCCTGGATCGTCGCATCGGCGCTCGCCGTGGCGACCAGATCGGCCTCGACCGACTTCATGTAAGCGCCAAGCTGGTTGGCGCGCTCGAAAGCCAGCGTCGAGAGGTTCTGTCGCGCCTGCGTGCCCAGCGCGCTCGAGCCGATCAGATAGCTCGCCGAGCCAACCCCAGCGCCCACCAACAGAGCCGAGGCCAGCAGCACCAGCGGCAGCTTCCGCGAGATCGTGAATGCCTTCATCTTTTCCCCGAGGTCTTCTGTCCTGACCGCCAGGCGGCCCGCGCCTTCTGCTGCGCGAGCCATACCTTAGGGATCCGAATTTAAGGGCGCGTTAAACATGCAACGGCCGGCCTCAGGCCGCCCGCCGCATCCCCCGACTGGCGTCCGCCACGTTGAACACCTCGACGATCCGATCGAGCTCCGACGCCTGCGCTTCGGTCTGTTCGATCGCCGCATTGGTCTGTTCGACCAGCGCCGCGTTGTGCTGGGTCATTTCATCCATCGTCCTGACGGCGGTGTTCACCTCTTCGATCGCCGAGGCCTGCTCGTGGCTGTCGCGCGCGATCTTTTCCATCAGCTGGTTCGACGAGCGCGCCGCCCCGAGGATGGCTTCGAGCTTGTCCGCTGCCTCGGCCACCAGCCGCGACCCGGTGCTGACCTCGGTCCCCGACTGCTCGATCAGCGCCTTCACTTCGGACGAGGCGCCGGCCGCCGACTGGGCCAGCCGCCGCACCTCCACCGCCACCACCGCGAAGCCCTTGCCGGCGTCGCCGGCCCGCGCCGCTTCGACGGAAGCGTTGAGGGCCAGGAGGTTCGTCTGGAACGCAATGTCGTCGATCATACCGATGATGTTGGAAATCTTGCCCGACGACGAGGTGATCCGCTCCATCGCAGCGTTCGCCTGCTGCATCACGCCGCCGCCCTGCTCGGCCGCCAGCGTCACCCGTCCCGCCGCCTCGCTGGCCTGCTGGGCGTTCTGCGCATTGGCGGTGACAGTCGACGCCAGCTGTTCCATCGCCGCCGACGTCTCCTCGATCGTCGCCGCCTGCTTGGTGGTGCGCTCGCTGAGGTCGTTGGCGCCCGAGAGGATTTCGCCCGTAGCCGTCTTCAGCCCGCGCGACGTCCCCTTCAGCTGCCCGACGATCTCGGTGAGCCGCTCGGCCACCGCATTGGTATCATCCTTCAGACGAGCGAAGGCGCCGCCGTACTGCCCGTTGACCCGCTGCGTCAGGTCGGTCTGTGCCAGCGCCGATAGCACTTCGCCGGTCTCGCTCAGCCCGCGATCCACCGTCTCGACCAGTTGGTTGACGCTCCCTGCCAAGGCGTTGAGCTCGGCATCGGGGAACTCCGCGGCGACCCGCCTCGAGAAATCGCCGTCGATCGCAGCATCCACCACGTCGCCGAACGCACCCTGGAGCTCCGCCATCATCTGCACGCGCGCCTCCTGGTCGCGGACGATGCGCACCGCCTCGGCCTCAGTCATCTCGGCGACCTTCATGCCATTCTGGCGGAACACCTCGACAGCGCGAGCGAGCGTACCCACTTCGTCGACACGCGCCGTCTCCGGCACCGTGACCGAGTAGTTGCCCTCCGCCATGGTCTTGACCGTCCGGCCCATTGCGCCGAGCGGCCCGCCGACCAGCATGCGGAGCAGCAGGAACAGGATCGTGCAGGCGACGATGACGCAGAGCGCCGACAGCACGAGAATGGTGTTGCGCCCTTCGGTCGCCGCCGCTTCCAGCGTCGCAATCGGCACGCTGGCGATCACCACCCAGCGGTCATCCGTGCCACCGACACTGAACGGCACCGCCGTCTGGCGCAGCGCTACGCCATCGGCGCCAGTGCTGTCCGCATCCTTGACCGCATTGTCTGCCAGTGCGCTGGCAAAGATCACGCTGACCGGGTCCGCCGGATCGAGAGTCTTGCCGATCATCGTCGCGTCCGGATGCGCAACAACGATGCCCGTCGCCGAGACGATGATGATGTGACCGGTGCCGAACGGCTTGATGTCGGTCATGCGCGTGTTGATGTCGCCCAGCGCCAGGTCGACGCCGCCGGTGCCCATATACTTGCCGCCCGATGTGATCGGCCCGCCGAACGACATGATCAGCATGTCCTTGCCGGCGACCGTGTAGGTGTAGGGCTCGATGGCGACGACGCGGTTCAGCTCCTTGGGCTTCAGGTAGTAGTCGCCGGCGCCCGGCTGGTCGTAGCCGGTCAGCGCCTCGAGGACGATCTGCCCCGACCCGCGGTTCCAGTAAGGGATGTAGCGCCCGGTCGCGTCGTGCCCCGGCTTGCCGACCGCCGCCGCATCGTTGCCGTCGAGCGCATTGGGCTCCCAGCCCGACCACGCACCGAGCAGGTTCGTGTTGTTCTCGAGGAACTGGCGGATGGTCGCATCGTAGACCGCGCGGTCCACGACCCCGGCCGCATGCATCCCTTCGAGCGCCGTGATGATCCCCTCGGCCGCCCGTTCGCCGCGCATCAGCTCGGCCTTCACCTCGCCGGCAATGCCGGTAGTCGTCTGGGCCTGCAGCTGGCGGGTCTGCGTTTCGATCGTGCCGCCGACTTGCAGCACCAGCACGGTCATGCCGATGGCGAAGACCGCCGCAAGCGCGGCGCCCCCCATCAGAGCCACTTTGAGGGACAAGGAACGAATGCGCATGCGGAACGGCTCCTGCCGAGTAGTGCTTCTACTGCATTGAACGCGGTGCGCCGTTAAGGAACGGTCAAGCACGATGGCATCTGCTGCAAAAATAGGCAGAGGAACTCGGCCCACAAAGCACAACCCCGGCCACCTGCGTGGTCGGGGTCATCATGGATCAACGAGGGCGCCGCTCCGCGACCGGCATTGTACCGATCAGAATTCGGCCCAGTCCTTGGCGATCGCGGCGTTACCATTGCTGAGATAGCTCTTGGCCGCCGCCTTCACCTTGTGCTGCAGGGCCTTGACCGAGCCACCGCGCGGCATCTCCACCGGCGCCATGGCGCCGCCGGCATCGTCGATCGAGAACACGTCGACGATCCTGTCGAGCTCGTTGGCCTGGCCCTCGGTCTGCTCGATCGCTGCATTGGTCTGTTCCACCAGCGCCGCGTTTTGCTGCGTCATCTCGTCGAGCGCCCGCACCGCCGAGCTCACCTCGTCGATGGCGCCGGCCTGCTCGCGGCTCGCCGTGGCGATGCCCTCGATCAAGGCCGAGCTTTCGCGCGCCGTCTCCAGCATTGCAACCAGCTTCTGCGCCGCCTCCGCCACCAGCTTCGAGCCACCGGCGACTTCGGCGCCCGACTGCTCGATCAGCGCCTTCACTTCGCTCGAGGCACTCGCCGCCGATTGCGCCAGCCGCCGCACTTCCACCGCCACCACGGCGAACCCCTTGCCGGCGTCGCCGGCCCGCGCCGCTTCCACCGATGCGTTCAGTGCCAACAGGTTGGTCTGGAATGCGATGTCGTCGATCATGCCGATGATGTTGGAGATCTTGCCCGACGAGGTGGTGATGCGCTCCATCGCCGCCGTCGCCTTCTCCATCACCGCGCCGCCCTCGGTCGCCGTCCTGCTGACATCCTGCGCCTTGTTCGAGGCATCGGCCGCACGCTTGGCATTCTCGGTGACGGTGGACGCCAGTTGCTCCATCGAGGCCGACGTCTCCTCGATCGTCGCCGCCTGCTTGGTGGTGCGCTCGCTGAGATCGTTAGCCCCCGAGAGGATCTCTCCCGTCGCCGTCTTCAGTGCCCGCGACGTCGTTTGCAGCGAGGTGATGATCTCGGTGATCCGCTCCAGCGAAGCGTTGAAAGCCTGCCGCAGGCCCTCGTATTGCCCGGTGAACTGGGTATCCACCCGTCCGCCCAGGTCGCCCTCGGCCATCCGCGCCAACGAGGTCTTGAGCAACTCGATGATCGCCTCGGACCGCTTTCGCTCGGTGATGTCGGAGGCGAACTTCACCACCTTCATCGGCTTGCCCGCCGCATCGAATACCGGGTTGTACGAGGCCATGATCCAGACCTCCTTACCGCCCTTGCCCAGCCGCTTGAACTCCGACGAGATGAACTCGCCGCCGCGCAGCCGCGCCCAGAACTGATCGTACTCGGCGCTCGCGCCGTAGCCCGGATCGACGAACATCCGGTGGTGCCGCCCCTGGATTTCCTCGAGCCGGTAGCCCAGCGCACCAAGGAAATTCTCGTTGGCGGTGATGACGGTGCCATCGAGCTTGAATTCGATTACCGCCTGCGCCCGGCCGATCGCCGCCACCTGCCCGGCCATGTCGGCCGCCCGGTTCTTCTGCTCGGTGATGTCGGCGGCGAACTTGATCACCCGGACCGGCTTGCCTGCCTTGTCGAGGATCGGGTTGTAAGTGGCCTGCAGCCAGATCTCCCTGCCGCCCTTGCCGAAGCGGCGATACTCGCCCGACTGGAACTGCCCGGCGCCCAGCGCCCGCCAGAACTCAGCATACTCCGCCGTCTGCGAGAACGCCGGATCGACGAACATCCGGTGATGCTTGCCCCGCACCTCTTCCAGCGAATAGCCCACCGCGCCGAGGAAGTTGCTGTTCGCCGTAACGATGGTGCCATCGAGCATGAACTCGATCACCGCCTGGCTTCGCATGATCGCGTCGACCTTGCTGCGGTAGTCCGAATGCGAACCGCCGGAAAATCCGGCGAAAATTGATTGACCCATGACTTTCTGCCCCCAAAAACCGCTTCTGCGATCGATGCGATTTCAACCGTAATCCGCTTGAAGAACCTCCAAGCCGGTGGTGCGCATTAACCCGCGGTACACCATGAGGTTTACCTATCGGGGGAGGGAGAGCAGTTATCGCTCAGATACGGGCCAATGCGTACTTTGACGGCCTGTCGGGTGATATTCCGCCGCTCGACGAAAAAGAGCGCCGGAAGGCGCTCTTTCATCGACTATCGAGGCTCATTGGGCCACTAGAACTCGTCCCAGTCCGCCTTGATCGCTGCGGTGCCCTGGGTGAGGTAGGCGCGCCGCACCGTCGCCCGGGGTACCGGCGCCGCCACGCTCGCTTCGCTCACCGTGAAGACGTCGACGATGCGGTCGAGTTCGCCCGCCTGCGATTCCGTCTGCTCGATCGCCGCATTGGTCTGTTCCACCAGCGCCGCGTTGTGCTGCGTCATCTCGTCCAGCGTCCGCACGGCAACGCTCACCTCCTCGATCGAGGAGGCCTGGGCCCGGCTTTCGCCGGCAATGCCCTGCAGCAGCTCGTAATTGGTGCGCGCGCCCTCCAGCATCACCCCGAGCTTGGCCGCCGCCTCGGCCACCAGCTTCGAACCGCCGGCGACTTCCGTCCCCGATTGTTCGATCAGCACCTTTACCTCGCTCGAGGCACTGGCGGCAGATTGCGCCAGCCGCCGCACTTCCACGGCGACAACGGCAAAGCCCTTGCCCGCATCACCCGCCCGCGCCGCTTCCACCGAGGCATTGAGGGCCAACAGGTTGGTCTGGAACGCGATATCGTCGATCAACCCGATGATGTTGGAGATCTTCGCCGACGATTGCGTGATCCGCTCCATCGCCGCCGTCGCCTCCCGCATCACCTCGCCGCCCTGCTCCGCGGTACGCGACACATCGGCGGCGTTGCTGCTCGCCGATTCCGCGCGCTTGGCATTCTCCAGCACCGTCACCGCCAGCTGCTCCATCGCCGCCGAGGTCTCCTCGATCGTCGCCGCCTGCTTGGTGGTGCGTTCCGAGAGGTCGTTGGCGCCCGACAGGATTTCGCCCGTCGCCACTTTCAGCGAGCGCGAGGTCGAGCGCAGGTTCGTCACCACCTCGGTCAGCCGGTCGCCCACCGCATTGGTGTCGTCCATCAGCTTCTTCAGCGATCCCGAATAACTGCCTTCCATGCGCCGCGTCAGGTCGGCCTGCGCCAGCGCCCCAAGCACCTGCCCGGTCTCGCCGATCGAAGAATCCACAGTTTCGATCAGCTGGTTCACGCTGTGCGCCAGCGTCCTCAGGTCCTCATCGGCAAACTCGTCACTCACCCGGCGGCTGAAGTCGCCGTCGAGGGCGGCGCCGACAGCGTCGCCGATCTCCCGGTTCAGTGCTGCAGCCGCATCGGCCCGCGCCACGCTGACCTTTGCTGTCGCAGCCGCCTCGCCTGCCAGCAGGTCGCGATTGCGCAGAGCTTCGCGGAACACCCCGAGCACCTTGCCGAGCCCGTTCACCTCGGCAACCCTATGGCTCGCGTCCACCGTCACCTCGAGATCGCCCTCGGAAAGGCGGCGGAAGCCGTCGGTCATGTTCGCCAGCGGCTTGGCGACGAAGCGCTGCGCCAGCAGCATCGTGGCAAGTGCCAGCCCGAGGATCAGCACCAGGCCGCCCCAGGTGGCGATGTCCGAGAACAGCGCATTGCGCTCCGCGGCGCGCAACTGCGCGATATTGGCCGCCTCGATCGCATCCGAGATTGCCGACATCTGGCCTTCCAAGGTCTCGAAGCTCTCATCGAACGCCGCGAGATCGGCCGTGGCGCCGGCTACGTCGAGCTTGTTGACCTTGCCGACCAGTGCGGTGGCCGCGTTGATGTACGCATCGAGCGGCGCCTTCACCTCATCGAGCGCGTTCTTGATGCTCTCGGGCAGATCCAGTGCGTTCTGCGAGTCGATCGCCTGCCGGAACGAAGCGCCGTAGCTCATCACCTCGCTGTAAGCGTCCCTGGCCATCTCAACGTCGCCGCTGACGCCGGCATAGAGTCCGCGGAACACGATGCCGCGCATGCTGTCATGCAGCATGTCGGCGGTCATATGCGCCCGCATCGACGTCATCATCGTCTCGGAGGTCTTCCCCGATTGCTTGAATTCGGCGGAGACGTAGAAGCTCGCTCCGGCCACCACGACACCGATCAGCATCAGCGTAGCCGACAGGCCGAACACCAGGGTCCTGAGCCGGACCCCGTTTGGCGGCTTTGTCGGCGCGCCGTATTCCGGCGTCGTCGTCTTCGCGCCGGCAGTACCCTTGTTCTTCATTCTGAAGTTCCGTCGGCCGACGCCACCGCCTTCTGGCGGCCCGGAAAACGCACGCGGCCGGCGCGCGTCCCGTCGTTAACGAAAGGTGCGCTCTAGCGGTTAATGCGTAGTTGAAATCCCCGGCGGGGGCTAAAATTCTGCCCAGTCGTCGGTCTTGATCGCGGTGTTGCCGCGGCTGAGATAGGTCTTCGCCGCCGCCTTCACGCGCTGCTCCAGCGCCTTGACGCCGCGGGCCGGCTGCAGTTCCACCACTGGCGCCACCGCCTCGGCCTGGGCGTCCACGGTGAACACCGCAACGATCCGGTCGAGCTCGCTGGCCTGCGCCTCGGTCTGCTCGATCGCGGCGTTCGTTTCTTCGACAAGCGCCGCGTTGTGCTGGGTCATCTCGTCCATCTGGCGGACCGCGGTATTGACCTCCTCGATCGCCGAGGCCTGCTCCCGGCTGTCCTGCGCAATACCCTCGAGCAGTTCGCGATTGCCGCGCACCGCCACCAGCATCTGCTCGAGCTTGGCCGCTGCCTCGGCCACGAGCCGCGAGCCGCCCTGCACCTCGTTGGCCGATTGCTCGATCAGCGCCTTCACCTCGCTCGAGGCGCTGGCCGCCGACTGCGCCAGCCGACGCACTTCCACCGCCACGACTGCGAAGCCCTTGCCCGCATCACCGGCCCGCGCCGCTTCCACCGAAGCGTTAAGCGCCAGCAGGTTGGTCTGAAACGCGATGTCGTCGATCAGCCCGATGATGTTCGAGATCTTCGCCGAACTCTCGGTGATCCGCCCCATCGCCGCATTGGCGCTCAGCATCACCGCCCCGCCGGCTTCCGCCGTCGTCGTCACCTGCCCGGCATTCTCCGACGCTCCGGCTGCGCGCTGCGCATTGGCCAGCACTGTGGTCGCGAGTTGCTCCATCGCCGCCGAGGTTTCCTCGATCGTCGCCGCCTGCTTGGTGGTGCGCTCGCTGAGGTCGTTGGCGCCCGACAGTATCTCACCGGTCGCGGTCTTCAGGTCGAACGAGGTCTTTTTCAGCTGCGTCACGATATCGGTCAGCTTCTCCGCCACCGTGTTGGTGTTGTGCTTCAGCCGCGCGAACTCGCCTTCGTAATTGCCGTCCATGCGCCGGGTCAGGTCGGCGTCAGCGAGCGCTTCGAGCACGTCACCCGCTTCATTGAGACCGCTCGCGACGGTGTCCATCAGCCCATTGAAGTTCTTGGCGATGCGTTCGATGTCGGCATCGGCGAAGTGCGCGTCGATGCGGTGCTTCAGGTCGCCCTTTAGCGTCGCCGCCACCACCCCGTCAAAGGCGTTCTGGAAGCTCATCATCATCGCGGCGCGCTCGGCCGCCTTCTCATGCCGCGTCCGCTCGTCCTCGTTCAATTCGGCAACGCGGATGCCGTTCTCCTTGAACACCTGCACCGCGGCCGCCATCTGGCCGATTTCGTTCTTCTCGCCGGCATAGGGCACGTCTACGCTGAGGTCACCGCCGGCCAGCCGTGCCATCGTCTCGGTAACCCGCGTCAGCGGCCGCGACACATAGCGCGTGCCGACATAGATCGCTGCGCCCACACCGGCGAGTAGCCCGAGGATCGTTGCGCCAGCCACCACCGGCAGGATCAGCGCCTCGAAGCTGCCGATATCGGCCTTGATCGCGTCGAACTGCGCCTGGTCATTCTCCACCACGGCGTCAATCTCGCCCTGGTAGGCCTTGCGGTTGGCGCGGTTGGCGTCGTTGTTGCCCTGCGCGTTGGCCTGCGCCGGATCGATCGTCGCAAGGCGCGCGGTTTCGGCACGGAACTGGCGGAACTCCGCCGTGCGGGCCACCACCTGGTCGAACGCCGCCCGGTCGGCCGCCGGCACCAGCGGCTGCCACTCGGCGAGGTGCGCGTCGATCTTGTCGAGCGACTTCAGCAGCCCCTCGGCGAACGGCGCCGCCTTCTCGACGTTGGGCGATGCATAGATGCCGCGCGCGTCCATCACCACGGCCGTCACCAGCCGATTGAGATGCTCGCCGTTGAACGCCCGCTGCGACGCCGCCTCGAGCTGCTGCGTGCGCTCGGTGAACGACGTCGTCACGAACAGGGCGAGCCCGCCGATGACTGAAACAACCAGGCCCATGACGGCGACGATAAGGAAAAGGCGGGTCCGGATCTTCATTCTGCTGCGCTCGCTCTGATTCTGGAGTGGACGACGACGGGGCACGACTGAGCGCGTTCGGAATCGCTTCCGCTGAACGGCTTAGGACTGGTGATCAATTGGGCGCGGCTCCACTACTAGCCGTGGCTGTCCTGGCCCCGGCGCGGTTAGTCTTGCTGCATTCCCGATGCCGACAATTACGCAGTTTGCCTTAAGGGTTGGTGAATAGATTCCGAACGCGCATTTAGGACAGGGGAAGTCATATTTGGAGGGCGCCCCCTCCTCGGAGGTGTCGTCGCGGCCGCCCGCAAAGCAAAACGGGCGCCCCTGAGGACGCCCGTTTGAATTCGGTATCTGCCGTCCGCTCAGTGCGCGGTGCTGGTCCCGACCGAGGCGTCGAGCAGGAGGTTCCGCCAGCCATCGATTTCTGCCTGCAGCCGCATCTCGTCCTCGGCGGTGGTCGCAGCCTGCTGGGCGGTGAGCCCGGCGGCGATCAGCCCTTCGATCTTGGCGCGGTCGAATTCGGCGATATCCTGCGCTTCTTCGGCGAGAATGGTCAGCCCTTCCGGCGAGACGTCCGCGAAGCCGCCGCGCACGTAGTAGACGTGGCTGATCCCGTCATTGCGGACCACCGTCACGAAGCCCGGCTTCAGCGTCGTCATCAGCGGCGCGTGGTCGCCCAGCACGGTGAAATAGCCGTCGGCGCCCGGCACGGTCACCGACTTCACGGTCTCCGAGAGCAGCAGCCGCTCGGGCGAGACGATTTCGAGTTTGGTGCCTTCGGCCATGGTCCTGCCTTTGCGATGATCAGGGTCCGCCCGAAGGCGAACCCGAGTGCGTCAGTGAAGCTTAGGCTGCGGCAGCCAGCTTCTGGGCCTTCTTGACCGCGTCCTCGATGGTGCCGACCATGTAGAAGGCGGCTTCCGGGAGGTGGTCGTACTGGCCATCGACGAGGCCCTTGAAGCCCTTGATGGTGTCTTCGAGCGCCACGAAGATGCCCGGCGTACCGGTGAACGCCTCGGCCACGAAGAACGGCTGGCTCATGAAGCGCTCGATCTTGCGGGCGCGCGCCACGGTCAGCTTGTCCTCTTCGGAAAGCTCGTCCATGCCCAGGATCGCGATGATGTCCTGCAGCGACTTGTAGCGCTGGAGGATTTCCTGCACGCGGCGGGCGACGTTGTAGTGCTCCTCGCCGACGATGTTGGCCGAGAGCATGCGCGAGTTGGAGTCGAGCGGATCCACGGCCGGGTAGATGCCCTTTTCGGAGATCGCGCGGTTCAGCACGGTCTGCGCGTCAAGGTGCGCGAACGAGGTCGCCGGCGCCGGGTCGGTCAAGTCGTCGGCCGGCACGTAAATCGCCTGCACCGAAGTGATCGAGCCCTTGTTGGTCGTGGTGATGCGTTCCTGCAGCGCGCCCATGTCGGTGGCGAGCGTCGGCTGATAACCCACGGCGGAAGGAATACGGCCGAGCAGAGCCGACATTTCCGAGCCTGCCTGGGTGAAGCGGAAGATGTTGTCGATGAAGAACAGCACGTCCTGGCCCTGGTCGCGGAAGTGCTCGGCGACGGTCAGGCCCGAAAGCGCGACGCGGGCACGGGCGCCCGGCGGCTCGTTCATCTGGCCGAACACCAGGGCGCACTTCGAACCGGCGGTCGAGCCGTTGTTCTCGTGCGGGTCCTTGTTCACGCCGGACTCGATCATTTCGTGGTAGAGGTCATTGCCCTCGCGGGTACGCTCACCCACGCCGGCGAACACCGAATAACCACCGTGCGCCTTGGCGACGTTGTTGATCAGTTCCTGGATCAGCACCGTCTTGCCCACGCCGGCGCCGCCGAACAGGCCGATCTTGCCGCCGCGTGCGTACGGGGCCAAAAGGTCCACCACCTTGATGCCGGTGACGAGGATCTGCGCTTCCGAAGCCTGCTCGACGAAGCTCGGCGCTTCCTGGTGGATGGCGCGACGGGCCTTGGTGACCACCGGGCCGGCTTCGTCCACCGGCTCGCCGATGACGTTCATGATGCGGCCCAGCGTCTCGTCGCCCACCGGCACCGAGATCGGCTCGCCGGTATCGGCCACGGGCGCGCCGCGAACCAGACCTTCGGTCGTGTCCATCGCGATGGTGCGCACGGCGTTTTCGCCGAGGTGCTGCGCAACTTCGAGCACCAGCCGGCTGCCGTTATTGTCGACTTCCAGCGCGTTCAGGATCGCCGGCAGGTGACCCTCGAAGGTCACGTCCACCACGGCGCCGATCACCTGCGAGACTTTGCCCACCGGCTTGCCGGAGGTCGAGACCACGGTGGTCGAAGCGGCCTTGCGGGCCGGGGCTTTCTTGGCGGCGGGAGCCTTGTCGGTCGCCGGGGCTTTTGCTGCAGTCGCTGCGCGGGCCATGATTTACCTCGTTCCTGCTAGAGCGCTTCCGCGCCCGAAATGATTTCGATGAGTTCTTTGGTGATCTGGGCCTGGCGCTGCCGGTTGTAGACCAGTGTCAGCCGCTTGATCATGTCGCCGGCATTGCGCGTCGCGTTGTCCATGGCGCTCATCTGCGCCCCAAAGAACGATGCGTTGTTTTCGAGCAGCGCCCGGAAGATCTGCACCGAGATGTTGCGCGGCAGCAGGTCCTCGAGGATCGCTTCCTCGTCCGGCTCGTACTCGTAGCTCAGCGTCTCGGCGGCACCCTCGGCCGGAGCCTCGAACTTCGCCGGGATCAGCTGGTGCGCAGTCGGGATCTGCGCGATCACCGACTTGAAGCGCGCGTAGAACAGCGTCGCCACGTCGAACTCGCCCGCCGCATACATGGCGAGGACCTTCTCGCCGACCGTCGCAGCGTTGGCATAGCCGAGCGTCCGCACTTCGCGGAACGAGACCGCCTCGACGATCTTGTCGCCGAGCGTCCGCTTCAGGATGTCGTTGCCCTTGCGGCCGACGGTGAGGATCTTCACCGTCTTGCCTTCACCGAGCAGCTTCTGCGCCGTTTCACGCGCCAGGCGCGCAATCGACGAGTTGAAACCACCGGCCAGACCACGCTCGCCCGTCGCCACGACCAGCAGGTGCACCTGGTCCTTGCCGGTCCCGGCGAGCAGCGCCGGAGCGTCCTCGCGGCCGGCATAGGCTGCGCCGAGCGCCGCCAGCACGTTCCCCATGCGCTCGGCATAGGGACGCGCCGCCTCGGCTGCTTCCTGTGCGCGGCGAAGCTTCGCCGCTGCCACCATCTGCATGGCCTTGGTGATCTTCTGGGTCGACTTGACCGAGGCGATCCGGTTCTTGAGGTCCTTTAGCGAAGCCATCGGGCCACTTTACTCCCCATGCGCGACCGGAACGGTCGCGCGCCAGTATTGGCCTTAGGCCTGGAACGTCTTCTTGAAGCCGTCGATCGCCGACTTGAGCTTGGCGCGGAGATCATCCGACAGCGCCTTCTCCTTGGCGATCGCCGTCAGCACGTCGGCATGCTTCGAACGGAGCGCACCGAGGAGGCCCGCTTCGAACGCACCGACCGCCGAGACCGGCAGGTCGTCCAGGTAGCCCTGGCCACCGGCAAAGATCACCGCGACTTCTTCTTCCGGCTTCAGCGGCGAGAACTGCGGCTGCTTCAGCAGTTCCGTCAGGCGGGCACCGCGGTTCAGCAGGCGCTGCGTGGCAGCGTCGAGATCGGAACCGAACTGCGCGAACGCGGCCATCTCGCGGTACTGCGACAGCTCGCCCTTGAGCGAGCCGGCAACCTGCTTCATCGCCTTGATCTGGGCGTTACCACCCACGCGGCTCACCGAGATACCGACGTTCACCGCCGGGCGAATGCCCTGGAAGAACAGGTTGGTCTCGAGGAAGATCTGGCCGTCGGTGATCGAAATCACGTTGGTCGGAATGTAGGCCGACACGTCGTTCGCCTGGGTTTCGATAACCGGCAGCGCGGTGAGCGAACCCGAGCCATGCTCTTCGTTGAGCTTGGCGGCGCGCTCGAGCAGGCGCGAGTGCAGGTAGAACACGTCGCCCGGATAGGCTTCGCGGCCCGGCGGACGGCGCAGCAGCAGTGACATCTGGCGGTAGGCGACGGCCTGCTTGGTCAGATCGTCATAGGCGATCACGGCGTGCATGCCGTTGTCGCGGAAATACTCACCGATGGCGGCGCCGGTCATCGGCGCGAGGAACTGCATCGGGGCCGGATCGGAAGCGGTCGCCGCGATGACGATCGAGTATTCCAGCGCGCCGGCATCTTCCAGCACCTTGACGAACTGCGCCACGGTCGAGCGCTTCTGACCGACGGCGACGTAGATGCAGTACAGCTTCTCGCTCTCGGGAGCGTTGGAAGCGTGCGCCGGCTTCTGGTTCAGGAAGGTGTCGAGAATAACGGCGGTCTTGCCGGTCTGGCGGTCGCCAATGATCAGCTCGCGCTGGCCACGGCCGATCGGGATCAGCGCGTCGATGGCCTTGAGGCCGGTCGACATCGGCTCATGCACGGACTTCCGCGGCAGGATGCCCGGGGCCTTCACGTCAACGCGGCGGCGTTCCTTGGCCTTCAGCGGGCCCTTGCCGTCGATCGGGTTGCCGAGCGCGTCGACCACGCGGCCGAGCAGCTCCTTGCCCACCGGGGTATCAACGATGGCGCCGGTACGCTTTGCGACGTCGCCTTCCTTGATGCCGCGGTCATTGCCGAACAGCACGACGCCGACATTGTCGGTTTCGAGGTTCAGCGCCATGCCCTTGATGCCGCCCGGGAACTCGACGAGCTCACCGGCCTGCACGTTGTCGAGGCCATAGACACGGGCGATACCGTCGCCAACCGACAGAACCTGACCAACTTCGGAAACTTCCGCTTCCTGGCCGAAATTCTGAATCTGCTCCTTGAGGATCGCAGAGATTTCCGCGGCTTTGATATCCATTATCCGACCTCTTTCATCGCGATCTTCATCGCCGTGAGCTTGGTTTTGAGTGAGCTGTCGATCATCTGGCTACCGACCTTGACCACGAGGCCACCGATCAGGCTGGGATCGACATGTTGGTTGAGCGTGACGGACTTGCCGATCTTCGCCTTGAGCGTATCGGCCAGCGTCTTGATCTGCGCAGCGCTGAGCGCCGTCGCCGAAGTCACATCTGCAGTTACTTCGCCGCGCGCATCAGCAGCGCGCTCGCGGAAAGCCTTGATGATCTCGGGCAGCGCAAACAGCCGGCCGTTGCGGGCCACGACCTTGACGAAATTGCCCACCGTGCTGTGCGCCTTGGCGCGCTCCAGCACAGCGTGGATCGCCTGCGCCTTTTCCTCGGTATTGATCACCGGCGAGCGGAGGAACCTGGAAAAATCAGGGCTTTCCTCGGCCAGTGCCAGCAGGTTCACCAGCCCTTGCTCAACCGCTGCGACGGAACCGTCGGCTGCGGCGAGATCGTAGAGCGCCGACGCATACGGCCGCGCGATCTGGGTAAGCACTGAATTCTGCGCTGCCAATGCCCCGACACCCTCGTGCTGCGCAACCCGGACCCGGCCAGTAGAGGCGCCGGAGGCTGCTGTCGCTTATGATTGTTCGCCGGGGAAAAGCGGATAGCCCCCCGGATTTCGCGCCCCCTCTAACATGCGATCTTGGGCATCGCAAGGCACCGGGACACGAGTCTTTCGGGGAGTTTTGTCGCAGGGGAAAAGCACGAGCGCCGGCCGCTGCGATTGCGGTCGGCGTGCGCCTTGTCCGAGGGCTCGTCGCTTTGGGCTAGTTAGGCTTGAAAGCAGCGCTCAGCTGGTTGAACGCATAGGGTGCGAACAGCGACGCTCCAGCGAGGAAGAAACCACTCAATCCCTGCAGCATCGTGCCGACCTCGGCGGGCGCGGTGAAGGCCTTGAACAGCACGACGTTCCCCAACGCCCAGATGAAGCAGGCCAGAACCACAGCCCCAACCATGCCCGAGACGCGGCTGTAGCTCGTCTCGCCACTCGGCCCGGGCGTCGATTGCTTCTCCTTCTTTTCCTCCGTCTGCAACTGGCCACCGGCATCGGTTGGCACGGTCTGCTTCGTCATGCTGGTCTGGACGACCGCCACCGGCCCCTTTTCGCTCAGTGCCGCCTGGATATCGATGCCGACCAGGCACGTCCGCAGCAGTTGGATGATTGCGATGTTGAATACGATGATTGCGCCCCACATCACGAAAGGCGCGCTTCCGCTCAGCCAGTCCATGCCGATATCCCCCAATCACTTCCGGATCGCCCGATCCGGGACGATGACTAGGAGGCCGGTCGGAACGGCAACACAATCAGGGCTTCACCTGATCAGTAGAAGCCGCAACGGGATGGTCTAGAGAAAGCTCTGCGGATCGATATCGACCTGCACCCTGAGGTTCCCCGTCGTCTTGGGCCCCTGCTCCAGCCAGAACCGCACATAGCCCGAGAGGTCGAAATCCTTGCCCGATTGCACCAGCAGCCGCACCCGATGCCGGCCGCGGATCATCGAGATCGGCGCATCGGCCGGCCCGAACAACTTCAGCCCCTCGGCCAATGGCGCCACGCTGAGCAGTTGCTTGGCGTAGGCGAAGGCCGGGTCATGCTCGTTGGCCGAAACGATCAGTGCCGCCAGCCGCCCGAACGGCGGCAACCCGCCCGCCTCGCGCGCCAGCAGCTCGTGCTTGTAGAACGCTTCGCGGTCACCCCTGACCATCGCCTTCATCACCGGATGATCCGGATGATAGGTCTGGAGGAACGCCTTTCCCGCCCGGTTGGCGCGCCCAGCCCGGCCCGTCACCTGCGTCAAAATCTGGAACGTCCGCTCCGCCGCCCGCGGATCACCGCGATCGAGCCCGAGATCGGCGTCGAGCACTCCGACCAGTGTCAGTTTCTCGAAATGGTGTCCCTTGGCCACCAGCTGCGTGCCGACCACCAGGTCGTACTCGCCGCGCTCGATCTCGGCGAACCGCTCCTTGAGCTGCTGGTTCGAGCCCATGTCGGACGAGAGGATCACCATCCGCGCGCCCGGAAAGCGCTCCGCCGCTTCCTCCGCCACCCGCTCGATCCCCGGCCCGATCGGCGTCAGCGAATCGACCGCCCCGCAGGCACCGCAGCTCTTCGGCACCCGCTGCTCATGTCCGCAATGATGGCACATCAAGACGCCGCGGAACCGATGCTCGACCAGCCAGGCCGAGCAATCCGGGCACTGGTACTGATGCCCGCACGCCTTGCACAGCGTCAGCGGCGCGTAGCCCCGCCGATTGAGGAACAGCAGCGCCTGCTCGCCCCGGTCGAGCGTCGCGAACACTTCGCGTGCCAGCTGCGGCGCGATCCACTGCCCCTTGTCCGGCGGGTCCTCGCGCATATCGATCGGTACGATGTCCGGCAGCACCGCCTCGGCGAAACGCGAGGTCAGCAGCACATGCTTGTAGCGCCCCAGATTGGCATTGTTCCGGCTCTCCACCGACGGCGTTGCCGAACTGAGGATCACCCGCGCATCGGCCAGCCGCGCCCGCACCACCGCCATGTCGCGGGCGTGGTAGTTCACCCCGTCATATTGCTTGAACGCCCCGTCATGCTCCTCGTCGAGCACCACCAGCCCGAGTTCGCGGAACGGCAGAAACAGCGCCGAACGCGCCCCCAGCACCACCCGCACGTCGCCGCTGAGCACGCTGCGCCATGTCCGCGCCCGCTGCGCCGGCGTCATGTCCGAGTGCCACTCGGCCGGCCGCGTGCCGAACCGCTTGGTGAAGCGCTCGACGAACGTGTTGGTCAGCGCAATCTCGGGCAACAGCACCAGCGCCTGCCGCCCCGCCCTAAGTGTATCGGCCACCGCCTCGAAGAACACCTCGGTCTTGCCGCCGCCGGTCACCCCATCGAGCAGCGCCACCCCGAACGTGGCCGTATCGATCTCACGGATCTGCTTGAGCGCCGCCGCCTGCTCCTCGCTGAGCACCGGCGGATCGGCATCCGGATCGGGCGGCAGCGCGATCGGCGGTGGCGGCATCTCGATCCGCTCCAGCGCCCCGGCCCTCTCGAGCCCCTCGACGACCGAAGCCGAAACGCCCGCCGCCCCGATAATCGCCGCTTTGGCCCAGGCCTGCCCATCCATCAGCAGGTCGAGCACCTTCTCGCGCGATTTGGTGAGCTTCTCCGGCTCCACCCCAGCCAGCCGGAATGCCGTGATCTGCCGCTCCGGCTCCAGCGCCTCGGTCGAGCGCAGCACGCTCCGTAGCACCAGCCCCGGCGCCGCCAGCGTGTATTTCGACACCCAGTCGACCGTCTTCAGCAGCTCTTCCGAAAGCGGCGGCGTGTCGTAGACCTGCGCGATGTCCTTCAGCCGGTTGTGCGCATAATTGTCCTTGGGCGGCCCCCAGACCACCCCCAGCGTCAACCGCCCGACCAGCGGCACCGCCACGATCGAGCCGCGCTGCACCTCCATCCCATACGGCACGCGATAGCTGTACGGTCCGTCGACCGACACGCTCACCATCACCGCCACGATGTCGGGGGACTTTTCCATCTGTGCCTGCTTTGTTCACGGCTGAGATGGGAATTGCAAGACCATTCCCCAACTCTTTGGCTCCTGCCGCGTTCTGTCAGCAGTCTCGGTTCATACGATACGTGCCCAACCACATGAGGAGCGTCCCATGCCCAGCACGATTCCCGAAGGCTACACCACCGTCACGCCGTGGATCATTTCTGCCGACACCCCGCAACTGATCGATTTCCTTGTCGCTGCCTTCGATGGCACCGAACTGGCGCGTGTGCCGAACGAGGATGGCAGCATCGGCCATGCCGAAATCCGCATCGGCGATGCCGTGGTGATGGCCTTCGACGCCCCCGCCGGCATCGACCCGATGCCCGCTTTCATCCGCCTCTTCGTCGACGATGCGCGGAAGGGCTTCGCCAAGGCCCTCGAAGCCGGCGCCACCGAGGTCACGAAGCCGACGCTTCTGGCCTTCGGAGACCGCGTCGCCCGCGTCCGCGACCCTCTCGGCAACATCTGGTGGCTGCAGCAGCGCGTCGAAGAGGTTTCGGAGACAGAGATGCAGGAGCGCTGGAGCGACCCGCGCTGGTCCGAGCCGATGAACTACGTCCAGCACTCGTTGGTCGAAGCGCTGAAGCATTGAGGTGTGCGGGACCTACCGGTCCCGCACCTTCTCGCCCAGCCCACCGGCGTCACCCCCGCCTCAGATCACCAAAATCGGCGATCCCGACGGCGCCCGCTCATAGAGGTCAATCACGTCCTGGTTCAGCAGCCGCACGCAGCCCGACGACACTGCCTTGCCGATCGAGGTCGCATCCGGGTTGCCGTGCAGCCGATAGATCGTGTCCTTGCCGCCCTGGAAGATGTACAGCGCCCGCGCCCCGAGCGGGTTCTCGAACCCCGGCGCCATGCCGTGTCGATACTGCTCCAGCTCCGGCTGCCGCGCGATCATCTCGGATGGCGGCGTCCAGGTCGGCCATTCGCGCTTGTAGCCGACATAGGCGCGGCCCGACCACGCGAAGCCGTCGCGCCCGATGCCGACGCCATAGCGCATCGCCTTGCCCCCCTCGAGCACCAGGTAGAGGAAGCGCGTCGAGGTATCGACGACGATGGTGCCCGGCCGTTCGCCGGTCGGATCGCCCACCACCTGCCGCCAGTATTGCGGATCGACCAGGTCGATTCGCGCCGCCGGGATGGGGAAGCGCTCGTTCGGCAGCGCCGCATAGGTTGCCAGCACGTCGGCTGGAACCTGCGTGGTTTCGGCTTCGAGCCGCGGGCTGCCGGAGGTGGCACAGCCAGCCAGAGCAAGAGCCGCAAAGCTCGCCACCCCGGCGAGCAGCGCCCGGCGGCCGATAATAAGTTCAGTCATGGCAAAATCTCGTTGGCGGCCGGAGAGGGGCCGCGTTGGCATAAAGGGAGGTGACGGTGTCGGAAGGGCTTAGCCCAGTCGCGGCGGCGGCAGTTCCGCCAGCGTCGCCCGCCCCTGCCGCATCGGCTGGTCGGCTAGACCCAGGGCCCATTGCGCCGACGTCGCGCGCGGCACTTCGACCTGCGCGTGACTGCCGAAATCCGGCTGCACTGGCATCACCCGCTTGCCGCCCTGCATCTCGCATGGGTTCGGCAACTGCGTCGGCCCGCCATCATGGCTGGTGCTCACCGACGGCAGCCCGCCATTGGCGATGCAAACCCCGGCCGCAAAGCTGGGGCTCAACAGCGCGAGCAGCGCGACGCAGAGCGTCAAAAAGGCCGTGAACCGATGCATGCCGTCCGGATAGCCCCGCAAATACGGCACGCAAAGGGCACCTCACGCCCGTGTGTTGGGCACGGGCGGGTTCGAGGATGTGGTGGTGCAGATCGGCAACAGTCGACCTGCGCCACGGGGTTGGTCAGATCAGAACGTGCCCTTGAGGCCTGCCGACAGGGTGGCAGCGAACAGATCGCCACCGCCCATGTCTGGGGCGATCAGATCCAGGCTGCCGTCAGTCATATCGTAGACATACTCATTGCCGCGCCCGGTGAAGATCTTCTCAGCTGTTCCGGAGACGAAGACGTTGAGGCCATCGGCGATTTGATATGTGGCCGAAGCACCGACCGACACCAAGGGTGCCGACCCAAGATGGTCAATGAACTGCGTGGGAACGAGGGTCTGGTAGTGCTGGTCGTCAGCCTTGCTGTAGAACGTGAGTCCGGCGTGGGCTGACGCTCCCAACGTCCAGGCCCCCTCCACCACCTCAGCGTCGATGCCAGCCACCAACGCCGGGAAAGTCTGGCGATATGTAATCATCTTCGTGCTGTCGGCTTCGCTGAAGATGTCATTTCGGAAGCCACCGCTGCTGTAGACAAAGTCGCCGCCATAGGCGGACCATTGGACATCGGTATACTTGAGGCCGCCATTGACATTGACGATGACATTGTCGCTGACGGCGAAGTCGTGGCCAAGCAGGACCGAGCCATTGAAGTACCACTCGAGGTCAGTCGCATCATGCTGCGAGCGATCCGACCAGTCGTCGTCGCCAGTACCGGTCGCCCAGGGGAAGATCCAATCGTAGTCTTCCATGTAGCTGTCACCGCCCATGGCAACCTGCGCCTGCGCAGAGAAGGTCCAGCCCTCCGGTAACGCCACGTCGAGTCCCGCCGTTAGCATTGGAGCGGTGCTCTGCCAGATCAGGTGACTCAGCCGGACGTCGGTAGTAGGTCCGGCGTAGACATATTCGTTCGCTTCGAGCGATACGATGCCAATACCGCCCGACAGCGTCACGATGCCCTGCTCGTCGACGATCAGCGTCTCCTCGGCACCGAGATCCGCCGCCAAGACGGGCAGCGCCACGCCCAGCGATAGTGCAAGCGCCAGCCCCCGCAATCCATTGCGAGTATTCATTTGAAATGCCCCCTGAAAATCCAAAAATCCGACCCACGAAGTCGGAGGTGAAATGCGTTAATTGCCCCGAGATTCGATCTACTGTCGAACCCGCGCCAACCTGACAAATTATACTTAATGCAGTACTAACGCCGAAGTTGTTTGCTGAATCCTAACCGCTTCGGCACAGAGTTCGGCAATGTCCCACGCCCTCCTCACCGATGCCGCCCTCGCGACCCACATCGCCAACTGGCAACGCGACCTCGGCGCCGTCCGCCGCCTCGCCCCGCTCACCCTCGAAGCCTATCTCCGCGACCTCGGCCAGTTCGTCACCTTCCTCGCCGCCCACACCGGCGGTGAGGTGACCCTCGCCACGCTCCGCGATCTCCGCGCCGCCGACATCCGCGCCTTCCTCGCCGCCCGCCGCAACGACAGCCTCGGCTCGCGCTCCCTCGCCCGCGCCCTGTCTGCCATCAAGAGCTTCTTCGGCTTCCTCGAGCACGAAGGCGTCCTCGCCACCGAAGCCCTCAACACCATCCGCACCCCCAAGCAACCGCGATCGCTGCCCAAGGCACTTACTGTGCTCGAAGCGAAAGCCACCATCACCACCACCGACGAGCTCGAGGACACCCCGTGGGTCGCGGCCCGCGACATGGCAGTGATCTCCCTCTGCTACGGCGCCGGCCTCCGCATTTCCGAAGCCCTCGGCCTCACCCCCGCCGATCTCGAATCGAGCGCGTTGCGCGTCACCGGCAAGGGCGGCAAGACCCGCCTCGTCCCGCTCATCGCCCCCGTGCGCCAGACCATCGACACCTATCTCGGCCTGACCCCGTTTCACCCCGGCCCGAACGAACCGGTCTTCCGCGGCAAGAAAGGCGGCCCGCTCTCCCCCCGCCTCATCCAGCTGCGCATGCAGCAACTGCGCGGCGCGCTCGGCCTCCCGCCCTCGGCCACCCCGCACGCCCTCCGCCACAGCTTCGCCACCCACCTCCTCGGCCGCGGCGGCGACCTCCGCGCCATCCAGGAACTATTGGGCCACGCCTCGCTCTCGACCACGCAGATCTACACGGCGGTGGATACGGAGCGCCTGCTGGAGAGCTATCGAGCGGCCCATCCGCGGGCCTGACAGCGAACGCACCGTTCACCCAACCGCCCACTTTACAGTCCTCTGGCCAGCGCGTACCTATCCGCTCATGACCGCTTGCATCCTAATTATTGGCAAAACCTGCCTCATCCCCTCCGGGGACCGGGACGCGACGGCTGTTTGACCCTCGATGCTCACCGGCCCCGCCATCAGGCGCGGGTTCTCCGGTGATCTGATGGCAGGGCCAGAACTGGACCCGCCAAATGTCTTCCGACACTGCGCCTAACCCATCCATTGCCCCGCGCCCTGCCTTCAAGCAGATGGCCTGGGCCGGCATCGTGCTGGCGCTGGCCGGCGCCGCCTTTTTCGCCACCAAGGGCATCGTCATCAAGCTGGCGCTGCTCGAAGGCATCGATTCCGTCACCACGCTCACCTGGCGCATGATCGTCGCCGTGCCGATCTTTTTGACCGTCGGTATCATCACCTATCGCAAGACGCTCGCGGCCACTCCGGCCGGCGCGCCGCCCGTCCTCACCTGGCCGGTGCTGGCGCAGACCCTCGGCGTCGGCGTCATCGGCTATTACGTCGCGAGCTTCCTCGATTTCTCGGCGCTCGAGTACATCACCGCCCAGTTCGACCGGCTGATCCTCCTCACCTATCCGTTCTTCGTCGTGCTGTTCGGCGCCATCTTCTTCAAGCGCAAGATCACCCTGCCGATGGTTGTCGCCCTGCTCGTTTCCTACCTCGGCATCGGCGTCATCTTCTGGCATGACCTCAGGATCGAAGGCGACAACGTGCTGCTCGGCGCGGCGCTCGTCTTCGGCTCGGCCATCGCCTACGCGGCCTACCAGATCATGGCCAAGCCCCTGATCGACAAGCTCGGCCCGCAGCTCTTCACCTCGATCGCCATGAGCGGCGCCGGCCCGGCGGTGATCCTGCACTTCCTCTTCACCCACCCGGTGAGCGACCTGGCGGTCACCGGCAATGGCTTCCTCCTGATGCTCGCCATCGGCACCGTCTCAACCGTGCTGCCGGCCTACTGCATCTCGGGCGCCATCGGCCTCATCGGCCCGGAACGCACCGCCATCATCGGCAACGTCTCGCCCGTGGTGACGGTTGGCCTCGCCATCTCCATCCTCGGCGAAGCCTTCACCCTCTACCACGCCATCGGCACCGCCCTGGTACTGGGCGGCGTGTTCCTGTTCACGAGGAAGGAAAAGCCGAGGGTGAAAGTGCTGGAGGAGAATACGGCCTGAGGCTAGGCCCCAATCTCTCCGACCTGCCTTCTCCCACAAGGGGAGAAGGCACTCACCGACGCACTGGCGCCGGACGAGCGAAGCGAGGACCCCGCGCGGCGCGCGCCCCATGGGAACCAGCGAGGACTGGCCCACCGGGCCAGCCCGCAGCGGCATGGCGCGTGAGGCCTAGATATGTATCGCGCCGTCCCCGCACATCAGCGCGGCTTCCTTTACCGCCTCCGATAGCGTCGGGTGCGCGTGCGTCGTGCGCCCCAGGTCCTCGGCGCTGCCCGAGAACTCCATCAGCACCACGATTTCGTGGATCATCTCGCCGGCGTTCTTGGCGATGATCTGCGCGCCGAGCACCCGGTCGGTGTTCACGTCGGCGAGGATCTTCACATAGCCCTGCGTCGCCAGCATCGCCTTGGCGCGGCCGTTGGCGGTGAAGGGGAACTTGCCTGCCTTGTACTCGATCCCGGCCGCCTTCAGCTCGTCCTCGGACTTGCCGACCCACGCAACTTCCGGGCTGGTGTACATCACCGACGGGATGGTGCCATAGTTTACATGCGGGTGCTGCCCGGCGATGATCTCTGCCACCGCATGGCCCTCGTCCATCGCCTTGTGCGCCAGCATGGCGCCGGCCACCACGTCGCCGATCGCATAAATGCCCGGCACATTGGTCTTGAACTGCGCGTCGGTGCGCACCCGGCCGCGCTCGTCGAGCGCCACGCCGGCGCCCTCGAGCCCCAGCCCTTCGGTGAACGGCTTCCTCCCCACCGCCACCAGCACCGCATCGGCCTCGGCGAACGTCGCCTCGCCACCGGCCGCCGGCTCCAGCTTGGCGCGCAGCGAGCCGTCGCCCTGCTTTTCGATCGCCGTCACCTTGGTCGAAAGCTTGAACTCCATGCCCTGCTTCTGCAGGTTCCGCTGCGTCTGCCGCGCCGCCTCGCTGTCGAGCCCAGGCAGGATCCGGTCGAGGAACTCGACCACCTGCACCTTGGAACCCAACCGGCCCCACACCGAACCCAGTTCCAGCCCGATAATGCCGCCACCGATCACCAGCAGACGCTTGGGCACTTCCTGAAGGGTCAGCGCACCGGTCGACGACACCACCTTGTTCTCGTCGATGGTGATGCCCGGCAGGCTGATCGGCACCGAGCCGGTGGCGATCAGGATGTTCTTGGTTTCAATGGTCTGCGGCGCACCGCTTTCCGGCGTCACCAGCACCTTGCCCTCGGCGGGGATCGAGCCGGTGCCGCGGAAGGTGGTGATCTTGTTCTTCTTGAACAGGAACTCGATGCCCGAGACGTTGGCAGTGACGGTATCGTCCTTGTGCACTAGCATCTGCCTCAAATTCAGCTGCGGCGTCACATCGATGCCGAACTGGCGGAACTGGTGTCCCGCTTCCTCGAACAGCTCCGATGCATGGAGCAGCGCCTTGGAGGGGATGCAGCCGATATTGAGGCAGGTGCCGCCGAAGGTCGGCCACTTCTCCACCACCGCGACCTTCATCCCGAGCTGCGCCGCCCGAATTGCCGCCACGTACCCGCCCGGGCCGGAACCGATTACGGTGAGGTCGAAAGTGTCCGCCATGATGTCTCCGAGAGGCTCAAGCGGCGCCTGAGGGAGTGGCGCCCGCGCTGCCGATATAGGACTGACAAACGGGTTAAACTACCCGCGTTGGGGAGGGAACCCCCGACACGACCGACCTATGCGAAATGCGCATGAATCGATGCGGGCGAAACTGCACTCTCGCCTCAAGCAAAGGCCGCCCGTCCCCCCGTCACCGCCAGCGTCGTCCCCGTCACATACCCCGCATCGTCCGACAGCAGCCACATGATGGCGCTCGCCACCTCCTCGGCCGTGCCCACCCGCGCCAGCGGCACGCTCGGCGCCAGCTGGTGGGCCCGGTCCGGCACACCGCCAGTCGCGTGGAATTCGGTATCGATCACCCCCGGCCGCACCCCGTTGACCCGGATGCCCTCGGCCGCCACTTCCAGCGCCAGCCCGACGGTGAACGTGTCGATCGCCCCCTTGCTCGCCGCATAGTCGACATACACCCCCGGCGCCCCGAGCTTTGCCGCCGCCGAGCTGACATTGACGATGCCGCCGCCGGCCCCGCCATGCATGGTGGACATCCGCCGCACCGCCGCACCGGCGCAGAGCATCGATCCTGTCACGTTGATCGCAAAGATCCGGTTGATCCGCTCCGCGTCCATTGCATCGACGCGCGCCGACATCGCAATCGTCCCGGCATTGTTGACCAGCGCCGCCAGCCGCCCCATCCGGTCCGCCGCGCTGAAGATATGCTCGACGTCCTCGGCGCTGCTGACATCGCCACGCACGGCCACCGCTTCGCCACCGGCCGCATGGATATCGGCGCACACCGCTTCTGCCGCCGCGACATTGCCGACATAGTTCACCACCACGCCATAGCCCCGCGCCGCCGCCAACCGGCACACCGCAGCCCCGATCCCGCGGCTGCCGCCAGTCACTACGATAACCTTGTCCGCCATAGTCTCCTCCGTTGCCGCCACTCTAGCGAGGGCGGCCCGAAAAGCCACCCGGCCGCCACCCCGACTCGGCTGAACCACCTCTGAACGCGCGGTTCGAACTCGGTTCAAATGCCCGCCCCTAGAAGCCCGCCATCAGTTGCAGACGCAACCTCCCACCCCCGGTCCGTCCGTTCGGATGGCCCCACCCAGGAACGAAATAAATGAAGAAGATCATCGCACTGGCCCTGCTCGGCACCGTCATCTCCGCGGCCTCGATTGCCACCCCGGCCTTCGCCGTCGACACCCAGATTTCGGCGCTCTGCGGCCCCGACGCCCCGGAAGCCTACAAGCGCCCCGGCGGCTACTGCGAGCAGGTCGGCGAAAACAAGTCCCAGGCCGCCGGCGAAAAGGACACTCTGCCCTGGTGGTGGAACGTCAAGTAAGGCGACTGATCTGCCTGCCTGCAAAGGCAAGCTCCTTCCGTAGGGCTCATCGCAAGGTGAGCCCTTTCTCGTTGCTGATTTATCTGGCGCGAGCCTGCAACACCGATCCGTTTACTCTTTGCTAACCATCCCGTTGACCCACTGCCGAGAACCAATAGGTTCTGCCCGGGCCGAGAGGTCTGTAATGACGCCGCCGCCGAAAACAATGATCAAACAACAAGGCTTGGAAGCGTCCCATCATGAGAACATTTCTCGCAGCACTTTTTCTAATTGTACTTTCTGGCGCCGCCTTGGCGGGTCAGGCGTTACCGCTCAACAAAATGAGCGCCGACCAGCTGCAGCAATATTTCGCTGGCAAGACAGCGATGCACTATGACCGTCGCGGCGGCACCGCCATCGCCTATTTCCGCAGCAACGGCAGTCTCTACCTGTTGGGCACCGGCTCGTCGCGGGTCGAGAAGTCCCGCTGGACCATCGTTACCGAGCCCGGCAAATCCATCCTTTGCCTTGCCGAAGCGTCCGGTCGCGTGCCGGGGGTACGCGGCACCAAAGTGCTCGTCAGGGTATGCGTCGACGTCAAGCAGTTCGTCCGCGAGGCCGTCGGTATCGAGCAGGGCGACATCTTCGGCATCTCCAAGCGCACCAAGGCGCCCTTCATCCTCGATGGCAAAAAGACCACCATCGCCAAGCTGCAGGCTGCCCATCCCTGACCGAACATGCAGAAGCGACCGATGCCGTCTGCCGGTCGGCAAAAGCAGAAGGGCTCGCCATTGGCGAGCCCTTTGCTGTCTTTACTGCCTGCTAGGCCGGATCAGAGATCCAGCACCAGCCGCTCCGGCGCTTCGAGGCTTTCCTTCACCCGCACCAGGAACGTCACGGCTTCCTTGCCGTCGACGATGCGGTGGTCGTAGCTCAGCGCCAGGTACATCATCGGGCGGATGACGATCTCACCGCCGACGACCACCGGCCGCTCCTGGATCTTGTGCATGCCCAGAATGCCCGACTGTGGCGCATTGAGGATCGGCGTCGACATCAGCGAGCCGTAAACACCGCCGTTCGAGATCGTGAACGTACCACCCTGCATGTCGGCCATCGACAGCTGCCCGTCACGGGCAAGCTTGCCCAGCCGGGCGATGTCCTTCTCGATCTCGGCGATCGACATCTGGTCCGCATCGCGCACCACCGGCACCACGAGGCCCTTCTCGGTCCCCACGGCCACGCCGATATGGGCGTAGTTCTTGTAGATCAGCTCCTCGCCATCGATCTCGGCATTGACCGCCGGGATCTCCTTCAGCGCGTGCGTCACCGCCTTGGTGAAAAAGCCCATGAAGCCGAGCTTCACGCCGTGCTTCTTCTCGAACAGCTCCTTGTAGGAATTGCGCAGGTCCATCACCGGCTTCATGTCCACCTCGTTGAAGGTGGTGAGCATGGCCGCCGTGTTCTGCGCTTCCTTGAGGCGCCGGGCGATCGTCTGGCGCAGGCGGGTCATCTTCACCCGCTCCTCGCGCACGTCGTCACTGGCGTTGACCGGGCCACGGACCTGGGCCGGAGCTGCTGCGGGCTCAGCCGCCTTCGCCACCGGGGCGGGTGCCGGAGCAGCCACCGGGGCCGGCGCGGGCTTCGCTGCCGGGATCGGCGCTGCCGCCGAACCGCTGACCGCCGTCGGCATCGCGATGACGCTCGCCGTCGCACCCGCAGCAGCGGGCTTGGCGATCGCCGCCAGCACGTCTTCTTTGAGGATCTGGCCGCGCTTGCCCGAGCCGCTGACATCGGTTTCCGACAGGCCGCTTTCGGCCATCAGCTTCTGCGCGCTCGGGGCCGGAGCCATCGAACCACTGCCGTTGCCGGCCTTCAGTGCCGGCTCGGCGGCAACCGCCGCCGGCTGCGGCACTTCGGCGGGCTTGGCAGCAGCGGCCGGAGCCGCGGCGGCGGCCGCACCAGCCGCGCCGATGGCGCCGATCAGCGCCCCGACATTGACCGTGTCGCCCGGGTTGGCGGTGATCGCCTCGAGCACACCGGCCGCCGGAGCCGGCACTTCGATCGTTACCTTGTCGGTCTCGAGCTCCACCACCGGTTCATCGGCCGCGACGGTGTCGCCGACCTTCTTGAACCATTGGCCGATCGTCGCCTCGGTGACGCTCTCGCCCAGCGTGGGCACCCGGATGTCAGTCGCCATCAGTTTGGTCCTTCAGTTTTCTTTGCCGCTTGTCTGGCGAGTTTGTTTGCCGAGTCTACTTGGCGAATGCTTCTTCGAGGAAGGCTTGCAGCTGCTGCAGATGCGTGCGCATCAGCCCGGTCGCCGTTGCCGCCGAAGCGGCGCGGCCGACATAGTGCGGCCGGTCGCCCGGACGCCCCATCTGGTCCATCACCCAATCGATATACGGCTGCACGAATGCCCACGCACCCATGTTCTTGGGCTCTTCCTGGCACCAGAAAATCTCGGCGTTCGGGAAGCGGTTGAGCTCGTCGAGCAGCGCCTTGGCCGGGAACGGATAAAGCTGCTCCAGCCGCAGCAGGTACACATCGTCGATGCCGCGCTTCTCGCGGTCCTCGAGCAGGTCGTAGTAGACCTTGCCCGTGCAGAGGACGACACGGCGGATTTCCGCATCCGGCTTCAGCTTGATCGTGGTCTTGGGCACGCCCGGCGCTTCCGCGTCGTCCCACAGCAGGCGATGGAACGTCGATTCCGGCCCGAACTCGACCAGCCCCGACACCGCCTTCTTGTGGCGCAGCAGCGACTTCGGCGTCATCAGCACCAAGGGCTTGCGGAAATCGCGCTTCATCTGCCGGCGCAGGATGTGGAAGTAGTTCGCCGGCGTCGTGCAGTTGGCGACCTGCATATTGTCTTCAGCGCAGCTCTGCAGATAGCGCTCGAGACGTGCCGACGAGTGCTCCGGCCCCTGGCCTTCATAGCCATGCGGCAGCAGCATCACGAGACCGCTCATGCGGAACCACTTGCGCTCGCCCGACGAGATGAACTGGTCGACCACCACCTGCGCGCCGTTGGCGAAATCGCCGAACTGCGCTTCCCACAGCGTCAGCGTCTTCGGCTCGGCCAGCGAGTAGCCGTACTCAAAGCCCAGCACCGCCTCTTCCGAGAGCATCGAGTTGATGACCTCGTAGCGCGCCTGCAGTTCCGCGATGTTGTTGAGTGGAGTGTAGGTCTCTTCCTTCTCCTGGTCGTACAGCACCGAGTGCCGCTGGCTGAAGGTGCCGCGCTCGACGTCCTGGCCCGACAGGCGGACCGGGTGGCCCTCCTCGAGCAGGCTCGCGAACGCCAGCGCTTCGCCGGTCGCCCAGTCGATGCCTTCGCCCGACTCGATCGAAGCGAGCCGGTTGTCCATGAACCGCTTCACCGTCTTGTGGGCGTTGAAGCCGGCCGGAACTGTCGACAGCTTCTGGCCCAGCTTGACCAGATCGGGGACATCCACCCCGGTGTCGCCGCGGCGCGGGCCTTCTACGTCGGCGCGCTTCAGGTCCTTCCACACGCCGTCGAGCCAGTCGGTCTTGTTCGGACGGAAATCCTGCCCGGCCTCGAACTCGTGCTCGAGATGCGCGCGCCAGTCCGCCTTCATCTTGTCGACTTCGTCGCCCGAGAGCACGCCCTCGCCGACGAGACGCTTGGAATAGATGTCGAGCGTCGTCTCGTGGCTGCGGATCTTCGAGTACATCAGCGGCTGCGTGAAGCTCGGCTCGTCGCCTTCGTTATGGCCGAAGCGGCGATAGCAGAAGATGTCGATGACCACCGGGCGGCCGAAGCGCTGCCGGAACTCGGTCGCGACCTTGGCGACATAGACCACTGCTTCCGGGTCGTCGCCATTCACATGGAACACCGGCGCCTCGATCATCTTGGCGACGTCGGTGGGATACGGCGAAGAACGCGAGTACATCGGCGCCGTAGTGAAGCCGATCTGGTTGTTGATCACTACGTGGATCGAACCGCCGGTCCGGTGCCCCTTGAGGCCGGAAAGCCCCAGGCACTCGGCGATCACGCCCTGGCCGGCAAACGCGGCGTCACCATGCAGCAGCAGCGGCAGCACCACCGAGCGATCGGTCTGGCGCGTATCGGCGATGAACCGCCCGTCGACCGCCGAACGCTGGTCCTGCTTGGCGCGCGCCTTGCCCAGCACCACCGGATCGACGATCTCGAGGTGCGACGGATTGGCGGTCAGCGACAGGTGCACATTGTTGCCGTCGAACTCACGGTCGGCCGAAGCACCGAGGTGGTACTTCACGTCACCCGAGCCTTCGACTTCCTCGGGGTAGAACGCCCCGCCCTTGAACTCGTGGAACAGCGCCCGGTGGGGCTTTGCCAGCACCTGGGTCAGGACGTTCAGCCGGCCGCGATGCGCCATGCCGAGCACGATGTCCTTCACGCCGAGCGAGCCGCCGCGCTTGATGATCTGCTCGAGCGCCGGGATCAGCGCCTCCGAGCCATCGAGGCCGAACCGCTTGGTGCCGGTGAACTTGACGTCGAGGAACTTCTCGAAACCCTCGGCTTCGACCAGCTTGTTGAGGATCGCCTTCTTGCCCTCGGGCGTGAACTTGATCTCCTTGTCCGGCCCTTCCATGCGCTCCTGGATCCACTGCTTGGCTTCGGGATCGGAGATGTGCATGAACTCGACGCCGACGGTCGAGCAATAGGTCCGCCGGAGGATTTCCAGCATCTGCGGCACGGTCGCGTATTCGAGCCCCAGATAGTTGTCGATGAAGATCTTGCGCGCATAGTCGTGCGGGTTGAACCCATATGCCGCCGGCTCCAGTTCCGGCGCCGGATCGTCGGTCTTCAGCTTCAGCGGATCGAGATCGGCGTGCAGGTGCCCACGCATGCGGTAGGCGCGGATCATCATGATGGCGCGGATCGAGTCGCGCGTCGCCTGCAGCACGTCGACCGGAGTCGGTGCCGGCGCCGCTTCGACCTTGGCCTTTTCGACCAATGCCTTCTGCACCTTGACCTGGATCTCGCCCCAGTTGCCGTCGAGCGCCGAGACCAGCTCGCCGTTCGCTGCCTGCGGCCAGTCGCGGCGCTGCCAGCTCGGGCCTTCGGCATTCTTGTCGATGTCGGCGGGAGCATCCTCGAGCCGATCGAAATACGACGCCCAGGTCGGATCGATCGAGGCCGGATCGGCCTTGTAGCGGGCGTACAGCCCTTCGATGTAATCGGCGTTGCCGCCATAAAGGAAAGAAGAGAGCAAGAACTGTTCGTTCTTTTCTTGTCGGGTCATATCCAGCGTCGCGGGGCGTTTGACCCCGCCATCCTTCTCAAATGCCCGGGAGGTCTCGACCGGGCTCGCGAGCACGGGCCTAGATGCCCGTGTAGTCCTTTGTTTGACGTTAAGGCGCGGGGTTTTGCCCGCGCCCAATCATCGGTTTGTCGCCCTCGGGTTAGCCTTTTAGAACTTCCGCGAGGGTTTGGCCAATCCTCGCAGGCGACTGCGACACCTTTATGCCCGCACGTTCCATTGCCGAGATCTTGTCCTCGGCGCCGCCCTTGCCGCCGGAGATCACGGCGCCGGCATGGCCCATGGTCCGGCCCGCCGGAGCAGTACGACCGGCGATGAACCCGGCCATCGGCTTCTTGCGGCCGCGCTTGGCTTCGTCGATCAGGAACTGCGCGGCGTCTTCCTCGGCCGAACCGCCGATTTCGCCGATCATGATGATGGACTTGGTCTCTTCGTCGGCGAGGAACATCTCGAGCATATCGATGAATTCGGTGCCCTTGACCGGATCACCGCCGATGCCGACCGCGGTGGTCTGGCCGAGCCCGGCATTGGTGGTCTGGAACACCGCCTCATAGGTAAGCGTACCCGAGCGCGAAACAATGCCCACCGAGCCCTTCGAAAAGATCGAGCCCGGCATGATGCCGATCTTGCATTCTTCCGGCGTCAGAACGCCGGGGCAGTTCGGCCCGAGCAGCCGCGACTTCGACTTGTCGAGCCGCGCTTTCACCCGCACCATGTCGAGCACCGGAATGCCCTCGGTGATACAGACGATCAGCGGGATCTCGGCGTCGATCGCCTCGATGATGGCGTCGGCTGCACCCGGAGGCGGCACATAAACTACCGATGCGGTCGCCCCGGTGCGCTCCTTGCCTTCGGCAACGGTCGCGAACACCGGCAGTGTCGCCGAGCCGTCGAGCCCGCTGGTCCACACCTCGCCGGCCTTCTTGGGGTTCACGCCCCCCACCATCTTGGTGCCGTAATAGGCCAGCGCCTGCTCGGTATGGAACGTCCCGGTCTTGCCGGTCAGCCCCTGCACCAGAACGCGGGTGTCTTTGTTGACGAGAATGGACATTGCGGCCCTTTACGAGATGGTTAGAGAGGAAGGCGAAACACGCCGGAACGTGCCTTTCGCCATGTCTTGCCAGTCCGCGGCGCCAGCGGGTCGGAACTCAAGCCGCGTGCGGTAGCTGTCCTGGCTGTCAAAGAAGTAGCTGACGCGCGCCGAGCCGCGCTCGGAAGTGCGCACCATGACGAGTTCGTCACCCGTCCACGCACCGGAAGCCGGCACCGGCATGAAGCCCATCGAGTCGAACTGGTAGAGCTTGTAGGACCCGTCCGTCCGGTCGAAGGCGAAGACGTTGTGGGACGCGAACGACGGCTTGCCGTCGCGCGCCTGGCGATAGCGCTGCACGATGTAAAGGCCGCCGCAATCCGGCTCGGTCACCAACTCGGCGGTCGCGAGGCCGGCCGGTGCCCACTGCGTTGCAGACATCTCCTCCTCGCCCTGCCATGCACCAACCAGCGCCTGGAGACGCTCGTGGCCTGTGGCAAGGGAAGCCGTGGAAGCGCTCATGGCGATGCTCAGCCCTTGACCGCCGCGACGATCTTCTGCGCGGCATCGTCGAGGTCGTCGGCCGAGATCACGTTGAGGCCGGACGAATTGAGGATCGCCTTGCCTTCCTTGACGTTGGTGCCTTCGAGACGCACCACCAGCGGCACCTTGAGGCCCACTTCCTTCACCGCGGCGATCACGCCTTCGGCGATGATATCGCAGCGCATGATGCCGCCGAAGATGTTGACCAGGATGCCTTTGACGGCAGGGTCAGCAGTGATGATCTTGAACGCCGCCGTCACCTTCTCCTTCGATGCGCCGCCGCCGACGTCGAGGAAGTTGGCGGGCTCGGCGCCATAGAGCTTGATGATGTCCATCGTCGCCATGGCGAGGCCGGCGCCGTTGACCATGCAGCCGATATTGCCGTCGAGCGCCACGTAGGCGAGGTCGAACTTCGACGCCTCGATCTCCTTGGCATCCTCTTCGGTGAGGTCGCGCAGCGGCGCCAGTTCGGCATGCCGGAACGCGGCGTTGTTGTCGAAGCTCACCTTGGCGTCGAGGACGCGCAGGTGCCCGTTCGCCATCACGATCAGCGGGTTCACTTCGAGCAGCGACATGTCGGTCTCGACGAACGCCTTGTAGAGCGCCGGGAATACCGACTTCGCATCCTCTGCGGCCGCCCCATCCAGCTTCAGCGCCGCAACGATCTCAGCGACGTCCTTGGCCGTGACGCCGACCGTCGGGTCGATATCGACCGCGATGATCTTTTCCGGCGTGTCATGCGCAACCGCCTCGATGTCCATGCCGCCTTCGGTGGAGACCACGAACGACACCCGACCGGTGGAGCGATCGACCAGCAGCGAGCAGTAGAGCTCGCGCGCAATGTCGGCGCCGTCTTCGATGTAGAGCCGGTTGACCTGCTTGCCGGCCGGGCCAGTCTGCTTGGTCACCAGCGTATGCCCAAGCATTTCCTGGGCATTGGCAGCGACTTCCGCCGCCGACTTCGCCAGCCGCACGCCGCCCTTGGCATCGGCGGGAAGTTCCTTGAACTTGCCCTTGCCGCGCCCACCGGCGTGGATCTGCGACTTCACCACATAGAGGGGACCCGGCAGCTCCAGCGCCGCAGCCTCGGCCTCGTGCGGCGTAAAGATCGCCACCCCATCGGCCACCGGCAACCCGTAGGTCTTCAGCAGCGCCTTGGCCTGGTGTTCGTGGATGTTCATGTCTACCTACCGCCTTGTGTCGGAAGCTCTCCCACCCGCCGGGTCGTCCCCGCTTCGCGGGATGCTCGCAATGGTGGAGTGGATTTTCAACGGAAGTCCCCGCGCCATTGCAGGGAGGACCAGGTGGGGGCCGACTGAGCCGGCCCCGCACAATCTACGCCAGCTTTGGCGCGATCTTTTTGCACGCTTCGACGAGGCCGTTCACGGCCGCGACTGACTTATCGAACGCCTTCTGCTCGGAGCCCGACAGCGAGATCTCGACGACCTTCTCGACGCCACCGGCACCCAGGATCACCGGCACGCCGACATAGGTGCCCTTCACGCCGTATTCGCCCTTGAGATAGGCGGCGCACGGCAGGATGCGCTTCTTGTCCTTAAGGTAGCTCTCGGCCATCTCGATCGCCGACGTCGCCGGCGCATAGAACGCCGAACCGGTCTTCAGCAACCCGACGATCTCGGCGCCGCCATCGCGGGTGCGCTGGATGATCTGCTCGAGCTTTTCCTTGCTCATCCAGCCCATCTTCACGATGTCCGGCAGCGGAATGCCCGCAACGGTCGAGTAGCGCGCCAGCGGCACCATCGTGTCACCATGGCCGCCGAGCACGAACGCGTTCACGTCCTGCACCGAAACCTTGAGCTCATCGGCGATGAAGTGGCGGAAGCGCGACGAGTCGAGCACGCCCGCCATGCCGACCACCCGGTTCGCCGGCAGCCCGGAGAACTTCTGCAGCGCCCACACCATCGCATCGAGCGGATTGGTGATGCAGATGACGAACGCCTCAGGCGCGTACTTCGCGATGCCCGCACCCACCTGCTCCATCACCTTGAGGTTGATCTCGAGCAGGTCGTCGCGGCTCATGCCGGGCTTGCGCGGCACGCCAGCGGTGACGATCACCACGTCGGCGCCGACGATGTCCTTGTATTCCGAGGTCCCCTTGAGGGTGGCGTTGAAGCCTTCGACCGGGCCGGACTGGCTGAGATCCAGGGCCTTGCCCTGCGGCACGCCGTCGACCACGTCGAACAGGATCACATCGCCCAGCTCCTTGGTCGCGGCCAACAGAGCCAGAGTGCCACCAATCTGTCCCGCACCGATCAGAGCGATCTTCTTGCGCGCCATCCACCGAACCCCGTTTTGCTTATGCTGGAAATTGCGCGCTCCTATTAACCCTAGAGGGTGACGGGGGCAAGTCAGCCGTACGTCCTACCGGCTGAGTTTTCATCACATCGGAAATTGCCCATTCCTTGGGCAAGTTGACGAGTCCGACACTTAGTGCAGCGCCGCCCCATCCCCGCGATGCGGCGCCGCTAGATACTCCGCCGACTGCATCTCGATTAGCCGCGATACGCAGCGCGCGAACTCGGCTTTCGTCTTGTCGTCCTGTCCAAGCTCATCGAGCGGCACCGCAAAGCTCGCCGCCAGCTTCGCCCCACGATCGTAGAGCGTGTCCACCAGCAGAATGAACCGCTTCGCCGCGTTCGATTTCAACCGGTCGAACTGCGGCACATGATCGATCATCACCGCCTCGTAGGCGTGGCTGAGCTTCAGATAGTCGCGCGCGCCAAGCGGCGCTTCGCAAAGCTCGGCGAATGTAAACCGCGCCGCCCCCATCGCCGCCCGCGGCACCGGTATCACTCGCCCCAGCGAATGCAGCTCCGCCGGCTCACCCTCGGCGCCACCGGTCAGCTTCAGCCACAGCCGGTCCATCGCCGCATCGACCTCGGCCCCCCCCCCATAGTGATAGACCGCCTCGCCCTCGAACTTCAGCCGCCGATAATCCGTCGGCCCATCGAGCTCGACGATCTCCGCGTGCTGCTTCAACTCCGCGATGAACGGCAGCACCAGTTGCCGGTTAAGCCCGTTCTCGTAAAGATCGTCCGGCCGCGTGTTCGAGGTCGCAACGATCGTCACCCCGCCCGCGAACAGCTTGTCGAACAGCCGCCCCAGCAGCATCGCGTTGGTGATGTCCTGCACCTGAAACTCGTCGAGACACAGCAACCGCACCTCGTCCAGCAACGGCTTCACCACCGCCGCGACCGGGTCGGCGCTATCCGCCTTGCCCTTCGCCGATTTGCGGAATTTCGCGATCGCCTCGTGCATCTCGTCCATGAACTCATGGAAATGCACCCGCCGCTTTTCTGTCGTCGGCGCCAGCGAGAAGAACAAGTCCATCAGCATGGTCTTGCCACGCCCGACCTGCCCGACGAGATACACCCCGCGCACCGGCTCCGGCCCGCCGAACAGCCCGCCGAGAAATCCGCGCGAGCCGTTCTGGGCGGCAAACTCTACCGCCACGCGATCGAGCGCCGCCGCTGCCTTGAACTGCAATGGATCGGGAGTGAGCGCGCCGCCCCTGGTCAGCGCGTTCAGTTTGTCGGTGATTGGTGTGCCTGCAGGCCCCCGCCGCCGGCTAGCCAAGCTAGCCGACCATCGTGATGCCCTGGCCGCCGGCCAGAGTGCCGATGAACTGGCTACCGCTGAGGATCAGCGAGGCGATGATGTCACCGGCCTCGTCGAACAGCTGCACCTGGCTGCCCACCAGCTGCCAGCTCGCCACCACTTTCAGGCCGGCGAGAGCGCAACCCGGCGTCGAGGCGCGATAGCGCGACGTGCCCGATTTCGCCGTCTGCGTAAGGTTGAGCTTGCACTGCTCGGCGCCCGAAACCACGGTCCAGCCGCCCAGCAGCTTCTCGACGGTCAGCCCGGTCGAGAGATCCCGCCCCGGCGCCTGCGGCACCGAGCCCAGCGTCGCGAACGAACCATCGGCACTCGCCACCTGCGCCGGCTGCCCGATCTGCCCCGGCGCACCAAGCGGCGCCGGCTGGGCAATCGCGCCCGGCTGGACGGTAGTGCCCGGCAGCGCGTTAAGGTCCGAACTCGCCACCGGCGTGTTCTGGATCGGGGTGATAGTCTCGGCCGAGGCGATGCTGCTCGTGGTTACGCCGCTCGAGGCGCAGCCGCTCAGCGCAAGCGCCAAACCGGCAATCACCACCATGGAAACGCTTGCGCGTCTCGAACTCATCATCGGCCCTGCTCCGCCAGATGGTTAAGAATTGGTGACCGGCGATACAGCCTGAACGGCAACGCCGTCAACCGCCAAAGCCCCGCTTCCCCTATGCGACGATCAATGTGGCAGAGTTAGGGAGTCGTCGCCGCAGCCGCCGCTGCGTCTCCCTCCCCCTTGCGGGGAGGGATCAAGGGTGGGGGCGCAACACGCTCGGACGGATCGCCCCCCTACCGCCTCAGCATCTCCGCCACCAGCGCATCGGCGAGCAGCTTGCCGTCGCCCGCCTCTTCCTCCGGCAACTCGATCGCAATGCCCTTCGGCCCATACACCCCCGGCAGCCCCGGCAAGCCGCTGTCCCCGCCTTCCTTGGGATGGAACCCATGCGCCTTCAGCGCCGCGATCAGCACGCGGGCGACAGACGGATCCTCGATCTCGGCGATGGTCTCAAACAGCTTATGCGAACTCCCGTGTCACCATCATCTGCTTGATCTCGGCGATTGCCTTGGCCGGATTGAGCCCCTTGGGGCAGACCTTGGCGCAGTTCATGATGGTGTGGCAGCGATAGAGCTTGAATGGATCCTCGAGGTTGTCGAGCCGTTCCTCGGTCGCCTCGTCGCGGCTGTCGATCAGCCAGCGATAGGCCTGCAGCAGCACTGCTGGGCCGAGATACTTCTCGCCGTTCCACCAGTAGCTCGGGCATGAAGTCGAGCAGCAGGCGCAGAGGATGCACTCGTAGAGCCCGTCGAGCTTGGCGCGGTCGTCGCGCGTCTGCAGCCATTCCTTCTCGGGCGTCGGCGTCGTGGTCTTCAGCCACGGCTCGATCGAGCGGTGCTGGTCGTAGAAGGTGGTGAGGTCCGGCACCAGGTCCTTGATGACAGGCATGTGCGGCAGCGGGTAGACGCTGATATGCCCGGCGAAATCGTCCATGCCCTTGGTGCAGGCAAGCGTGTTGGCGCCGCCGATATTCATCGAGCACGAACCGCAGATGCCCTCCCGGCACGAGCGGCGCAGCGTCAGCGTCGGATCGACCTTGTTCTTGATCCACAGCAGCCCGTCGAGCACCATCGGACCGCAATCGTCGAGATCGACGAAATACGTGTCGAGCCGCGGGTTCTCGCCCGAGTCCGGATCGTACCGGTACACCCGATATTCCTTGAGCCGCGTCGCCCCTGCCGGCTTCGCCCAGGTCTTGCCCGGCATGATCCGCGAGTTCTTGGGGAGCGTGAATTCAGCCATGGCCCTATCCTACAACTTTGCACGTCTTGAGCGCCGCGGCCGACGTGTTGGTCACCGCCATCACGTCATTGGCGCTCAAATTGCCGATCACTGCCGGATCGAACAGTTTTCCGGGGTCGGTCTGCGCGTAGGTCGCGAGCTTCATCAGCTCCGGCTTCAGCTTGGCCGACAGTTCCTTGGCGTAGCACTGGCAGCTTTCCGCGGTCGCGCCCGGCACCTTCGAACAGGAATCGGCAACCGCCTGCGCATCCGCCGACAGCCCGCCGCACCCCGCAAGCCACAACGTCGCGAACGCGCCGGTAATCAGTCCAATGGCTCTCGTATGCTTCAGCGACACAGGGCTTTCCTCAGTAGTTCGGCTTGCAGATCTGGTTCGATTTGGCGACGTAGGTGTTATAGGCCGAGTACTGGCCTGCCGGCGGCGCTTTGCCCTTCATCGAGGCGATCACCATCGCCATGAATTCCTCGTCGATCAGCGTCATCGCCGCATCGGCTTTACAGCTGCACAGCGCATCGTCCGAAGCGATGCCCATGCAGGTCTTGTAGAAATCGGCCTTCTGCGCCTCGCTCGGCGCCGCCTGTGCCACGCCGCCCAGCATCCCCAGCGCCAGCAGCGCCACCAAAACCCGCTTCATCATTCGCCCCGTTTGTCTCACCGCAATTCTTTGCGGATCATCAGTTTCAAACCCGACCAGATCTCGCTGACCGCCGCCACCTTGATATCGACCAACCCGATCGGCAGCACCACTTCGCGTATCACATCTTCCGTGATGTCGGGTTGAACCTTCGCCGCCTTCTTCGGCCATGAGATCCAGATCGCCCCATCGCGAGTGATGGCCTCCATCAACGGCCGCGCGTTGTCCTCAAGCACCCCGCGCGACGCCGTGAAGCCGTGCACGAAGTCCCAGCCCTTGCTGCCGCGCCACGCATCCCACTGCGCGTCGCGCACCTCCGCGAATTCCCTTGCCGACTTCAGCTCCACCAGCTCAACAGGCAACCCCAGAAACAACACCCGCTGCCCGTCCTTGAGCCCAAGTTTCTGCGGCAGCGGAGTGCCGGAATAGCCGGCGGCGGCGGTCATTCGGATATCGCCTCCGACAGAAAGAGATAACCGAACTGCGCAGGAAGATAACTGTTGGGGTCATCGACCGCGCGATCACCCCTATCGGACCTGGCGCAGTTCATAAGTCGAAATGAAACCTTCGGACGCATCAGGACATCGCAAATCATCTGGCGATTGGCAGTTATCGGACCGTCGCCTCGCATGTTGTTGAGGCGCAGCTTTCCTGCTGCAACCCTGTAGGAGCCCAGATAGACCCAGCCCCCCTCACCATCACCAGAGACCCGTTCGGTGAATCGCCCCGTGCGCTCGAAGCAAAGCAGGGAGTTGCCCTTGTGCCAACACCCCTGCAACAGCGCCTTCATCTCACCATCGGTGGCCGCTCGGTCGTCAGCCTGAACGGCCATCGACAAGATTGCCAGTAGCGGCGGCGCAGCCAGCAGAGCTATCGCGCGCGCCGGCCCCCTCACCTCAATACACCCGCGCCTTCGGCGCGATCTTCTTCAGGCTGATCCCGCCCTCGCTCTCCGGCGTCAGCGGGTCGACATGCACCGGCCGATACCCCAGCTCCACCTTGCCCGCGTCGTCGATCCAGCTCAGCGTGTGCTTCCGCCAGTTCACATCGTCGCGGCTCGGGAAGTCCTCATGCGCATGGGCGCCGCGGCTTTCGTGGCGCGCCTCGGCGGAAACCACTGTCGTCGCGGCGCACGCCATCAGGTTCTCGAGTTCCAGTGTCTCCACCAGGTCCGAGTTCCAGATCATCGAGCGATCCGAAACCTTGAGATCACCCAGCTCGCCATAGAGCGCGGTGATGCGCTCGACGCCCGACTTCAGCGACTCCGACGTGCGGAACACCGCGGCGTCTTCCTGCATGATGCGCTGCATCTTGTCGCGCACCTGCGCGGTCGGCGACGAGCCATTGGCATGCCGCAGCCGGTCGAAACGGGCGAGAATGCGCTCGTCCTCCGAGGCCACCGCCGCAGGCACCATCGAGCCCTTGTCCACCACCTTCGCCGCCCGCAGCGCCGCCGCGCGTCCGAACACCACGAGGTCGGTCAGCGAGTTCGAGCCCAGCCGGTTCGCCCCGTGCACGGAAGCGCAGGCCGCTTCGCCCGCCGCCATCAGCCCCGGCACCACGCGGTCGGGATCGCCTTCGGTCGGGTTCAGCACCTCGCCGTGATAGTTCGCGGGGATGCCGCCCATATTGTAGTGCACCGTCGGCAGCACCGGGATTGGCTCGCGCGTCAGGTCGACGCCGGCAAAGATCTTGGCGCTCTCGGTGATCCCGGGGAGCCGCTCGTGCAGCACCTTAGGGTCGAGATGGTCGAGATGCAGGAAGATGTGGTCCTTCTTCGGCCCCACGCCCCGCCCCTCGCGGATTTCGATCGTCATGCAGCGGCTCACCACATCGCGGCTCGCCAGATCCTTGGCGTTCGGCGCATAGCGCTCCATGAACCGCTCGCCCTCCGAATTGGTGAGATAGCCGCCCTCGCCGCGCGCCCCTTCGGTGATCAGCACGCCGGCGCCATAAACACCCGTCGGGTGGAACTGCACGAACTCCATGTCCTGCAGCGGCAGCCCCGCCCGGGCCACCATGCCGTTGCCGTCGCCGGTGCAGGTATGCGCCGATGTCGCCGAGAAATACGTCCGGCCATAGCCGCCTGTCGCCAGCACCACGAGCTTGGCGCGGAACCGGTGGAGCGTCCCGTCATCGAGCTTCCACGCCATCACGCCCTGGCAGCTGCCATCGGCGCCCATGATCAGGTCGAGCGCGAAATACTCGATGAAGAACTGCGCGTTGTTCCTGAGCGACTGCCCATAGAGCGTGTGGAGGATCGCATGCCCGGTGCGGTCGGCCGCGGCGCAGGTGCGCTGCACCGGCGGGCCGTCGCCGAATTCGGTCATATGGCCGCCGAACGGCCGCTGGTAGATCGTGCCCTTGTCGGTGCGCGAGAACGGCACGCCATAGTGCTCGAGCTCGTAGATCGCCGCCGGGGCCTCGCGCGCCAGATACTCCATGGCGTCGTTGTCGCCCAGCCAGTCCGACCCCTTCACGGTGTCGTACATGTGCCACTGCCAGCTGTCCGGCCCCATATTGCCCAGCGAAGCGGCGATGCCGCCCTGCGCCGCCACGGTATGCGAGCGGGTCGGGAACACCTTGGTGATGCAGGCGGTGTTCAGCCCCTGCTCAGCCATGCCCAGCGTCGCGCGCAGCCCGGCGCCGCCAGCACCGACGATGACCACGTCGAATTCGTGGTCGATGATCTCGTAAGCGGCCATGCGGCTAACCCCAGAAGACGAGCTTGGCGATGGCGCCGAGCACCACCACCACGATGAAGACGGCAAAGATGTTGTTGGCGGCAAGCGCCAGGCGGTTGGGCTCGCCGTCCATATAGTCCTCGATCACCTCGCGCATGCCGATCCGCATGTGCACGGCGACATTGACGATGAGCAGCGCCAGCCCGATCGCGACGAACGGGTTGCGCGCCAGCGCGATCATCTCGGCCGGCGCCCTGCCCGCGAGGCTGACGACGAACCAGATGATGAACAGCGCGAACAGGATGTTGATCGCGCCGGTGATGCGCTGCGTGATGAAGTGCCGGGTCGACGCCTTGGCCCGGCCGTAATGCGTCGAGGGCGTCTGGATCTGTGCCCGCGTGGGCTTGGCCGAACTCATTTGAACCACACGAAGATTGCCCAGACGATCAGCGTCAGTAGGATCGAAGCACCGAGCTGGATGCGGACGATCAGCTCTCGCCCGGCCGCGTCCATCGCCTTGGTCGCATCCCAGACGAAGTGCCGGATGCCGCCGAACATGTGGTGGAACAGCACCCAGGTGTAGCCGAACAGCACCAGCTGCCCGAGCCACATGCCGAACAGCCAGGTGACGAAATCGAAGAACCCGCCGCCGATCGCCGCTCCCACCAGCCACAGCGCCAGCAGCAGCGTGCCGCCATAAAGCGCAATGCCGGTCGCGCGGTGCACGATCGACATCGTCATGGTGAGCGTAAAGCGGTAGATCGAAAGATGCGGCGAAAGCGGCCGTGAAGAAGGAGCCATGCTAGTCTCGCGCCTCGCCCGCCGGGAGAAGGCCGGGCGCCCCAGTTTGGAATGGTTCGAGACTTCTAGCGGCGGTTTGCGCTGAGGTCAAAGGCTCTGCTTATGCCAAGCATTGCACTTTCGTCCCGCTATGCGTTGAGTGCATTACCGACGGACGAGCACCTCCGGCGCGGCCCGCAGCGCTTCGAGTGTGAGCAACAAGCTCAACACCCGCTCGCTGCTGGGTCCGGACGCCACCGGGGTGGCGGACGAAAGCGTGGTCGAGGCGATCAGCCGCTGGCTGTCCTCCGCCAGGACATCCCGCACCAGGTTGCCATTCATCGCGAGGATCGCGAGTGCAATGACCGTTCCCGCTGCAAGTCTGCCCATCTCTTTCGTCCTTGTTGCGGGCGATCCCTGTGTTCGAGATTTCCGCTGCTTGATGAGACTTCTAACGTGCCGCGAATGGCTCTGCGCTGAAGCCGCTATTCACAATCGGTTCACCAACGCATGGTGTTTGTGCGGGTTCCATTGAGGATTGAAGACGTGAACGAGAAAGTACGAGTGCTCGGCGAAGAGGTGCTCTCGAACAACTGGGGGCTGGTCAAGAAGACCACCATCGAGCTCAAGCGCCGCAACGGCGAATGGCAGCGCCAGGTCCGCGAAACCTACGACCGCGGCGACGGTGCCGGCATCCTGCTCTACAACCGCACCCAGCGCACCGTCATCCTCACCCGCCAGTTCCGCTTCCCGGTCTTCGCCCACGGCGAGCCGGGCTGGCTCATCGAGGTCGTCGCCGGCAAGCTAGACGGCGACCACCCGGTGACCACGGCAAAGAAAGAAGCCGAAGAGGAATCCGGCTACCGCGTCCACGACGTCGAGCTGGCGCTGAGCGCCTACATGAGCCCCGGCTCGGTCACCGAAAAGCTCTCGCTGTTCCTCGCCGAATACGACGCCGACTCGAAAGTCTCGGCCGGCGGCGGCATCGAACACGAAGGCGAAGACATCGAAGTGCTGGAACTCGGCATCGACGAGGCGCTGGGCATGATCGCCTCCGGCGAAATCGCCGACGCCAAAACCATCATGCTGCTGCAGCATGTCAGGCTGAAGGGGATCCTCTAAGGCGCGCCCCTCCACCCCTCCGGCGTCATTCCCGCTAAGGCGGGAACCCCGTTGGAGGTTTCGACGCACAGCGAAGTGGAGAGACCGCACTGGGTCCCCGCCTACGCGGGGATGACGTCAGTGCTTGGAGCTCGATCAAGCCCGCCCACAAAACGGCACCTCCCCTAGACGGGAGGATGGGAGGGGGTGAGTGGAGCCCCGATATTAGTTGGCAACCACCCCAAACGGATCCGCATCCACATCCAGCGTCGCATACCCCTGGGGCAGCTTCACGCTGAACTCGGCGCCGCTCTCACGCGGATCGAGCAGCAGCATCGACAGCACCTGCGCCTTGGCCAGCGATGGCGCCGGCTTCAGCGCTTCGAGCTTCGGCTGGCTGGCAAACACCGCGAGCGGCAACGCCAGGGCGACAAGTCCGATAGCGGCGACGACAAACTTGATCTGCATTTCGGGGCCTCAAAACCTGGCGCATCCCTGCGCGTTTGTTGTCCCCTTCTAGCTCCACCCGTCCGAACCTGCCTTGAACCCACCGTTCATAATCGGTTTAGCGCGCCGCTCATGGGACGCGGCGGGCCGGGAGCAGTTGTCGCCCAGATGGACGCGCTGCGACGCATCCACCTGGGCGACCAAACCAAAGCCTAGACGTAGTCGACCAGCTTCTTGTCTGCGTCATAGGGCTGGTCGCTGACCACCTTGGTCACCGCCTGCCCGCATTTCATCTTCTTGTTCATTGCGTCGTACGCATAGCTGGCAGAACCGTGCAGCACCCAGCCTTCGCTGAGCGCCTTGGTCACCTTGTGGCAGAAGGCTGAATCGTCCTCCCCCGAGAGGAAGCGATAGATCAACATGCACTACTCCTTTGCTCGCCCTCTTTGCCCCGGGCGATTGAAATTGCCTTCAGTAACCGCTAATCGCTGCGGCATGGATCGGTTTCCAGCATTTTTGCTCGACGGCTACAAGTCGTTCATGTCCGACCGCTACGACCCTGAGCAGGGTCGTTACCGGCAATTGGCCGATCGGGGCCAATCCCCTACCACCATGATCATCGCCTGTTGCGACAGTCGCGCGGCGCCCGAGACCATCTTCAACGCCGGTCCGGGCGAGCTGTTCGTGCTCCGCAACGTCGCGAACCTGGTGCCCACCTTCCAACCCGACGGCGGCCAGCACGGCACCTCGGCGGCCATCGAATTCGCCGTCAACGCGCTCGAAATCAGCAATATCGTGGTGATGGGCCACGGCCGCTGCGGCGGCATAAAGGCCGCCCTCGCCCCCGATACCGGCCCGTTGGCCCAGGGCGATTTCATCGGCAAGTGGATGAGCATGCTGGCCCCGGTGTCGGACGCCGTGTCCAAGTACACCCTGCTGACCGACAAGGAGCGCCAGACCATGCTCGAGCGCTTCTCGATCCGCCACTCGATCAACAACCTGCGGACCTTCCCCTACGTCAAGAAGCTCGAGGAAGAAGGCAAGCTGGCCGTCCACGGCGCCTGGTTCGACATCTCCACCGGCGAACTCTGGGTCATGAACGCCGACGGCGATTTCTATCGTCCGGAGTAGTTTCCGCATCGCGGCTCGTGTTGGCGTCTCCCTCCCCCTTGCGGGGAGGGGACAGGGGTGGGGGTCGGCCCGCACCGGGCAGCCAGTCGGCACCCCTCACCCGCTCCCAAACTCCCGCTCCCACCGATACAGGATATCCGGCGCCCTCTGCTCGTTGGCGGCCCCGTCGGTGAACTTCACCGCCTCAAACCCCATTCGCTCGTAGAACGCCCGCCCGCGCAGATTGTTGGCGAAGCACCACAACTGCAGGTCCTCGTTGCGCGATTGCGCGTCGGCAACCAGCACCGATCCAACACCCGAACGAAGCTGCGCCGCGTCGATATAGAGATGCTCGATCCAGCCCTCGAGCTCGGCCATGAACCCGACGATCGAGCCGTCCCGCTCCGCCACCGTCACCCGGAAATCTCGCAGCACTTTGTCGCGCACATAGACCCGGTCCTCCTCGACGGTATGGAGGTCCGGCAAAAACGTCAGCAACCGCCGCGACGTCGCGAACAGCGCCGCAATCTCCGGCGCATCCGCCTCCACCGCCAGCCGCAGCGTGATCATGCCGGCGCCCGCCTGAACAGCCGCGGGCCGAACACGTTGAGCAACAACCCGGCAAACACCAGCGCGCTGCCCACGATCTCAACGCCGGTGATGCCCTCGCCGAGGAACAACGCAGCGCCCGCGATCCCCGCTACCGGCACGAACAGCGCAAACGGCGCAACCTGGCTCGTGCTATAGCGGCTGAGCAGCCATGCCCATGCCCCGAAGCCGAACAGCGTTGCGATATAGGCCATGAAGGCGATCGACCCCACGCCCTTGATCGTCAGCTGCGACAGCGCCAGCGGGATCGCTCCCGGCCCATCGAGCAGCAGCGAGGCGAGGAACAGCGGGATCGGCGGCACCAGCGCCGACCACACCACGAACCCCAGCATGTCGATGCGCCCCGCGGCCTTCCCCACCATATTGCCCAAGCCCCAGCAACCGGCCGCGCCGATCGTCAGCAAGAGCGGCAGCAGCGCTGCCCCTTCCAGCCGCTCCACCGCGATCACCCCGATCCCCACCAGCGCCACCGCCGCCCCACCCAGCTGCGCGAGGCTCGGCCGCTCGCCGAAAAACGCGAACGCCAGGAAGATCGTGAAGAACACCTGCAGCTGGATCACCAGCGAGCTGAGCCCCGCCGGCATGCCGAGCTTGATCGCCAGGAACAGCAACCCGAACTGGCCCACCCCGATGGCGAAGCCATAGCCAACCAGCAACGGCCACCCGACCGCCGGGCGCTTGACGAAAAACACCGCCGGCAGCGCCGCAAACACATAGCGCAACGCCGTCAGCAGCAGCGGCGGCACCTCATCGACGCCCCACCGGATGGCAATGAAACTCAGCCCCCAGACCAGAGCGACGGACAGCGCGAGGAAGATGTGGCGGGGGGGCATTGGGCAGCGAGCCTCGATCTATCGGCTTCTGCCTTCTCCCCTTGTGGGAGAAGGTGGCGCGGAGCGCCGGATGAGGGGTCCGCGCCACGCAGTGCAGCGCGATCCGAGCAAAAAGCGAGGAGCGACGGGTTCACGCCAGCCTCTCCGTGATCCTCCCCCGCGTGGCGGGGGAGGGGGACCACCCGAAGGGTGGTGGAGGGGGCGGCTAAAGTCTCAGTCAGCAGCCCTTAGGCCGCCTTCTTCTCCACGAGCTTGCGCTCGATCAGCGTCTCGAGGATTTGCACCGTGTTCAGCGCCGCGCCCTTGCGCAAATTATCGCTCACCACCCAGATCGAGAGCCCGTTCTCCACCGTCACATCCTCGCGGATGCGCGAAACGAACGTGTCGTACTCACCCGCCGCTTCCACCGGCGTCGAGTAGCCACCGGCCTCGCGCTTGTCGATCACCGAGATGCCCGGCGCTTCGCGCAGGATATCGCGTGCCTCATCGGCCGAGATCGGATTGACGAACTCGAGGTTGACCGCCTCGGAGTGGCCGACGAACACCGGCACGCGCACGCAAGTGGCGGTCAGCTTGATCTTGGGGTCGAGGATCTTCTTGGTCTCGGCCACCATCTTCCACTCTTCCTTCGTGTAGCCGTCCTCCATGAACACATCGATGTGCGGGATGACGTTGAAGGCGATCTGCTTGGTGAACTTGCGCGGCTCGAGCTTGTTGTTGACGAACACGCTCTTGGTCTGGTCCCACAACTCGTCGACGCCTTCCTTGCCGGCGCCGGAGACGGACTGGTAGGTCGCAACCACCACGCGCTTGATCGTCGCGAAATCGTGCAGCGGCTTCAGCGCCACCACCAGTTGCGCCGTCGAGCAGTTCGGGTTGGCGATGATGTTCTTGCGATCGTTCCGCGCCATGTACTCGTCGAGCACATGCGCGTTGACCTCCGGCACGATCAGCGGCACGTCGCCGTGGTAGCGCCAGAAGCTCGAGTTATCGACGACGATGCAGCCGGTCGCCCCGATCTTCTCGCCATATTCCTTGGCGATGGCCGAGCCGGCGCTCATCAGCGCAAAATCCACGCCCTTGAAGTCGAAATTCTCGAGGTTCTGCACCTTCAGCCGCTTGTCGCCGAAGCTGATTTCCTGGCCCTGCGAACGCGACGAAGCGAGCGCGATCACCTCGGACGCGGGAAACTTCCGCTCGGCGAGGATGTTGAGCATTTCCCGGCCCACATTGCCTGTGGCCCCGACGATGGCGACGCGATAACCCATTTGGAAACTTCCTCTTTGCCTTCATTCCCCCGCGCTGGACCTTGTTCGGTCCGCGGCACATGGCATCCGGCCGCTCCCCGGCGGGAGTTGCCCGGGGATCGGCTCAGGGGGTTTTGGTGGTTTTTGTCGCCGCCATGACGAAACGGCGAAGACCCATGGCCTCCGCTTTCGTCACAGTGATGTGGTGGGTCTTGCGCATCCCGCAACCCGATCCTCTTGTCCGGCCCCGGGTTTCTACGCCGAAATCGCAAATAGTCAATCACCTATAGGACATCGCCTATCACCTGAAGGAGCCACCCGCGCGCCCTCGCCCCTCAGGGGAGAGGGCAAGCGTAGCTTCGAGCGTAGCGAACTAGGGTGAGGGGTGAAGCCACTCCGCCTACCCTATGCGTGCCGCAGAACTCCGTGTATTTCCCACCCCATGCAAACCTACGACACCATCATCCTCGGCGCCGGCGCCGCCGGACTCATGGCCGGCATCGAAGCCGGCAAGCGCGGCCGCAAGGTTCTGGTGGTCGACCACGCCAAGAGCCCTGGCGAGAAGATCCGCATCTCCGGCGGCGGCCGCTGCAACTTCACCAACATCAACGCCACGGTGAAAGCCGGCCGCGACCGGTTCCTCTCGAACAACCCGCGCTACGCCTTCTCGGCCCTCTCCCGCTACACGCCGGAACACTTCATCGCGCTGGTCGACCAGTACGCCATCCCGTTCCACGAGAAGACCCTGGGACAGCTGTTCTGCGATGGCTCCAGCCAGCAGATCATCAACTTGCTCGTCAGCGAACTGAAGAAGGCCCAGGGCACCCTGCTGCTCGACACCGAGATCGAAAGCGTCACCCACGCCGACGGCACCTTCACCGTGATGACCGCCGAGGAAACGCTGATCGGCAAATCGCTGGTCGTCGCCACCGGCGGCAAGTCGATCCCCAAGATGGGTGCCAGCGGCCTCGCCTACCAGCTCGCCACCCAGTTCGGCCTGAAGGTCACCGAAACCCGCCCGGCCCTCGTCCCATTGACCTTCGAGCCCCGCATCCTCGAGCGCCTCGCTCCCCTTAGCGGCATCGCCGTCGATCCCACCCGCATCTCGGTGAGAAAGAAGAGCTTCGACGAAGCCATGCTCTTCACCCATCGTGGCCTTTCCGGCCCGGCGATCCTGCAAATCTCCAGCTACTGGCGCGAAGGCGATGCCATCGTCATCGACCTGTTCCCCAACGGCGGCCTCGACAAAATCCTCCGCGAAGCCCGCAGCAACAGCCCCAAACTGCAGCTGCAGACCGTGCTGTCGCAGCACCTCGCCAAGCGCCTCGCCCAGATGCTCGCCGAAGAGATCGGCATCACCACCATGATGGGCGACATGAGCGACAAATCGTTCGCAAAGATCGAGGACTCGCTCCGCCGCTGGACCATCAAGCCCACCGGCTCCGAAGGCTACCGCACCGCCGAAGTCACCCTCGGCGGCATCGACACCGACGGCCTCGACTCGACGACGATGCAGGCCCGCACCGTCCCCAACCTCTACTTCATCGGCGAAGCCGTCGACGTCACCGGCTGGCTCGGCGGCTACAACTTCCAGTGGGCCTGGGCCAGCGGCTGGGCCGCCGGACAAGTGGCCTGAGCCGCCGCGCCCCCTTTCAGGCCACCCGAACCCAAGCCCCCTTCGCTCCCGTCGCGTAGTCGCGGAATCCCACTGCCGGCCGCCCAGTGACCCGCTCCACCACATCGGTCAGCCGCGCCCCATGTCCGTCGCGGATCGAGATCTGGTTGCGCACCACCACTGCCCCCTCGTCCTCTGACACCCCCGCCCCGACGAGAACGCTCATCAACTCCTCCGGCGCGATCTCGCGATAACCGATCGGCCGCCCCGCCACCTCCCCGATGATCGCCGCCGCCTCGGCAAAGCTCAGCGCCTCCGGTCCGGTGATCGCGTAGGTTTCGCCCACGTGCCCGTCCTCGCTCAGCGCCGCCGCCGCCACCGCCGCGATGTCACCAGCATCGACGAACCCCACCTTGCCGTCCCCGGTCGCCGTCGCGACCATGTCCATGTGGACGATCCCGGGCCTGAGGAAATCCTCCGAGAAGTTCTGGTTGAATCCGCCGGGCCGCAGCATTGTCCACTCCAGTCCCGAGTCCCTGACCAGCCGCTCGACCTTTAGCCGCCCCGACTCCACCGGCTCGCCCGGAAACTCCACCCCCATCGACGACACCGCCACCACGCGCCGCACCCCCGCCGCCTTGGCCTCGGCCAGCAGGGCGTCAACCATCGCGCTCGGATCTTCGACGCCGTTCGGCGTCACCAGATACAGCGCCTCCATCCCGGCAAGCGCCGGGGCATATGTCTGCGGCCGTTGCCAGTCGAACTCCACTTGGCCCTCGCCCGGCGTGCGGCTCGCCGCCCTTACCCCGGCCCCGCGCGCCTTGAGTTCGGGCACTAGCCGCCGCCCGCTCTTTCCCGTCGCCCCCAAAACCAGCACCGATCCAGCCATTCTCTGCTCCTGTTGTTGTCAGCAGTCGGGAGATAGGATCGATTGACGCTCCAATGAATGCATGAAACGCTCCACTTTATGTTCGAACGTCTCGACTCCCGCTTTGATGTCCTCACCGAAGTGCTCGAAGCGGTACACCTGGGCAGCGCCCTCTCCTCGCGGCTCGAGCTCGGTGGGCCCTGGGGACTCCATTTCGGCAAGGCGCTCGGCCAGCTCGCCGGCTTCCACGTGGTTACCGCAGGCCACTGCTACGCCCGGCTCGACGATGGCTCGGCGACCGTGGCGCTCGCCACCGGTGACATGGTGATCTTCCCGCACGGTGCCGGCCATGTGCTGAGCGACACCGCGGATGGACACGGCGTCGAGTTCCACGATCGCGTCAGGCCTCTTGCCCCAGGCGAGCGCACCGCGCTCCCCACCGGCGGCTCGGGCGCACCAAGCGTAGTGCTCTGCGGCTCCTATTCCTTTTCCGCCGACGGTATGAACCCGCTGCTGCGCGACCTGCCGCAGCTGCTGCACGTCCGTCCTGAGCCGCAAAGCCCGCTCGCCGCGGCCATCGGCCTGCTTGCCGCCGAGGCCGAGGCCGCCGGCTCCGGTTCGGCTCTGCTGATCGATAGGCTGGTCGACCTGCTCTTCGTCTACGGCCTCCGCGACTGGATCGCGACACAGGCCACCCACAGCGCCCATAGCTGGTTCGGCGCCTTGCAGGATCCCGTCGTCGGCCCTGCCGTCTGGGCGGTACACGACGATCCGGCGCACCCATGGACAGTCGACAGTCTTGCCCAGCGTTCCGGCCTCTCGCGCGCCGCCTTCGCCCGCCGCTTCAATACCGCCGTCGGCGAACCGCCACTCAGCTATGTCACCCGCTGGCGCATGAGCCTTGCCGCCGACCTGCTGTCGCGCGGCGAGCGCATCGGTCTCGTCGCCCATCGCGTCGGCTATGACAACGAGTTCGCCTTCGCCAAGGCGTTCAAACGCGTGCGCGGAGTTGCGCCCGGCCAGCACCGCCGCCGGCAGGCGGGCTGACGCCGCTGGGGCCAGGGCTGCGAATGTAAGGACGAGTAGGTGGGCCGTCGGGTAGGTGGCTTAACGCGCACGAGGCGGGGTCAGCACCGATACCGGCAAGCCTCAGAACTTCCAGCCGACGCGCACGCCGATATTGCTGAGGCCCCGGTTGAAGTCGCACAACCCGGCATTGGAAATGTGGTCGGCGGTGATCATCACGCTCAGGTCGGGGGTAACGTCGTAGCCGACCGAGACACTTTCATGGAACAGCACGGGGCAGCCGAGGTTACGAGCCGGGGCCACCGCGCCGCTCGATGCTCCATTGTGCACCGCGCCGCCAAACGTGCCCTCGATGAACAGCGGCGTATCGAAAAGATGCGACGTAAAGCTCAGGCCGCCATAGACCATGCTCTCGAGGCCAGCGAAATTCACCGTGGCGCCGACATGCGGCCGAAGCTCTCCCCACGAATTGAAGCTGCCCAGGTCGAACGGCGTGAACAGCAACTCGACATTGGCATCCTGGATCTGCGAGTCGATCCACGGCAACCAGGCATTGTCGCCCTTATCGAAGCCGTGGAAATACAGTCCGCCCCGGACCTCGTCGACCCCAAAGCCAGTATCCTGGGCCATGGCCGTGCCGACGCACCCAAGCGTCAGCAATATGGTCAGTCCCTGCACTAGCCGACGCATCGCAACCGCCCCCGTTTGACGATGCCCGCAAGACGCCACGGGCGCCGTGCCAAGTCAATCGTGCTGGTCAAGAATCCGCGTGTGCCGGCCCGGTTCTTGGCCCCGCGTCTTCTTTCCACATCGGGGTTGTGGCCGCCCTGCAACTGCAAAGTCGCACTACCCGCCGCAGGCACGACTTGTCACTCATAGATGTCGGCGACCCGCTCACTCGCTTTCCGGTTGCCGACCGGGTCCACCACCGTGCACTCGAGCCCGCCCCAATCCGGCCGCTCCAGCCCCGGTCGGTTGTTCTTGTACTTCTTGGCGATCAGCTCGGCCTGTAGCGCCGCGACGCCGGTGCAATCGATCCGCACCTGGCCCCCCGGCGAGCCATCCCCGTGATGTTCCGAGATGTGCAGCACGATCCCGTCGCGGCTCACCTGCATGTAGAGCGGCATTCCCGGCTCGAAGCGGTGCTCCCAGTCGACCGTGAAGCCGAGCCAGTCCACGTAGAACTCCCGAGCCTTCGCCTCGTCGAACGAGCGCAGGATCGGCACCGTCCGGATATAGTTCAACCCCATGGCGTCCCTCGATATTCTCTCATCCGCCAACAGCGGCCCTTATTCCACATACCCGAGGAACCGGCCCACCAGCACCACCGTCACCCACAGCCCGATCGACGCCCCCGCCGCCACTCGCGCCACCATGGGCGCTGGTTCACCCGTCGCCCGCCGCCGGTCGATCGCCGAAAATACCAGGAAATTCAGGCCCGCCACCCCGATCAGCCCCAGCTTCACGAGAAACAGCGGCATCACCGCATATTCCCTCGCCCGCACCGCGAACATCGTCACGCCGGTCGCCACCGCGAATGCGAACGCCCCCAGCGCCACCCGGCGCAGCAGCCGCACGAACGGCGCCTCGGGCACGCTCCGCACCACGCCGATGACCCTGAGATCCATCAACGCCACCGAGGTCACCAGCGCCCCCACCGCCAGCACATGCACGGCGTTGACGATCGGATAGGCGAAGAACGAACTCTTCAGCACCCGCACCCAGGCGAGTTGCTCGATCGCCTCCAGCCACGCCTCCATCCGGCTAGTTCGCCGGCACGCGCGACGGATAGATGTCGTAGGCCTTGCCGCCCACCGTGATCCGCACCGCCTTCATCCGCTTCTCGTTCGGGTCGAGCGACCGGTTGCCGAGCGCCACCACCTCGTCGCCGGGGTTCGCGGTCTCCTCGGTGAACCCGGCCGCCATGGTCGGACCCGGCGGCGCCAGTTCCACCCGCCACACCACGCCGTCCACGTCGACATCCATCGTCGCATGCGGGTTGCCGACATACACCGACTTGATGATGCCCGTGAGCTCGAAGAACGCCTCCTCGGTCCACGCCCAGCCATGATGCGCGAAGGCCGGCATCGCCGGCAGAACGCAAGCCAGCATCACCCCGGCCAGCAGTCCACGAACAGAAAGTCCTCCAATACTCATCTCAGGCCTCCTTCCCGTCGATCCACTCAACCCTAGGCCGGGACGCCCGAGCGTCAACCCGCTCACCGAGCCCCGACCATCACTTTGGCCTGATCCTCTCCAATTCCGCGTTCAGCCTTCGTCTATCTCCCGTTCATCTCCGATCATCCACCGAAGGTCGATAGTGCAGCGGCACTGTCTCAGTGGACGGGCGCATCGCACCCCGCTACGACTCCCCGGCTATTTCGAGGAGGGAACGATGGCAGAAAAGAAAGTTCGCTGGGGCATCCTGTCCACCGCCAATATCGGCCTCAAGAAGGTCACGCCGGCGATCATGAAGTCGCCCTCGAGCGAAGTCGTCGCCGTCGCCTCGCGCGACCAGTCCAAGGCCGAAGAGTACATCGCCGAGCTTGGCCTCACCGGCAAGGCAGTGGCCCATGGCAGCTACGAAGCCCTGTTCGCCGATCCCAATGTCGACGCCATCTACAATCCGCTCCCCAACCACCTGCACGTCCCCATGACGCTCGCCGCCGCGAGGGCCGGCAAGCACGTGCTCTGCGAAAAGCCCATTGCGCTCAACGCCGGCGAAGCCGAGCAGCTGCGCCAGCTGCCGCCCGGCATCATCTTCTACGAAGCCTTTATGGTCCGCTGGCACCCGCAATGGGCCCGCGCCCGCGAGATCGCCCGCTCCGGCGAGCTTGGTGAACTACGCGCCGTGCGCGGGGTCTTCACCTATTACCTCACCGACCCCACGAACGTCCGCAACCAGGCCGATATCGGCGGCGGCGGCATCTACGATATCGGCTGCTACCCGATCACCGGCTCGCGCTACCTGTTTGAAGCCGAGCCGCAGCGCGTCGTCTCGCTGGTCGATCGCGATCCGGTCATGAAGACCGACCGCCTCGCCTCGGTGATCATGGATTTCGGCGCTGGCAGGCAGGCAAGCTTCGTCTGCTCCACCCAGACCGTGAACCACCAGTCCCTCGAACTGCTCGGCACCAAGGGCCGCGTCGAGCTGGTCATCCCGTTCAACGCCCCCGCCGACACCGCCACCGCGCTGCTCGTCGACCCGGGCTACGCGCCCGATGGCCACCTCAGCCGCCGCGAGATCATCGCCCCCTGCGACCAGTACACCGAACAGGCCGAAGCCTTCGCCCAGGCCGTCCTCGGCAACAAGCCGCTCCCCTGGGGTGTCGACGACGCCATCAAATCGATGAAGGTCATCGACGCGGTCTTCAAAAGCGAAAAAACCGGCGCCTGGGCCCAAGTCTAAACTCGGTCTCTCCATGATCCTCCCCCGCATGGCGGGGAAGGGGGACCACCCGCCGGGTGGTGGAGGGGGCGGCCGCCAGCACCGCTCTCTCAGCCATCTCCCCTCTTGCGGGGGAGAAGGCGATTTCTTGGGCTTAGCCCTTCGCTAAGTCCTAGAAATCGCAAGAGGGAGGCCGTTTCCCGCTCCGGCTGTCGCTGCCGACGTCTCCCTCCCCTTAAGGTCAGGCGGCGCCGGCCTAAGTGTGCCCCCCTACCCCCGCACCTCCGGCCCCACCAACCGCTCCACCAGCAACCGTATCCCCGGCCCGATATCCCCGGCCGTCCGCGCCTTCCGCTTGATCCCATAAGCCGCATCGAGCACCAGCCGGGCCAGCGCCTCAGGCTCCTTCGCCCCCGCCTTCCCAAGCTCCTCGGCCACCATCGCGTCGATCACATCCTCGGTCGCCCGCACCTCAGGCCGCACCTTCTCGTGCTCGTCATAGAGCTCTTCCGCGTGCGGTGAATCCCCCAGCAGCCGCCCGATCGCCTCGTACTTGGCTGAAAGCGCCGCACTAAGCCGCGCCACCAGGTCACCGTCTCCCCGCAGTGCCCGCACGAACCCCTCGTGCAGCTCCACCATCAGCTCGGAGACAATCGTCTCGAACACTACGTTCTTATCCCCGTAGTATTTGTAGAGCGTAGGTTTCGCGACCCGCGCCTCGGCCGCAATCGCCTCCATCGAGGTCGCGCGCAAACCCTGGCGCAGGATGAGCCGCCGCGCCGCCGAAAGGATCTGCTCCTGCTTGTCGATTTCCGCCACGTCGATTTTCCTTCGCATACCACTTGAACGAATTGAACGATATTCGTACATATCGTTCAATTCAACGGAGAGATACCATGTCAGACCGCGTCCTGCTCACCGGCATTTCCGGCTTCCTCGGCGGCCACGTCGCCCTGCAACTCCTCCAGCAAGGTTACACCGTCCGCGGCTCGGTGCGCAGCCTCGACAAGGCCGAAAAGGTGAGGAAAACCCTCGCCGCCCACGGCGCCGATACCTCCCGCCTCGAGTTCGTCGCCCTCGACCTGCTCTCCGACAAGGGCTGGGCCGAGGCCATGTCCGGTGTCCGCTACCTGCAGCATGTCGCCTCCCCCTTCGTCCTCGAAATGCCCAAGGACAAGAACGACCTGATCCGCCCGGCCGTCGAGGGCACCCGCCGCGCCGTAACCGCCGCGCTCGCCGCGGGCGTCGAGCGCATCGTCGTCACCTCCTCGATCGCCGCCATCGCCTACGGCCACGATGACTACAGCCGAACCTTCACCACCGCTGACTGGACCAATACCGACAGCCCCAAGGTCAGCGCCTATCCCGAATCGAAGCTCCGCGCCGAACGCGAGGCGTGGCGCATCGCCGAGCAGTTCAAGGCCCGCGACCGCCTCGCCACCATCAACCCCGGCGCCATCCTCGGCCCGCTGCTCGACGAGGATGTCGGCACCTCCGGCGCGCTGGTGCTTCGCCTGCTCAACGGCTCGATGCCCGCCGCGCCCAAGATGAGCTTCTCCATCGTCGACGTCCGCGACGTCGCCGCCGCCCAGGTCGCCGCCATGACCGCACCGGACGCCGGCGGCAAGCGTCACATCCTGTCCGACCGCGAGATGACCCTGTTCGAGCTCGCCAGCGCGCTCCGCGCCGCCCTGCCCCAGGCCTCTTCCCGCGCCCCGCGCTTCGAGCTGCCCAACTGGGTGGTCCGCCTGATGGGCCTGTTCGACCCGCAGATCGGCTCCAACACCGCCGAACTCGGCCATATCCGCCGCGTCGACGGCAACAGCGGCCGCCTGCTGCTCGCCCGCCCGACCATCCCCGGCCCCGACGCCGCCGTGGCCACCGCGCAAAGCCTCATCGCCCAGCGTCTCCTCGCCTGAAAAAAGGACTGGTCCAACGGCGCGAGATTGGCTAATAAGCGCGCCATCGAAGCGGGGCTGTAGCTCAGTTGGGAGAGCGCATCGTTCGCAATGATGAGGCCAGCGGTTCGATTCCGCTCAGCTCCACCACTTCGATTTTCACTATCTAGCTCAATGCACTCCGTTGGCTAACCTGCAGAAGCGCGCTTCACGGTGGCACGCCATTTTCTGCGGATGACCGAATAGAATCCGCGCCATAGCCTCCCGCAGAGCGGTGTCCACGCAGGCCGTGAGGCGGCGCGACGACGCTTCGCTGCTGCTACGCCGGCTATTGGGCCGGCGGCGAGGAGAAGGTGGCGAGGTAGGCGATGACGTTGGCAACATCGTCTGGGTCGCGCAACCCCGTGAAGGACATGTTCGAGCCATTGACCACGCTGCGTGGCTTGGTGATGAACTTGGTAAGCGTCTCGATATCCCAGACCACCCCGCCTTGCCCCGCCTCAACCATGCCGTCCGAGTACTTGAAACCCTCGACGGAGGCAGCGGGGCGCCCGATCAGGTTGTTGAGCGGAGGGCCGTTCTTGGCGCCTTCACCCACCGCGTGGCAGGTGGCGCATCTGAACTGGAACATCTCCTCGCCCAGAGCCACATCGCCCTGCGCCAACGCGCCTCCGGCATTCATCATGAGGGCGGCAATCGCAACCGCGGTCCGAACCATCTCACGACCTCCCTGACTGGCCTCGCGACCGAAATCAGCTCCCGGATCGTCGGGTCATCACCGAGCAGTATAGAGCAACCCGGCGCCGTCACCTAGACCGCGTCGCCCGCAGCACTCGACCGCGACACTTCGATTTCTAGCCGTGCCTGGGCACCTCAGCCGTCACGAGCCACCGGTCCTTCCCCAGCCGGCGCCGGCGCTCGAACCCCGCCCGTTCGAACATCCCCAACGTACCGTTGTGGAGAAACGACGACGACACCGCGCGGCCTTCCGCGTCCTCCGGAAAACTCTCCACCGAGCCGCCCCCGAGGCGGCCGATTTCGGTCAGCGCGCCGGCCAGCGCCGCCGCTGCGACACCGCGCTTGCGATAGGCCTTGTCGACGAAAAAGCAGGTGATGCGCCAGTCCGGCAGTGTCTGCGGCTCCGCCTCATAGGCCCGCCGCGCCTTGATCCTCGGCAGTTCCGCCGGCGACCCGAACTGGCACCAGCCGACACAAGTGCCGCCATCGAACACCAGCGCGGCGTGCGTCGTCCCGTTGCGCACCCGCGCCTCCTTGTCGGCTCGGTGTTGTGCGGCGCCCTCATGCCCCGCGCCCTCCGCGTGGAACGCCATGCACCAGCAGCCGCCCCAGACGCCGTTGTGGCGCTCCACCAGGGCGGCGAAATCCGGCCAGGTGCCGAGATCGAGCGGTCTTGTGGAGAAGCTGGCCATCGCTCTCTCGCCGATGCTGTAGAGCGGGCATCAGGCAGCAAACCGCGGCCCGATGCAACCCGAACGACTTGACGGCAAGGTTCGGGCGACCAGGTGTCTCTCGCCCTGACCAGCGGCAACCCTCACCTCCGCTGCCTCCGCCTCCTGCTACTGATCGAGGCTCGCGAACATCGCTTTCGTCTCGGCGCACCCCCAGGTGCGTGTGGGCGACCGGGCTGGCCGCCCGGAGGACATACCGCTCGCCCGACGCCGGCAGGGTCACGATCCAGATTTCGTTGTTGAGGCTTTGCACGCCCGACAACCGCCCGATCTCCACCTCAAAAGCCGGCACCCTCGCGACGAGGTCGTGCAAATCGTCGTTCATTTTCAATGAGGTCCACTCAGCCGGCAGGCTTGCAGTGATCGTGCGATCCGGTCCAGCGGGCACAGCGCGGCAGATATCCTGAGCGCTCCCGGCTGCATTGGAATCTGAGAGTATCCACCAGATTCCAGTCAGCTCGCTGCATCCGGTTGACAACCCTGCCATTGTCACGCTCATATGTGGGATCGATCTCATGTCGAGTACCCGATGGCGACGATTACCGACGTCTCGAAGAAGGCCGGCGTTTCCCGATCCACCGTTTCACGGCTGATCGCAGGCAACGGCTATGTCTCCGAGGAAGCCCGGAAGGCCGTCGAAGCCGCCATCCTCGAGCTCGGCTATCGCCCCAACACCATGGCGCGGGGCCTCCGCTCCAATCGCTCCAATATCATCGGCGGCGTCGTCGTCAACGTCTCGAGCCCGTTCTACGCCCAGATGATCGGCGGCATGCAGGAAACGGCGCGCCACGCGGGCAAGAGCATCATCGTCGCCTCCGGCTATGCCGACCGCGATGAGGAGGCCCGCGCCATCATCGAGCTGGTCGATCGCGCCTGCGACGGGCTGATCCTCTACCTCGAAAACGCCCTGCGCGACGATGCGCTAGAGATCCTCACCCGCTCCAGGATCCCGGTGGTCAGCGTCGGCGGCAACGAATGCCCGCCCGCCCTTGCCCGCGTCGGCATCGATAATTTCACCGGCGGCCTCGACGGCATGCGCCTGCTCCTCGCCGAGGGCCACCGCCACATCATCTACCTCTCCGGCGGCCCGATCTACCACGATACCCACGAGCGGCTGCGCGGCATCGATGCGGCGCTCGCCGAGTTCGGCCTTACCCGCGACGACATCTTCATCGAGCACGGCAGCTTCTCCGAGACCTTCGGCCACGAAGCCACGGCCCGGCTGATCGCCGAACGGCCCGAGACCACCGCCATCTTTGCCGGCGACGACGACGTCGCGGCGGGGTCGCTGCTGGCCTTGAAGCGAGCCAACAAGCGCGTCCCCGAGGACATTTCGCTGCTCGGCTTCGACGACAATTTCCATGCCCGCCACCTGACCCCGGCGCTGACCACCGTGCGCCAGCCGGTCGATGAGGCCGGCCGTGTCGCCACCCGTCTGCTGCTCTCCATCCTCGATGGCGAGCCGCCGGCCGATCCGGTCATCACCATTCCCACCGAGCTGATCATGCGCCAGAGCGTCGGTCCGGTGCCAAGCCTTTCGCCGACGTCCCGCGTTGCGGCGCCGGCGCTGACGACCAACTGACCAGAGCGAGATCAGGAAAAGTTCTGAGACTTTTCCGGTTCGATCTCGCGACAAACCTAGGACTACGCCTCAGGAGCCTATTTCGACTGCACACTGGCCTATCGATTATGGGATCGATCTCACAGGGAGAGACTAGCCATGCACCGACTGCGTTTACTGACCCTTCTCGCCGCCACCGCCCTTACCGGCACGGCTCTCGCCACCGGGGCACAAGCCGAGGTGATCATCCGCATCGCCCCGGTCCACACCGACGCGCATGTCGAGAACTACAACCCCTACAACCTCACCGGCCCGCACGCCTACGTCCAGGATTTCGCTTATGAGCCGCTGTGGATCGACAATGTCTGGCACCCGGACAACGACTTCCCGGCTCTCGCCACCTCATATGAACTCGGCGACGACCTGAAGACCGTGACCTACCACCTGCGCGAAGGCGTGAAGTGGTCCGACGGCGAGCCCTTCACCGCCGCCGACGTGGTTTTCACCTTCAACTACGCCAAGGCGCATCTCGATTTCCCCGTCGGCTACGACATCTACAATGCCGAAAAGGACACCGGCTCGATCGTCGATGTGGTGGCGGTCGACGATCACACCGTGCGCTTCGAGCTGAAAGCCGCCGACTCGCTGGCCCGCCTCAATATCGGCCCGGTCTTCCCGCTGCCCGAACACATCTGGAAGGACGTCGCCGACCCGGTGAACTACGCCAACCCCAAGGTGGTGGCGACGGGCCCGTTCACCGAGGTGCGCGACTTCTCGCGCAACGCCTTCAAGCTCTGCAAGAACCCGCTTTACCGCGATGCGGCCGACGTGAAGATCGATTGCATCGAATACCCGCAGCTGTCGGACAATCTCCAGGTCATAGCCGCCATCACCAATGGCGATCTCGACTGGGCCACCGACGGCATCACCGACCCCGATATCACCTACGCTTCGAAGAGCCCCGACAACCACTACTGGCTGCCGCCCGACGCCGGCACCAACCTGCAGCTCAACACCACCAAGGCGCCGTTCAACAATCTCGAGTTCAGGAAGGCCATGTCGATGGCCATCGACCGCGGCACCCTGGTCGATATCGCCACCTTCGGGCTCACGACGCCCGCCGAATATCCTATCGGCGAAGGCATGTTCTACAAGGACTGGATCGATACCGCGGCGCTCGCGCCTTACCAGTACCTGATGAAGTACGACCCGGATGCGGCAAAGAAAGTCCTCGACGACGCCGGCTTCGTCGACAAGGACGGCGACGGCTGGCGCGACAATCCCGACGGCACGCCGATCGCCTTCAAGATGGCCGTGCCGGCCGGCTGGGACGACTGGGTGAATACGCTGCAGACCGTCTCGGAGAACCTCCAGGACATCGGCATCAACGGTGAGATGGAGACCCCCGAGGAAGGCGCCTGGTTCGACAACATCCCGACCGGCAATTTCGACGTCTACATCATGTGGACGAACCTCAGCTCGACACCCTGGTTCACCTATCACTCGATGTTCAACCCGCGCACCATGGTCCCTGGGCAACTCAACGAGCAGTCCATGCACCAGATGAAGATCCCGGGCATCGAAGCCGACCTCGCCGCCATCAGCGCCACGGCCGACGTCGCCGTACAGAAGGAAAAAGTCACCTCTGTGATGAAGCAGGTAGCCGAGAACCTGCCGGTGATCACCCTGTTCTCCAACCCCGCCTGGTACGAATATTCGACCCGCAACTTCACCGGCTGGCCGGACGCCGACAACGCCTGGGCCCGTCCCAACAACCCCTCCGGCATCCACGAACGCGTCAAGGTTCTGCTGAGCCTGACACCGGTGGCGAAGTAAGCTGATCCTCGGGGACGGGTTCGCCCGTCCCCATCACGCTCGGGGTACGCGATGGCCTTCCTCCTCCGCAGACTGGGGTTCTATTTCGGGGCGTTCTTCGTCGCGATCACCCTCAATTTCTTGATCCCGCGGCTGATGCCGGGCGATCCGGCAACCCGCATCCTGCTGTCACTGCGCGGCAAGCTGCGCCCCGATCAGATCGACGCCATCCGCAAGACCTATGGCTTCGAGGGTTCGATGTGGGACCAGTACCTGCAATATCTCTGGCGCCTCGCGCACTTCGATTTCGGCATCTCGACCGTCAACTTCCCCGAGCCGACGGCGAGCCTCCTCTTCTACGCCGCCGGCTGGACCCTGCTCCTCGTCGGCACCGCCACCGCGCTCTCCTTCGGCATCGGCATCACGATGGGCATCTGGTCGGCCTGGCGCCGCGGCGGCTTCTTCGACACCTTCTTCACCCCCATCAACGTGATGCTCAACGCCTTCACCCCGGCCGTCGTCGCGCTGCTGCTCTGGTACGCCTTCACTATGCAATGGGCGATCTTCCCGCTCGGCCGCGCCCACGAGATGAACCTCACCCCCGGCTTCAATCTTGAGACCTTCGTCAGCGTCGCCTGGCACGCCGTGCTGCCCGTCGCCTCGATCGTCATCGTCAGCTTCGGCGCCTGGCACCTGGGCATGCGCAACACGATGATCAACCTCCTCAACGAGGACTTCGTCATTCTAGCCAAGGCCAAGGGCCTGTCCGACCGCCGCATCCGCAACCGCTACGTGGCGCGCAACGCCATCCTGCCGCAGATCACCTCGCTGGCGCTGTCGATCGGCTACGTGCTGGGCGGCGCCTTCATCACCGAGGTGGTGTTCAACTATCCAGGGCTCGGCAAGTTCACCCTCAACGCCATCCAGACGCGCGACTATTCCTTCATCCAGGCCCAGCTGATCCTGCTCACCATGAGCGTCCTGATCGCCAACCTCGCCTCCGACGTCCTCAACGTCATCCTCGACCCCCGCCTGCGCTCGATCGGGAGAGCCTGATGACCGACATCCTCCCCGCCCTCACCACCGCCGCGCCGCGTGCCGAGCTCACCGCCCCCACGCAGCGCGAGCTGATGGCCGAGCTCGGCGTCCGCCCCCGCTCGCGCCTTCTCGCGAAACTCCCCGGCTGGGTCCAGCTCTTCCTCACCAACAAGAAGGGCCTCATCGGGCTGGTCGTCCTCGCGATCTTCGTGATCCTCGCCGTGCTGGCGCCGCTGATCACGCCCTACGACCCCTATCGCCGCGCCGGCAAACCGCACGTCCAGCCCGGCGTCGAGCACTTCCTCGGCACCTCGCGCCAGGGCAAGGACAACTTCAGCCAGCTGCTCGAAGGCAGCCGTTCCAGCCTCACGGTCGGCTTCATCGCCGGCTTCTCGGCCACGCTGATCGGCCTCGCCGTCGGCATCTCCGCCGGTTATTTCGGCGGCAAGACCGACGAGATCCTCACCTTCTTCGTCAACGTCTCGCTCGTCCTCCCCGCGCTGCCGCTGATCATCGTCCTCGCCAGTTTCATCGAGGAGGCGTCGCCGACCGTTATCGGCCTCGTCCTTGCCTTGACCGGATGGGGCTGGAGTGCGCGCACCATCCGCACCCAGACCCTCGCGCTCAAGAGCCGCGAGTTCGTCTTGGCCGCCGAGCTGATGGGCGAGAAGAAATGGCGGATCATCGTCCGCGAGATCCTGCCCAACATGAGCTCGTTCGTGGTCGGCGGGTTCGTCCTCGCCACCATCTACGGCATCCTCGCCGAGGCAGCACTCGAGTTCATCGGGCTCGGCAGTCCCAACTCCGTCACCTGGGGCACCATGCTCTATTGGGCCATGCGCGCGCAGGCCCTGCAGACCGGCGCCTGGTACGAAATCTGGCCGCCCGCCATCGCCATCATGCTGACCGGTGCGGCCCTCGTCATGGTCAACTTCGCCGTCGACGAGATCACCAATCCACAACTCGCCGCCACCCGCCGCATCGGCCCCATCCGCCGGTTCCTCAAGCGCCGCAACCGGAGTGCCGATTTTGTCTAACGCACCCCTGCTCGAGGTCCGCAACCTCACCGTTGATTATGTCGGCGCCAATACCGTGTCGCGCGCCGTCAACGGCATCGACTTCGACATCCGCCCCGGCGAGGCCTTCGGGCTCGCCGGCGAAAGCGGCTGCGGCAAGTCCACCGTCGCCTTCGCGCTGGCCCGCCTCACCCGGCTCCCCGGGCTCGTCAGCGGCGGCGCCGTCCGCTTCATGGGCGAGGACGTGCTGAACTTCACCGCGGAGCGCCTCCGCCGCTACCGCTGGAGCGAGGTCAGTTTCGTTTTCCAGTCGGCAATGAACGCCCTCAACCCGGTGATCAAGGTCTCCGAACAGATCGAGGACGCCATCCTCGCCCACCGCCCACGCGCCAGCCGCGCCGAAACCCTGGCCCGTGCCGCCGAGCTGTTCGAGCTGGTTGGCATCAGCCCGCGCCGCCTCGACGATTACCCGCACCAGTTCTCTGGCGGCATGCGCCAGCGCATCTGCATCGCCATGGCCCTGGCGCTGGAACCCAAGCTCATCATCATGGACGAGCCCACCACCGCACTCGATGTGGTGGTGCAGCGCGACATCATCGAGCAGATCTGCGAGCTCAAGGCCCGTTTCGGCTTCTCGGTCCTCTTCATCACCCACGATCTCGGGCTGATGATCGAGTTCTGCGACCGCATCGGCGTGATGTACGCCGGCGAACTGGTGGAAGTGGCCCCCGCCAGTTCCATCCTCACCGCCCCGCAGCATCCGTACACCCGCGCCCTCGGCCGCTCCTTCCCGCCGCTCACCGGCCCGCGCGTCCGCCTCGACGGCATCGCCGGATCGCCGCCCAGCCTCAGCGCCTTGCCGGAAGGCTGCCGCTTCTCGCCGCGCTGCGGCGAAGCCATCCCGCTCTGCACCCGCCTCGCCCCCGAACTCCGCCCCACGCCCGCCACCGGAGGAGAAGCAGCATGTCATCTCCTGTCATGACCGCCGATCCCATCCTCGAAATGCGCGACGTCGACATGAGCTTTACGCTCGGTGGCCTCGTCGGCAAGCGCACCACCCTGCGGGCGCTCTCAGGCATCTCGCTGAAGCTCACCCCCGGCCGCGCTCTGGCGCTGGTCGGCGAATCCGGCTCCGGCAAATCCACCTGCGCACGCATGCTGGCCCGTGTCTATGAGCCCGCCGCCGGTCAGATCGCCTTCCACGGCGCCGATGTCGGCAAGCTCACCGGCAAGGCGCTGACCGACTACCGCGCCGAAGTGCAGATGATCTTCCAGGATCCGTTCGGCTCGCTGAACCCTACCCAGTCGGTGGCCTACATCCTCGAGCGCCCGCTGCGCATCCACCGCCCTGGCCTCACGAAAAAGGAAGTCCGCGAGCAAAGCGAAGCCCTCCTCACCCAGGTTGGCCTCGTCCCCGCCGCTGAGTTCCTGAAGCGCCGCCCGCATGAGCTCTCCGGCGGCCAGCGCCAGCGCGTCGCCATCGCCCGCGCTCTCTCGGTCGAGCCCACGGTACTCCTCGCCGACGAGCCCACCTCGATGCTCGACGTCTCGGTCCGCTTGGGGATCCTCAACCTGCTCGAGGACCTGAAGCGCGAGAAGAACCTCGCCGCTCTCTACATCACCCACGACATCGCCACGGCCCGCTACTTCGCCGAGGAAACCGCGGTGATGTATGCCGGCCACCTCGTCGAGCAGGGCCCGAGCGAAGCGATCACCGACAACCCGCACCACCCCTACACCCAGCTCCTGATCGCCGCGGTGCCCAACCCCAAGAACAAGATCACCGGCGCCGCCGTCCGCCGCGCCGCCGATATCCCGCTCTGGACCGCCGAAAGCCGCGGCTGCCCCTTCGCCCCGCGCTGCCCGCGCGCCACCGACATCTGCCGCGAAGTCATGCCCGGCCCCACCACCGTCGGCGACAGCCACATGGCCCGCTGCCACCACCTCTGACCGGATCACCCACGATGAACCAGCTCCTGGCGATCAACGCCCAATATCCTGCGCTCTTTTCCAGCCGCGCCATCGCCACCAACCAGGTCGGCTACGAGGCCGCAGGGCCGAAGTTCGCCGTAATCGCCCTCGGCGAAGGCCCCGCCTTCACGGCGCTCCGCCTCCGCGACGCCACTACCGGCGATGTCGTCTTCGAAGCCACCCCCGGTCCCGCCGTCGAAGTCGAAAGCTGGAAGGCTCAGCGCTGGCAGACCGGCGAGTTCACGGCCTTCACCAGCATCGGCCGCTTCATCCTCGAAGCGGTCGACAGCACCGGTGCCCACCTCGCCTCCGAGCCCTTCGAGATCGTCGAAACCCTCTACGCCGAGCGCTTCCCCGCCGCGCTCCTCGGCTACTTCCAGAGCCAGCGCGCCGCCGAGCCCTATGACAGCGCCGACCGCGCAATCGCATTCATCGGCAACAAGCGCAACTCGCGCGCCGACGTGCATGGCGGCTGGTACGATGCCTCGGGCGACGTGTCGAAATACCTGAGCCACCTAAGCTACGCCAACTTCATGAACCCGCAGCAGACGCCTCTCGTCGTCTGGGCCCTAAGCAAAGCCGCGGTCTGCCCGCATATCGATGCCAACCTCCATGCCGCCTTCCGCGCTGAAGCTCTGTGGGGCGCCGATTTCCTCGTCCGCATGTGCGACCCCGCCGGCATGTTCTACATGACCGTCTTCGACCGCTGGTCGGGCGACACCGCGCAGCGCGAAATCTGCTCCTACTCCACCCAGAAGGGCCTGAAGCACGACACCTGGGAATCCGGCTACCGCCAAGGCGGCGGCATGGCCATCGCCGCTCTCGCCCGCGCCTCCCGGCTCAAGCAGGACGGCGAGTTCACCGCCGCGCAGTACCTCGCCACAGCCGAACGCGCCTTCGCCCATCTCGAAGACCACAACCTCGAGTACCTCGACAACGGCGAAGAGAACATCATCGACGACTACTGCGCCCTGCTCGCCGCCACCGAACTCAGCCGCTCCACCGGCAAGCCCGAATACCTGGCGAAATCAGGCGAACGCGCCAACAGCCTGCTCGACCGCCTCACCGGTGGCTACGGCTATGACGGCTGGTGGCGCGCCGACAACGGCACCCGCCCGTTCTTCCACGCCTCCGACGAAGGCCTGCCGATCGCCGCCCTGGTCGACTACCTCGCCATCGCCCCCGAGGCCGACAAAGTGCGAATCTCCGCCGCCCTCGGCAAAGTGGTGAAACACCTCGCCGCCATCACCGCCGAAGTCGCCAACCCCTTCGCCTACCCCCGCCAGTTGGTGAAGCGCACCGACGGCAACATCGGCGCCCAGTTCTTCTATCCGCACGGCAATGACAGCGGCTATTGGTGGCAGGGCGAGAACGCGCGCCTCGGCAGCCTCGCCTACGCGCTCCGCCGCGCCATGCCGCACACCGACCCCGAAACCGCCGAACTCGCACGGATCCAGTCGCAGCGCGCCATCGACTGGATCCTCGGCCTCAACCCCTACCATTCATGCATGCTGCAGGGTTTCGGCCGCAACTGGGCCATCTATGGACCCGCCAAATTCCCCAACGCCGACGGCGGCATCTGCAACGGCATCACCTCGTCCCTCGCGGACGAAACCGACATCGGCTTCTGCGAGACCGAGGACCCGTTCCAGTCCTGGCGCTGGAGCGAACAATGGCTCCCCCACGCGGCCTGGTTCCTGCTGGCGATGACGGAGTATTGAGCTTTCGAGCGGCCGGCGGCTGAGCTACTGCGCCGGCACCGCCGCGCGCGCCGCTCTCGGCCGCTTGTGCAACACGCGCAGCAGCGGCTTCTCAATCCGCTCGTGCACGATGACTCCGGCCACAAGCGCCAGCCCGATCGCCACAGCCACCATGCCGAAGTAACTCCCCAGCCCCTCCGGCAGCACGCGCGTCCCCACCGCGACTACGGCGCCGACCACGAACATATGCACCAGGTAGGTCGCATAGGAGGCATCCCCCAGCTTCTCCAGCCAGGGGCTCCGCGGCAGCGCAGCCTCGCGAGCCAGCCCCATCACCAGCAGCGCCACTGCCAGCCCAACCAGCGATACGAACGCCAGCGCCGTTTCATAGGGTGTCCGGTCGAGGCCAAACGCCACGATCGCGCCAACTGCCGCGAGCCCAACCAGCCCCGGCATCGCCAGTGCCGGCGGCCGCGCGAACACGCCCCTAATATATCCCAGGCCCACCCACGCGCCGGCCACGAACGCCAGCACCGCATGGTGCATGTAGAAACCGAGCAGCGGATCGGTCGGCTTCAGCACCTCACCCGCCACATAGAGCGCCGCAAACCCCACCGTCAGCGCCACGACCCGCCCGCCCGCCGCCAGCCCTGCCAGCAGCGCGAACGCCAGGTAGAAGAACACCTCATAGTTCAGCGTCCAGCCCAGGCTCAGCAGCGGGCTCGTTCCGCCTCGACCAGGCGCCTCGTGCGGGATGAACAGCATCGACTGCGCATAATGCGGCACGGTGAACACCGTGCTCTTGAACAACGCCGGCAGCGCCAGCGCCAGCAGCGCGGCGAGCGTCGTGAAGATCCAGTACAGCGGCACGATACGGATGGCCCGGCGCTTCAGGAACTCCAGCGCCGAGAATGGCCCCGATCCCGAGATCGCCACCATGATGAAGCCGCTGATCACGAAGAACAGATAGACGCCGAACTCTCCCAGCCGCGCCTGCAGGTAGATCGGGTCCGCCAACGGATGCTCCGAGGCATGCGCGACCACCACCAGCAGCGCCGCGAGGCCGCGCAGGTACTGCACCGAGTAGAGCTTTCCAGCCATCCGGGTAACCTTTCGTTCACCCTCTGCAATAGCACTCCAACCGCAGCGCCCAATCCTCCGTCGCGCGCTACGGTTAAGACGGGGGACAGCACCTCTGCAGCGAGGAGTGATGCCACCCCCCATTGCCGGAACCGAAAAACCCCGCCAGTGTTCATCCCTCCATTGAACCGCCGCATCCACCGCCTATCTCCTTGAGATCGCAGCTAACCCGGCCACCCCATGCCCGCTCCCGTCGTCGATGCCAAAGGCATCAACCTGCATCTGAAGAGCGGCACCACTTCGCTGCACATTCTCAAGGATGTCGACCTCACCCTGCAGCCCGGCGAGGTGACCGCCATCGTCGGCCCCTCGGGCAGCGGCAAGACCTCCCTGCTGATGGTGCTCTCCGGCCTCGAACAGGCCACCTCCGGCGCCATCAGCGTTGCCGGCACCGACATCGCGAAGCTCAACGAAGACCAGCTCGCCATCTTCCGCCGCGACGCGCTCGGCATCCTGTTCCAGAACTTCCACCTCATCCCCTCGCTCACCGCGCTTGAGAACGTCGCCCTCACCCTCGAGATCGCCGAGCCGTCGCTGCCCTGGACGACGATCCGCGATCGCGCCGCCGCCGCCCTCACCGATGTCGGCCTCGCCAACCGCCTGACCCACCTGCCCAGCGCCCTCTCCGGTGGCGAGCAGCAGCGCGTCGGCCTCGCCCGCGCCATGGTCGGCAACCCCAAGCTCATGCTCGCCGACGAGCCCACCGGCAACCTCGACCAGGAGACCGGCGCGCATGTCATCGAGCTGATGTTCGGCCTCGCCCGCGAGCGCGGCACTGCCATCCTGCTCATTACCCACGACTCGTCGCTGGCCGGAAAAGCCGATCGCCAGTTGCGCATGAACGAGGGCCATCTGAGCGAGCGGGTGCCCGCGTGAATGCGGTCGCCACCACGCTGCGCGGCTGGCTCCGCGTCGCGTTGAAAGACCTGCGCGGCGACCTCCGCCGCTTCACCATCCTCCTCGCCTGCCTGGCGCTCGGCGTCGGCACCATCACGATTGTCGGCTCGGTCGGTGCGGCGCTGCAATCGGCCCTGCTGCGCGATGCCCGCACCCTGCTCGGCGGCGACATCGAGGCCCAGCTCTCCTATCGCGCCGCCAACCCCGAGGAACGGCAGGAATTCGCGAGCTTCGGCAAGCTCGGCGAAGTCGTCGAAGTCATGGGCCGCGGCGACGCCGGGGACTCGAACAGCTTCCTCGCCATCCGCGCCGTCGACGCCAACTACCCGCTGATCGGCACGGTCACCGTCGAAGGCGCCGACGCTCCGCTGCCCGACCTTCTCGCCAAACGCAGCGACGGCAACTTCGGCCTCGTCGCCGACCAGCTGCTGCTCGATCGCCTGGGCCTGAAGCTCGGCGACACGCTCACCATCAGCGACGCCACCTTCACTCTAACCGGCATCATCGGCACCGAGCCCGACCGCATCACCGCCGGCATGCAGTTCGGCCTGCCCGTGCTGATGTCGGTCGATGCCCTCAACGCCACCGGCATCCTCGCCCCGGGCGTCCTCGCCAGCTATCGCTACAAGATCCTCTTGAACGGGACCGATCCCGATACGGCCATGGCGGCCATCAAGACCACCTTCCCCGAGGCCGGCTGGAAGCTCGCGGGTCCCAAGGATGCCACCGCCGATCTGGCGCGCTTCTTCGATATGTTCGCGCGCTTCCTCACCATTGTCGGCCTGTCGTCCCTGCTGGTCGGCGGCCTCGGCGTCTCCAACGCCATCTCCGCCTATGTCACCGAACGCCAGCGCTCCATCGCCACCATGAAGGCGCTCGGCGCGACCGGCCCGCGCATCCTCGTCCACTTCCTGACCCAGGTGATGCTGCTCACCATCGCCGGCATCATCCTCGGCCTGCTGCTCGGCACGCTGCTTACGCTGGTGCTGCTGCCGATCCTCGGCAGCCTCATCGGCCTGTCGCTGCCGCCGGTGGTCGACACCGTGACGCTGTGGACTGCCGCCGGTTTCGGCGCCCTCACCGGCTTCGCCTTCGGCTATTTGCCGCTTCGCCGCGCCGAGAAACTGAAGCCCGCGCTGCTGTTCCGCTCGGCCGGCTCCGCTGTCGAAGGCGGGCTCGACTGGCGTGACATGCTGAAGCCTGGCCTCTGGCTGCCGCTCGGCCTCGCTGCCGCCGGCATCTACGCTCTAGCCGCCCTCACCACCGGCCGCCCGCTGCTGGTGCTGTGGTACGCCATCGGCATCCTTGTCGCGTTCCTCATCCTCCGCGGCGCCGCCTGGCTCTTGCAGCGCACGCTGAAGCTCATCCCCCCGATCTCCAACGCGGCGATCCGCAACGCTATCAAGTCGATCTGGCGCCCCGGCGCCCCTGCCCCGGTGGTCATCCTGTCGCTCGGCCTCGGCCTCGCGCTGCTGCTCCTCATCGCGCTGATCGACGGGAACCTCCGTCATCAGCTCGCCCGCGAGTCGATCCCCAACGCCCCCAGCTTCGTCTTCATGGATCTGTTCGAGGACGAGGTGGACTCCCTCAAGCAGTTCTCGGTCGGCGACAAATCCGTCGAGACCTTCGCCTCCATGCCCGCGGTCACCGGCGCCATCGAGGCCATCAACGACGTGCCCATCGCCGAACTCGGCCGCGTCCCACCGCCCGAATTCGCCTTCGTGCTCGAGGGCGAGATCCCGCTAACCGCCTCCGAAGGCCTGCCGGAACAGTCCACCATCACCGAAGGCAGCTGGTGGCCGCCCAACTTCATCGGCCCGCCGGAAGTCTCGGTGTTCCAGCGCCTCAAGGAACCGCTCGGCCTGAAGCTCGGCGACATCCTCACCTTCCGCATCTTCGGCGATGAGGTGAAGGTGAAGATCGGCAGCTTCCGCGATTACGCCTGGCGCTCCGGCAGCGTGAACTTCGGCTTCGTGCTATCACCCAACGCCCTCGCCGATTTCCCGCTGAGCTATCTCGGCCTGTTGAAGGCCGTCCCCGGCCAGGAGGTCGAGGTGCAGCAACGCCTCGTCGCCGAGTTCCCGGACCTGCTGTTCCTACCCGTCGGCGAAGCCCTAGAAACCTTCGCCGCCATCCTCGCCAACGTCACCACCGCCGTCGAAGTCGTCGGCGGCCTTGCCGTTGTCAGCGGCGTACTGGTGCTCGCCGGCGCCATGGCCGCGGGCCGCAAGCAACGCGAGTCCGATGCCGTAGTGATGAAAGTGCTCGGCGCCACCCGCGGTGACGTGCTCCGCGCCTATCTCGTCGAGTACGGCCTGCTCGGCCTCCTCGCCGCGGTCCTCGCGGCACTCCTCGGCCTCGCCGGCACCTGGGCCTTCGTGGAGTTCGTGCTGGAGATCGACTTCTGGGCCGATCCCGCCCTGCTCATCTGGGTCGCCATCGGCACCGTCGCCCTCGCCATCGTCGTTGGCATGCTGACCACTTGGTCGGCGCTTTCCACCCGACCGGCGAGCTTCCTGCGCGAGGAGTGATCGGCTAGCGTCCCGCCAAACGGAGGTCCCGATGCGCCGACTGCTCTTCGCCCTGAGCCTGCTGCTGGTCCCCGCGGCCCATGCCGCCGAACCACAGATCGACGAAGTCCGCGCCGCCTGGGACGCTTGCACCAAGCTGCTCGAAACCGCCCCCAACGACTGGACCGGCTGGCGCCGCAACTTCGACGGCGGCTATTCAGACCACTTCGAGTTCCACGACGGTGGCGACGGCGCCTCTTCGGTGCTGGTCCAGACCTGGCTGATCGACGCCATCGCCACGCAGACCGACACCTCCTGCTACCGCCCCGACGGCAGCCTCGCCTTCATCTTCTCCGAGATGACCTCGCCCAACATGGCCGTGGGTTTCGATGGCCCCGCCATCACCCGCGAAGGCCGCCTCTACTTCGCCCCCGACGGCCACCTGCTGCGCCTGTTGAAGCGCATCACCGAAGCCGGCAACGAAGTCGCGCCCATCGACAACGAGCAATACCAGCTCGCCCGCGGCTGCGGCCTAACCGCCCCTCACGCCACCGTCGAAGACGTCCGCTCCCACATGATCTCGGAGCTCGGCGACATCGAAGGCACGCGCGGGAAATACACCGCCGAGCCGCTCGATTGGTGCGGGATGGAGACGGAATAGCGGGCGCACCTGTTCGCCCGACAGCCTCTCGGCTTCGGTAGATTCAAAGAACGGGCGGTTCCGGCGTGGGTTCGACCACGCGGGTAGTCCGCAATGAAACGGCCGTCGCCACGCCGGAACTGTTCGGAGTTTTTGCGGGGACTACGAGGAAGCGTTCGCACGCCGTGCGCTAAGCACGGACGGTGGACGGGTGCCCGTAGTCGCGGCCGCCAGGGGACGGCTCCCCCAGCACCGAAATCGCCCCACCGACCGTCCGTACGCGACCGCGCCCGTGTGGGTGACGGGGGCAGTGTCTCATTGCTGAAAGGCGGGGGGATAAGTCGGGCAAATCTTCTTTGGTGCTGACGTTGCACGCCGGCCGTCATCCCGGCGAAAGCCGGGACCCAGTGCACTGGGTCATCCACTCGCCCTTAGCCCTCCGACCTTGCCGAGATGGACCGGCACGGCCTGTGCCCAGACAGACTGTCCGAGCAGTGGGTCCCGGCTTTCGCCGGGATGACGGCCTGTGGGTGGTGAGTTTCGCTTGGTGGAGCCCCCACGCGCCGAACCCTAATCCGGCTGCCCGCCCACCTTCGTCACCGCTGCAGACCCGGCCTCGATCCCGCGCCGCAGGCACGTCTCGACATCCGCCCCCCGCAGCTCCGCCGATACGAACGCCGCGGCGAACGCATCGCCCGCCCCGGTCGTATCCACCACATTCACCGCCGGCGCCGGCAGCCTCTGCTTCACGCCCGACGCATCGCCCGCCGCCGCTCCACCCGCTCCGAGCTTGATAATCACCCGCCCGTAATTCGGTCCGAGCACCCGCATCTGCGCCTCGACATCGTCGGTACCGGCCAACGCCACTGCCTCGTCCTCATTGGCGAACAACGTCGAAAACCCCTTGGTCCACTCGAGGAACTTGTCCGCCCCGACCTCCTCGACGAACCCCACCGAGGCCGCATCCACGGCCACCGGAATGCCGCGCGACTGCGCCTCTTCCGCCATCCAGCGCGCCGCATGCCGCGGCTTTTCCGCGAACAGCGAATAGCCCGACACCAGCACGTAGCGGGTCTCCTCGAGCAGCCACACCGGCATGTCCGAGTGCGACAGGTCGAGGTTCGCGCCGCGGTCGGTGAGGAAGCTCCGCTCTCCGTCCGGATCGACGATGATGACGAGAATGCCCGACGGCTTCACCGGATCGGCGATCAGCACCGGATCGACATGGAAGCCGCGCAGATACGCCTCGAGATGCGGCTTGTCGCGCGCCCCAACGCGGGCAACGAAGCTGACGGGCGTCCCCATCGAGCCCAACCACACCGCCTGGTTGGCGCCCGAGCCGCCCGGCCGCTGCGTGATCTGCGCGCGCCGGTCCGAGCCGCGCACGATCGGACCTTCGGGGATCACGATGACGTCGGTCATCACGTCGCCGATGACGATAACCCGGCCGGTGCTGTCGCTCATTTCTTGAGCTTCGCCAGCGCCACCGCGATCTCCGCCGCCACCCGCGCGTTGTTCTCAACGAGAGCAATATTGGCGACGAGGCTCCTGCCTCCGGTCAGCTCGAAGATGCGCTTCAACAGGAACGGCGTCAGGTCCTTGCGGCTCACCCCTTCCTTCTCGGCACCCTTGATCGCCTCGTTGATCCGGCCCTCGATCTCATCCTTGTCGAGCGCCGCGCTCTCGGGGATCGGGTTGGCAACCAGCACGCCGCCCAGCCCCAGCGCGAATTGCAGCGCGATCACCTTGGCGGCGTCCTTGCCGCTCTCCACCCGATGGTCGACCTTGCCGCCCGACTGCCGCGCCCAGAACGCCGGGAAATCCTCGGTCTGGAACCCCAGCACCGGCACGCCCTTGCTCTCCAGCACTTCCAGCGTCTTCGGAATATCAAGGATCGACTTGGCCCCCGCGCACACCACCGCGACCTGGGTGCGGCCGAGTTCCTCCAGATCAGCGGAAATGTCGAACGTCGTCTCTGCCCCGCGATGCACCCCGCCGATCCCGCCGGTGGCGAATACGGAAATGCCCGCCGCCTCCGCCGCCATCATCGTCGTCGCGACTGTGGTGCCGGCCACTTCACCCGAAGCCAGCAATGCCGCGACGTCGCGCCGCGAGGCCTTCGCCGCCTTGCCGCCGGTCTGCGCCAGCCGCTCGAGGTCCTTGGCGGTGACGCCAACCTTGAACTTGCCGTCCATGATGGCGATCGTCGCCGCCACCGCGCCGTGCTTTTCGATCACCGCCTCGACGTTCTGCGCCATCTCGAGGTTCTGCGGATAGGGCATGCCATGGGTGATGATGGTGGATTCGAGCGCCACCACCGGCTGCCCGGCATCGAGGGCCTTCTTGACCGCAGGGGAAATGGACAGATGCTTCTTCAGGCTCACTGGAGCGCCTTTCACTACGAGGTTTTGCCCTCACTTGAACTGAAATCCGCGGCAGTTCAACTCCCCGCCCGCCCCTCGTTCGCGTGGCCGGCCAAAGCTCCTGTGACGGCGCGTCGCAGCACCGTGTTCGCCGGGTTCCCGGCATGGCCGGAATGCCCCTAAAACCCTTGCTCCACGTCGGATTTCCCACTACGTTTCGGCCGGCTGGAAAGCTCGTCGCGAAGGGGCACGTCACTGCTTACGGTTATTGTTGATCCGGAGCCTCCGCCGGATCGATGGGCGCCCGGCTCCGGGCACATTGCGAACCCGAATTCTCCCGGCGCAAGACCCGCGCTGCTTGGCCTACCCTCCCGCGTACCCGCCGACCGACATCTCCGTAGCCGGTCCAACTGCACCCCAGCTTCTTCGAAATTCGCCCGGCACGCCGCCGGGCTTTTGCCATCCGGCGCGCGAGGCGTCGGGGCCATCCGCCATGCACCGCAGGCCAACCGCGGTTCTGAATCAAGGAGACACAACAAATGCATAAGCCGATGCTCATCGCCGCTCTGGGAGCGCTGCTCGTCGCTACCCCGGTGCTCGCGCAGGACAATGTGGTCAACGTCTACAACTGGTCCGACTACATCGCCGAAGACACCATCGCCAACTTCGAAGCCCAGACCGGCATCAAGGTGAACTACGACGTCTACGACAATAACGAGATCGTCGACGCCAAGCTGCTCGCCGGCAATTCGGGCTACGACATCGTCGTCCCCTCGGGCAATTTCCTCGAGCGCCAGATCAAGGCCGGCCTGATCCTGCCGCTCGACAAGTCGAAGCTGACCAACCTCGGCAACCTCGACCCCGCCGTGATGGCCACCGCCGCCTCTCAGGACCCGGACAACGCCCACGGCGTGCCCTACATGATCAACACCATCGGCCTCGGCTACAACGTCGCCAAGGTCACCGCGGCGCTTGGCGCCGACGCCCCGCTCGACAGCTGGGACCTGCTGTTCAAGCCCGAAGTGGTGGCCAAGCTCAAGGATTGCGGCGTCGCCGTGCTCGATAGCCCGTCCGAAGTGATGGGCATTGCCCTCCACTATCTCGGCCTCGATCCGAACTCCGAAAAGGAAGAGGATCTGGCCAAAGCCGAGGCGCTGATGGCCAGCATCAAGCCGTCGCTCCGCTACTTCCACTCGAGCCAGTACATCGACGATCTGGGCAACGGCGAGATCTGCCTCGCACTCGGCTATTCGGGCGATATCTTCATCGCCGCCGATGCCGCCGCGCAGGCTGCCCAGGGCAACGAGGTCAAGTACCTGATCCCCAAGGAAGGCGCTGCGACACTGTTCGACTTCCTCGCCATCCCGGTCGACGCGCCGCATCCGGATAACGCGCTGAAGTTCATCAACTACATCCTCGAACCCAAAGTGGTGGCCGCGATCACCAACTACGTGTTCTACGCCAACCCGAACCTGCCGGCGCTGGAGTTCGTGAACGAGGAAGTGAAGTCGAACCCGGGCATCTACCCGCCGGCCGAGACCATCGCCAAGGCCTTCGTGATGAAGGCGCACTCGCCTGAGTTCGAAGAGGTCTTGACCCGGACCTGGACCCGCATCAAAACCGGTCTGTAATCTCCTCAGGGGGCGGTACTCACCGCCCCCTTTTCCAGTCTCAGGTGCCGAATGGCCAAGAAGCCGCAGCTCGCCATCGACACGCGCCCCTGGCGCGATCCGTCGGCCAAGCCGTTTGTGCGCATTCGCAACGTCTCGAAGAAATTCGGCGACGTCTCGGCTGTGCATGAAGTGTCGCTCGACATCTACAAGTCCGAGCTGTTCTGCCTGCTCGGCGGCTCGGGTTCGGGCAAGTCGACCCTGCTGCGCATGCTCGCGGGCTTCGAAAAGCCGACCTCGGGCACCATCGAGATCGACGGCCAGGACATGACCGAGGTGCCGCCCTACCAGCGGCCGGTCAACATGATGTTCCAGTCCTATGCGCTGTTCCCGCACATGAACGTCGAGCAGAACATCGCCTACGGGCTGAAGCGCGATAACATGCCGCGCGGCGAGATCGCCGATCGGGTCGCGGAGCTCCTGAGCCTCGTGAAGCTCCAGGACTACGGCAAGCGGAAGCCCAACCAGCTGTCGGGTGGCCAGCGCCAGCGCGTCGCCCTCGCCCGTTCGCTGGCGAAGCGCCCCAAACTGCTGCTGCTCGACGAACCGCTCGGCGCGCTCGACAAGAAGCTGCGCGAAGAGACCCAGTTCGAACTGGTCAAGATCCAGGAATCTCTCGGCGTCACCTTCATCGTCGTCACCCACGACCAGGAAGAGGCGATGACGCTCGCCACCCGCATCGGCGTGATGAACCAGGGCGAGATCGCCATGATCGGCGAACCGCACGACATCTACGAGTTCCCCAACTCGCGCTTTGTCGCGAGCTTCATCGGCTCGGCCAACATGGTCGAGGGCGTCGTCACCGAGGATGAGCCGGACCATGTCCGCATCCGCTCGCCCGAGCTCGGCTGCGACATCTATGTCGGCCATGGTGTCGATTGCGCCCCGGACCAGCTCCTCTGGTGGGCCATCCGCCCCGAAAAGATGGAGCTGAGCCGCGAGAGGCCTGAAGCGCTCAATGGCGCCAACGTCACCAAGGGCGTGGTGGAGGATATCGGCTACCTGGGCGACATGAGCGTCTACCAGGTCGTGCTCGAGAGCGGCAAACGCATCCGCGTCAGCCAGACCAACACCGCCCGTGGCAACCCCGACGCCATCACCTGGGAAGAGCAGGTCTACGTCACCTGGGGCGACAGCTCCGGCTCGGTGCTGACGGTATGACCCTCACCGGCAACCAGTTGCCGCCGCCGCGTCGCCTCCGCCCCTGGAGTGGGCTGGAGCGCCGGCTGCGCGACGTCGGCATTTCCGGCCGCACGCTGGTGATTGCCGCGCCCGCCATCTGGCTGACCGTCTTCTTCCTCATCCCGCTCGCCGTGGTCTTCGGCATTTCGCTCGCCACCAAGCAGTTCGGCCGCCCGCCTTACTCGCCGCTGCTCACCACCGAAGGCGGCACCGTGCAGCTGACGCTGCACCTCTCCAACTATCTGAAGCTCTTCACCGATCCGCTCTATGTCGCGGCCTACCTGAGCTCGATCCGCATCGCGCTGATCGCCACGGTGATCACCCTCTTCATCGGGTATCCGATGGCCTATGCCATCGCCCGCGCCCCGGACAAGTGGCGCAACATCCTGCTGATGCTGGTGATCCTGCCGTTCTGGACCTCGTTCCTGCTGCGCGTCTACGCGCTCAGTGGTTTCATGCGCGGCAACGGCGTGATCAACCAGGTGCTCGCCGTATTCGGCATCGAGCCGCTGGTGATGATGCAGACCGATTTCGCGGTCTATGTGGGCATCGTCTACACCTACCTGCCGTTCATGATCCTGCCGCTCTACACCAACCTCGTGAAGCTCGACTCGGCGCTGCTCGAGGCCTCCGCCGACCTCGGCTCGCGCCCCTGGCAGACCTTCATCTCGGTCACCCTGCCGCTGTCGCTGCCCGGCATCGTCGCCGGCTCGATGTTGGTGTTCATCCCGGCGATCGGCGAGTTCGTCATCCCCTCACTGCTCGGCGGGCCGGAGACGCTGATGATCGGCCGCGTGCTGTGGGACGAGTTCTTCGGCGCCACCAACTGGCCGCGCGCCGCATCCGTCGCCATCGCCATGCTGGTCGTCGTCGTCATCCCCATCCTGCTGCTGCAAAAGGCGCAGGATGCGGTGGTCGAGAAAGGCAAGTAGATGCGGCGCGGCTGGTTCCTCCCCATCACGGCGACGCTCGGCTTCGCCTTTCTCTATCTGCCGATCATCTCGCTGGTGGTGTTCTCGTTCAACGAGAGCAAGCTGGTCACCGTGTGGTCCGGCTTCTCCACCAAATGGTATGGCGAGCTCTTCGCCGACGAGCAGATGCTGGGCGCTGCCTGGCTGAGCCTTCGCATCGCCTTCTTCTCCGCGAGCTTCGCTCTCGTGCTCGGCACGCTCTGCGCCGTGGCGCTGGTGCGCTTCAAGCGCTTCCGCGGCCGCACCGTCCTCGCCGGCACCGTCTCGGCCCCGCTGGTGATGCCCGACGTGATCACCGGCCTGGCGCTGCTGCTCTTGTTCGTCGGGATGGAATCGACCCTCGGTTGGCCCGCCGGCCGCGGCATGCTCACCATCGTCATCGCGCATACCACGTTCTGCATGGCCTACATCACCGTGGTGGTGCAGTCGCGCCTCTCCGACCTCGACCTGAGCCTCGAGGAAGCCGCGATGGACCTCGGCGCCACCCCGTTCCGGGTGTTCTTCGACATCACCCTGCCGATCATTGCGCCCGCCCTGGTCTCCGGCTGGCTGCTCGGCTTCACCCTGTCGCTCGACGACCTGGTGATCGCCAGCTTCGTCTCCGGCCCGGGCTCGTCCACCCTGCCGATGGTGATCTTTTCCAAGATCAAGCTCGGCGTCTCCCCCGACGTCAACGCCCTCGCCACCATCATCATCGGCATCGTCGCCCTCGGCGTGCTAGGCGCCACGATCATCGGGCTGCGCGCCGGCAAGGAAAAGCGGGCGTCATAGTCCGCGCACCCGCTTCCCAACTTCAGGGCATGAACAGCTAAGCCACCTGCTTCGGCCGCGTCGGCGCCACGAGGCTCGTCTTCCCGCCGCCCGCCTTCAGCTTGGCGATCGCCTCGAACTGGATGCAGTTCTTCGACATCTCCATGATCTCGATCCGGTTGCCGTCCGGATCCTCGATCCACATGCCGCGATTGCGATCGAGCCCGCGCTTGTCGCTGCGTGGATGCATCAGCCCGATGCCGACGCTCTGCAGGTGCCGCTCCGCCACCTCGATATCGTCGACCGTCAGGCACAGATGGTTGGTCCCCGTCGCCTCCGGACCCGCAACGCGCGATTTCCCGCCCGGGAACAGCTCGAGATAGAGGTTGTCGTCGAAGCGCAGGTAGGCGATCCACGCCTGCCCATCCTCCTCGGTCAGCCGCAGGAACTCGGGGAATCCGAGCTTCTCGTAGAAGGCGATCGAAGCCTCCAGATCCTGCACCTTGAGCGCAATGTGCCCCAGGCTGTTGAACGCCGCCATGCTCGTCTCCTCGTGATGATGTTGTGCCGCGCCCTCCCGGCGCCTGCTGTACTCTGCATCAGTATTAGCGATAATACAACAGATCACGAACGTCCCATCGTTCGCTCATCCCGAACGCGCCGTCGTCCCGGTTTCGTCTTTGTGCCTGCTTGCGCAGCCAACGCGACAGGTCTATGTGAGCGCGGTCGGTCGAACTATCGGCCGGCGAGTTCTCAGGGCGGGGTGCAACTCCCCACCGGCGGTAAATGGGTGAAAGCCCAAAGCCCGCGAGCGCCTCCGGAGCAATCCAGAGGGTCAGCAGATCCGGTGTAATTCCGGAGCCGACGGTATAGTCCGGATGAAAGAGAACGGGACCACGCGCTGGCTTGCCGGCGTCCGCCCATCTTGGGCTGCCCACCATCCGGGCAGGACGCCATTTTCCATCGCCGATCCCCGTAACTCCCTGAGGGAACTGGTTACGGAAAGGATCCACGATGAGCCAGATTTCCTCGTCTACCAACTCTGCCGCCACCGGCGCCGCATTCATGCTGGTCGCTGCCTTCGCCTTTGCCGGTTCCAACCTGCTGCAGTCCGTGCTGCCGACTCCGGTGGAGTATGGCGGCTTCGGCATGAGCTCTACCGGCATGGCCTTCTGGCAATATGTCATTGCCGCCATCCTCAGCCTGCCGCTGATCGTCCGCATCGGCGTCAGCAAGCTCCGCACCAGCCATCCGCTGGCGCACGAGATCCGCGCCTTCGTCTCGGCGCTCGGGGTCCACGTCTTCGTCTACGGCTTCGCCTCCGGGGTGCCGATCTGGCAGATGGTGACCCTGCTCGCCACCGGCCCGCTGTTCATCATCCTCGGCTCCACCATCTTCCTCGGCGAGCGCGCCTCCCCGGCCCGCATCACTGCGGCGCTGCTGGGCTTCGTCGGCGCCATCATCGTCTCCGGCGTCGGCACCGACAGCCTCGGCTGGACGGCCCTCGTGCCGATCGTCGCCGCGGCCCTGTGGGGCACCACCGACGTGCTCACCAAGTACCTCGCACTCAAGGGCGAGAGCCCCGAGACGCTGACCATCTCGCTGCTGGTCCTCGTGACGCCGAACCATCTGCTGATCCTGCTCGCCGTCTGGGGCCTCAGCATCGTCGCGCCCGGCCTGCTACCGGCCGGTATCGCCAACAACGTCTTCGCGCTCCCCTCGGGCAACGCCCTGTGGCTGCTGGCTTTGCTCGGTGCGCTCACTGCCGCCGCGCAGTACCTGCTCGCCTATGCCTACAAGGTGGCCGACGCGACGTACCTGCAGCCCTTCGGCGACAGCAAGGTGCCACTGAGCGGCCTCGTCGGCTGGGTCATCCTCGGCCAGGTGCCGTCGGTCTGGTTCTGGCCGGGCGCAGCGCTGATCGTTCTGGCCTCGGTGTTCATCTACTGGGTCGAAAGCCGCGGCCGCACCGGCACCCTCGCTACCGCCTGAGCTGACTGCACCAACTCAGGCGCTCCGGGGCCGCCGTGACTGCGGCCCCCTGCGGCGACGGCCTCTGGCCGTCGTCCGCTTGTCAGACGGAAACCCAGCGCTGCTCCTGATGGCTCTCTGCCATCGCATGCACCGTCCGCTCGATCTCGAGCCCGCGCGCAAAATCGACGATCTGCGCCGCCCCATCCCCACCGATCGCCTTGAGCAACTCGTGGCACTCGATGATCTTCAGCTCGTTGAAGCCCAAGCCATGCCCCGGCGCCGGAATGAACCGCTCATACGGCGCATGCACCGGAGCTGTCAGGATCGTCCGAAACCCCTGCTCGCTCGCGTGGTCGCTGGCGGTGTAGAGCTGGAACTCGTTCATCCGCTCCTGGTCATAAACGATCGTCCCCTTGCTGCCGAACACCTGCAGCGCAATCCGCCCCTTCCGCCCCCAGGCCGAGCGGTCGAGCGCCATCACCCCGGATGCACCGTTCGTAAGCTCCAGTAGCACCGAAGCAATATCGTAGGTCTCGACCTTCCGCCGCCCGCCGTCCCGGCTCGGCCGGTCGGCATAGGGCATCGCCAGCTGCGCCATCACCCGGCTCGCGCCACCGAACAGGAACTGCATCAGGCTCAGCGGATGCACCCCGAAATCGTCGAGCGCGCCGTAGCCCGACGACGCCTCGCTCTTCCAGTAGAACAGGGCCTCGGGGTCGGCCATGAAGTCCTCGTCCATCTCGAACCGGACATGGTTCACCGCCCCGATCGCTCCCTCGTCGAGCAGCCGCTTGATGTGCCGGATCACCGGGTTCTGGATGTAGTTATAGCCGAGCGCCGTGACCTTCCCCGAGGCCTTCGCCGCCGCAACCATCCGCTGCGCTTCGGCAAAACCCACCGCCATCGGCTTCTCGCACCAGACGTGCTTGCCCGCCTCCAGCGCCGCGATCGCCATCTCCGCATGGAAGGCGTTCGGCGTCGTCACCGACACGACCTCCACTGCCGGATCGGCAATCAGCTCGCGCCAGTCCGAGGTGGACTTTTCGAACCCGAACTCGTCGGCCCGCCGCGCTGCCAGCTCCGGCGACACCTCGGCGAGATGCACCAGCCGCGGCTTCGGCCCATCCCCGAACACCGGCTTCACCCCATTCCAGGCCAGCGCATGGCACTTGCCCATATATCCCGTGCCGATGAGGCCGACGCCGATGGTGGTCATGTTTTCTTCCTTCCGCCGGTGGCTGTGGACCCCACCCCTGTCCCTCCCCCTACTGGGGAGGGAGAACCACACACCAAAATCGAGGCCAGCGTCTCCCTCCCCATTCTTAGGGGGAGGGGACAGGGGTGAGGATCGGCTCGCACCGAACAAGCCGTCTATCAAAAGAACACCCGGAGCCCTTGCGGACTCCGGGCGTCAGCTCCTTGGAGGAGAGCTTACTTGTAATCCGCGGCGTTATCCTTGGTGACCAGCACGGTACCGGTATCGATCCACGGCTCGAGCGTCTTGCCGGCCTTGAGGTCGACCAGCGCCTGGATGCCGAAGCCGCCCATATTGGCCGGCGCCTGTGCCACCGAAGCGGTCATTTCGCCCGCGAGGATCGAGGCCGCCGCATCCGGGTTGGCGTCGAACCCGACAACCATCACGTCCTGGAGCTTGGCCGCAGCCTTCAACGCTTCCACGGCGCCGAGCGCCATGTTGTCGTTGGAGCCGAAGATGCCCTTGATGTTCGGGTTGCCGGCAAGGATGTTCTCGGTCACGGCGAGGCCCTTGGCGCGATCCCACTCGGCAGTCTGCTCGGCGACGACCTTGAGGCCGCAGGCTTCGAGACCCTTCTTCGAACCATCGGCGCGGGCCTGCCCGGTCGACTGCGAAATCAGGCCCTGGAGGATCGCGACGTCCGAACCCGACGGCAGGTTCTTGCACATGAAGTCGGCGGCAAGTGCGGCGCCCACTTCGTTGTTGGTGCCGATGAAGGTGACGCCTTCATTGATGCCGCGGGTATCGACGAACACCACCGGGATGCCGGCGGCCTTGGCCGCGTCCACCACCGGGGCGAGCGCGTTCGGGTCGGTCGGCGCCAGTGCGATGCCGTCCACCTTCTGTGCGATCAGGTCTTCGATCTGGGTGATCTGTGCCTGCACGTCCGATTCGGACGGCGGCGCGACGACGATCACCTCGACGCCGAGTTCGGCGCCCTTGGCCTTGGCGCCGGCCTCGACCGCCGCCCAGAACGGATTGCCGGCGCCCGGGCCCTTCATGCCCAGGACGAACGCGGCGTTGGCCGAACCGGCCATGGCGAGCAGCGCACTCAGCGCAACGCCCGTAAGAAGCAGTTTCTTCATGGTCATGGTCCTCCCTGAACCATTTGTTGTCTCCGTTCCCTCAGGACCCCGGCCGGGAGACACGGCCGGGCCCGATTCCTCCTAGCGGCGCACCGCAGCGCGGCGGCGCAGCACGTCGATATAGACGGCGACGATGATCACCAGACCGATCAGGATCTGCTGCCAGAACGCCGAGACATTGTTGATATTCAAGCCGTTGCGCAGGATGCCCATGATCAGCACGCCGGCCAGGACGCCCAGTACCGTGCCGCGCCCGCCGAAGAACGAGGCGCCGCCAATGATCACTGCCGCGATCGCATCGAGCTCGATACCGATGCCGGCATTGGGGAAGCCCGAGTCGGTGCGTCCCGCCAGCAGCAGGCCCGAGAGCCCCGCCATGAAGCCAGAGATCATGTAGACCACCACCAGGGTGCGATCGACATTGATACCCGACACCCGCGCCGCATGTGGATTGCCGCCGATGGCGAAGATGTGCCGGCCCATATTGGTCTTCTCGAGGAAGAACCACAGCCCGATGGCGCACACCCCGACAAGGATCAGGCTCGCCGGGATGCCCGCTGGCGCCGGCAGCCCGAGGCCGAAATAGGCCTGCCCGATGTAACGCACCTCAGGCTGCAGGCCCGAGATCGGCGCGCCGTTCGAGATCAAATAGGTGAGCCCGCGCGCTACGTTCAGCGTGCCGAGCGTCATGATGAACGGATGCGGCAGCTTCAGCACCGTGAGACCCACGCCGTTCACCCAGCCGACGATCAGCCCGATCGCCGGACCGATCAGCAGCACCAGCGGCCACGGCACCCCGGCCTTCGACGCAATCGCAAGGCTGACCATGGAGAGTCCCATGATCGACCCGACGCTGAGGTCGATGCCGGCGGTGACGATCACCACGTACATGCCGAGCGCCAGCAGCGCCAACGAGGCGTTTTGCTTCAGGATATTGGTGAGGTTCTGCGCCGACAGGAACACGTCCGGCTTGATCGCGGCCAGCACCGCCATCATCACCACGACGACGAGGATGATGCCGTAGACCTCGAGGAATTTCGACATGCCGGGGCCGCGAAGCGAGAACCCGGATTTGGTAGCGGGGGTGTCAGACATGGCCCGCCCTCAATGCATGTTGTCATGGGCGAGGGCGGTCGTGTGCCCCTTGGTCCCCATGATCCAGCCGATAACCTCGTTGCGCGAGGTCTTGCCCAGCTCCGACTCGGCGAAATTGGTGCCCTGGTAGAGCGCCATCACCCGGTCGCAGCAGTAGAAGATATCGTCCATGCGGTGCGAGATGATGATCACCGCCACCCCGTGCTCCTTCAGCGAGCGCACCAGGTCGAGCACCTTGCCGACTTCCTTGATGGCGAGAGCCGCGGTCGGCTCGTCCATGATCACGAGCTTCGCGTCGAACGCCGTGGCCCGCGCGATCGCCACCGCCTGCCGCTGTCCGCCCGACAGGTCCTCGGTGTTTTGCTCCACCGATTTGACATGGATGTGCAGCCGGTCGAGGTGGTCGGTCGCCATCTGCCGCGACCGCTTATGGTCGACGATGGTCAGCGGCCCGAACTTCGTTCCCGGCTCGCGGCCGAGATAGATGTTCTCGTAGATCGGCATGTTCCCGGCCAGCGCAAAGTCCTGGTAGACCATCTCGATGCCGAGCTTCTGGGCGTCCTTGGGGCTCGAGAAGTGCACCGGCGCGCCGTTGAAGACCAGGTCCCCCTCGCTCGGCTTGAACAGCCCGCTCAGGATCTTCATCAGGGTGGATTTGCCAGCGCCATTGTCGCCGACCACGCCCAGCACTTCGCCCGGCGCCACGTGGAAGTTCACGTCGCGCAGCGCCGTGATGGCGCCGAAATACTTCGATATTCCCCTGGCTTCGAGCAGCACTGCCGCCATTGCGCACGGTCCTCCCCGACCTTGCTGCGGCCTCGTTCTCGCTTAATGGAACGAATGATACCGCATTCCCTGTTGATGGAATGTTTATTCCATTCTAAGGTGTGTCGTCAAGCGGGACGTGTTCCAAATTCGGAACGTGGATAACCCGCACGGTGCTGGCAGAAGTTCATGGACTTGGCCTGCACTTCTGTTGGACTCTGCATCGCCAAATGCATGCAATTTGAGGCCGGTATGGACGACGGGGATATCAAGCTCGATGACGCGGTGCCGCGGGACTTTCCCGCGCTGCGCGCGCTGATCGCTGCCCGCGCCCCCACCCTGCCCCGCCGGCTCACCCAGGTGGCGAGCTTCGCGCTCGACAACCCCGACGACATCGCTTTCGGCACCGCCGCCAGCGTCGCGCAACGCTCGGGCGTGCAGCCATCAACGCTGGTGCGCTTCAGCCAGGCCCTTGGCTATCAAGGCTTTTCCGACCTGCAGGACGTGTTCCGCGCCCGCCTGCGCGACCGCGTCCCGAGCTACGAAGAGCGCCTGAAGCAGCTGCGCGAGCACGGCGGCGCATCAAAAAGCGGCCTGCTGCTGCAAGGTTTTGCCGATGCCGCCGAGCGCTCGGTCGCCGACCTGCGGCTCAAGCTCGACCCGGAAACCCTTGATACGGCTGTCGAAATCCTCGCCAAGGCGGAGACCGTCTACCTCGTCGGCCTCCGCCGCTCGTTCCCCATCACCAGCTACATGGCCTACGCCATGGGCAAGCTCGGCATCCGCAATATGCTGGTCGACGGCATCGCCGGGCTCGGCGCCGAACAGATCGGCTTCATCTCGCCCCGCGACGCAGTGCTGGCCATCAGCTTCACACCCTATGCCAGCGAGACGGTGACCCTCGCCCACGCGGCAAAAGCCCGGCACGCCAAGGTCGTCTCGATCACCGACTCGATCTTTAGCCCCATCGCGCCGATCGCCGACGCCTGGCTCGAGATTGTCGAAGCGGACTTCGAGGGCTTCCGCTCGATGGCCGCAACCATGGCGCTGGCGATGACACTGACCGTCGCGGTCGCAAGCCGACGCGGCGAAAAGTAGGACACCCCCTGCCTTCTCCCACAAGGGGAGAAGGCAGGGGGTGCTGCACCCCAGAGCCTCAAGCCTTCTTTTGCGGATAGCCCAGCGCGCTTCCGGCATATGCCCCGACCACCGTCTGCTCGTACTCCACGCAAGACCCTGTCATCGGCGACGATTCCGGGCCGCCGAGGAAGGCGATCAGCCGGGCTACGTCTTCCGGCTTGATCAGCTTGCCGAACGGCCGCGTCGGCTCGGCCTGTTCCAGCCAGTCGTCCGATGCGTCGTGGAACTTCTTCAGTGTCTCGTGCTCGCCCGGCGTATCGGCCCAGCCGAGGATGATGCCGTTGACGCGGATTCGCATCATGTTGACGGCGTTTGCGGTGTTCTTGGTCAGCGTCATCAGCGCGCCCTTCGACGCGCTGTACGCCGCGAGGTTGGGCGAGCCGATATAGGCGTTGACCGACAGGATGTTGACGATCGTCCCCTCGGTGCGCTCGCGCTGCATCACCTTAATGGCGTCCTGCATCAGGAAGAACGGCGCCCGCACGTTGACCGCGAACATCTTGTCGTAGAGCGCGAGATCGGTGTCGAGAATGGTGCCGCGATCGGTCAGTCCTGCGATGTTGGCGAGAACGTCGACCCGACCGAACGCCTTGTCCGCCGCGGGGATGACCTTCGCCACCGCCTCGGGATCCGCCAGATCCGCCTCGACGAAGATTGCCTTGGTGCCGGCCGCGTTCAGCGATTTCGCCACGGCCTCGCCCTGCTCGGCGCGCCGATCGACCAGCACCACGCCGGCCGCGCCGCGCGCCGCCAGCAGCCGCGCCGCCGCCTCGCCGATGCCCTGCGCGGCACCGGTGACAACGGCAATCTTGCCGGCAAATTGGGCGGAGGCACTATCAGTCATGTCTGGGACTCAAATGGGTAAAGGAAAGCGGCCGGAGACTAGGGATTTGGGCAACGCAAGCCAAGCCCCATCGTGCGATGACGATGCTTCCCATTGGGCAGCCGCGCCGGTGCTCTCCGACCCCCACCCCTGTCCCCTCCCCCTAAGAATGGGGAGGGAGACGCTCACATTGATTCCGGCGTTTTCGTCTCCCTCCCCATTCTTAGGGGGAGGGGACAGGGGTGGGGGTCCACAGCCACCAGGGCTGCGGGCCAGTTACCCCACCCGAACCGCCTGCCCAGTCTGCGAGCTCTTCGTCGCGGCTTCCGCCAGCTTCTGCGCCTGCAGTCCATCGTATCCGGACGGCGTCGGCGTGGTGCCGTTGGCGATCGCGTCGATGAACGTGTTCACCTCGGCCGCGTAGGCCGCGACGTACCGGTCGATGAAGAAATTCTGGATCACGTCCTGCGTGAAGCCGGCGCCGTCGGCCCGCTCGAGCGTCGTCATGTGGATGTTGCCGGCACGCAGCATGCCCTTCGAGCCGTGCACTTCGACCCGCTGGTCGTAGCCATAGGTGGCGCGGCGGGAGTTGGTGATGACAGCGATCTTGCCAGAGGCGGTCTGCATCTGCACCGCGGCGGTATCGACGTCGCCAGCGACGCCGATGGCCTTGTCGACCAACGCGCTACCGAGCGCGTGGACCGAGACGAACTCCTCGCCGACGAGGAAGCGCGCCATGTCGAAATCGTGGATCATCATGTCGCGGTAGAGCCCGCCGGAACGCTCGATATAGCTGACCGGCGGCGGCGCCGGGTCGCGCGAGATGATGGTGACGATCTCGACGTCGCCGATCTCCCCGCTCTGGATGCGCTTCTGCACCGCGGCGAAGTTCGGATCGAACCGGCGGTTGAAGCCGATCATCAGCGGCACGCCGGCCGCCTTAACCACCGGCAGGCAGGCCTCGATCCGCTCCACCGACAGCGACACCGGCTTCTCGCAGAGGATCGCCTTGCCCGCCCGCGCCGCCTGCTCGATCAGGTCGGCATGCGTATCGGTGGGCGTCGCGATCAGGACCGCGTCGACGTCGGAGGCGAGGATCTCGTCGATCGTCGCGACCTTGGCGCCGACCGAGGCGGCCAGCGATGCCGCAGCGTCGGGAATGGCGTCGGCGACGTAGGCGACGCTGGCCCGGCTGGAGTTGCTAATCGTCCCCGCGTGGACCTTGCCGATACGCCCCGCACCCAGGACAGCAAACCTGACCAATTCTATTCTCCCCGATCAACCTAGATGAACGGATGCTGCACGCATCCTGAACTGCAAATCTGTGCATTCGACCATGCTGAGTTGCGCGATGGTCCATGCTTGGATCATGAACTTCTGCCGGCGCACTCCCGCCGGTTCAGCAGCCCACAAAATGGAACATCCATTCCGGAAATATTCCATTTCGGAATTGACGTTTCATTCGCGCGAGGGATACAACGGCCGCTGAAAGCTGTCCAGTCAGACTATGCGGGGGAGATCATGGCGGAGCCAAAGCTCGATGTCATCACCATCGGGCGCTCATCGGTCGATCTTTACGGCCAACAGATCGGCTCGCGTCTCGAGGATATCGGCTCGTTCGCCAAATCGGTCGGCGGCTGCCCCGCCAACATCGCCGTCGGCACTGCCCGGCTGGGGCTGAAATCGGCGCTGGTCACCCGCGTCGGTGGCGAGCAGATGGGCGGCTTCATCAAGGAGCAGCTGGCCCGTGAAGGCGTCGACATCACCGGCATCGCTACCGACGACAAGCGCCTGACTGCGCTGGTGCTGCTGGCCGTGGAGGCCGAAGGTGTCTCCCCGATGATCTTCGTGCGCACCGATTGCGCCGACATGGCGCTCGACGAAGCGGATATCGACGAGGCCTTCATCCAGTCGGCCAGTGCCATCGTGGTGACCGGCACGCATTTCTCCACCCCCAATGCGGAAGCCGCGCAGCTAAAGGCGATCCGCATCGCCAAGGCGGCGGGTCGCAAGGTGGTGTTCGACATCGACTACAGGCCCAACCTGTGGGGCCTCGCCGGCCATGCCGCGGGCTTCGAGCGCTATGTGAAATCGGACTACGTCTCGGCCAAGATGCGGCCGGTCCTCGCTGATTGCGACCTGATCGTCGGCACCGAGGAAGAGGTGCTGGTGGCAGCGGGCGAGAGCGACCTGCTGCAGGCCCTCAAGACCATCCGCACTGTCACCAATGCCACCGTGGTGCTGAAGCGCGGCGCCAAGGGCTGCATCGTCTACGATGGCCCGATCGGCGACGACCTTGAGCACGGCATCGTCGGCCAGGGTTTCCCTATCGAAGTCTACAATGTGCTCGGTGCCGGCGACGCCTTCATGAGCGGCTTCCTGCGTGGCTGGCTGAAGGGCGAGAGCCATGCAACCAGCGCCACCTGGGCCAATGCCTGCGGCGCCTTCGCGGTATCCCGCCTGCTCTGCGCGCCGGAGTATCCGAGCTGGACCGAGCTCGAGTATTTCCTGAAGCACGGCAGCAAGGAAAAGGCGCTGCGCAAGGACGAAGCGCTGAACCACCTGCACTGGGCGACGACCCGCCGGCAGGCCTGGCCCAAGCTCACCGCCTTCGCCATCGATCACCGCAAGCAGATCGAGGATATCGCTGGCACCCGCACCGACCGCATCCCCGCCTTCAAGGTGCTGGCGGTCAAGGCGGCTGCAGCGGTGGCCAAAGGCCGTCCCGGCTTCGGCATGCTGCTCGATGACAAATATGGCCGCGACGCACTGTTCGAAGCGCCGAAGAACTTCTGGATCGCCCGGCCGATCGAGCTGCCCGGCAGCCGCCCGCTGCGCTTCGAGTTCTCGCAGGACCTCGGCAGTCGGCTGACCGAGTGGCCAGTCGATCATTGCATCAAGGTGCTGTGCTTCTATCATCCGGACGACCCGGCGGCGCTGAAGGCCGAGCAGATCGAAAAGCTGCGCTCCGCCTATGAGGCCGCGCGAAAAGTCGGCCGCGACATCCTGATCGAGATCATTGCGAGCAAAGCCGGTTCGGTGGACTCGAAGACCACTGCGCGGGCGCTGGCGGAGCTCTACGACGCCGGCTTGAAGCCGGACTGGTGGAAGCTCGAGTCGCAACCGGACGCCACAGCCTGGGAAGCAGTGGACACGGTGATCGAAACGCGCGATCCACTCTGCCGCGGCGTCGTGCTGCTCGGGCTCGAGGCGCCGCAGGACGAGCTGGCGCAGGGGTTCGCCATCGCGCGCGGCTCGCGCACGGTGCGCGGCTTTGCCGTCGGTCGTACTCTCTTTGCCGAGGCGGCCAAGGCGTGGTTTGCTGGCACGATGACCGACGCCGAAGCGGTCGCGGACATGACTGCGCGCTTCAAGGCGCTGGTGGGGATTTGGGAGGCTCAATGATGGCCGATAAGACAGTACGCCTCACCATGGCGCAGGCTGTGGCGCGTTTCATGACGCGGCAGATGACCGTGATCGACGGCAAGAAAGTGCCGATCTTCGGCGGCGTGTTCGCCATTTTCGGCCACGGCAATGTCGCGGGTTTCGGCGAGGCGCTGTACCAGGTCCGCGACGAGCTGCCGACCTACCGGGCTCACAACGAGCAGGGCATGGCGCACGCCGCCATCGCCTTCGCCAAGGCCAGCTTCCGCCGGCGCTTCATGGCGGCGACCTCGTCGATCGGGCCGGGCGCCACCAACATGGTGACAGCCGCCGCGCTGGCGCATGTGAACCGGCTGCCGGTGCTGCTGCTGCCTGGCGACGTGTTCGCCAACCGCGCGCCCGATCCGGTGCTGCAGCAGGTGGAGGACTGGGGCGACGGCACGGTGAGCGCCAATGACGTGTTCCGCCCGGTCAGCCGCTATTTCGACCGCATCACCCGGCCCGAGCAGATCATCCCGGCGCTGAACCGCGCCATGCAGGTGCTGACCGACCCGGCCGAATGCGGCCCGGTGACGCTGAGCCTCTGCCAGGACGTGCAGGCCGAAGCGTTCGACTATCCCGAGAGCTTCTTTGCCGAGCGAGTGCGGACGCCGCGCCGGCCGGAGCCGGATCGCAACGAACTCGAGCAGGCCGTGACGGCGCTGAAGGCCGCGAAGAAGCCGGTGATCATCGCTGGCGGCGGCGTGCTGTATTCGGAGGCGGCTGGGGCGCTGAAGGCTTTCGCCGAGGCGCACGGCATCCCGGTGATGGAAACCAATTCCGGTAAATCGTCGTTGCCGCACGACCATCCGCTCAACATGGGATCGGTCGGCGTGACCGGCTCGTCGGCCTCGAACCTGCTGGCCGAACAGGCCGATGTCGTGCTCGCAGTCGGCTCGCGACTGCAGGATTTCACCACCGGCTCGTGGGCGCTGTTCAAGGCCGAGGGCGTGCAGATCGTCGGGCTCAACGCGCAGCCGTTCGACGCGGGAAAACACCGGGCGCTACCGCTTGTTGCCGACGCGAAGGCTGGGCTGGCGGCGCTGGAAGCGAAGCTCGGTGGCTGGAAATCGCCGGATGCCTGGGTCTCCACCGCCAAGGAGGCCAAGACCAAATGGCTGACCGCCGCAAAGGCCGTCACCGATCCGACCAACGCGCTACCGTCGGACGCGCAGGTGATCGGTGCTGTGCACCGGGCCCGCGGTTCGGGCGCGACGCTGGTCTGCGCCTCAGGCGGGCTGCCGGGAGAACTGCACAAGCTGTGGCCAGCCGGCGCGCCGGGCACCTACCACATGGAATACGGCTACTCGACCATGGGCTACGAGATCGCCGGCGGGCTGGGCGTGAAGCTGGCGAAGCCGCATGACGACGTGATCGTGATGCTCGGCGACGGCAGCTACATGATGATGAACTCCGAGATCGCCACCTCGGTGATGCTGGGCAAGAAGCTGACCATCGTGGTGCTCGACAACCGCGGCTTCGGCTGTATCAACCGGCTGCAGATGGCCACCGGTGGGGCGAACTTCAACAACCTGCTGAAGGACACCTTCCACGAGACGCTGCCCGAGATCGACTTCGCCGCGCACGCGGCCTCGATGGGGGCCTGGGTGCGGAAGGCTGCGTCAATTGCGGAGCTGGAAAGCGCACTCGCGGACGCCGAGAAGGTGGAGCGCACCACCGTGCTGGTGATCGACACCGACCCGCTGATCACCACCGATGCCGGTGGGCATTGGTGGGACGTGGCGGTGCCGGAAGTGAGCGTGCGGCCGCAGGTGAACGCGGCACGCAAGGAATATGAGGAAGCGCTGAAGGGTCAGCGGCACTAATCGGAGCATATGACGTGAAGGCCAAACTCGGCATGTCCCCCATTGCGTGGTGGAACGACGATCTGGTGGAGCTCAGCGATGACGTGTCGCTGGAGGAATGCCTGCGCCAGTCGCGCTCGGCCGGGTTTACCGGCATGGAGAAGGGCCGCCGCTTTCCCGATGATCCGGACGTCATGCTGCCGATCCTCCGCGCCGCCGACGTGACGCTCTGCGGTGGCTGGTTCTCGGGCACGCTGGTCAACGAGGACATTGCCGCCAACCAGGCGCGCATCGCCCCGATGATCGAGCTGTTCAAGGCGGTGGACGCGCCCTGCATCGTCTACGGCGAAGTCGGCCGCTCGATCCAGGGCGACCGGAGCAAGCCGCTGGCAACGAAGCCGAAGCTCTCGGACGACGAGATGCGGGCCTATGCCAAGAAGGTGACGCAGTTCGGCGAATGGTGCGCCGAGCAGGGCATGCCGCTGGCCTACCACCACCACATGGCGGCGGTGGTGGAGACTGAGCCGGAGCTCGATGCCTTCATGCAGAACTCCGGCCCCGGCATCCCGCTGCTGCTCGATGCGGGCCACCTGGCTTTTGCCGGCGGCGACGTGCTGCGGGCCATCGACAACCACCATGCGCGGATCAGCCACGTGCACGTGAAGGACATTCGCCAGGCCGTGGTCGATGGGCTCGATCGCACCAGGCAGAGTTTCCTCGATGCGGTGGCGCTCGGCGCCTTCACCGTGCCGGGCGACGGTTCGCTGGATTTCGCCGCGATCGTCCAGAAGCTCGCCGACTATGGCTACGAGGGCTGGTTCGTCGTCGAGGCTGAACAGGACCCCAAGAAGAACCCGCCGCTCCGGATGGCGCAGGTGGGCCACAAGGAGCTGATGCGGGTGATGACGCTGGCCGGCTACACCGTCGAGACGCAGGGTTTTCCCAATCGCTGAATGCGGGCGTTTCGCACGGTCGCCTGATCGACTAGTTTGACGTCTTTCAGGAGGATCGGCGTGACGGACGACAACAACGAAGGAAAGAAACCCGGGCTCTTCACCCTGCCCTGGTTCAAGCCGCTCTACCGGCGGGTGATCCTGATTGCGATCATCGCGGTTTGGTGCGGCTGGGAGTGGCTCTACAACCACGACCAGTTCTGGGGCCTGATCACGCTGGCGGCGCTGGCCTACGGGGTCTGGACCTTCTTCATCAACTTCGAGAACGAGCTCAAGAAGATCGATGGCAAACCTAAAAGCTAGGCCCACTGCCGAACAGGGCCACGTCCACCACATCACGCCTGAGAATGCCGGCTGGACCTATGTCGGGTTTGACCTGCACAAGCTGCCCAATGCCGGCGACATCGCGCGGGGCGGCGGCGACGACCGCGAGGTCTGCATCGTGCTGATCTCGGGCCGGGCCAACGTGAACATCGACGGGCAGGACTTCCTCGTCGGCGGCCGCATGAGCCCGTTCGAAGGCCCGGGCTATTCGGTCTATGCGCCGGCCGGCGCGAACTGGCGCATCGAGGCACTGACGCCGCTCGAGGTTGCGGTCTGCTCGGCCCCCGGCGTCCGCGGTGCGCGACCGCCGCGGGTGATCGGGCCTGATGATGTCGAACAACTGACCCGCGGCAAGGGCACCAATACCCGCTACCCCACCAACATCCTGCCCGAGACGGCAGCGGCGGATTCGCTGCTGGTAGTCGAGGTGATCACTCCCGGCGGCCACACCTCGAGCTATCCGCCACACCGGCATGACGAAGACGACCTGCCGCGGCAGAGCTTCCTCGAAGAGACCTACTACCACCGCTTCTCGAAGCCGCAGGGGTTTGGCTTCCAGCGCGTCTACACGGACGACCGGTCGCTGGATGAAACGATGCTGATCGAGGACGGCGACGTGGTGATGGTGCCCAAGGGCTATCACCCGGTGGCGGCGGTGGCGGGGTACGACATCTATTACCTCAACGTCATGGCCGGGCCGACGCGGACGTGGAAGTTCTACAACGCGCCGGAGCATGAGTGGATGTTGGCGTAACCCTACGCCCGCCTCCCCCTTGACCCGCCGCGCCCCTGCGTGCATCGCTCCGCGACTTTGTTTCCGGAGCGCCTAACATGTCGTCCAATTTCGTTCTCACCCTCTCCTGTGCCGATCGGCCGGGGATTGTTGCTGCGGTGACCACGGAACTGGCGGGCCTCGGTTGCAACATCGCGGAGTCCAACCAGTTCTGGGACAAGGAGACCGGCCAGTTCTTCATGCGGCTGGCCTTCACCACGCCGGCTGGTGTCGATCGCGATGCGCTGGAGCGCGGGCTGAAGCCGGCGGTGGAGCGCTTCGGCATGCGCACCACGCTGGTGGACGAGGCGAAGAAGAAGAAGATCCTGGTGATGGTCAGTAAGTTCGACCACACCCTGCTGCACCTGCTCTACCAGATCCGGGTTGGCTGGCTTGATGCCGAGGTGGTGGCGATCGTTTCCAACCACGAGGATAGCCGCAAGACCGCCGACTACGAGGGCATCCCCTATCACGTGCTGCCGGTCGGCAAGAACAACAAGGCCGAGCAGGAGGAGCAGGTGATCGCCCTGTTCAAGGAGACCGGCGCGGACCTCGTGGTGTTGGCCCGCTATATGCAGATCCTGTCGGACAAGTTCGCGACCCGGCTCTACGGCCAGATCATCAACATCCACCACTCGTTCCTGCCCAGCTTCAAGGGCGCCAAGCCCTATCACCAGGCGCACGAGCGCGGTGTGAAGATCATCGGCGCCACGGCGCATTACGTGACCCCGGAGCTCGACGAAGGCCCGATCATCGAGCAGGAAACGGCGCGCGTGACCCACGCGCTAAGCCCCGACGACCTGGTGGCCGCGGGGCGCGATATCGAAAGCCGGGTGCTGGCCCGGGCGGTGAAGCTTCACCTCGAGAACCGGGTGATGCTGAACGGCAAGAAGACGGTGGTGTTTGGCTGAGGCAGCAGGCGCCGCCCCAGCCGGACCGGGCGGCGGCGCTTAAGCCGCCTGCGAGAATGCCGCCTTGTTGGCCGCCAGCCAGTCCTCGAACGACTGCGGCTTGCCACCGATCAGGTTCTCCACGTCCCCGGTCACGTCGCCCAGGCGGCCCTTGGCGATATTGACGTCCGCCGATGCGAGGACCGCGGCCACCGGCGCCGGCACGCCGTGCCCCACCATGCCCTGCTCCACCTGCTCCGCGGTGACCGGCACCACCTCGATGGTCTTGCCGAAGGCGCCGCCGATCAGGACAGCCAGTTCGGCCGTCGTATAGGCCTTGGAGCCGCCCAGCGTCAGTGCGCGCTTGCCGTCACCGCCATTGGCGAGTGCGGCTGCCGCCGCGTGGGCGAGGTCGCCGCGGGCGACATAGGCGATGCGGCCGTCGCCGTTCGCTGTGAACCACTGGCCCGACGCGAGCAGCCCCGGGATGGTGTGGTTGAGGTTCTCGAAATACCAGTTGTTGCGCAGCGCCGTCCAACCCGGGAGGCTGCTGGCCGCCAGCACATCCTCAGTTTTGGCATGGTCGTGCACGATCGCCAGCTCGGGCTCTACCGGGTTGGGGATCGAGGTGTAGAGCACGTGCTGGACCCCCGCCGCAACTGCCGCGTCGATTGCCGCCTTATGCTCGGTAACGCGGTTTCCGAACGTCCCCGTGCTGATCAGCAGCAGGCGATCCGCTCCGGCGAAAGCCGCCGGCAGTGTCTCGGGCCTGGCAAAGTCTGCCGCGCGGACAGCAACGCCGCGCGCTGCGATATCAGCGAGCTTCGCCGGATCACGGGTGGTGGCGATGATGCGACCGGGCGCGACCTGCAGAGTGTCGAGCAGGTGATCGAGCACCAGGCGGCCGAGATTGCCGTTGGCGCCAGTGACGAGGAGTTTGGGAGAAGAGGTAGTCATGATCGGGTCTCCAATGGGCACAACCGACAGCTGCCTGCCCTCGCTGGAAGCGAGGACGGGACTCTTTCGATCGCGAAAGCGGGGAACCGGAGGGCATTCGAACAGCCCCCTGGCTTGTCTCTTTTTGAGACTACGTATACAATAGGAACTACCCTGAACCGCACAAGACGGCAGTTTTGCCGCCCCTGGTTACCTCGAAGGAACCACCTGATGCCTGGCCTCTCTCCTACCGATCTTGCCCCGCACTTCGAAAAGATGAAGGGAGACTTCCCGGATCCTTCGCAATGCCCGGTGCGCAACGTGCTCGACCAGCTGGCTGACAAGTGGAGCGTGCTGATCGTCACCCAGCTAGCCGAACGGCCCTATCGGTTCGGCGAGCTGAAGCGGGCCATCGGCGACATTTCGCAGCGCATGCTGACCCAGACGCTGCGCGACCTGCAGGCCGATGGGCTGATCGAGCGCGAGGTGTTTCCGACCACGCCTCCGAGCGTCGAGTATCGGCTCTCCCCCATGGGCAGGAGCTTCCTGGTGCCGCTGAGCGCGCTGGTGGATTGGGCGTTCACGCATCACCCGGCGATCCGGGAAGCCCGGGCGGAGTTCGCCAAGGCGGCGTGAGTGCCGCAGCCAACTGACTGAAGCAGACGGCCCCCTCCCATCCTCCCCCATGACGTGGGAGGCCGGGAGGCGGCCGTCTCTATCTGTTGTCCTTGCCCTGTTCCGCCAAATCCACCACAAGCGTGGCGTGTCCGCCCCCTCGATCTTTTCCGACCGCCGCGTCGTCGTCGCCATAGCGCTGCTGTGCTGCCTGCTGTGGGGCAGCGCCGTGCCCGCGGTGAAGATCGGCTACACGCTGCTCGGCATCGTGCCCGCCGACACCCCGTCGCTGCTGCTCTTCGCGGGACTTCGTTTCAGCCTCGCCGGGTTGCTGCTGCTGGCCTACACGGCCGCCAGCAGGAAGCCGCTGCTGCCATCGCCGCGGCGACTGAGCGAGCTGGCGCTGCTGGGTCTGATCCTGACGGCCGCGCAATACCTGTTCTACTATGTCGGCCTCGCCCACACGACCGGCACCAAGGTCTCGATCATCACCTCGACCAGCACCTTCTTTTCGGTGCTGATGGCCCACTGGCTCTACAAGAACGACAAGCTGACCGGCCGGCGGATCCTCGGCTGCCTTGTCGGTTTTGCCGGTGTCGTCACGGTGAACCTCTCGGCCGCTGGGTTCGACTTGCACCTGACGCTGCTCGGCGAGGGTTTCATCATCATAGCGGCGCTGATGTTCTCGCTGGGCGCGATCTACGGCAAGCGCCTCAGCGCCGACATGGAGCCGGCGACGATGACCGGCTGGCAGCTGCTGCTCGGCGGGCTGATGCTGACCGCTGCGGGCTTTGCCGGAGGCGGCCATTTCACCGGTTTTGGCTGGCAGGCAAGCCTGCTGCTGGTCTATCTGGCGGCGCTGTCCGCTGCCGCTTTCGCCCTGTGGAGCGTCCTGATGAAGCACAACCCGGTTGGCGCCGTGGCGATCTTCAACTGCGCCATCCCGATCTTCGGCGTGCTGCTGTCGGGGCTGTTCCTCGGGGAATCGATCCTCGAGTGGAAGAACTTGGCGGCGCTGGTGCTGGTGAGCGTGGGTATCTGGCTGGTAACGGCGATCAGTCTTAGGCAGAGCAAGACCAACGCTTAGGAGTTGGGCTCGTCCTTCCCCTGAGGGTCGTCCTTTGGTCGAGACCCCTCCTTCCGTCCCGGGCCGATCCATGTGTTCCACTCCTTGTCTTCCTTGCGCAAACGGATGCCAGATTGCCATGGCATTGGCAGAAAGATCCGCATCAGGATGAACATGACGACCGCGCCGCCGACGATAATTGGCGCCCAATCGATCGACGGCGCTGCCAGGATCACCAAGACCACGGGGCAGATGGCACCGATGACAAGCAGGTCGATGCCGTTGCGCTCTTCCATCAGTGAACCGTCTCAGGCATTGGCCGCCGGGAACACCCGCCAGCGCTTCGGCCTGAACGCGATGCGCGTCCGTTCCCCCGCCGGATGGTCGAACGGCAGGTCGATTTCGACCCGCTCGGGCAGGCCGCCGATTTCGAGTTCGACCCGGCGCGTGCCGCCAACCCGGCGCGAGGCAACGACGACGCCGGCCAGCGCCGCACCCACTCCGTCCTCGACCAGTTCCACATCGTGTGGGCGGAAGAACAGCTTCGCCTCGCCCGGTGCGTCGGCCGGCGCCGGCAGGCCGATGGCGCGACCACCAACCCACAGCTCATGGTTCTCGACCGCTACGGGGATCGAGCTCGATTCGCCGATGAACGAGAAGACGAAGGGCGAGTTCGGCCGGTCGTAGACCTCGTCGGGCGTGCCGACCTGCTCAATCTTGCCCTGGCTCATCACCACCAGCCGGTCGGCCAGCTCCAGCGCCTCTTCCTGGTCGTGCGTCACGAACACCGTGGTGTGCCCCGTGCGATCGTGGATTTCGCGCAGCCACTTGCGCAGTTCCTTGCGCACCTGCGCGTCGAGCGCACCGAACGGCTCGTCGAGCAGCAGCACGCGCGGCTCGATGGCGAGCGCCCGGGCGAGCGCCACGCGCTGCCGCTGGCCGCCCGACAGCTGCTGCGGGAAGCGCTTCTCGAGCCCGCTCAACTGCACCAGGTCGAGCAGTTCCATGGCTCGACGCCGGATTTCCGCCCTGGGTGGGCGGGTCGCGCGCGGCCGCACTTTCAGCCCGAACGAGATGTTGTCGAGCACCGTCATGTTGCGGAACAGGGCGTAGGCCTGGAACACGAAGCCGACATTGCGCTGCTGCACGGTCTTCGACGATGCGTCCTCGTCGCCGAAGAAGATGCGGCCAGCGGTCGGCATCTCGAGCCCGGCGATCAGCCGCAGCAGCGTGGTCTTGCCCGAGCCGGAGGGGCCGAGCAGCGCGATCAGTTCACTCGATTTCACCTCGAGCGACACGTCGTTGAGCGCCGGGTAGTGCGAGAATTCCTTGCGGACGGTGTCGACGCGAATATCCAAACTCATGGGCCTTTCAGTGTCGGCGTGTGCCTGCGAGTTCGTCGCCGAAGCGGTACTCGAGGATGGTTTTGAACACCAGCGTCACCAGCGCCAGCATCGCCAGCAGCGAGGCGATGGCGAAGGCCGCGGTGAAATTGTACTCGTTGTAGAGGATTTCGATGTCGAGCGGCATCGTTGTCGTCTTGCCGCGGATATGGCCGGAGACGACGGACACCGCACCGAACTCGCCCATGGCGCGGGCGTTGCAGAGCAGCACGCCGTAGAGCAGGCCCCACTTGATATTGGGCAGCGTCACCCGGCGGAAAGTCTGCCAGCCGGTGGCGCCGAGCGACAGCGCCGCTTCCTCGTCGGTATTGCCCTGGTCTTGCATCAGCGGGATCAGTTCGCGGGCAATGAACGGGAAGGTGACGAAGATCGTCGCGAGCACGATGCCCGGCACCGCAAAGATGATCTCGATATTGTAGGCCTTGAGCAGCGGATGGAGCGCGCTCTGCGCCCCGAACAGCAGCACGTAGACCATGCCCGAAACCACCGGCGACACCGAGAACGGCAGGTCGATCAGCGTAGTGAGGAAGCTCTTGCCCCAGAACTCGTACTTGGCCACGCACCAGGCGGCAGCGATGCCGAACACCAGGTTGAGCGGCACGGCGATGGCCGCGACGATCAGCGTCAGCACGATCGCGGTCTGCGAGTTGCGATCCGAGAACGCCTCGAAATAGGTCTCGGCGCCTTTGCGGAACGCCTCGACGAATACCAGCACCAGCGGCAACACCAGGACGAACGCCATGAACGCCACGGCGATGCCGATCAGCGTGTAGCGCACCCATGGCCGCTCGGTCGTCGGGCGAGTGTGCTCTTCCGGTAGGATGACCCGCCGGCTGTCATAGACGACATCTGGCTCAAACATTGCCGAACCTCCGCCGAGCCCAGGCCTGGATCAGGTTGATGACCAGCAGCATGACGAAGGCGATGATCAGCATGATGCCGGCGATGACAGCGGCACCCGCCTGGTCGAATTCTTCGAGCTTGATGACGATCAGCACCGGCGCGATCTCCGAGATATTGGGGAGGTTACCGGCGATGAAGATCACCGAGCCGTATTCGCCGACGGCGCGGGCGAAGGCCAAGGCGAAGCCGGTGAGCAGCGCCGGTGTAAGGCGGGGCAGGATCACCGCAGTGATGGTTTGCCAGCGATTCGCGCCGAGCGTCGCGGCGGCCTCTTCCAGCTCCTGCTCGAACTCTTCGAGCACCGGCTGCACCGTGCGCACCACGAATGGCAGGCCGATGAAGATCAGCGCGATGACGATACCGGTGGGGGTGTAGGCGATCTTGAAGTTGAGCGAGAATTCGCTGAGCCCGAACGGCAGCCAGGTCTGGCCGTGCCACCACTGCCAGAGCGGCGACTTGTCCGAGAACAGTGAGCCGATCCAGCCCTTGGGCGCGTAGAGGGACGAGAGCGCAATGCCCGCCACTGCCGTCGGCAGGGCGAACGGCAGGTCGACGATGGCATCGAGCAGCCGGCGGCCGGGGAACTTGTAGCGCACCAGCACCCAGGCAACGATGATGCCGAACACCACGTTGACCAGCGCCGCGACCAGCGACGAGCCGAAGCTCACCTCGAGCGCCTTGAGGGTGCGCGGCGAGGTGGCGATCTTGATGATCTGCTCGAGCGGGGTGGTTGCCGCCTTGAGGAACAGCCCGGCGATCGGGATCAGGACGATCAGGCTGAGATAGAGGATGGTGTAGCCGAAGGTCAGCCCGAAACCCGGGATGACGCTGGGCTTTACAAAACTCCACCCCGCTCGCGCGGGGTGGGATGAATTTCCGGCGGCGCCGCGAGGCGCCCCTGCCACTGCATTACTGCGCAGGGGTGTAGACCTGGTCAAAGATGCCCCCGTCCCCGAAATGCTTGGGCTGCGCCGTCTTCCAGCCGCCAAAAAGCGGATCATCAATAGAGATCAGATCGATCTTTGGGAAGGCCGCGACGAGCGCCTGGTCGGTAACGATCGACGGGTCGGACGGGCGATAGTGGTTCTTGGCCGCCAGCGTCTGGCCCTCGGGCGAGTAGAGATATTCGATATAGGCCTTGGCGAGATCGGCGGTGCCATGCGCTTCGACGTTCTTGTCGACAATGGCGACCGGCGGCTCGGCGAGGATCGAGGACGGCGGATAGACGATGTCGAAATTGTCGGCGCCGAATTCGTCCTGCACGAGGTAGGCCTCGTTCTCCCAGGCCAGCAGCACGTCGCCCAGTTCCTTCTGCGCGAAGGTCACGGTCGAGCCGCGGGCGCCGGTATCGAGCACCGGCACGTGGCTGTAGAGCTGCTTGATGAAATCGGCGTCCTTGGCTTCGTCGCCGCCGAAGGTCTTGTTGGCGTAGGCCCAGGCCGCGAGGTAGTTCCAGCGCGCACCACCCGAGGTCTTGGGGTTCGGCGTGATCACTTCGACCCCGTCCTTGATCAGGTCACCCCAGTCGGCGATCGCCTTGGGGTTGCCCTTGCGGACGAGGAACACGATTGTCGAGGTGTAGGGCGTCGAGTTGTTCGGGAACTCGGCACGCCAGTTCTCGTCGATCAGCCCGGACTTCTTGACGATGGCGTTGATATCGCCTTCGAGCGCCAGGGTGACGACATCGGCCGCGAGGCCGTCGATCACCGCCTGGGCCTGCTTGCCCGAACCGCCATGGCTCTGTTCGATGGTGACGTTGCCGCCATTGGTCTCTTTCCAATGCTTGGCGAACGCCTCGTTGAACTGCTCGTAGAGCTCACGGGTCGGGTCATACGAAACGTTGAGCAGGGTCTGGTCCGCGGCGCGAGCCGTGACGGCGCCGGTGAAGGCGAGCGCTACGGCAAGGCCGCCAAGCGCGAGAATCTGGGCCGTTCTCTTCATCATGTCCTCCTGGTGAAGATTAACTACCGTAACTCTACCTGGTTAGTCGGCATTCTCAAGGAAGCCGCAGGTTGCGGTGGCACAGCGAAGCGGAATAGCTTTCTCTGGGAAGGCTAGCAGCAGCATCGCCATTGCGCAAACCTCGAATTCACCCCTCTGGATGAGCATGGCTTTGCGCGAGAGTGAAACCGCGTTCAGCCGCGGGTTGGGTGCAAACGCTCAGGGCTGGCAGCGGGTTGCAGGAGTTGCCACGCCACCATCGCCCACCAACCGGGCCGGTGATCGAGGGGACCCTAGCGCTAAACCAGTTCGTCCTTGGCCATCACCGCGTCGGCCAGCGTCGTCTGGTCGAGCACTTCGCGGGTGGCGATCGTCACCCGGGCGAAGACGTGGCGGATCTCGCAGCTCGCTTCCTCGGCGCAGTCGACGCATTTGCGATAGGCGATCTTAGAAAGGCACGGCAGCGGCGCGATCGGCCCATCGATCAGTCGCAGCACCTCACCGAACGTCACCTGCTCGGGCGCCCGCAGCAGCACGTAGCCGCCGAGCCGGCCGCGGCGGCTCATGACGATGCCGGCGCGCTTCAGCTCGAGCAGGATCTGCTCGAGGAACTTCTTGGGGATCGCCTGACCGCGCGAGATCTCGGAGATCATCACCGACTCGCCGGCGGGCACCTTGCACAGTGCCACCAGCGCCCGCAGCGCGTATTTTGCCTTTTGCGAAATCATCGCGGGCTTTGTCCGATGCGGCCGCTAACTCGACCGCCACGCTAGGATATACCGAGTCCGGCGTGAACAAACCATTGCCCGGAAGGCTCAAGCCTTCTCCTCGTCGGCGACCGGCGGTGGCACCTCGGGATTGAACGGCACGCCGGGGGTCGTCGCAGGCCGGTTCGGGCGCACCACCGGCACGACCGGCGCGTCGTCGACCGCTGCGGGTATGGCCGGCTCTGTCTCGACTGCGGACTCGACAACTGCGACTGCCGCGCCATCCAGAGCCTCGAGTTCGGCGATGTCCTCGGGCTCGACCGCTTCCTCATCCGGTTCGGCCGGCGCTTCAATCTCAGCCGACAGTTCAGGTTCGGCATCAGGCTCTTGGCCATAAGCCGGCACCACGGCCGGCGGCTCCGCCGGCCCGGCATCCGGGTGCTGAGCTTCGGCCTGCGCCGCCTCTATCGCCTCGGCGAGGAGGTTCGGATCCGACGGCAGCTTCGTCGTCAGGCCGGCGGCAGCCAGCGGCGCCAGCACCGACTCGACGGCATCGGAGGCGGTTATCTCCGCCACGGCCTTGCTGTCGCGGTTGATCACATCGACCATGCCGAGGCCGATCTCGCGTTCGCCGAGGATCACCACATCGGCGCCGAGCGTCTTCAGGTGCGTCTCTTCCTCGTCCGAATGCGCCCGCGCCACGATCAGCAGCTTGGGGTTCTGCTTGCGCGCCTGCTCCACCGCCTGCCCGGCCTCGAACGCATTGGGGATGGCGATCACCACCGTAGTGGCGCCGGCGACATTGGCGAGCGTGAGCACCTTCGAGGCGGCGGCGTTGCCGACCACCACTTCGATGCCGAGCGCACGGGCCGCATTGGCCCTGCCCTCCGCATCCTCGACCACGAGGAACGGCGTCTTCGCTTCGAGCAGTGCCTCGCCGACCACGGAGCCGACCCGGCCGAAGCCGACGATGATGACGTGGCCCGTCTGCGCCGTCGGCACTTCCGTCGGCTCTGTCTCGGTCGGTGCCTCGGCGGCCGCCGCCCGCGGCGCCGCAGTCACGAGGTCCGGCTCGGTACGCTCGGCGGCAGCCCCGCCCATTGCCTCGGCCGGCCGGCCGAAGCGGTGCTCCAGCGCCGGCCGCAGCAGGTCAAGCACGACGAAGATCACCGGGTTGAGGATGATCGAGATGATGGAACCGGCGAGCACCAGGTCACGTCCTTCGGGCGGCAGGATGCCCAGCCCGACGCCGAGCGCCGCGAGGATGAACGAGAACTCGCCGATCTGCGCGAGGCTCGCCGAAATGGTGAGCGCCGTGCCCACCGGACGGCGGAACGCCACGACGATGAGGAAGGCGAGGATCGACTTGCCGAAGATGATGATCAGCACCGTCGCCAGCACCGGCAGCGGATCGCGCAGCAGGATCGTCGGGTCGAACAGCATGCCGACAGCGACGAAGAACAGCACCGCGAAGGCGTCGCGCAGCGGCAGGCTTTCCTGCGCCGCGCGATGCGACAGCTCGCTTTCCGATAGGATCATCCCGGCAAAGAAGGCGCCCAGCGCCAGTGACACGCCGAAGAGATAGGCCGCGCCGGCCGCAACGCCGAGCGCGATGGCCAGCACGGCAAGCCGGAACAGTTCGCGGCTGCCGGTATGCGCGGTGTAGTGGAGGATGGACGGGATCACCCGGCGGCCGACCACCAGCATGAAGCCGACAAATGCCGCAAGCTTGACCACCGTCACCGCCAGGATGCCGACAATGCCGAGCTCGGTATTGAAGATGCGCTCCACGAAATCGACGAACGGATCGTGCAGTGTCGCAGCTTCCACGCCGTTGAGGCTGGCAATGGCCGGGATCAGCACCAGCGCCAGCACCATGGCGAGATCTTCGACGATCAGCCAGCCGACCGCGATGCGGCCCTTCTCGCTGTCGACCATGTGCCGGTCCTGCAGCGCCTTGAGCAGCACGACGGTGGAGGCAACCGACAGCGCCAGGCCGAAGATCAGCCCGGCACCCAGCCCCCAGCCGAGCAGCATCGCGAGGCCAAGCCCCATGATGCTGGCGCCGCCGATCTGCACGATGGCGCCAGGGATGGCGATGGCCCGTACCGACAGCAGGTCCTTCAGCGAGAAATGCAGCCCCACCCCGAACATCAGGAGGATCACGCCAATCTCGCTCAGTTCGTTGGCGAGCGAGGCGTCGGCGACGAAGCCGGGGGTGAACGGCCCCACCAGCACGCCGGCGACGAGGTAGCCCACCAGCGGCGGCATGCGGAACCGATTGGCGATCGCGCCGAGGATGAATGCCAGCACCAGACCCACAACGATCGTCGAGATCAGGGGTGTACTGTGCGGCATAAGCGGAACCTCCGGCGGGAATTACCCTGAAACTGGTTGAAGTGAGTGAGAGAGCGAAGATGGGCCATCGCGCGCCCCTCCGCAAGCCAATGAGGCCGGGAAAACTGCGGCAAAATCATGGGTGTGCCGGAGATTGGGGGCCGACTTTCGTCGCGGATGCGGCCTGAGATGCCAGCCCAGACACCCGAGGGTGATGGCGTGGGGGTGCCCCGCGATGTGCTTGAGAAGCGCCGACCCGAGGCTATGATCGGCTGACGAGGGAGAAAGCGATGACCTATCCGCTGAGAGGTGGGTGCGCGTGTGGGCACGTCCGCTACGAGTTGCTGGATACGCCGATGTTCGTCCAGTGCTGCCACTGCCTTGACTGCCAGCGGCAGACGGGCGGGGCGTTCGTCATCAACGCGATCATCGAGGCAGATCGCATGAGGACCACAGGGGCCGATCCCGTAGCGGTGCCCGTGCCGGCGCCTAGTGGCGAGCCTCACATCGTCTTCCGCTGTCCAATTTGCCAGGTTGCGGTCTGGAGCGACTACGGGAACAAAGGTTGGCGTCGGTTTGTCCGCGTCGGGACACTAGACGATCCCACCGCGCTCCTACCACAAGCCCACGTCTTCGCCCGATCCAAGCAGCCGTGGATCACCCTATCGCCCGACGTTCCCGCCTTCGACATCTACTACGAGGACGACCTCTGGCCCGCCGCTTCAATGGAGCGATTGCGGCGAGGTTTTGCCCAGGCAGAGAAGCCCCACGGCTGATGATGGGGTGTGGCGTGGCCGGGATATCCGCCCATCGCCTCCGCGCCGTCCCTACTCACCCCACCATGATCAGCTTGATCTCGCCGAACCGTGGCGCCTCGCCGATAGCCGCAGGCACCTCGTCGAGCCTGACGGTACGGGTGATCAGCCGGTCGACCGACAATGCCCCCTGCGCGATCAGCTCGGCGGCGCGGGGATGGGTCAGCGGATTGAGCCAGGCGCTCTCGAGCCGCAATTCCTTGGTCAGGAGCTCGAACGGCGCCACGGCCACCTTCTCGCCCTCGGGCACCACGCCGAAAAACACCGCCGTGCCGCCGCGCCTCGCCATGGCGATCGACTGTACGAATGTCTCGCCCACCCCGGCGCATTCGAGCACCACATCGGCACCTCGCGGCAGGATCGCCGCGACCGCCGCTACCGGATCGGCCCCGGCATCGACCACGTGATGTGCGCCCAGTTCCAGCGCCAGCGCCCGCCGCGGCGCCTGCCGGGTGGAGAGCACCACCGTGCCGGCTCCGGCGAGCAGCGCCAGCTCGACCATCAGCAGCCCGATCACCCCACCGCCGAGGATCACGACGGAGCCACCGGACGGGATGCGGGCCACGTCGATGGCGTGGAGACAGCACGACACCGGCTCGCAGAATGCGCCGTGCAGCGGATCGAGGCTCGGCGGCAACGCCACCGCCTGGCTCTGCGGCACCAGTACATACTCGGCGAAGCCACCATCACGGTGCACCCCGATGGCGCTCAGCTCGTGGCAGAGATTGGGGCGCCCGCCGAGGCAATCGTCGCACGCGCCGCAGGCGATGTTCGGATCGCCGGTGATCCGCGTGCCGATGCGGAAGCCCTCGACTTCGGCTCCCGCCTCCTCCACGAGGCCGGAGAACTCATGGCCCAGCGTCACCGGTTTGGCGGTGGGAAACTCACCGCGGTACATGTGCCGATCCGAGCCGCAGATGCCGCAGGCCTCGACCTTCACCAGCAGGTCGTGCGGCCCCGGCACCGGCCGCGGTAGGTCCTCGACGATCATCCGACCTGCTGCATGGAGCCGCGCTGCCCGCATCTCATACCTCCGCCCTCGCGCCATCATGCGGCAAGCCTGGGCGGATGCAAAGGGTGGACGCGGGCGCCGTCAGATCATCAGCCGGTCGACCTTTTCGGCGAGCTTCATGTCCTTTTCGGTCAGCCCGCCCGCCGAGTGCGTGGTGAGCGTGATCCGCACCTTGTTGTAGACGTTCGACCATTCCGGGTGATGGTCCATCTTCTCGGCGGCCAGCGCCACGCGGGTCATGAACGAGAAGGCCTCGGAGAAATTCTTGAACTTGAAATCGTGGCTGATGGCGTCGGTCGTCGGGTCGTAGATCCAGCCATTGAGCTTCTGGAGGGCGGCTTCGCGGGCGGCAGGCTCAAGCTTATCGACCATTATCAATTTCCTCGGGTGTATGAGTCGCAAGACTGCGGCCGCATAACGCCCGATCCGTGGCAAGCGATCCGGCGCCCTCCGTGGAAGGCGCCGGATCGGGTCACGCCGCGAGCCCCGCCGCATCGCCCGGTACGATGCGCGACACCAGCCCGCGCTCTTCGCCACCGGAATCGACATAGGCAATGCGGCCCGGCTCGACATCGATCTGCCAGTCGGCGCTCGGACCATCGGTCCAGTCGACATGGTAGCCGGTGTCGGTGAGCCGCCAGGTGCCGCTGCGCCGGGTGCCGTCTGGCAGTCCCATATGGGCTTCATCGGCGGTGCGATAGTAGACCGCCGCCTCCTTGCCCGGCCCCATCCCGATATAATGCGTGCTGCCGACCAGCAGCGCGCTCAGCGTGTTGCGATCCCTTACGATCATCTGTGCATCCTTTCCTGGGCCTGCTGGCGATCGGCGGCGCGCCGTGCTAGTCAAGCGGCTTGACGATCTATCCGCGGAAACGAATGTGGTCAAGTCCCTTGACGATAATGATCTGAAGAGCATCAACCACATCGGCGTTGCCCTGTGGCGGGCGGCGCATGACTGGCGCAACCGGATGCGGGCGGAACTGGCGGCGCGCGGCTATCCCTGGCACCAGAGCGCCGCGGGCGAAGTGCTGGCGCACCTGGGACCTTCGGGCATCTCGCAGGCGCTGCTGACCGAGCGCATGGGGCTGACCAAGCAGGCGGTGCAGCAGCTGGTCGACCAGTTGGAGGCACAGGGGGTGGTCGGCCGGGCGCCGGACCCCAATGACGGCCGCGCCAAGCGCATCGTGCTCACCGAACTGGGGCTGCGGGACTTTGCCGAACGTAACCGGGTAAAGCGGCTGATCGAGGCGCAATACCGCGAGAAGCTGGGGCCGGAGGCATTCGCGGCGTTGGAGGCGGCGCTGGCGAAGCTGGCCGATTAGCGCTCCGGCTGCGTCGATTCCCGCACCACGAGGTCCGGGTCGATCTGCGTCACCCGCGGCTCCGGAAGTTCATCGCCGGCGGCGATCAGGCGCATCAGCCGCTCGACCGCCATGCGGGTGACCGTCTCGACGGCGTAGTTGACGCTCGAGAGCGGCACCGAGGCGTATTCGGCGTATTCGATATTGTCCATGCCGACGATGGCCAGGTCCTCGGGCACTTTCAGCCCGTGCTTGAGGCACCAGCGCAGCACCCCGATGGCAAGGGAATCGTTGGAGGCGAAGACCGCCGTCGGGCGCTTGGCATTGGTCATCAGCGTATCCACCGCCCAATAGCCGCGCTCTACCGAGTTGCCCAAGGGGTCGATGTGGAACTCCGGCTTCGGGCGGATGCCCGCCTCCTCCATCGCCTGCCGGTAGCCCTCGCGCTTTTCGAGGTTGCCGTTGGGGTCGGCGCTGTCGATGATGCCGATCTCGGTGTGGCCGATATCGATCAGGTGCCGCGTCGCCTTGTAGGCGCCGCGCCGCTCGTCCATGCACACCGCATCGATCCCGGCATCGGGATCTCCCACCAGCAGCACGATCGGATAGTTGGCGCGACGTAGCACGCGCAGGTGGTCGAGCTTTCGGTGCGTCGTCGGATAGATCAGGATGCCGTCGACCTGGCGGGCGCGGACCAGCTCGATCGCCCGCAGCTCGTCGTTGAGATTATTGTTCGACGTGGCGAACAGCGTGCCGTAGCCGCGCGCGGCCAGCGCCTTCTCGATCGCCTGCGCGGTGTGGGTCAGCGTCGGGTTGTTGATGTCGGTCAGCACCAGGCCGATGGTCTTGGTCTCGCGGCTGACCAACGACTTGGCGATCTGGTTGGGCAGGTAGTTGAGCTCGGCAGCGGCGTTGCGGATCAGCAGCCGAGTGGGCTCCGGGATGCGCGGGCTTTCGCGCAAGGCCAGCGACACCGTGTTGGTCGAGAACCCGGTCTTGTCGGCGATGTCCTTCAGTCGAACGATGGACTTGCCCATGCGACGAGCCGACCCCTTATCCCGCGTGCGCAGCAGCGCCCTGCAATGGCGAGGCATTAGCGCATTTCAGCGTCGTATTACCAAGGAAAAGCAGATTCTTCCGCGACTTCCGCGAGATCCCGTACGATTTCATACGAACGCTAATACGACAGGACAGCTGTACCATCGCGTCCCTCAGTCCCATTTCGGGCTCCATGACGGATCGATTTGCCGCGCGCCCCGATCCACGCCTGCAATGGTGGCCATCTCGTCATCGGTGAGCTTCAGCTCGCGTGCGGCAAAATTCTCGGCGATCCGTTCATGCTTGCCGGAGGTCGGGATGACGATCAGCCCCTGCTGGAGCGAAAAGGCCAGTGCCACCTGGTGCACGGTTGCGCCGTGCCGCGCCGCGATCGCCTCGATCTCCGGCACGCCGGCGCAGGCGCCGCGCGCCAGCGGCAGGTAGCAGGTCACGGAGATTCCGTTGGCGTTGCAGTAGTTTACCAGCTTCTGGTTCTGCAACAGCGGGTGTCGCTCGAACTGGTTGTTATCGATCTTGCCGGGCCCGGCGATGCGTTCAGCCTCCTGCAGGTCGGCGATGGTGAAGTTGGAGCCGCCGATCAGCCGGGTCAGCCCACGCGCCTGCGCCTCGAGCAGTTCGGGGAGGTAACCTGCCATATCGAGCCGACCGCCCGGCCCCACCGGCCAATGGATCAGCGTCAGGTCGAGGCTCTCGACGCCGAGCGTGTCGCGGCTCTCTTCCAGTGATGGGATCAGCCGTCCGGGGGCTGAGTTGCGGCCATCGATCTTGGTGGTGAGGAACACCTCATCGCGCTTGAGGCCGGAGCGCTTCAGCGCTACGCCGCATTCGTGCTCGGTGTCGTAGCCCTGCGCGGTGTCGAGGTGCCGGTAGCCGAGCTCAAGCGCGAACAGCAGCGCCTCGATCCCCTCCGCCCCGGTCCGGCCATAGGTTCCGAACCCCATCGGCGGAATATTGCTATTCGTCGTCAATCACTTGCCTCCTAGACAGCGGAGCGTTCGTCACCCACGGCATCCCCCGGTGTCTTGTCGCCCGGATGCCACTTTTGCACCAGCCGCAGATTCCCGGTTGACGCCTCTCATTCGCTTAGTTTAACGATAATACAGGTTGGCTGACAAGCCGCCAGCGGGAGCGTTCGACGGCAGTGGGGATTGCCGAAGAATGCCGGGGAGGGAGCGAATGGTCATTCGGTGGAGCCGATGGTCGCCGCAGCTTGCGCTGATCCCAGCTGTCGCGGTGACCGCGGTGGTGTTCATCGGCGGCATCGTCTGGACCATATACCTGTCGCTGACCCGCAGCCGGCGGCTCCCCGAGTACACCATCAACTGGGAAGAGTGGTCGCGGAACTACGATCGCATCTTCAAGGACGAAGGCTGGCAGATCTCGCTCAGCAACCTGATCGTCCTCGGGCTCGGCAGCGCGCTCGCCATCGTCTTCGGCTTCATCCTTGCCGCCATGATCGAGCGCGAGCGCCGCGGTGAAGGCTTCTTCCGCACGCTCTTCCTCTATCCGCTCGCGGTGTCGCTGATCGTCACCGGCGTCGCCTGGCGCTGGATCCTCAACCCGACGCTGGGGCTCGAGCATTTCCTCCACGGCCTCGGCTTCACCTGGGTCGATTTCAACTGGCTGGCGAATGGCGATACCGCGATGTACGCCATCATCCTCGCCTCGATCTGGCAGAGCTCGGGCTTCTACATGGCCCTGATGCTGGCCGGGCTCAAAGGCATCAACACCGAGATCTGGAGTGCCGCGCGCCTCGATGGCGTGAGCCTGTGGCGGCTCTATCTCGAGATTATCGTGCCGATGATGAAGTTCACCTTCCTCACCTGCGCCATCCTGCTCTCGCTCGGCGTGGTCAAGGCCTACGACATCGTCATCGCCATGACTAATGGCGGGCCCGGCCAGTCGACCTGGGTGCCGGCCTATTTCACCATCAATGCGCTCGGGCCCAAGGGCAATCTCGGCTACGCCTCGGCCGCCGCCACCATGATGCTGGCGATCACGCTGGTGATCTTCCTGCCGCTGGTGGCGATCACCGCACTCAGTCGCCGCCGTCGTGAGGAGACCGCAAAATGAGTTCCCTCACCGCCCCGCAGCAGGCGCTCGGCGCCGAGATCGTCGTATCGCAGGCGCCGTACTTCCCGCGGAAGAAGAAGGCGATCTCGGCCCGCTCCATCGCGGTGCTCGGCTTTCTCACCATTTGCGCGCTGTTCTTCTGCGTGCCGCTCTACGTGGTGCTGGTCACGTCACTGAAGACTATGGACCAGATCCGGTTGGGCGAGATCTTCTCGCTGCCGACCACCATCACCTTCGAGGCCTGGGATCTCGCCTGGAACCACGCCTGCTCGGGCATCAAGTGCAACGGGCTGAAGGTCGGGTTCTTCAACTCGGTGATGATCCTGTTCCCCTCGCTGATCCTGTCGATCGGGCTCAGCTGCATCACCGGCTATGCGCTGGCGCTGTGGAACGTGAAGTGGGCCAACAGCTTCCTGTTCTTGCTCTTCATGTGCGCTTTCGTGCCGTTCCAGATCCTCATGTACCCGCTGATCGTGCTCTCGGCGAACCTCCAGATCTACTCGACGCTCTGGGGCATCGCGATCGTGCACGCCGTGCTCGCCATGCCGGTGCTGACGCTGATTTTCCGCAATTACTACCAGGACGTGCCGCAGGAGATCATCAGCGCGGCGATGATGGATTCCGGCTCGTTCTGGCGGGTGTTCTTCGAGATCATCCTGCCGATGAGCGGCAACATCCTGATCGTGGTGCTGATCCTGCAGATCACCTCGATCTGGAACGACTATCTGATCGGCGTCACCTTCGGCGGCATCAACAACCAGCCGATGACCGTCATCCTCGCCAATACCGTGGTCGTTTCAACCGGCACGGCTTCCTACAACGAGGACATGGCGGCGGCGCTGCTCACCGCCATCCCGCCGCTCGTCATCTACTTCTTGCTTGGAAAGTTCTTCGTCCAGGGCATCACCGCCGGGGCGATCAAGGGTTAGCTCATGCCACGCGTTTCGTTCGAACACATCCACAAGAACTACGGCGCGGTGACCGTCCTCAGGGATCTCAACCTCGAGGTCGACGACGGCGACTTCCTCGTGCTGCTCGGCCCCTCCGGCTGCGGCAAGACCACGCTGCTGAACCTCCTCGCCGGGCTGCTCGACGTCACCGATGGCCGGATCATGATCGGTGAGCGCGACGTCACCGACCTCGATCCTAAGGATCGCGGCCTCGCCATGGTGTTCCAGTCCTACGCGCTCTATCCGACCAAGACGGCACGTGGAAACCTCAAGTTCGGCCTCGCAGCGTCGAAGCTCCCGGCGGCCGAGATCGACAAGCGCATCGCCTGGGCGGCAAAGCTGCTGCAGATCGAGCCGCTCCTCGACAGGAAGCCCGCGCAGTTGTCGGGCGGCCAGCGCCAGCGCGTCGCCATCGGGCGGGCACTGGTGAAGAATGTCGGCGTCTTCCTGTTCGACGAGCCGCTCTCGAACCTCGACGCCAAGCTCCGCACCGAGATGCGGCTCGAGATCAAGAAGCTCCACGACGAGCTGAAATCCACCATCGTCTACGTCACCCACGACCAGATCGAGGCCATGACCATGGCCACCAAGATCGCGGTGATGGATGGTGGGGTGATCCAGCAGTTCGGCACCCCCGACCAGATCTACGAGCACCCGGCCAACCTGTTCGTCGCCGGCTTCATCGGCGCACCGTCGATGAACCTGAGGCCTGCCACGCTGCGCAAATCCGATGGCACCGTTGCCGCCGAACTCGACGGCATCCGCTTCGATCTCGGCAGCTATCCGTTCAAGACCGCCCCCACCGATGGCGCGCCAGTCATCCTCGGGCTGCGGCCGGAGCACTTCGGCGCCCCAGGCGAAACGCTGCCCGGCGCGGCTGCCACCTTCACCCTGCCGGTCCAGTACACCGAGCGCACCGGCAGCGACGCCACGGCTTATCTCAAGCATGGCGAGAACCTACTCGCCATCCGCGTCGAACCCTCGAGAACCGCCGGCCTCAGGCAGGGCGACGCGGTCTCCGTGCCCTTCGCCCGCGGCAAGGCCAACGTGTTCGATGCCCGCAGCGGGCAGCGCCTCTAGCCAACAGCAGTTTCAGACGTGCCGACGCATCAACGAGGAGGATTGACGATGCTGAACAAAAACGTGATGCCGAAGAAGACTCTGGCCGGCCTTGCCGCCGCCCTCATGCTCACCGCCCTGCCACTCGCCGCACACGCCACCGACGTCACCGTCTATCACGGCTGGTCGTCGCCGGCCGAAGTCGGCGCGCTCAATGTCCTGAAGAAAGGGCTCGAGGCGAAGGGCGACACCTGGACCGATTTCGCCGTGCCGCATGACACCGGCTCCAACGTCACCCTGATGGGGCTGGTCACCGGCGGCAACCCGCCGAACCTGTTCATGGAATCGAGCCCCGGCGTCTATCGCGACCTGCGCGGCCTCGGCCTCGCGAAGGACCTGACCGCCTGGTACACCGAGAATGGCTATCTCGATAAGCTGCCGGACTCGGTGAAGAAATCGATCACCGTCGACGGCGAAATCGTCAAGGTGCCGACCGCCATCCATATCGACGGCATGGTCTACTACAACATGGAGGTGGCGAAGGCCGCAGGGGTCGATCCGGCCGCCTGGACTTCGCTCGACGCCATGTTCGCCGATTTCGACAAGATCAAAGCGGCGGGCTACATCCCGATCGCCATCGGCGCGCAGCAATGGCAGATCGGCTACCTGACCCACGCCCTCGCCGGCGCCATCGGCGGGCCCGAGTTCTACACCAAGATCTATGGCGAAACCCCCGATCCGGCGGTGCTCGACACGCCCGAAATGAAGACCCTGCTCGAGACCATCCGCAAGTTCCAGCAGGCGGCCGATGAGGGCTCGCCCAACCGCGACTGGAACGTCACCACCAACATGGTGATCACCGGCAAGGCGCTGATGCAGCTGCACGGCGACTGGATGAAGGGCGAGTGGACAGCCGCCGGCAAAGTCGCCGGTACCGACTACGGTTGCGTGCCAGTGCCCGGTGCGAAGGCCGTCGTCGTGACGGTCGATGCCTGGGGCCTGCTCGGCAACCAGGCTGCTGACATCGACAAGGCCGAGCTGGATTTCGCCTCGGTGGTACTCGATCCGGCAATCCAGGGCGAGTTCGCCAAGGTAAAGGGCTCGACCCCGACCCGCCTCGACGCTCCGGCCGAGGCGCTCGACCTCTGCTCCAAGAACGTCCTCGAGGTGCTGAAGGACCCCACCCACCAGGTGCCTAACCCGCACAACACCGCAGATGCGGACTGGCAGAACTCGATCTGGGACGTGGTGTTCGGCTTCTGGAGCGACCCGGCAATGACGGTCGACGATGCGATCGCCAAGATGAAGGAGAACTACGAGACCATCCTCGGCTGATCTCCTCCTGGCCGGCGGCCCCTTCCTTCCCAGAGGGTCGCCGGCCCCACCATCGTGAGGACTTCGAAATGGACAAGCGCCTGCTCGACGAGGACGAGATCATGCAGATCTGCTTCGTCACCGATGACGTGGTCAAATCGGCGAACTGGTTCTCCGAGCTGACCGGCAAGCCGGTGCCCGAGATGGGCAAGGCCGCCGAGCCCGACGAGGCGAAGGCGATCTACAACGGCCGCCCGGCCGCGGTCGGCTGCAAGATCATCATGTTCAAGTTCGGCAACATCGATTTTGAGTTCCTCGAACCCGGGCCGGAAAAGAGCGCCTGGCGCGACCTGCTCGATGAGCGCGGCCCGGGCTGCCACCACATCGCGTTCAGGACCCGGAACCTCACCAAGCGCGACGCCTATCTCGAGGGCAAGGGCCACCGCCTGCTGCAGCGCGGCGAATTCGACGGCAGCCACGGGCGCTACGCCTACTACGACACGGTGCCGCAACTGGGCGCCATGATCGAACTGCTGGAGTTCGACGGGGACAAGGAAGCGCAGCCCTAGGAGCTGTCTTCGTCCTCTCTCCTACCCACTGCGCCACCCCGGCGAAGGGCGGGGACTGTGCCGAGATGCCCCAATCCGGGCGACTGGTACCAATTGGCCAAACGAAGCATAAACCATCCGAAGCAATTGGGCCCCTGAACACCGCCCCTGCGTCGCGCTTGGGTGCTGGCTTACGCTGGCCTGAAAGCAGGCATTAACGCCTAACCGGGCAAGATCACCGGACCTTGGTGAGGTCTATGTTCGAGCCAGCGCACAAGTCACTGCCGCCTGTCGATTACGTCTCGATGATCCGGTCGCTTTACGCGGACCGGCGCGTCATGATGCTTGGCGCCTTGTCGTCTGCGCTTGTTGCCGCCGTTGCCGGCCTCGAAGGCAACTCCTGGGTGCTGCTCGCCGTCGCCATCGGATTTGCCATTGTCGGCGTCGCCCGCGACATCGACATGCGCGCCTTCGAGAAATCCGACCTGGCGGACGACGATGTCGCCACTGCCACCCGCTGGGAACTGCGCGCCACCGTCGGCGCCGCGGCCATTGCGGCGCTCTACGGCTTCTGGATGAGCTACAGCTTCCTCGTCGTGAACACCGCGTTCGCCGAGATGAGCTCGCTCTCGGTCACCGTCGCGGTGCTGGTCGGCGTCGCCGGCCGCAACTTCGCCATCGATCGCCTCGTCACCAGCCAGGTGATCCTGATCGGCGCCGGCATGGCCATCGCCATGCTGTTCGATGGCGCATTGCACACCGCCATGCTCAGCGTGGTGCTGATCGCCTTCGTCGTGTCGCTGCGCAAGGTTTCGGCCAATATCCGCGCCATCCTGTTGCGCGCCGTGCACGGCCGTATCGAGGCCACCCGCCTCGCCTCCGAACTCGATGCCGCGCTCGAAACCATGCAGCATGGCCTCTGCATGCTCGACGAGAACGGCCTGATCGCTGTCGCCAACGATCGCGCCGAGCTGGTGTTTTCGAGCTTCATGCCCGGCAACTGGGCCGGTCGGCCGTTTGCCGCAATGATCTCCGCCGCAGCCACGCGCGGCAGCATTCCGCAGCGCTCCGCCACCCAGCTGATGGACACCGTCACTGCCGGCGACGGCGGCAAGGTAGTGCTGCGCCTCTCCGACGGGCAGTTCTGCGAAGTCACCGTGTCGTCGCGCCTCGACAAGACCGTGCTGCTGTTCGAAGACATCACCGAGCGCGTGAAGGCCGAAGAGCGCATCAACTACATGGCGCATTACGACACGCTGACCGGCCTGCCCAACCGCGCCTACTTCACCGAGCAGGTCGAGGCCGACCTCGAACGCCGGCGCCACCATGGCGACAAGCGCCCCAACGACATGGCCATGCTGATGATCGTCGATATCGATGACTTCAAGCATGTCAACGACACCATGGGCCACCTGATCGGCGACCGCGTGCTGATCGAGACCTCCGAGCGGCTGAACCGGGTACTCGGCAAGGACAGCCTCGTCGCGCGCCTGGGCGGCGATGAGTACGTCGTCTACCGCTCCGGCGGGGTGCAGCTTTCCGACACCGTCACCGATCCCGAGGCTATCCTCGGCGGCTTCCGCGGCCCGTTCGAGGTCGAGGGCGAAGTGTTCTCGGTCAATGTCTCGGTCGGCGTGGTCACGCTCACCGACGGCAGTGACGACATGGACGCGCTGATGACCAAGGCCGACCTGGCGCTCTACAAGGCCAAGGCGCTGGGCAAGGGACGCAGCCAGGTGTTCCACGACGAGATGGACACCGACTACCGCTACCGCCAGCGCCTCAAGGCCGAGCTCAAGGCCACCGTCGCAGCAGGCAACCTATCGCTGGTGTTCCAGCCGATCGTCGACCTGAAGACCAGGCGTGTGGTGAGCTGCGAGGCCCTGGCCCGCTGGCACCACCCCGAACTGGGCTCGATTCCGCCGTCGCTGTTCATTCCGATCGCCGAGGAAACCGGCCTCATCTCCGAGATCAGCCGCTGGGTGCTGGCTACCGCAACTGCCGAATGCCGCAACTGGCCCGAGGAAGTCTCGGTGTCGGTCAACATCTCCGCCCGCGATTTCCGCAACGCCGACGTGGCCGGGATGGTCAAGAGCGCGCTCGCCGGCTCCGGCCTCGACCCGCAGCGCCTCGAGATCGAGGTCACCGAGACCGCCGTCATCGAGGAGCGCGCCGCCGCCACCAAGATCCTCGCCAAGCTCGCCAAGCAGGGCATCGGCATCGCCCTCGACGATTTCGGCACCGGCTACTCCTCGCTGAGCTACCTGCAGGCGTTGCCCTTCACCAAGCTGAAGATCGACCGCTCATTCGTCATGGACATCGCCGAGAACCCGCGGTCGCTGAAACTGCTTTCGAACGTCGCCCAGCTCGGCAAGGACATCAACCTGACGGTCACGGCCGAGGGCGTCGAGACCGAAGAGCAGCTGAACCTGATCGCCGAGCACTCGAAGGTCGACCAGATTCAGGGTTATCTGTTCGGCGTGCCGCTGCCGCGTCGCGAAGTGGCGGAGCTGATTGCCCGCATGGCCGCCCGGGCCACCGTCGAGCGGGTCATGACGGTTGGTGCGACTAACCGCAAACGTGGTTAAGACCGCTTAACATCTTCTGAAATCAATAGAATTCGGCGCAACGCACGGCGCATTGCGTGCTTATGCGTAAATGGCGCGGCCTCTGTGCGCATTTGGCAATTTTATTATGCCTAACGAAAGGTTAAACTCTTATCGAAGTTTGCGGAGTTCTCTATGCGTTCGGACGTGGAAGGTTCGGCAGCGGCGTCAGCTGCCCCGGTGTCTCGCTTCGCCGGCACGCTCATGGAAATACTCGATCGCGTTGAATACTCGCGCGTTCGCATGGATGTAACCGACAATCCGATCTACCGGTTGCGCTACGAAGCTTATCGCCGCGAAGAGTCCGTGCCGTTCAACGACGCCGGAATAGTCGTCGACGACCTCGACACTGCTCCCAACGGCATGAGCTTTGGGGTCCATATTGACGGCGAGCTGGTCAGTTCTATTCGTCTGCATCACGTAAGTGCCAAGCACCCGTTCGGGCCGTCGATGAAAAGTTGCCCTGATGTGCTCGAGCCGCTGCTCGCGCGGGGCGAAACTTTCATCGATCCCTCGCGCTTCACCGCCGACTACGAAGCATCGCTGGCCTACCCCGCGCTGCCGTTCCTGACGCTCAGGATCGCCGTGATGGCTTCGCTGTTCTTCAAGGCCGACGCCTGCCTGGCGCTGGTCCGCCCCGAGCACACCGCCTTCTACCGCCGGGTGTTCGGTTCCGAGGAGATGTCGGATGTCCGCGTCTACCCCGGCCTCGCCTTCCCGGTGGCGCTCTACGGCGCCTATGTGAACACCAAGCTGCCGGCAACGCTGCGCCGCTATCCGTTCTTCATGTCGACCGAGGAAGAGCGCGAAAAACTGTTCGCCCGCGCCATGGACGAGCACTTCGAGGTGCCGCAGCGGGCGAGCTCGCGCCTGGCCTATGAGCGGGCGCTGCTGGAATCGCAGTTTGGCGGGCAGGCGGCGGAGTAGGCGTCCCTCTTCCCTTCTCCCACAAGGGGAGAAGGTACACACCTGCGTCATCAGTGGCAGAAGGCTCAAGCCTCCGGGATCCACACTACCATCGAGCCCTGCCCGCGGTTGGCCCAGAGGTAATACGGCAGCGCCGTGAGCGTCGCCGGTGCGTCCTTGGGTGGGCTGGTGCGGTAGAGCGGCTTGAACTCGCCCTCGTCCACCGCCTTGCCGCCGGCCGTCAGTTGGATGATGCCGTCGAACAGGTTCGACTGCTTTACCGCGATCTCGCTCTGCCGCGGCAGCTTGAAACGCTGCACCGTGCCGCCCGGATTGTCGGCCTCCTCGAGGCAGTAGACCAGCGGGCCGCGGGTCAGCGCTACGCGGCCGACATCCATCACCACATGCGGGTTGGCGTAGACGCGCTCGACCGGCATCGGCAGCTCGAGGCTGATCTTATCGCCCTTCTTCCAGGTGCGGTGGAGGGTAGCGTAGCCGTTCACCGGCGACAGCGTCACCGCCTCGCCGTTGACCCTGGCAGTCGCTCCCTTGCACCAGCCGGGGACGCGCAGCTTCACGTCGAACGCCTTTTCCGCCGCCGGATCGATCTCGATGGCGATATCGCCCGACCACGGATAGTTCGAGACCTCGCGCACCGCCACTTCGGTGGCGCCGACGTCGAGCTTGGTCGAGATGCCGCCATAGAGGTGGAAGGCAATGCCGTCCGGTGCGGTCGAGACGAAGTAGCCGCCGACCGAGGCGACCAGCCGTGACACGTTCATCGTACAGCATGGGCAGGTGTGCCAGTCCCAGCGGGTCGGCGTGCCGTTGCTCTCCAGCGGGTTCATGTAGAAATAGTGCTCGCCGTCACGGCTCAGGCCCGAAAGCGCGCCGTTGAACAGCGCCGTCTCCAGCACGTCGGCGTACTTGCCGTCGAGATCGAGGTGCAGCATGCGCTGCGCCCAGAAGATCAGCGCCACCGAGGCGCAGGTTTCGGCGTAGGCGGTCTGGTTTGGCAGGTCGTAATCGAAGGTGAAGCCCTCGTTATGCGCCGACGGTCCGAGGCCCGCCGTCACATACATCTTGGTCTCCATCACGTCCTTCCACAGCGTCTCGCACGCCGCCTTGAGGCCCGCGTCGTTGAGCTCCACCGCGAGGTCGGCCATCGCCGTGTACATGTACATGGCGCGCACCGCGTGCCCGACCACCTTGTCCTGCTGGCGCACCGGCTTGTGCGACTGCGAGTACTCGTACGTTCCCTGCACGTAGCGCTGCCACTCCCAGCCCTTCTTCTCGCGCTCCTCGCGCTCGACGTCGAAATAGTGGGGGTTCGGGTTGCCGCGCTCGTTGATGAAATAGGCGGCGAGGTCGAGGTGTTTTTTCTCCTTGGTCAGGTGATAGAGCTTGATCAGCGCCAGCTCGATCTCCTGGTGGCCACAATAGCCGCGCTTCTGCCCCGGCCCGGTGCCGAAGTTCTGGCGGATGTGTTCGACGTAGCGCTCCATGACATCGAGCCAGCGCCGCCGGCCGGTGGTCTCGTAGTAGGCGATGGCGCCTTCGAGCATGTGGCCGGCGTTGTAGAGTTCGTGATTGTCGCGCATGTTCGACCAGCGCTTCTCGGGCTCGCGGCCGAGATACCAGCAGTTGAGATAGCCGTCCGGCGCCTGCGCCTTCTCGAAATCGTCGACGATCGCCTCGATCTTGGCCTCGATATCCGCATCGCGCTTGTGGCTCAGCGCGTAAGCCGCGGCCTCGATCCACTTGCCCACGTCGCTGTCCCAGAACACCTGCACGGTGAAGCCGTTGGCATGGCGCGGAAAGCGCAGCGGCGGCGGCGGGCTCGGCAGCTTGAGCGAGTCGAGATAGCCGTATTCGACCAGCTTCTTGTGCTGGCTGGGGATAGTGCGGGCGAGCACGGTGTCGAGCCGTTCCTTCCAGAAGTCGCCCTCGAGGCGGACATCGACAAAACGCACCGGATGATACTGGCTCATTGCAACTCCTCTTGGCCCCACCGCCGAGCAAGCGGCCGGGCGACTAGATTCAATCCTGTCCGCTGGTGGATTCGCGCACCATCAGCGTGCAGGGCAGCCTGCGGATGCCCCGCGCCTTCTCACCGCCGATCATGTCGATCAGCAGCCGCCCGGCCTCGTGGCCGAGCGCCGAGAGATTCATGTCGACACTTGTGAGCGGCGGCCGCGCCGCGTTGGTCATGACTTCCCAATTGTCGAAGCCGACCACAGCTACGTCCTGTGGTACGGCGATGTGGCGCTCGCGCAGCGCATCGACCACGCCGCGGGCAATCAGGTCGTTGCCGCAAAAGATCGCGTCGGGTCGTTCGGCCTGGCCATCGAACAGCACCGCCACCGCGTCGCGGCCCCATGCCTCGGTCCACTTGCCCGAGAGATAGAACTCGGGATGCGCGGCGAGCCCGAGTTCCGCCAATGCCGACAGGTAGCCGCGGTGCCGCAACTGCACGGCCTCGAAATGCTCGGGCCCGGTGACATGCGCGATCCGCGTCTTGCCGATCTCGCCCAGGTGCTTCACCGCCAGCCGCGCTCCGCCCTCGTCGTCGGGCAAGAGGCACAGCGCATCGCGATCATCGGCCTGCGAGAATACGTAGATCACCGGCAGCCCGGCCGGCAGCGGGCCGACCGGCGGGCGCTTGTCGGCGCGGCGGGCGGTGACCACCAGCCCGTCGATGCGTTTGCCCAGCAACTGGTCGAGATGCTGCCGCTCGCGCTCCGGATCGTCGGTCGCGTTGCACATGAAGATGGCGATGCCCTGGTCAGCAAACTGCTCCTCCAGCGCCTGGAAGATCGGCAAGGTGAAGCGGCCGAACGAGTCGGTGGAGAGCACCCCCACGGTCATCGAGCGCGTCCGGTGCAGGCTCTGCGCCATGTCGTTGGGCCGGTAGCCGATCTCCCGCGCCACCGCCGTCACCTTGTCGCGCGTCTCCTGCCTGAGCCGCCCGTTCGAGTTCAGCGCCTTCGACGCCGTGCCGATCGACACCCCGGCGATCCGCGCTACGTCACGGATGGTCGGGCCATGGCGGCCGGTGCGTTCGGTTGGCGGGGGGCTTGGCAATGGGCGTGGCGCGTCGGTCATCGCGGGTCCTACTTCACGGCTCCCGCGAGGAGGCCCGAAACATAGTACTTCTGCAACAGCAGGTAGATGACGATGCAAGGAATGATCGAGACGGTCACCCCTGCCTGCAACATGCCCCAGTCGGTGCCGCCGAGCATCGTGCGCGTGCGCGCCGCCGCGAGAATAAGCGGCAGGGTAAAAGTCTCGCCGCGGTTCATCATCACCAGCGCCCCGAGGAACTCGTTCCACGAGGTGATGAAGGCGAACAGCGCAACGGTGACGATGGAGGGCACCACCGAGGGCAGGCAGATGCGCACCAGCACCTGGAACGTGTTGCAGCCATCGATGACGGCGGCCTCCTCGAGCTCCTTGGGAATGGCCTCAAAACTGTTTCGCATCACATAGAGGCTGAAGGGAAGCTGGATGGCGGTGTGGATGATCGCCAGCCCGAACAGGGAATTGGTGAGCTTCAGTTGCGCGAACATCAGGAAGATCGGGGTGAGCAGAGCCTGGTAGGGGATGATCAGCGCCATCAGCAGGAAGACGAACAGGGCTTCCTTGCCCGGTATCGGAAACCGCGCCAGGGCGAACCCCGCCGGGATCGTGAGCAGTAGCGTGAGCGCAATGGTCAGGAATGCCGTGCCGAACGAATTGAGCAAGTAGACTGGCAGACCGGCCTGATACTCCCAGAGCTTGAGATAGCTCTCGAAGGTGAAGCTCTGGGGGAAATACGTCGGCGGGATGGCCGCCGCTTCCGACGGCAGCTTCACCGAGGCGGTGACCGCCGCGTAGATCGGCAGCAGCATGATCAGCGACAGTGCGATCAGCACGGCGCCCGCGAGGTATTTGCCGCGCCCCTGCCAAAGCGCCGTGATGAACCCGAAGCGCGCCGGCGCGCTTGCCATGCGCTGGTCTGTCCAAGTGGTACTCATGCGTGGCTCCTGCGGGTTAGCACCATCTGCAGCAGCGTGAACAACAGCACGAAGGCGGCAAGGATCAGCGACAGCGCAGCGCCATAGCCGAGTTTCAAATACGGGAAGGCGTTGAGATAGACGTAGAACACCGACGTTGCGGTGAGGTTCTGCGGCTGGCCGGCCGTCATGATGTAGAACTGGTCGAACGCCAGCAGCGAGCCGATCACCGAGATCAGGGTTACCAGCAGCACGGTCCTCAGCGTCAGCGGCAGCGTGATGCTCCCCAGCCGCTGCCAGAACGAAGCGCCATCAACCAGCGCGGCCTCGTTGACCTCGACCGGGATCGCCTGGATGGCGCCGACGAACAGGATCATCCCAAACCCGATGACCTTCCAGGTGACGGAGATGATGATCGCCCAGTTCGAGAGATCGGCATGGACGCCGAGCCAGAGAACCGGCTCCTGGATCAGGCCGAGGTCGCGCAGTATCGTGTTGATGAACCCCGAGTCCGGCGAGAACAGCCAGTACCAGAGCAGGCTCGAGGCCCCGAGGCCGATGACGACGGGAATAAAGACGATGGTGCGCGCCGTGCGCTGCAGCTTCGAATTGCCCGCCACCAGCAGGGCGATCGCATAGCCCCCGATCATCAGGATCGGGGTGATCAGCAGGGTGTATTTGAGCGTGAAGCCCAGCGAGATCCAGAACTGCTTGTCAGCGAACGCCTTGGTGAAGTTCGCTGTGCCGACAAACTTGGGCGGCGTGATCAGCGACCACGACTGGAACGACACCCAGACCATCTGCCCGAACGGATAGACCGTGAAGGCCGCGACGAACAGCAAAGCCGGCGCCAGATAGAGCAAACCCACCCATTTGCCGCGTGACGATGAATACATGGAACCGCTTTCGAAGTCTGAACCGCGCCCGAGGGGCGGCCAACATCATAGAGTAACCCGTCCGGGAAACGACCTCTGAGGGAACCGCGACGCCCCCACCGGGAGCGTCGCGACCCACACCGCCCCGGGAGGGACGACCGGAAGGCCTATTCCGCTGCAATCGCCTTCATCTGCGCCTTGGCGTCGGCGATGATGGTGTCGATCGGATCGTCAGTGTAGTAGACGCGCTGCAGCATCTGCAGCCACGGGCCCTGCGGCGAGTTGATCAGCTCGAAGAACTTGAGCGTGTACGGGGTACGCGCCACGTCGAGCGCCGTTGCCATCTTCTGCACCAGCGGGTTCTCGTCGAAATACTTGTTCTTGGCCATGTCGCCGCGTGTCGTGAGGTTGAGGAGCTTGGCATAGCTCTCGACCTGCACTTCGTCGCTGAGGATGAACTTCATGAAGTCCACCGCGTCCTGGACGCGCTTCGATCCCTTGGGGATCGTCACGATGTCGCCACCAGCGAACGATGCCGTGGTCCCGGGCTCGATGCCCGGCAGGAAGGTGATGCCCACGTTGCCGTTGAACAGCTCGGGGTTCTGCTCCTTCAGCAGATACAGATTGAAGTTACCCGTGCCCATGATGCCCACCTTGCCGGTGCCGAACTGCTCGGCAAAGGTGCTGCCGTTCTCGGACTGGTTGGCCGGGTTGATCAGCCCTTCCTTGTGCATCATGCGGGCCCATTCGAGCACCTTGGGCAGGTTTTCGCCGGTCAGCGGCTCATCGGCGGCATCCTTGGGCTCAATCGTACCACCCGAAGCCCAGATCAGCGGGCCGAAGGTGAAGATGTTGCAGCCCGCGCAGTTGCCCGCGAGGTAGTAGCCGTAATTACCGTTACCGAGCGCGGTAACCTTGGCGGCCATGTCGTGAATGTCCTGCAGGCTCTTGGGACCGACTTCAGGGTCGAGGCCAGCCTGCTTGAACAGCAGCTTGTTCCAGTAGAGCACCGACACGTCGGCGTAGAGTGGCACACCGTACAGGTGCCCGTCATAGGTCGACACCTGAACGTGGCCAGGGCTGGCGGTCTTCAGTTCCGTCCAGTCCTTGGTGAGCTCGGTGATGTCCTCGAGTTGGCCGGCCGCTTCGAATTGCGGGCCATAGATGAGGTCCATGCCCATTAGGTCCGGAACCTCGCCGGAGGCAATGGCCTGGGCGAGCTTGGGGACCATTTCAGCATGGTCGATGTAGGTCAGCACGATCTTGCGATCTGGATTTTTCTCGTTCCATGCGCGAACGAGCTCGTCCACCATCGACGCGTTGCCGCCGGTGCGCTCCCACATCTGTAGGTCTGCCGCCCATGCCGACACCGGCATCGCCGCGAGCAAGGCGGCTGCAGCCACCGCACCCATAGCTAGTTTCTTGAAATTCATATCGGTTTCCTCCCTCTGCCGACAACGCCCTCCGGTCCCCGCGACACGCAGGGCTCCTCCCGGAAACGGCGAGGAAAAGCTGTTCACCTGTTGTCTCCGCAACCCGCACTTGCTGGCGGGCTTACGGATCAGGAAAAGCTTTTCTCGCGGCTTGGTCGCACGTTTTGATGTCATGCGCAAGGGATCAGGAAAAGCTTTTCTCGATTTACACTCGAGTGGCGCGCATCGTTGCCTGCTACGTGGCCGGAAATGCCGGTCTAGTGGCTCGCAAAACCGATCCGCTTCAGCTCCGCCACCCAGTCAGTGACGTTGGCGATGGCCTTCTCCTCGGGCAGGAACCCCTCGGCAAGCTCGGCCAGTCGCAGGGCCGAGGTGTAGAGCATCACCAGTTCACGCTTGACCGGGAAGCGCGCCAACTCCTCGTAGCGCTCGATGATCCGGAGCGTGAGGTCGGCCGAAATCCAGTTCGAATAGCTGAGGTCGCGGTGGCGGGAGCCGAAGCCGGAATCGGCAAAGTCGTAAACGCCGTTGAGCAGACCGGTCTGGTGATCGAAGGCCATGTTCCAGCCATGACCGTCGAAATAGCCGTAGATCAGTTCGTCGCCTTCGATGCTGAGCTTCCGGTACGCCGCGACGGTGCGCTTCAGAAACCCCTTGTAGCCGCGTGGCAGCTTCGGTTCGGCCCCGGCGACGATCTCGTCGGGCCCCATCCACGGATCGACGCCAGTTGCCCCCACCGCTTGCATGCGGTTGAGCGGCAGCACGTGCAACTCGGCATAGAGCTGCGCCATGCGCGTGGCCAAAGCGTTCCGCCGTCCTTCGTCGAGCGCCAGGTATTCTGCGGTTTCTAGCGATGAGCCTGGTAGCTTCAGATGCTGCGAGAACGGCACCGGCCCTTCATGCAGCACCATCTGCGGCAGCGGCATGGTGACCCGCGGCTTGAGGAACGCCAATAGCGCCACTTCGCGCCTTAGCCGCGCTTCCGCTTCCGGATTGCGGGCAAACTTGAAGATCCAGCCGTCGCACTCGAGCGCAACGCTGTCCCAGCCGCCGGTGAGAGTTACGAAATTGCCGCCCGCGAACTGCGGCAGCGTTCCGATGACGAGTGCGCGAAAGCGCGCGATCTCCGCCGCCGGCACCCCCTCCATCGTCATGACTCCCCATCAAGCGGTGGGGAATCTAGACGAGGCCGGGGGAAAGTCCAATCATGCAGGATGCAGTTCCCGCACGTTTTCCTTGTGGCGGCGGGGCGCCTTGGCATGGTGGCGTGCCTTGGGAGCCTGCGCGCGACGGTGTGCCGGGAGCCGCACGCCGAGCGCGTCGGCGACGGTTTTTTCCAGCAGGCGATCGAGTTCTGCCTTGTGCATGATGACGTCTCCTTTGGCCGCGCGAAGTCGTGCCCCGCGCCATTTGGAGAAGAAACGCCCGGCCGGCGGCCGGGTTGCCTGTCGCAGAGTTCAGTTTCTAGTGATCGGCGGCAGGTCAACAGCACGACGCGCTGGGCCGAACGCGATTACTTCGCGTGGATCAAGGCCTTGATCTCCGAATCGGCTCCCAACTGCTCCCGGAAGTGCCATCAATTTCCGTTAACAATTCCGGCGGATACTGTCCGAACCGGAACATAAGAGGCGTCACCGGCTGTATCAGATGTGTTTCCGCCAAACAGCGGAGGGGCAACATGCGGTCCGTCGGCCTGGCAGCGATCCTGCTCGCTGTCCTGATCTTTCTGTTCCCGTGGTATCACCAGTGGCTGCCCTACCTGCGCCTCAGCATCGGTGACAGCCGGCTGCTCGGCGGCCTCTCCCTCGCCGTCGGCGCGCTGACGCTGATCATCTACCGCAACCGCTAGTCCTTCGACGGGCTTTCCTCGGGCTTCGATCCCGGCAGCTTGTCGTTGGCGAACGCCTCCGCGAACATCGCCTCGACGCTTTGCACCTTGCGCGGCGCAGGAGGTGTGACCGGCAGCGGCGCCTTGACTGCGGGCTTCTCGGCCGCGCCAGGCGGCGCCATCTGAACCGCCGGCGGCTTCGGCTCGACCGGCTTTGGCGCCGCGAACGGCACCACTACGCCGCTGGGCTCCGCCGGCTCCGTTGCCACTGCCGCCGGTGTCGCGACCTCCGGCTTCGGCGCTGGTTTCGCTTCGGGCTTTGCCGGCTCCTCGCGCTTCGGCTCCACCTTCTCGGCTTCGGCCTTCGCCGCCTGAGGCCTGGCCATCGGCGGCCTCGCCACCCGTACCGGCATCGACGTTACCGCAGCTGCCGCCACCGGCGCCGCGGCGCGTGCCCGGCGGAGGCGGCGGCTGAGCCGCCCGCGCTCGAGCGCCGAATAGCCGATCAACAGCATCAGGCTGGCGGCCACGCCGACCCCGAGCCCAACCAGCAACCACACCACCGCATCGTAGTTCATTCCCGGCTCCACTCGCCGCGTCACGTCGCTGCCACCATGCCGGATTTATGCGCTGCACCGCAACGTTGCCAGCCGTTCAACTTCCCTTGGGGATACCCGTCCTGCGCCCAAAGCCCCAGTGGACATGCGACGCCCAACCCTTATCTACTGCCAGCATCGCCGCGCCGAGATCCCCCAGGACGCACATGACGCAAACCAGAACGCGCCCGCTGCTGCCCGACGTTGTCCGCTCCGAACTGCGGCGCGCCATCATCGAGGGCGAGTTCCCCCCCGGCTCGAAACTGCCCAACGAGGATGCGCTCTGCACCCGCTACGCGGTGAGCCGCATCACCCTGCGCGAGGCGGTTCGCGGGCTGATCGAGGACGGCTATGTCATCCGGCGCCAGGGCTCCGGCACGTTCGTCACGGCGGGGCCGAAGCTGCGCAATTCGCTCGACACCAATTTCAGCTACACCGAATACCTCGAAAGCACCGGCCTCAGCGTCACCAAGCGGGTACTCGACGCCGTGCGCGTCCCAGCCGACGAGGCCGTCGCCACCGCGCTCAACCTCGCCGCGGGCGCCGAAGTGGTGGTGGTGCGCCGTGTGCGCAGCGCCGACGGCAAGGCCGCCATCTACTCGGTCGACAGCCTGCCGACCGATATCGCCGACGCCAAAAGGGACCTCAAGGCGTTCGGCCGTTCGCTCTACCAGTTGCTGGCCGACCGAGGCCACGACGTCGATCACGCGCGTGCGGTGCTCGCTCCGGTGATTGCCGATGCCGAGCTGTCGCAGATCCTCGACGTTCCCGTCGGCACCCCGCTGCAGCATTTGCGGCAGGTCGATCACGACACCGCCGGCCGCCCGGTCATGCTGTCGCTCGAGTGGCACGTGCCCTCGGTGATCGAGCTCAGGGTCTATCGCCGCGGCCCCGGCCCGCAGCCCAAGGGCTGAGCCTCGCCAACCGACAGCTCCTTGCGATCGAGTGCGGCACGCTCTCGCCATAATGGCGGGCGCACCCTACATATCCAGTGCAACCAAGGAGCGGCCGCCATGAGCACCGTGAAATACGAAGTCGTCCAGCATGATGGCGGCTGGGCATACAAGGTCGGGGACGTCCTCTCCGAGACGTTCCAGACGCATGCCGCTGCACACGAGGCAGCCGAGTCGGCCGCACGCCGCCAGCGGGTCGCCGGCACCACTGACGGCATCGAGTACGAGGATTCGCGCGGCACCTGGCACCAGGAGGTCGCCGAGGGCACGGACCGGCCCGATACCGTCGTCGAAGACGACTGAACCCTACTGCGCCAGCTTTCCCCTGAGCTCGTCGAGCTCGAGGATGCAGCGTTCGATCTCCGATTTGAGCGTCCGGCGCTCGGCCGGGCTCATCGGGTTCTTGGTCCCCGGCCGGCTCTGCCCCACGATATCCCGCAACGTCGCGATCTCGCGCTTCAGTTTGGCAATCTCGCTGGTCGCTACCATTGGGTGACTCTCCTTGACCCGCGTCTTGTCGCCCGATCGCGGCCATCGCCGCAAGCAGCAATAAGCCCGCCCGGATGTACCGGGCGGGCTTCGTTCGTCAGCCGATGACAGCGGACTATTCCTTGGCCGCGACGACTACGCCTGGCGAATAGACGACGGTGCGATCGCCCAGATCGACGAACCACACGCGGTCGTTGGTGTAGAAATAGCCGTGATCGGGATCACCCTCGATCACGTGCAGCTCGATATCATCCGGCACGACGTAGCCGACCTCGATATCGCCCTGGATCACCACCGGCTCGGTGGGATGCAGCCGCACGTAGTCGACCGAAGCGTCGCTGACCACGCTGGCGCCGATCACAGCGCCAGTGAAGCCGCCGATGACGGCACCGATCGGTCCGAAAATCAGCCCGCCGGCAATAGCGCCGCTGACGCCGCCGGCCGTGCCGCCGACTGCTGCACCGGCATCGCTTTGCGCCAGGACCGAGCCTGTGCCGAGCGCGAGAACTGCCACTGAGGCAAGGAGAAGTCTTTTCATTTTTCTAGCTCCTAAGCTTTGGTGTGCCCAGGAGGAGAAGTCGCGAGCCCCAGATGGGTTCCTGCGACAGATCCGCCAATCGGGATGCCCCGGCGACTATCGGGCGGGCGTGGTCCTGCCCTGACGAATGCCGATCGACAGCGCCCGCGAGCATAATGAACCCGATGCACCGTCCGGTGTTGTGCCTCGGTGAGGAAGCAGAGATGGACGCAGCAATCAGATTTGGCGGATGCCGCTGTGGCGCGGTGAGGTACGAAGTCCGGGGCGAGCCCGAGGTGGTCGGGCTATGCCACTGCACCGACTGCCGGAAAGAGACCGGTTCGGCCTTTCTTGCTTACGCGGATTGGCCACGCGACCAGTTCAGCGTCGCCGGGGACTTCGTCACCTTCGAGGGAAGGAGCTTCTGCTCGGTCTGCGGCTCGCGGCTGTTTCATCTTGGCGCCGATCATGCAGAGATCTGCATCGGCTCGCTCGACGCCGCCCCCAGCGACCTGCGCCCTTCGCGCGAGGGCTGGACGATCCGGCGCGAGCACTGGCTGAAGAGTGTCGATGACGCTCGGCAGGCCCAACGAGACCCGTGAGGTGGCCCGATGTTCGTCGTTCAAATCTACCTGCCGCTCGAGATGCCGGATGGATCGGCAGTGCCCGCAAGTGTTTTCGAACGGACCAAGGCTGAACTCACCGACCATTTCGGCGGTGTCACGGCCTTCTTGCAGTCGCCCGCCGATGGAGCCTGGAAACCGTCCGAAGGCGAAGCCGTGCATGATCGCATCGCCATTTTCGAGGTGATGGTGCGCGACGTGGATACGGTCTGGTGGCGCGAGTACCGCGATCGCCTGGAAGACGAGCTCGATCAGGAGCAAATCCTAGTCCGGTTGTTCCAGGTCACGGTGCTGTAGCTGGAGGGGAAGTGGTGCCGCTTAGGTGACTCGAACACCTGACCCCATCATTACGAATGATGTGCTCTACCAACTGAGCTAAAGCGGCTTCATCGGCGCGAGCGACGCGCCGATGCGGGGTCTAATACAAGCGAGCGCTGTCACGCGCAAGAGAGCACAGACACGCTCTTTCGCCGCTTACCCCTCAGGGAGCGCGAGCGGCCCGCCCTGTGGCTTTTCGGGCTCAGCCGGCGCCGGTGCAGGCGCGCTCTCGGGCAGCGCCGGTGTCGTCCCGGTGCGCGTCGCCACGGCACTGGTCGGCACCCGCCACTCGAACGCATCGAGCTTGCCGGTCACCGGTGACAGCGGTTCCCACTCCTCGGCGGTAATGCCGTCGGCGGTCCACACCGGATCGCGCGGCGCCCGCACCGCCCGGTTCAGCCAGTCGCGCGCCTTGCCCTTGTCGCCGGACTGTCCGTCCTCGATCTCGGCCATCAGCAGGCACACCGCCTGCGACGGGTTGGCGTTCGAGTAGCCGGCCAGGGCCTGCCTGGCGACCACCCAGTCGAAGGCATCGATCGCGGCCCGCGCCAGCACCAGCGCGCTGGCCTTGTTGGGCGGCGGGGTGTCGATCAGTTCGTTGACCCGCTTCAGCCGGTCGACCGCGGACACACCGGGCACCGAGTTGGCGAACAGCGTCGCGATATCGGGGTGCGACGTGGCCCGCCATACCCGCCGGAGCAGGCTCATCGCCCGCCGTGCCTCGCCGCGATTGGAGTAGATGCGCGCCGCTATCAGCGCCGCCGGCACGAAATCCGGCTGCAGCTTCAGCGCCGACAGCGCGTGCTCCAGCGCCGCATGCGGGTCGGTGCCTTCGGCCAGCTGGGCACGCGCCGCTTCGACTACGGCCTGGCGACGGCGCTTGCGCGTCTTCTCCTCGCGCGTCACGGCCTGCTCATCGGCGATCATCCGGTAGGCATCGTCCCAGCGGCCATTGCGGGTGAGGTCGTCGAAAACCGCCTCGCGCGCCCACGGCGCCTGCGGCGAGATGTCGATGGCCTTCTGCGCGAAGGTCAGCGCAGCGTCGGGCCGCCCCTGCTGCCGCGCCTGGTCGTAGAGCCCCGAGAGGGCCGCGAGGGCGGTCTTGCGATTGGTGATCAGCGCCCGGTAGTGCTCGCGCGCCGAATGCATGTCGCCCAGCGCCAGGTCGGCGCGGGCTTCGAGCAGCTGGGCCGCCGCGTTGCGCGGCAGGTTTCCGCGAGCGTCGCGCGCCAGCTGCCGCGCCCGGTTGGCGTCGCCGGCCTGCAGCGCAATGAACCCGTCCGACAGCGCCATGTAGCCGGCATCCTTCCGCCGCTCCCGCGATTGCCGAGCGATGTAGTAGGGCGCCGCGATGATGCGCTTGACGATGCCCCAGATGAGGATGATCAGCACCACTGCCGCCACTGCGAGGAAGGCGGCGACGCCCAGCCGCGGCTGCATGCGGAAATCCAGGAACTCGATGGTGAGCGTCCCCGGCAGGCCGATCAGCCAGGCAATGCCCGCGGTGACCAGCAGGCTGACGATGAGCCAGTAGGCGAGCCGTATCACGGAGTGGCCTCCGCCGTCGGAGCAAGGGCCCGGCTACGCAACTCGGTCATGAAGTCTTCCGCTGCGGCAAGCTTGACGATATCCGGTCCGGCAGTCGCGGCGCCGGCCTGCATGGCCGGCGGCAATTGCCCGAGCAGTTCAGCCGCGGCCTTGAAATCATGCCGTCCGACTGCGCCTTCGAGCCGCGAAACGATCGCCTCCGGACTATCCCCCGGCACCTCGCCCACCGGACGCAGGGCCAGAAGCCCCTTCATCCACTCGAGCGCATCCTCACCCATGTCGCCGCTGCTGACTGCGGCACGACCGGCGAGCACGTTCGGCACTTCGGCGGTAAACCGCGCCGCCACAGCGTCGGGGCGCGGCAGCCCGTCAGCGGCGGCCGCCTCGACCGCCCCCGGCACCGTCAGGTCCGGCAGCAGCGCCTTCAATCCTGCGAGCTCGGCTGCAAACGGCCGGCCGTTGCCGATGGCGTTTTCGAGCCCCGACACGACCAGCGGCAGCCGCACCGCCGGACCGATCTCCGCTCCGCCCAGCGTCTGGTTCTGTGTCGAAATCGCCGCCTGCGTCGCGTCGACCTCGCCCTTGAGCGTGGTGATCGCCGCGTCGGTGGCACCAACCCGCTGGTCCAGCGTCGTCAGCAGCGTGCGCAACTCGGCGATCCCCGCTTCGATCGTGCGGATGGTCTCGGCCAGCGCGGTCGCATCGGCTGTCGACGCGCCTGCGCCGATCGCCGTCACCCGGTCCTCGAGACCCTTCAGCTGCGCCTCGATCGGCGCCAGGTCCACCGGCGCGGCAGCGGCGGGCAACGCCGCGATCGACTGCCGCACCTCGTTCAGCCCGCCATCGAGCTGTGTGATGGTCGCGTCAAGGCTGACCTGGGTGCGCTTGCCCTGCTCTTCCAGCGCCGCAAGGCGCGTCTCGATCTCGCTGAGGCTGCTGTCCGTCGCATCGAGCCGCGCCGCGGGATCGGCGATCACCGGCCGCTGGTCGGGCAGCGGCAGCCAGTTGCCGAGCCCATAGACCAGGCCCGCACCAAGCAGCCCGCCAGCCACAGCCGCGATCGATATGGCGCTCCACGGCATGGCCAGTCGCGCCTGCGGACGTGGGGGCGGTGGGGGCGCCGGACGCACCGGCTCTTCAGCCGCCTCAGGGATCGCCTCCGCCGCGGCTTCTACCGCAGCCTCGGCCGCCTTGCCGCGCGCCGTCGTTGCGGCGGCCGGCTTCTCGGCCTCCCGCGCCTTCAGCTCGATGACCGGCGGCTTGACGGGCCCCGACTTGCGTTCAGCCATGCGGCAATTCCTCGATTGTTCCGGTCATCATGGGTTTTGGTCGCGCGCAAACGACAAGGCAAGCCCCATCATCGCCTCTTCGCTGGGATGGTCGGCGAGCCCGACCCGCACGAAATGGGCATCGAGCAGCGGTGCGGCAACTGCCTCGGACAGGCAAAGCACGCCGAACTGCGCGCGCAGCGACCTGTCGAGATCGCGCTCCACCAGGCGCACGAAGGTTTGCGCCGTGCGTTTCGAATAGAACAGCGCCGCCTCGATCTCGCCGTCACCCAGCCGTCCCACCATGCCCTCGGGCAGCGTCACTACCGGGTTCATCGCGTAAACTTCTGCAGTGATCACCATCCGCCCGAACGGGGCCAGCGATTTGCCGAGATCGGCCGACATATCGCGCGCCGCCGGATAGAAGATCGGCCCGGCGAGCGGCACATGCACCAAAAGCTCTGCGAGATCGGCGAAGGCGCCCTGCGCGCTGGTCACCTCGGCAAAGCCGAGTTCGCGCGCCATCGCCGCGGTGCGGTTGCCTACGGCGTAGAGCGGTAGCTCGAGATATCGGGCGAGCACCCCGCGCTCATCGAGCGCCCGCAGCGCATTGGCGCTGGTCACTGCGATCGCGGCAAAACCCTTGGGATCCGGCAGGCCCACCTCGAGCGTCTGGTGCACCAGCAGCGGGCACGCCACGCCCTCGATACCGAGCGCACCCAGCCTTGCGGCGGTATCGCTCGCGTCGGGGTCTGGCCGGGTCACGAGCATCTTCAAGTTACGCGCCTATCCTTTGAATTGCCGCTGGAATTCCGGCCCGGCCTGTTCCAGCAGCCTCGCACCCAGTTGCGTTCCGAGTTTGGCGGCATCGGCCGCCGCACCCTCCACCGTGCCGCGATAGAACTCGCGTCCATCCGGGCTGAGGATTTCGGCGGTCAACCTGCACGAAACCCCATTCAATTCGGTAAACGCGCCGATCGGGGTTCGACAGGATCCGTCGAGCGTTGCGAGCAGCGAACGTTCGGCCGCGATGGTGGTTGCCGTGGCGGCGTGGTTCAGCACGGTCACCAGCTCCGCCGTCCGCGTGTCGCTCTCGCGGATTTCGATGCCGATGGCGCCCTGCGCCGGCGCCGGCAGGAACTCCAGCGGGTCGAGATAGGCGGTGATCTTGTCCGCCTTGCCCAGCCGGTTGAGCCCGGCCACCGCGAGCAGCGTCGCATCCGCCACGCCCGCCGCGAGCTTGGCAAGCCGCGTGTCGACATTGCCGCGGAACGGCACGACTTCGAGGCCTGGCCGCACTCGCAGCATCTGCGCCGCCCGTCGGATGGACGAGGAACCGAACTTGGCTCCCTCGGGCAGTTCGGCAACGCTCCCGTATTGCAGCGACACGAACGCATCGCGCACATCCTCACGTTCGAGAAACGCGGCAAGCATCAGCCCTTCGGGCAGGAACGACGCCAGGTCCTTGCTCGAGTGCACGCCGAGATCCACTTCGCCGGCGTCAAGCGCCGCCTCGATCTCGCGCGAGAACAGCCCTTTGCCGCCGGCTTCGCTGAGCGGCCGGTCGGTGAGCTTGTCGCCGCTGGTAGTGATGACGCGGATCTCGATCCGCTCGGGCGCCACGTCATGCGCCTCGGCCAGCAGCCGCTGCGTCAACTGTGCCTGGGCCAGCGCCAGCGGCGAGCCCCTGGTCCCGATGCGAAGGAACGCGGCCGATTGCATTTCAGTTCATACCTATTGTAGGCCAAAGCCGGGCTGGGCTTACCCCTTAGATAGGTAGCGGACAAGTTTGATGAGAGTGCTCGGCATCGAAACCAGCTGCGACGAAACCGCCGCCTCGATTGTCGAGCGCGATGCCGGAGGGCACGCGACGATCCTCTCGAACATCGTCCGTAGCCAGTTCGAAGAGCACGCGCCCTACGGCGGTGTCGTCCCCGAACTCGCCGCCCGCGCCCATGTCAGCTACCTCGACCACATCATCGAACGCGCCGCCAAGGCCGCCGGGATGAAACTGAGCGAGGTCGACGCCATCGCCGCCACGGCCGGTCCCGGGCTGATCGGTGGCGTGCTGGTCGGCCTTACCACGGCCAAGGCGATCGCCGCGGCGCTCGGCAAGCCGCTGATTGCGGTGAACCACCTCGAGGCGCACGCGCTCACCGCGCGGCTGACCGATGGTCTCGCCTTCCCCTACCTGATGCTGCTGGTCTCCGGCGGGCACAGCCAGTTTGTCCTCGTCCGCGGCGTCGGCGACTACGAGCGCTGGGGCACCACCATCGACGATGCGCTGGGCGAAGCCTTCGACAAGGTGGCAAAGCTGCTCGGTCTCGGTAACCCCGGCGGCCCGGAAGTCGAGAAGATGGCGGCAAAGGGCGACCCACGCCGCTTCAACTTCCCGCGCCCGCTGCTGAAGGAGGACCGGCTCGATTTCTCCTTCTCCGGCCTCAAGACCGCCGTCCGCCTCGCCGCCGAGCAGCATGCGCCGCTGACCGACCAGGACGTCGCCGACATCTGCGCCAGCTTCCAGCGCACCGTCGCCGAAATCGTCGCTACCCGCGCCCGCTCCGCCCTCGCGAAATATGCGATCGAGCTGCCCGGCCAGCCGCCCCGCCTCGTCGTCGCCGGCGGTGTCGCCGCCAACAAGGCGATCGGCACGGCCCTGCGCGGGGCCGCCGACGCGGCCGGCGCCACCCTCGTCATCCCACCGATCCCACTCTGCACCGACAACGGCGCCATGGTCGCCTGGGCCGGCGCGGAACGGCTGGCGCTAGGAGCCGCCGATCGACTGGATTTCTCTGCCAAGGCCCGTTGGCCGCTCGACAGCGCCGACATGGGCCTGACCCATGCGGCTTGACCGCGTCGCCATCGTCGGCGCCGGTGCCTGGGGCACCGCCCTCGCACAAGCCGCAGCCATCGCCGGCCGGCAGGTGACGCTGGTCGGCCGCGATCCGGCGGTGATCGACGACATCAACCGCAACCATCGCAACAGCGCCCATCTCGGTGCGCAAACCCTGTCCAGCCGCGTCACCGGATCGCTGATCTTGCCCGACGCCGACCTGGTCATCCTGGCGGTCCCCGCGCAGGCGAGCCGCGCCGCCCTTAAGCCGATCGCCGCGGCATTGGCCCATCTGCCTGTCGTCCTTACCGCCAAGGGACTCGAGCACGGCACGCTGAAACGCCAGAGCGAAGTCCTCGCCGAAGTCTCCCCCACCGCCATTCCCTATGTGCTGAGCGGCCCGAGCTTTGCCGCCGACGTTGCCGCCGGTCGTCCCACCGCCGTCACCCTCGCCGGCGACGACCCTGAAGCCACCTCCGCCGTGGCGGCCGCACTCGCAGGCCCCACCTTCCGTCTCTATGCCGCCGACGACCGCCTCGGCGTCGAGCTGGCAGGGGCGCTGAAGAATGTCTACGCGCTGGGCTGCGGCGCCGTCGMCGGCGCCGGTCTCGGGGCTTCGGCCCGCTCGGCGCTGCTTGCTCGCGCCTTTGCCGAACTCACCCGGCTGGTCGTCCGCATGGGCGGCAGCGCCTCGACATTGACGGGCCTTGCCGGCCTCGGCGACCTGACGTTGAGCTGCACCTCGACCCAGTCGCGCAACTACCGCTACGGCGTCAGCCTCGGCCGCGGCGAACCGGCCGGCACCGACCTCGCCGAAGGCGTATTGACCGCCCCTGTGGCGAAGGCGCTCGCCGACCAACTGCGCATCGACGCCCCGCTGATCGATGCGGTAAACCTGCTGATCGAGGGCAACACCTCGATCACCGCTATCGTCGCCGGCCTCATGTCGCGGCCGCTCAAGAGGGAAGAAGACTGATGCCGTTCTACTCGATCGTCGCCACCGATAAGCCCGATGGCCTCGAGCACCGCATGGCGGTCCGCCCCGAGCACCTGAAGCACCTCGACAACCTCGGCGACAAGCTGGTGATCGCGGGGCCGTTCCAGACCGAGGAAGGCAAGGCCACCGGCAGCTTCATGGTCATCGAGGCCCCGGATCTCGCCACCGCCACCTCGCTCTACGAGCAGGATCCGTTTATCAAGGAGGGCGTGTTCCAGAGCTACGAGATCAGCCGCTGGGCGCTGACCATCAACAAGAGTGCGGGACGCTGAAAATGGCCTACTGGCTGATGAAATCCGAGCCGGACGTCAATTCCTACGATGACGTAGTGAATCGCGGCGTCCCCGAGGAATGGCATGGGGTGCGCAACTACACCGCGCGCAACAACATGAAGGCGATGCAGCTCGGCGACGAGGCGTTCTTCTACCATTCCAACATCGGCAAGGAGATCGTCGGCATCATCAAGGTCGTGGCTCTCGCCCACAAGGATTCGACCGCCGAGCCGAACGAGAAGGGCAACATCGTCTGGGAGTGCGTCGACGTGCTGCCGGTGAAGAAGCTGCCAAAACCCGTGACGCTCGAAACCATCAAGAAGACCCCCGAGCTCGCCAACATGGCGCTGGTGAAGCTCTCCCGCCTCTCCGTCGGCCCGGTCACCGAGGCCGAGTGGAAGCTGATCTGCAAGATGGGTGGGTTGTAGGCGCCGTTACACCTGGTGCGTGCCGCCCCCCGGCTTCGTTGGCGAACGCAGGCAAATCACCGTAGAATCACCCTCGCCGCACCTGGCGGCTGAGGGGGAACATATGACGCATTTCGCAGTGAACTGGCTGGCGGTGGTCGTCGCCATGGTCGCCAGCATGGCGCTCGGCTTCGTCTGGTACATGGCGCTGTCCAAGCAGTGGCTCGCCGCCCAGGGCAAGCGCCGCGAAGACATCAACCAGGCCGACTGGACGCCCTATGCCTGGTCGGTCGTGGTGCAACTGGTGATGGCCTACTTCATCGCCCTGCTCACCCCGGTGATCTTCGACGCCACCAATGTCACCACCGGCATTCTCTGCGGCGTCCACATGTGGCTGGGCTTTGTCATCACCTCGATGATCCTCAACCACCGTTACCAGGGCGCCAAATGGAGCCTCACCCTGATCGACGGCGGCTACCTGCTCGGCGTGCTGATCGTCCAGGGCATTGTCATCGGCCTGTTCGGCGGCCCGGCACCGGTCGCGGCCTAACTGAACGGATTCACGATGTGCAGGCGGCCAGCGATCAACTGGCCGTGCTGCATGTCTTCGGAATAGAGGGTGGTGCAACCGGCTTCGAGGGCTGATGCAACGATCGTGGCATCATAAAAATGCAGCATATAGCGCTCGGCCAAGGCCAGCGCCCGACGGTGAGTGTCGACGGTCAGCGGATGTACCTGAAGCAGGTTGCTTATGAAGTCCACTGCTTCGGAAATCTCGTCCCAGTCCATCCGCATCTTCGAGCGCGCGACGTTGGCAAACTCGTTGAGCACCTGGACGCTGACGTTTCCGCCCGCTTCCACGATTTCTGCAGCTCGGCCCGACCGCGTGGAAGCCTGTATCGAGAAGTAGACGAGGATATTGGTATCGAGGAAGCTAGCGCCTGGCATTCGCTTCTTCGCGATTGAACCGATAGTCCTCTGGCAGACGATCCTTCAGGATCTCCCGTAGTCGCTCAACGCGCTCGCGGCGCGAGGCAAGCCGCAGCAGTTCGATCCCGTTGATATCGGAAGGCCGAAAGTCAACCTCGTCGCCCTCCTTGAGACCGAGCCTGCTGGCCACATCCATGGGAATGCGGACCGCAAGGCTGTTTCCCCATTTCGAAATCTTCATTTGGCACCTTTATGATACACACATAGATCCTGTATATCATAGCTGCCGCCGAAGATCAAAAGTCCGCCGTTAGTCCCTTGATCTCCCAGTCGCCGTAGCGGGCGGGGTCGAGGCCGCCGCGGCCGCCTTTTTCCGCTTTGCTGGCGGCTGCCTTGTCGTCGATCGCCTTGCGCCGCGCTTCGGCTTCCGCGAGGGCGCGTTCGGCGGCTGGAGTCAGGGGCTTTTGTGCACTGGTTTCGTCGCTCATCGCATTACCGTTTGGTGAGGTTCCCTTGCCGGGAACCTTCAGCCGTCCCATTTATTGGGCCAGGATAACCAACCGAGGTACAAGACTTAACCGCAATGCTCAACTTCCTCCGCACTTCCGTGCTGCTCGCGGCGCTCACCGCCATCTTCATGGCGGTGGGGTACTTCGTCGGCGGCCAGAGCGGCATGTTGATCGCCTTGGGTTTTGCCGTCGTCACCAACCTCTTCGCCTACTGGAATTCGGACAAGATGGTGCTGCGCATGCAGAACGCCGTCGAAGTCGACCCGCGCACCCAGCCTGACCTCTACAGCACGGTGGAGGCACTGGCGCAGCGCGCCGGCATCCCCATGCCCAGGCTCTACGTGATCAATACCGAGCAGCCCAACGCCTTCGCCACCGGCCGCAACCCGCAGAATGCCGCGGTTGCCGTGTCGGCCGGCCTGCTGCGCTATCTCGAGCCGCGTGAAGTCGCGGCGGTGGTGGCGCACGAGCTGGGGCATATCCGAAGCCGCGACACGCTCACCATGACCATCACCGCGACCGTTGCCGGCGCCATCTCGATGCTGGCGCAGTTCGGGCTGTTCTTCGGTCGCGGCAACTCCCGCGACAATCCACTGGGCCCGATCGGCGTGCTGATTGCCGTGATCGTCGCCCCGATCGCGGCCGCGCTGGTGCAGATGGCGGTCAGCCGCACCCGCGAATACGAGGCCGACAAGGATGGCGCCGAGATCTCCGGCGACCCGCTGGCGCTGGCCTCGGCGCTGAACAAGATCAGCCAGTTGGCGCAGCGCACCGTCAACGTCGCGGCCGAACGCAACCCGGCCCAAGCCCACATGTACATCTTCAATCCGCTCAGCGGGAAGCGCATCGACAACCTGTTCTCGACCCACCCGGCAGTCGAAAACCGCATCGCGAAGCTGCAGCGCATCGCCTCCGATATGCAGGTCGATCGCACCGGCCGCCGCGCCGCGCCGCAGGTCACGCCGGCCGATGCCATCCCCCGCAATACCGGCGGCGGTTGGCGCGTCCCCTCGACAGGCTCGAGCGAGAATGGCAATAGCAGCCGCGGACCGTGGGGCTGAGCGCTTGAAGAAACAGAAAAATCCGCCGGGGCTGAAGCTCCGGCTTCTCGCAGCCGAGCGGCTCGATAAGGTGCTCAAGGGGGCGAACTTCGCCCCCTTTTCAGTTGCCGAGATCGAAGATGGTCGCGATCGCGCGCTGGCCAACCGGCTGGTCACCACGGCGCTGCGTCGCCATGGCCAGATCGACCTGATGATCGCCCGCTTCCTCGATCGCGGCATTCCGAAGAAGTCCGGCCCGTTCGAGGCCATCCTGCGGCTGAGCCTCGCGCATCTGGTGTTCCTGCCCGAACTGGGAGACCACAGCGCCATCTTCCTCGCAGTGGAAGCCAGCAAGCGCGACACCAAGAGCCAGCATCTGTCCAAGCTGATGAACGCCGTGCTGCGCCGCGCCCAGGGCGAAGCCCATTCGCTCCGCCACCTGCCGCATCAGGCGCTGTTCCCCGCCACTCTCGGCCCGCTCTGGCGCGACACCTATGGCGAGGACGCGCTTGAGGACTTTGCCGACGCGCTGCTCGACGGTGCCCCGCTGGACCTGACGCTCAAGGCCATCGATCCGGAGCTGATCGACAGCCTTGGCGCCTCCGCCGTCATCGCCGACACCGTGCGTATCGGCGAACGCGACAAGCCGGTGGAGGCCCTGCCCGGCTTCGACACCGGCCGCTGGTGGGTGCAGGACGCCGCCGCAGCCATCCCCGCCCGGCTGCTCAAGCTTGCTCCCGGCGCCCGCGTGCTCGATCTCTGCGCTGCCCCCGGCGGCAAGACCGCGCAGCTGGTGAATGCCGGCTACGCCGTCACCGCCATCGATAGCGAGCCCGATCGCGTGGCCCGTATGGCGCAGAACCTCGCTCGCCTGAGCATGACGGCCGAAACCGTCACCGCCGACGCGCTGGCCTGGGAGCCGGCGCAGAAGTTCGACGGCATCCTGCTCGATGCGCCCTGTTCGGCCACCGGCACGTTCCGCCGCCACCCCGAAGTCATCTGGCATCGCGATGCGTCCGATATCGCAGGTCGCGTGGCACTTCAGCGCCGGTTCATCGAGCGCGCCCTAACCTGGCTCAATCCGGGCGGCCTGCTCGTTTATTGCGTCTGCTCGCTCGAGCCGGCGGAAGGCGAGGAGCAGGCGCGCTGGCTGCTTGATCGCGACGATGTCGTGGCCGAGCCGATCGGCGCCGACGAACTGGTCGGGCTGCCGGATGCCGTCACCCCTGACGGCTTCGTACGAATTGCGCCGGGCATGCTTGTTCCTGGGGATAAGGGCGGCACGCTCGACGGGTTCTTCGTTGCGCGCGTCCGGCGCCGCTAGGATAGTGTCACCGGCCCTTGGCAAGCTCTCCGCGCGGGCCTATCAGAGCCCGCCGGCCAAAACGTATGTGAGGACGTAGACTTGGCACATTCGCTGCGTTTCCTCGCACGCCGCACGTTGTTGTCCGCGGCCGACCATATCGTCACCAATCCGCTCATCCGCTGGACCTGGACCGGCCCGAGCAATGACGACCTGATCGGCGCGCTCGCCGAGTTCCGGCCGACCGACCGCGAAACCGTTCTCGAGATGATGCAGGGCCGCTACCTGCTGGCGTCCAAGCTCGTCGACACGCACGGCGTTTCACCCTTCTCGCTCGATGTCGATCACGACGACTGGCAATACGACCTGCAGGCCTTCGCCTGGCTCCGCCACTTCCGCGATGCGCGCACCGATGAGGAACGCCGCTTCGCCCGCACCCTGACGCTCGACTGGATCGGCCGCGACGGCCATTTCAACCGTGAGGCCTGGGGTCCGGCGCTCACCGCCCGTCGCGTTCTCAACTGGCTGCGGCACTACAACATCCTCATCGAGGGCGCGACGCTGGAGCAGACCCAGCAGATCAGCCGCTCGCTCTCCACCCAGATCTCGTCGCTGAAAGTCCGCAGCCTGCTCGCCACCGATCCGGTAGACGCGCTGCTCGTCGCCATCGCGCTGGTCGGGGTGGCGCTTTGCTCGGACCGGCCCAATGCCGAGGTCGAGGCCCGCGTCCGCAACGTGCTCGACCACGTCGACGCCCAGATCGACGAGGACGGGCTGCATCGGAGCCGCTCTGCCAAGATCCAGATTCAGTTGCTGGTCGAGCTAATCACCATCAAGCAGGCGCTGCGCCGCGACCACGAGCAGGCCTCGAACGATCTCGACGAACTGACCGAGAGCATGCACCGGGCGCTCGATGCCATCTCGCTCGGCACGGGCGAACCCGCCTATTTCAACGGCACGGGCCAGATGGCGCACGACCTGATCGTTGCCGTACAGGCGCAGAGTGCCGCCCGCGCTCGTCAGACCGGCACCGCCGGCGGCTATGGCCGGCTGATCGCCGGCCGCTCCATCGTCGTCGCCGATTCCGGCCTCGTCGCCGATCCGGAGTTCACCGCGCACGCCCATGCCAGCGCGCTCGCCTTCGAGTTCAGCCACGGCCGCGACCTCGTCGTCTGCAATTGTGGCCCGGCCCCGTCCGACTATGACGACGCGCTGCTGTTCCGGCAGGGCATCGCGCACTCGGCGCCCACCATCAACGCGTTGTCGGCCGCCGCGATCGCGCCGTCAGGCCCGCTCGCCGGGCGCCTGCTGCCGCTCGGCCGCCCCAGCGAGATCGAAGCCCGCAGCGCCGACGACACGCTGATCATCACCGCCCACGGCTATGCCGAGCGCTTCGGCGTGACGCTGGAGCGCCACCTGACGCTGCTCGCTGAGGGTAAGACGCTGGTCGGCCAGGACCGCTTCGTGCGCCACCGCAACCGCGTCTCGGGCGCCGCCGCCATCCGCTTCCACCTCGCCCACCAGACCGAGGTGCAAGTGACCGACGATCTCGTCCGCCTCCGCCTCAACTCCGGCGCGGTCTGGACCTTCCTCTGGGAGGGCGCCGACATGCGCGTTGAGGATAGCGTCCGCCAGTCGGCCTATTTCGGCTTCCACCGCACCAAGCAGTTGGTGCTGGAGACGCTGGTTGCCGACGCCAACGAGGTCAGCTGGATTTTTACCCTCGAAGAGAACTGACGCCGGTTCCCTTCTGCCGCCTCCCGTGCTAGCGAGCCGCCAACTCAACACATCGCGGGAAATCAAGGCATGTCCGACGGCAAGGTGGTTCCGGTCAAACGCGCGCTGCTTTCTGTTTTCGACAAGACCGGCATGGCCGATTTCGCCAAGGCGCTGGCCGGGCTCGGCGTCGAGCTGGTGTCGACCGGCGGCACCCACAAGCTGATCGCCTCGACCGGCGCCGCTGTCCGCGACATCTCCGATCTCACCGGCTTTCCCGAGATGATGGACGGCCGGGTGAAGACGCTGCACCCCAAGGTGCATGGCGGCCTGCTATCGGTGCGCGACAACCCCACCCACAAGGCCTCGATGGACGAGCACCAGATCGGCGCCATCGATCTTGTGGTGGTGAACCTCTACCCGTTCGAGGAAACCATCGCCAAGGGCGCCTCCTACGACGAGACCATCGAGAACATCGATATCGGCGGCCCGGCGATGATCCGCTCGGCAGCCAAGAACCATGCCTATGTCACTGTCATCGTCGACCCCAGCGACTATGACGCGGTGCTGGAGCAGATCCGCCAGACCGGCGGCGTGCCCTACGACATGCGCCAGCGCCTGGCCGCCAAGGCCTATGCCCGCACCGCCGCCTACGACTCGGTGATCTCGAGCTGGTTCGCCAAGACCCTCGACTATGCCGAGATGCCCTATCGCAGCTTTGCCGGGCGTTTGAAGGAAGTGATGCGCTACGGCGAAAACCCGCACCAGTGGGCCGCCTTCTACACCACCGGCGAGCAGCGCCCCGGCGTCGCCACCGCCCGCCAGGTGCAGGGCAAGTCGCTGAGCTACAACAACCTCAACGACACCGATGCCGCCTTCGAGCTGGTCTCGGAGTTCGACCCCAAGGTTCCCGCCGTCGCCATCATCAAGCACGCCAATCCATGCGGCTTCGCCACCGGCGCCTCGCTGATCGAGGCCTATCACCTGGCGCTGCGCACCGATCCGGTCAGCGCCTTTGGCGGCATCGTGGCGCTGAACCAGACCATCGACGCAGCCACCGCCACCGAGATCGTCAAGGTGTTCACCGAGGTGATCGTCGCCCCCGACGCCACCGAGGAGGCGATCAAGATCGTCGCCGCGAAGAAGAACCTGCGCCTCTTGCTCACAGGTGCGCTTGCCGACCCCAAGGCCGGCGGCCTGACGGTGAAATCGCTGGCCGGCGGCCTACTCGTCCAGGGTCGCGACGATCGCAACGTCGACGACACCGAGTTCCGCGTGGTGACCAAGAAGGCCCCGACCGAGGCCGAACTGCGCGACCTGAAGATCGCGATGAAGGTGGCCAAGCACGTCAAGTCGAACGCAATCATCTACGTCAAGGACGGCGCCACAGTCGGCATCGGCGCCGGCCAGATGAGCCGGCTCGACTCAAGCCGCGTCGCCCACCGCAAGGCTATCGACGCCGCCGAAGCCGCCGGCATCGAGGGCGCCCTCACCGCCAACTCCGTGGTGGCCTCCGACGCCTTCTTCCCGTTCCCCGACGGCATGCTCGCCGCGGTCGAAGCCGGCGCTACCGCCGTCATCCAGCCCGGTGGCTCGATGAACGACCAGGCGGTGATCGACGCTGCCGACGCAGCCGGCATCGCCATGGTGATGACTGGGATGCGCCACTTCCGGCACTAGGCAGCAGGCATTCCCAACGCATCCGGCGCGCAGTTTTCGAGCGCCGCCGCCCGGCTCAACCGCTCGGCGGCGAGCTCGACGAACGCCTTGACCGCCGGCGACAGGTGCCGGCTCGACGGATAGAGCGCGTAGACGCCGCCCACGGCCATCGCATAGTCCGGCAGCACCCGCTGCACCCGGCCTTCCGTAATGGCGGGCGCCGCGGCGGAGGCAGGCAACTGCGCGATGCCGAGACCCTTGAGCACCGCCGCCGTCGCGATCTCCATCGTGTTGGCAGCGATACGGCCGCTCACGGCCACGGTCTGCGGCCCATCGGGCCCCTCCAGCACCCATTGCGCGCCGGCGATCGACCGTCCGGCAATGATGCAATCGTGCAATCTGAGGTCTGCCGGCTGCTCCGGTGTTCCCCGCCTCGCAAGGTAGTCGGGGCTCGCGCACAGCACCTTGTGCGACGCGCCGAGCTTGCGCGCCACCAGCGTCGAATCCGTCAGCGAACCGGTGCGGAAGGCGACATCGATGCCTGCCTCGACCAGGTTGAGCTTGTCGTCGGTGAGCAGCAGCTCGACGCTCGCCTTGGGATAGGACTCGAGGAACTCGAACACCGTCTGCCCCAGGAAGAACCCTGCAAAGCCGACCGGCGCCGAGACGCGAATGGTACCCGAGGGCTCCGCCCGTGCTTCGGCAAGCTGCTCGTTCGCCGCTTCGATGGTCCGTAGCGCAGCACTGCTCTGCTCATAGTAGACCCGGCCAACATCGGTGGGCCGCAAGCTGCGGGTGGTCCGGTGCAGCAGCCGCACCCCGACCTGCCGTTCGAGTTCGGCAACCCGTCGGCTGACGCTCGTCTTGGGCAGGCCAAGCAACCGGGCCGCCCCGGTGAAGCTGCCGGCCTCGACCACCCGGGCGAAGATCGCAACGTCGTTCAGGTCCACCATTGTAGCTCCCAGCGGTACGATGTTTCCTGACTATAGCTCGTTGTAGCGCAATCCGTCAGTACCGAAATCTCCGGGACCAAACTCGGAGATCGAAAATGACAACCAAGAAAACCGTCCTCGTCACCGGCGCCACCGGCCAGCAAGGCGGCGCCGTCGCCCGCGCCCTGCTCAGCAGGGGTCACACCGTGCGGGCGCTGACCCGCAACCCCGATGCGGCAGCTGCACGCCGCCTCGCCGCCGCTGGCGCCGACATCATTGCTGGTGATTTCAGCGATCCGGCCTCGGTCGAGCGAGCCGCCAAAGGCGCCGACGCTATGTTCGTCGTCACCAGCTTCTGGGGCAACGGCCCTGAGGTGGAAACCGAACAGGGCATCGCCGCGGTCCACGCCGCCAAGGCGGCCGGCATCGGTCACCTGGTGTTTTCCTCTGTCGCCGACGCCAACAAGGCGACGGGCATCCCGCATTTCGAGAGCAAGTATCGGGTCGAGCAGGCGATCAAGGAACTCGGCATTCCCCATACGATCGTGGCGCCCGTCGCCTTCATGGAGAATGTCACGGCACCCTGGGGGATCGAGGCGCTCCGCAACGGCGTCTACGCCTTCGGGCTGCCGTCCGCGCGGACTAATCAGCTAATCGCCGTCGCCGATATCGGCGCCTTCGTCGCGGCGGTGATCGAACGCGGCGCCTCGGTGTTCGGCAAGCGCTTCGACATCGCCGGCGACGAACTCTCCGGCACCGACCAGGCCGCGATCCTCTCGCGCACCACGGGCGGCCCGATTCGCTACCAGGAGATCCCGCTGGCGGCCGCACGGCAGCAGGACCCTGAGAGCGCCATCATGTTCGAATGGTTCGACCAGGTCGGCTACGACGTCGATATTCCGGCCCTGCACCAGGCCTTCCCCGAGGTCGCCTGGCACTCGTTCGAGGCCTGGGCGCAGGATGCCGACTGGTCGATCCTCGCCCCGTCACCGCAAGCCGTGAACGGCTGACGTCAGACGCTCCGCGCCAGATCGCCGAGCAAGCCGGCGGCGACCGAGAGGCGAGATACCGTCATCTCGCCCTCGGTGAGCCCCTGCACCGCATCTGCAACCCGCGCGATTGCCTCCGGCTGCGCACTGCGCCATGCGGCAAGCCGCCCATCCACCGCACCGGTGCCGAGGCTTAGCGCATCGACGGTGAGGTCGCGCTGCGCTCGCAGCAGGTTGGCCAGCGCCCGGTCGAGCGCCATTCGGTCGAACTTGTCGGCAAGGACGATGGCGTTGCCCTGCTCGACGATACGGCCGAGCTTGAACGTGTCGAGCACACCGAAGAACGCCACCGCAGCATCAGCCACCGGCGTCCGGGTCTTTTCGGCCACCAGCACGATATCGGTCCCTAGCGACAGCACCGGCAGTTCAGCGAAGCGCCGCGCCATCTCGCGGCTCACCCCCGCCGCTTCGAGCCGCGTTGTCCGCTCGCCGATGGCGTGCTCGAGATACGTGCCCAACAGGCCGGTGATCATCGCCCGCACCTGCGCGATGCCATCCTGGTAGCGATCGACCAGCGGTCGCAAGCCATTGTCGAACCGCCCGTTCCTCAGGAACCACAGCGTCTCGCGCTTCAACAGCGCCTGCACCTCGGCATAGAGCCTCAGTTGCGTCTTGCCCGGCACCGTGCCGTCGAGCCCATCGATGTCGCGGTTGAGATCGGGCGTGCCGTAGACGTCGCGCGCCGCCGCATAGGCGGCCGCCACCTGCCCGGCATCGGCGCTCGACGCCGTCATCATCTCATTGACGAAGCCCGGCCCGCCGCGATTGATCATCGCATTCGACAGCACCGTGGCGATCACCTCGCGGCGCAGCCGATGGTTGGTGACCGTGTCCTCGAACGTCTCGATCAGCCGGTCGGGGAAGTAGCGATAGAGCTCGCGCCCGAGGTACGGGTCGTCCGGCACCCCGGTCTTCAGCAGGTCCGCATTGGCCACGTTCTTCGCATAGGCCAGCAGCACCGCCAGCTCTGGCCGGCTCAGCCCCTTGCCGCCCTGCGCCCGATGCCGGAGTGCCGCGTTGTCAGGAAGGAACTCCACGGGCCGGCTGAGTTCGCCCGCCGCCTCCAGCGCCTCCATCAGCGACAGGTGCTCGGGGAATGCCGCGAGCCCACGCGATTCCTCGACGCTGAGCGCCAGCGTCTGCAGGTAGTTGTTCTTCAAACAGAGCGCCGCCACCTCGTCGGTCATCGAGGCAAGGAACTCGTTGCGCACCGGCGTCGTCAACTGCCCGGTCCGCGTCAGCGCCCCGAGCGCGATCTTGATGTTCACTTCGAGGTCGGACGAGTTCACACCGGCCGAGTTGTCGATCGCGTCGGTGTTGATCCGCCCGCCCTTCAGCGCGTATTCGACCCGCCCCAGCTGCGTCACCGCCAGGTTGGCGCCCTCGCCCACCACCAACGCGCGGATCTCGCCGCCGGCAATCCGCACCGCGTCATTGGCCTTGTCGCCGGCCTGCGCATCGCTCTCTGTGCTCGCCCGCACATAGGTGCCAATGCCGCCGAACCAGAGCAGATCGACCTGCGCCTTGAGGATGGCGCGGATCACGTCGTTGGGCGTCACCGCATCGGAATTGAGCCCCAGCGCCTTCCGCGCCTCGGCGAACAGCGCCACGGTCTTCAGGCTGCGCGAGTAGACCCCGCCGCCCTTCGAGATCAGCTCGGCATTGTAGTCCTGCCAGCTCGAGCGCGGCAGCTGGAACAGCCGAAGCCGCTCCGCCATGCTGACCGCCGGATCCGGATCGGGATCGATGAAGATGTCGCGATGGTCGAACGCCGCGATCAGCCGCGTCTCGGGCGACAGCAGCATGGCATTGCCGAACACGTCGCCCGACATATCGCCGACACCCACCGCGCTGAACGGCGTTGTCTGGATGTCGCGATCCATCTCGCGGAAATGCCGCTTCACCGCCTCCCAGCCGCCCCGCGCGGTGATGCCCATCTTCTTGTGGTCGTAGCCGGCCGAACCGCCAGAGGCAAAGGCATCGCCGAGCCAGAAATCGCGACCCACTGCGATGGCGTTGGCGGTGTCCGAGAAACTCGCCGTGCCCTTGTCGGCGGCGACCACCAGGTACGGATCGTCGCCATCGCGCCGCACCACGTCGGGGGGCGGGACGATAGTATCGACTTCGAGGTTGTCGGTGACGTCGAGCAGCGTCGAGACGAATATCTTGTAGCAGGTGGTCCCCTCGCGCATCACCGTCTCGCGGTCAGCGCCGACCGGCGTCTGCTTCGGCACGAACGCGCCCTTCGCGCCCACCGGCACGATAATGGCGTTCTTCACCTGCTGCGCTTTTACCAGCCCCAGCACCTCGGTGCGGAAATCTTCCGGCCGGTCCGACCAGCGGAGGCCACCGCGCGCGATCGGCCCGAACCTGAGGTGCAGCCCTTCCACCCGCGGCGAATAGACGAAGATCTCGCGGTAGGGCTTGGGCTCGGGAAGCGCATCGACCTTGGAGCAGTCGAACTTCAGCGCCAGCGCCGGCCGTCGCGATCCGCTCTGGTCGCGCTGGTAGGCATTGGTCCGCACCACCGCTTCGGTGAGGTTGAGATAGCGCCTGAGGATGCGGTCCTCGTCGAGCGAGGTCGTCGCCTCCACCGCCGCGTTGATGGTCTCGCGCGCCTCGCTGGTCGCCCGCTTCCGATCGCCGGCGAAATGCGGATCGTTCTCCGCGTGGAACAGCGTCACCAGCGCCGCCGACACATCGGCATGCCGCGCCATCACCCCGTTGAGGTAGTCGCGCGAGTAGGGGATGCCGACCTGCTTCAGGTAACGCGTCAGCGCCCTCAGCACCTCGACATCGTCCCAGCTCAGGCCGGCCCGCATGGTCAGCTGGTTGAGCCCGTCGCTCTCCGCCTCGCGCCGCCACACGGCGAGGATGGCGTTCTCGATCTGCTGGCCCAGCACGCGGTCGTCGAGGTCGAGCCCATCATCGGCCTCGAGCAGCATGTCGTGGACGAACGTCTCGGCCCCGTGCAGCGGCTTGACCGTGAAGGTGTCCTCGTCGATCACCCGGAAGCCGAAATTCTCCAGCATCGGCACACGATCGCTCAGCGCGATCGGGCTGCCCTGGTGGTAAACCTTCAGCCCCATGGCGCTGCGCCCCTCGCGCGCCCCGAGCCTGAGCGCAATCGCCCGCTCGTCCGGCAGCACCCGGATCACCGCAATATCGGCGAGCGCGGCTTCGGCGGAGTGCACCGCCTGGTAATCCGGCGGGAACGCATCGAGGTAGTCCGCGATGGCCGCCGAATCCGGCGCCGCTGCCACCAGCCGGTCGCCAAAGGTGCGGATGCGCTCGGCAACGCCCTGCTCCAGCTCCTCGCGGAGTGGTGTGGGCGTCTTGCCGCCGTTGCGCCCGATGATGAAGTGCACCCGGACCAGCTCGCCCTCGGGGAAGCTCGGGTAGAACGCCGAAACGCGGCCCTCGTAAACCTCGGCCAGATAGGCGCCGATCACCGCCCGCACGTCCGAATCGTAGCGGTCGCGCGGCACGAACACGAGGATCGAGACGAAATTGTCGAACCGGTCGATGCGGCTGAGCACTCGCACCCGCGGCCGGTCGACGAGGCTGGCGATAATCGTCGCGAACTCATAGAGCTGCGGCTCGGAGATCTGGAACAGCTCGTCGCGCGGGAAAGTGTCGAGCGCGTTCATCAGCGCCTTGCCGGCGTGGCTCTGCGGGTCCTGGCCCGCTTCCTTCAGCACCTCGGTGATCTTCTTGCGGATCAGCGGCACGTCGGTGTTGGGCGAGGCCAGTGACATCGAGGTGAAGAGCCCGACGATGCGAAGCTCGCCAGAGATGGCGCCTTCCCGGTCGTAGAGCTTCACCCCGACGTAATCCATGTAGGTGCGCCGGTGCACCCGCGACCGGATATTGGCCTTGGTGACCATGATCGGCGCCGGCTCGGCGAGGAACGCGAAATGCTGTTCGGTCATCTCGACATAGTTCGGACCCGAACGCAGGAACAGCACGCGGGGGTCCTCGAGGATCCCCAGCTCACTGTCATGTACCGGCACCAGCTTGGCCGGGATCGTTACCCCATCGGCCTCGCTGCCCGGCTCCAGCTTGTACTCGCGCATGCCGAGGAAGGTGAAGTTGTGCTCGGCCAGCCAGCCGAGGAAGTGCATCGCCTCGGCCACCTGCGCCGGCGGCGCCTTGGGCGCATGGGCGTGCCAATCGGCCATCGCCTTCTTCACCCGCGCCAGCATCGGCCGCCAGCCGGCAACTGCGCGGCCGACATCGGTCAGCGTGTCGTCGATCTCGCCCCGCAGCGCCTCGCGCTGGACGATATCTGCCAAGGGGTCGATCTCGACATGAAGGAAACTCTCGAGCCGGCTACCTGGGGTCGGGACTTCCAGCACCCGATAGGTCGCCGGGTCGAATTGCAGCACCGGATGGGTGATGAAGCGGATCACCCCGCCGCGCGCCCGGATTGCTGCCAAGACGCTATCGACGATGAACGGCATGTCCGCCGAGAACACCTCGACGATCTCGGCGTCGCCCGGCTTCTCCGGTGGCACCACGTAGACGTTGTGGCTCGCAAGCTCGCGCTTTCCCAGCCGGCCGTAGGACTTGCGAAACGTCGCTTCCAGCGCCTCGGCGGAGTGCATCGCCAGGTCTTCGGGGTCGGTCGCCTCCGCCACCGTCTTCAGGAACCGCGCAAAGCTCGGCTCCGATGATTGGTAGCCCTGCGCCCGCGCGATCAGTTCCGCACGCGTGTCGACAGCCGCCGCCTCATTCATCGCCCAACTCCCCGTCCCCTCGGTCCCCTGACTCTGCGTCCGGCTGCACCCGTTGTCGAGTGCCCACTCCGCAGTAAGACCTTGTGAGCATCCCCCTGCCATAGTCGGGCCAAACCTCTGTGACGGCCCTGATGTCTCCCACCTCCACCGATCTCCGCGCGCTGCTGCGCACCGGCCTCAGCCGCTCGCTGGTCTCGCTGCTGATCAAGGTGGCGACCGCTGGGCTGACCTACCTGATGTACGTGGTGCTCTCGCGCATCATGGGCGCCGCCGAGTACGGCTATTTCGCCTTCGGGCTCAGCCTCGCCACTGTGCTGGCCATCGGCGCTTCGATGGGCCAGCAGACCGCCATCCTCCGCTACTGGCCGGAAGAGGAAGTCGCCGGCCGCCACGACAAGGCATTGGCGGCGTTGCGCTCCGGCGGCGCGCTGACACTGCTTGCCGGCCTCGGGCTTACTGTGCTGACGTTGGCAGGCGCCGCGATCGCCGGCGCATTCGATGGCGGCCCGCCCTGGCATCTCTACGCCGCAGCAGCACTGATCCTGCCGATGGCCTTCGCCGAATACTGGTCGTCCGCCTTGCGGGCGCAGGGCTCGGTGTGGACCGCGCTCAGCCCGCGCGACATCTTGTGGCGCGTCCTCACCCCGTTTGCCATCGTCGCGCTGTTCGCGCTGGGCGCTCCGCTGAGCGGCTGGCAGGCCTTGCTTTTGACCGCAACCCTCCTCGCCGTCGCGCTGGTCCTGCAATACGCCCTAGCCCGCCTCCGCCGCTACGAGATCGCCCCCGGCTTCAGCGGCCTCCGGCCCTATTGGCGCGAACACGGTAGAGCGAGCCGCTGGTTCCTCATCGGCACGGTGATCGATTCCGCCGCGCTGAACATGGACACCATTTTCATCGGCCTCCTCGTCACTGCCGAGGCCGCCGGCATCTACTTCAACGCCTTCCGTACGGCGGGACTTCTCACCCTCTTCATGTTCGCCATCACCCTGGTCGTGGCGCCGATGGTTTCGCGCCATTACCACGCCGGCGAGATGAAGCAGGCGCAGGCCATCACGGCATTGTGCGCTTGGGCCGGATTTGCCTTCTCACTGGTGGTATTCGTCGGCTACCTTGTCTTCGGCAACCAGATCCTGTCGCTGTTCGGCGATCACTCCACCGCCGGCTACTGGGTGCTGATCATGCTCAGCACCGGGCTGCTGTTCGACGCCGCCACCGGCCCCTCGCGCATCGTCATGATGATGACCGGCCACGAGCGCGACTACGTGCGTATCTGGGGCGCCATCATGCTGGTGGGGCTGGTTGTAGAACTGGCGATGATCCCCGTTTTCGGCCTCATCGGCGCCGCCGCCGTCAACGCCCTGTCGCGCGCCGTGGCGCAACTGGCGATCGCCAACTGGAACCGCCGCCACATCGGCATCGACACGACGCTGCTGGGTGCGTTTCGCGTGGGTGGGCTCCCCGATACACCTAGACGCATGGCCCCCTTGTAAGGGGCTCGCCCGCGGCCAATCTTGACCTGACATGCAAGCGGGGCTTAGAACCCCCCGTTACTCCCTTAACCCCCGAGTGGAACCTCCAGCAAAAATGGCCGGCAGAACTCTGTACGATAAGATCTGGGACGATCACCTTGTTTCCAACAACGAGGATGGGACCAGCCTTATTTACATTGATCGCCACCTGGTCCACGAGGTGACAAGCCCGCAGGCCTTCGAGGGTCTGCGCATGAACGGCCGCAAGGTCCGTGCGCCCGAGCGCACCCTGGCCGTGGTCGACCACAATGTCCCCACCACCGACCGTTCCTTGCCCAATCCGGACCCGGAAAGCGCGATCCAAATCGCGGCGCTGGCCGAGAACACCAAGGATTTCGGCATCGAGTACTATGATCCCTTCGACAAGCGTCAGGGCATCGTGCACATCGTCGGCCCCGAGCAGGGTTTCACCCTGCCCGGCATGACCATCGTCTGCGGTGACAGCCACACCTCGACGCATGGCGCGTTCGGCGCGCTGGCCCACGGCATCGGCACGTCGGAAGTCGAGCACGTGCTCGCTACCCAGACGCTGATCCAGCAGAAGGCCAAGAACATGCTGGTCCGCGTCGACGGCCAGCTGCCGCCCGGCGTCACCGCCAAGGACATCATCCTCGCCATCATCGGCGAGATCGGCACCGCTGGCGGCACCGGCCACGTCATCGAGTTCGCCGGCGAAGCCATCCGCGCGCTCAGCATGGAAGGCCGCATGACGGTCTGCAACATGACCATCGAGGGCGGCGCCCGCGCTGGCCTGATTGCGCCGGATGAGAAAACGTTCGAGTACGTGAAGGGCCGTCCGCGCGCCCCCAAGGGTGCCGCTTACGACCACGCCGTCGAGTACTGGAAGACGCTCTATTCCGACGCCGACGCGCACTACGACAAGGTGGTGATCCTCGACGCAGCCAAGCTGCCGCCGATCGTTTCCTGGGGCTCGAGCCCCGAGGACGTGATCTCGATCAATGGCGTCGTCCCCAATCCGGATGACATCCAGGACGCCAACAAGCGTGCCAGCAAGTGGCGCGCGCTTGAGTACATGGGCCTCCAGCCGGGCACCAAAATCACCGACATCTCGATCGAGCGTGTCTTCCTCGGTTCGTGCACCAACGGCCGCATCGAAGACCTGCGCGCCGCCGCCAAGGTGGTGGCCGGCAAGAAGGTCGCCACCGGCGTCAACGCCATGGTCGTGCCGGGCTCCGGCCTCGTCAAGGAACAGGCGGAAGCCGAAGGCCTCGACGTGATCTTCAAGGATGCGGGCTTTGAGTGGCGCGAGCCCGGTTGCTCAATGTGCCTTGCCATGAACCCCGACAAGCTGAAGCCGCAGGAGCGCTGCGCTTCGACCTCGAACCGCAATTTCGAGGGGCGTCAGGGCTTCAAGGGCCGCACCCACCTGGTGTCGCCCGCCATGGCTGCGGCCGCCGCGATCACCGGCCACTTCGTCGATATCCGCGAGTGGCGGTAAGCCCCAATTCGTGGACGGAGCGCGCAGCTCCGTCTCTCGACGACTTCGAACAGATGGCGGCAGCGGCCTTCCGGGACCTGCCGCCTGAGTTCAAGGCGCTCGCCGGGGAAGTGCCCTGCGTTGTCGCCGAATTCCCCGATGACGAGACGATCAAGGAAATGGAACTCGAGAGCGAGTTCGATATCCTCGGCCTGTTCCGCGGGGTCGGCCTGCCGCAGGGCGGCGCTGCCGGTTACACCGGACAACTCCCCAACCAGATCTGGCTGTATCGCCGTCCGATCCTCGACTACTGGGCCGAGAGCGAGGACCACGAAACCCTAGGCGAGATCATCACCCACGTCCTCGTGCACGAGATCGGCCACCATTTCGGCTTCTCGGACGAAGACATGGAAGCGATCGAAGCGGCTGCCGAACGAGAAGGCTGAGTCCCACTCAGTCCCGCTGGTTCCCGTCGCGCGGCACGAACTCGAAGTAGTCGTCCAGCACGCCCGGCCGCTCGTCCTCGACCAAGAGCCCGAGCTTCTGGCTGTCGAACTGCTCGAACCATTCCGACCAGTCGACCAGGTCGAGCCCACCGGGCCGATCGCCGTACTGGTTCTCCCCGGCGTTCAGCGCGTACTGATCGAACAGGATCCTCAGCACCGGCGGGCCGCCGATGCCCGTCGCCCGGTCCTCGATGGCCGGGTTGCCGGACCGGGCCGCAGCCCATAGCCGGATGTCTTCGTGCTTGGTGAGGACCTGGGTCATGTCGATGCCTTTCTGGTCTTGTTCCAGGATAGCTTAGCGGGAAAACTCCCTTAGCTTAAGTGGTCGCAGAGGCGTCTGGTTCCAAGCCCGCGACATGTTCCTATACTCGACTGCGACAGCATGGCGCTGCACTTGGCGCTTGCTGTTAACCCGTTCTTTCTCGGGCTGCCGCTAGTGTCGTTCCACTACCCAAGGACGCGGACTGCAGGGCATGGCTGGCGCGAGCTTCATCCTCGCCATCAATCTGTTCATCGCGGCGCTGTTTGCGCTCGCCTTCTTCCTGGTCGGCGTCTCCAACCGGGTGGATAAGGTCGCGCCCTATTTCGCCCTCGCCTACGTGTTCGGCATCCTCTACATCGCGTCCGAATTCGTCCTGCCGCTGCAGGACTACCCGCAATTCGCCTACACCGCTGGCTTCTCCAGCTTTCTCGGAGCCGTCACCTCGGTAACGCTGGGCGTCGCCCGCCGCTATGGCCGCGCCCTGCCCTGGCCCGGCGTTGCTGCCATCGTCGTCCTGTCGGTCGTCGCCAATTGGTACGGCTACATGCTGCCCCACGACACCGTGCCGCGGAACCTCATCTACCAGGCGCCCTATGCCCTGATGCAGGCCTGCGCCGCCTGGATCATCCTCGCCTCGCGCCGCCGCCAGACCATCGATGTCGGCCTCGTTGCGCTGTTCACGCTGAGCGCGCTGCAGTTCCTTTCAAAGCCCTTCGCCGCCGTGCTGCTTGGCGGCTCGGGCGACACCTCCGCCACCTACCTCGCAACGACCTACGCGCTCTACTCGCAATCGCTCGGCGCCATCCTGCAGGTGGCTACCGGGCTGTTGATGCTGATGTTGCTGGTCCGCGACATGCTGGTCGAGATCACCGCCCGCTCCGAAACCGATCCGCTCTCGGCCGTCTACAACCGCCGCGGTTTCGAAGAGCGCGCCGCCCCGGGCATGAACAATCGCAGCTTGCCGGCGGCGCTCGTGCTTGCCGATCTCGATGCGTTCAAGTCGGTCAACGACAATTACGGCCACGATACCGGCGACCTGGTGATCGTCGCCTTTGCCGCGGTGCTACGCGACACTGCGCCGGCCGGGGCGGTTGTCGGCCGCATGGGCGGCGAGGAATTTGCGGTGTTCATTCCGGGCGCCAACCTCGCCATCGCGCGGCTTCTCGCCGAAACCCTGCGCACAAGCTTTGCTTCGCTGTCGATCCCGGGCCTGCCGCCATTCGTCCGCTGCACCGCAAGCTTCGGTGTCGCCGAGCGGTTCGACGACGAAAGCCTCTCTGGTCTTCGCCGCCGGGCCGACGCGGCGCTCTACACAGCGAAGCGTGACGGCCGTGACCGTGTCGGCGTCTCCGGCGATCCGGATGCCGATGTTATGCCGGCCCATCCCCTGGCTGGCACTTCGCTGGCCAAATCCGCCTAGTTCCGCTCGCGCCGCTCGACGAACTCGAAGACCATCTGGTCGCTGACGCGCAACGCCAGATGCTGCCGGTCGAGTTCGGCCAACCATGCCGTCCACGAGCACGGGCTGATGCCGTCGTCCTGGCTCGGCGTTTCGGTCGGCGCCTGCGGGCGGGCGAAATTCAACGCGAGCCGCGCGCGCATCCGGCCGGTCGGATCGGGCACACTCCGGAGCGCCGGCTGGCCCTTGCGGGCCGTCACCCAGTTCTGGATATCGCGATGCTCGACTAGTGTATGGGTATTCATCCTGGCCTCCCCTCAGATGCCTAGCGTAACCCGTGAAACGCCCCCGCCAGCGGTTCAGTTCCGCTGCAATATCGGTGCGTCGAAGAGAGTATGGGCAGGTTCTGGAGGGCGCCGGAAGATCAACTTCCAGCCTCGCTACATGCCAACGCGTATTGACATTCCGCGCTATGCCACTGGCGCCGAATGAGGCTCGTACCTCAGCGTTTTCGTTATGGTTTACAGCGGGTTACCGCTGCAATCTCCGCAGGATTTTCTCGATCCGCGCTCGCTTGGCGGAGGCGTCGATCCGTCCCAGCCGCGCGTCCAGGATCTGGCGCAGCCGTACCCGATGTCCTGCATCGACCACCACACTAGCAGCTTCGGCATACATCGGAAACTGGTTCGGCGCCGCCGCCTCCACCCGCTCCAGCAGCACCGGCAAGGCCACCTCGGCATGCCCCGCCGCAGCGAGCTTGGCGAGGATCTGCACCGCCTTGTCCTTGGCGATCACCGAACCCTTGTCCGCCGCCGCGATGATCTGCGGCAGGGCCGAAAGCACCAGTTCAGGCGCCAGTTGAGTCACGGACTCGATCGCCTGGAGAGCGCCCCAGACATTGCGGTTGTTCCGTGAACCGAGCAGCGTCAGGAACGCTCCCGCATGCGGCACCACCAGTTCCGGACGCCGCGCGCCCAGCTCGTACAATACCTTGATCGCGTCGTTCGACACCGCGGTCGAACCCGTCGACAGCGCCCCGACCAGCTTGGCGATCGCGGCGGCATCCGGCGTCGCCGCCAGCGCCTCCGCCAGTTCCACATTCGGCCGCTCGTCGTTTCGTCCGAGCGCCGAAGCCAGTTTGTCGAGGACGCTCAAGCGCCGATCGCGGTGTCGAGCGCCAGGGTGATCATCTCCTTTAGCGACGACTGCCGGTCCTCGGCACTAAGCTCGGCGTGGGTGATCAGGCAGTCGGTCATCGTGCAGATGGCCAGCGCCTTGCGCTCGAACCGCGCCGCGAGCGTATAGAGCGCCGCCGCCTCCATCTCGACCCCGAGGATGCCGTGCGCCGGCAGCCGGCCGTAGCCGGTGAGGCCCGGCTCGATATGATAGAAGATGTCCGACGAGAGCATGTTGCCCACGTGATAGCGCATTCCCGCCTTCTCGGCCCGCTCGACGCTGTCGCGCAGCAGCCCGAAGTCGGCGATCGGCGCAAAGTTGAATGGCATGAACGCGTCGCGCACGATCGCTGAATCCGTCGTCGCGCCCTGGGCGATGATCAGGTCTCGCACCTTCACCTTGGCATTGAGCCCGCCGCAGGTGCCGACCCGGATCAGCTTCTGCAGCCGATAGACGTTGATCAACTCGTGCACGTAGATCGACAGCGACGCCTGCCCCATGCCGGTCGCCTGCACCGAAACGGGCTTGCCCTTCCAGGTGCCGGTATAGCCGAGGCAGTTGCGCACCGAGTTGACCAGCTTGGCATCGGTGAAGAAGTTCTCGGCGATCCATTTGGCGCGCAGCGGGTCGCCGGGCAGCAGGACCGCTTCGGCATAGTCGCCGGGCTTGGCGTGGTTGTGCGGGGTCATTTTCGGCCTCTCATATGATCGTGTTGGCGCAACCAAACCCTTTGCACGTGACAGAGGCAACCCCTATATGTCCCGCGCATTCACCCCCTTTGATGGGAGCCTTACATGGTCGCGAAAATCTTCATCGACGGCGAAGCCGGTACCACGGGTCTGCAGATCCGGGAGCGCCTTGCCGGCCGTCGCGACCTCGAGGTCATCTCCATCGCGCACGACAAGCGCAAGGATCAGGACGAGCGGAAGCGCCTGCTGAACCTCGCCGATGTGGCGATTCTCTGCCTGCCCGACGATGCGGCCAAGGAGAGCGTGTCGCTGATCGAGAACGACACCACCAAGGTGATCGACGCCTCGACCGCGCACCGCATCGCCGAAGGCTGGGCCTACGGCTTCGCCGAGATGGACAAGGCGCAGTCTGCCGCCATCGCCAACTCGACGCGCGTCGGCAACCCCGGCTGCTGGCCGCAGGGCGCCATCGCGACGCTCCGGCCGCTTATCGAAGCCGGCCTCGTGCCCGCCGATTTCCCGGTCACCGTCAACGGCATCTCCGGCTATTCCGGCGGCGGCCGCACCATGATCGAGGATTATGAGGCAAAGGGCGAGGACGCCAACGAGTTCGCGCTCTACGGCCTGACCTTCAAGCACAAGCACCTGCCCGAGCTGCAGAAATACGCGAAGCTCGCGCACACGCCGCTGTTCCAGCCCGCCGTCGGCAATTTCCGGCAGGGGATGATCACCGCCGTGCCGCTGCAGCTGTGGTCGCTCGACAAGGTGCCCACCGGCGCCGAGCTCCATGCCGCGATCGGCGACCACTTCGCAGCGATCCCGCAGAGCTTTGTCGACGTCGCGCCGCTGGCCGCTGAGGAGCGCAGCGCCGAGCTCAACCCCGAGATCTACAACGACACCAACCGCATGCGCCTACACGTCTTCGCCAACGACGCGAAAGCCCAGGCCCTGCTGGTCGCCGTCTACGACAATCTCGGCAAGGGTGCCTCGGGTGCCGCAGTGCAGAACCTCAACCTGATGCTCGGCGTCGCCGCAGACACCAGCCTCGCTGCCTGATCGTCCCAGACGACCCCAACCGGCGACAATCCGGCGGGGCGCTCGGCGCTCCGCCCTACGTCCGACTTGATTCCCGCCCCCCATTGCGTCATTACACCGCCACCGAAAGGGGTATTGCCATGGATAAGTTCACGACCCTCACAGGCGTCGCCGCGCCGTTGCCGATCATCAACATCGACACGGACATGATCATTCCCAAGCAGTACCTGAAGACCATCAAGCGCACCGGGCTCGGTTCCGCCCTGTTCTCCGAGATGCGCTACAACGAAGATGGCACCGAGAACGACACGTTCGTGCTCAACAAGCCGGCCTATCGCCAGGCCAAGATCATCGTCGCCGGTGACAATTTCGGCTGCGGTTCGTCGCGCGAGCATGCGCCGTGGGCCTTGCTCGATTTCGGCGTGCGCTGCGTCATCTCCACCAGCTTCGCCGACATCTTCTACAATAACTGCTTCAAGAACGGCATTCTGCCCATCGTCGTGACGCCCGAGCAGCTGGCGCTGCTGATGGATGACGCCGAGCGCGGCTCCAACGCGACGATCACCGTCGACCTCGCAGCGCAGACCATTCGCGGCCCGGATGGCGGTTCGGTCCATTTCGACATCGACCCGTCCCGCAAGCAGACCTTGCTCGAAGGCCTCGACGATATCGCCGCGACGCTGAAGTCCGATCCGGCGATTTCCGGCTTCGAGCAGAAGATGAGCCAGAGCCGCCCCTGGCTCTGAGGAGGCACCCATGGTCCTCCACATCTCATCGGGCTCCCCGTTCGAGAAGAAGATCGGCTACTCGCGTGCCGTCGTCGACGGCAACATCATCTATGTGAGCGGCACCACCGGCTACGACTACAAGACCATGGTGATGCCGGACGACATCCGCGACCAAGCCCGCAACGCCTTCGCGACCATCGCCCATGCGCTCGAGGAAGCCGGCAGCACCATCAAGGATGTGGTGCGCGTTCGCTACTACATCACCGACATGGCGCACTATGACGGCCTCGTCGAAGTCGCCGGCAAGATGTTTGACGACATCCGTCCCGCCGCCACCATGCTGGTCTGCGGCCTAACGCGGCCCGAGATGAAGGTCGAAATCGAAGTCACCGCCCGAATGGGCGCCCACGAACGCTAACGCCCGTGGAGATCAGGCTCAAGCTCAACCCCCTGGGTCGCGACGTGGCGGTGGTGCGCAATGGGTTGCGCGCCTACAACAAACAGCAGACCGGCGGCATCACGCACCAGAAGATCGCGCTGCTGCTTTACGATGCGGACGACAAGGCGGTGGGCGGGTTAACCGCGACGGCGGTGCTGGACTGGCTGTTCGTCGAGTGGTTGCACGTGCCGGCCGAGCTGCGTGGCAAGGGGCACGGGCGGGCGCTGATGGCAGAGGCCGAGGTCTTCGCGCGTCAGCGGGGCCTTCTCGGCGTGTGGCTCGACACATTCAGTTTCCAGGCCCGGCCGTTCTACGAAAAGCTCGGTTTTTCTGTGTTCGGCACGCTGCACGATCATCCGGTCGGCGGCGCCCGCTATTTCATGCAAAAGCGCTTCGACAGCGCATCCATCTGACAACGCGAGACGTAAAGCAAAATGGCCCAAAAGCTCTTCCTCCTCCCCGGCGACGGGATCGGCACCGAGATCATGAAGGAGGTCGAGAAGGTGATCGCCTGGCTCAACAGCCAGGGTGAGACGGATTTCACCTTCGATACGGGCCTCGTCGGCGGCTGCGCCTATGACGCGCATGGCGAGGCGATTTCGGAAGAGGACATGCAGAAAGCGCTGGCCGCCGATGCGGTGATCTTCGGTGCCGTCGGCGGTCCCAAGTGGGACAAGGTGCCGTACGAGAAGCGTCCGGAAGCCGGCCTGCTCCGCCTCCGCAAGGACCTGCAGCTGTTCGCCAACCTGCGTCCGGCCATCTGCTACCCGGCGCTGGCTGATGCCTCGTCACTGAAGCGCGAGCTGATCGAGGGCCTCGACATCCTGATCGTCCGCGAGCTCACCGGCGGCGTCTATTTCGGCGAGCCCAAGACCATCACCGACCTCGGCAACGGCCAGAAGCGCGCCATCGATACCCAGGTCTACGAGACCTACGAGATCGATCGGATCGTCCGCGTCGCCATGGACCTCGCCCGCACCCGCAAGAACAAGGTGCATTCGGCCGACAAGAAGAACGTCATGAAGTCGGGAGTCTTGTGGGATGAAGTCGCGCAGGCCGTGGCCAAGGACTATCCGGATATCGAGTTCCACCACATCCTCGCCGACAACGCGGCGATGCAGCTGGTGCGCAATCCCAAGCAGTTCGACGTGATGGTCACTGACAACCTGTTCGGCGACATCCTCTCCGACGCGGCCGCCATGCTGACCGGTTCGCTCGGCATGCTGCCGTCCGCCTCGCTCGGCGCACCGGATGCGACCACCGGCAAGCGCAAGGCGCTCTACGAGCCGGTGCACGGCTCGGCCCCCGATATCGCCGGCCAAGGTATCGCCAACCCGATCGCCATGCTGGCGAGCTTCGCGATGGCGCTCCGCTATTCGTTCAACCTCGTGGCGCTGGCCGATCGGCTCGAGGCCGCCATTTCGAGCGTGCTGGCCGATGGCCTCCGCACCGGCGACATTGCGCAAGACAACCGCAAGACGGTCGGCACCGAAGAGATGGGCGCTGCGATCCTCAAGAAGCTCGCCGCCTGACGCTATTCCATAGACTTTCGCGGGCCCGGCGCTGTCATGGCGCCGGGCCTTTGTTCATCTGCGCTTCAGATGCGGTATGATTTCTGCTGCGCCGCCGGGAGATCATATTATGACTGATGACTTGCGTACGCTGCTGACCCGCGCGGTCGATCACGCTGTAGACTATCGCGCGGGAGTGCGCCGGAAGGCAGGCCGTCCCGAAATGGGCTATCACGAGATGCGCGAACGGTTTTCGGCGGCGCTGCCGGAAACCGGCATGGATGCCGGCGCGATGCTCGATGAATTGGCCGCCCTCGCGGCCCCGGGCCTGATGCCGACCGTCGGCCCGCGTTTCTTCGCCTGGGTGATGGGCGGCTCGCATCCGGCCGGCGTCGCTGCCGACTGGTTGATCAGCGCGTGGGGGCAGAACGCCGGGTACCAATCGACCGCGCCGGCCGCAGCGGCGCTCGAGGAGGTTGCCGAGCGGTGGCTGCTCGAGATCCTCGACCTGCCGCGTGAAAGTGCCATCGGCTTCGGCACCGGTGCCACCGTCGCCAACGGCACCTGCCTCGCCGCCGCCCGCACCGGCGTCCTGCTGGATGCTGGCTGGGATCCCGACAGCGACGGCCTGTTCGGGGCGCCGCCGGTGCACGTGCTGATCGGAGCCGATGCGCACTCGTCGCTGTTCTCGTCGCTGCAGCTGATTGGTTTCGGCCGCAAGCGGGTCATCACCATCGCCACCGACAGCGAAGGCCGCATGCTGCCATCGGCCCTCGAGGCAGCGTTTGCCGGTCTCACCGGCCCCAAGATCGTTATCGCCCAAGCCGGCCAGATCAATACCGGCTCCTATGATCCGTTCCGCGACATCGTCGCGATCGGCAAAGCAAATGGCGCCTGGGTGCATGTCGACGGGGCTTTCGGCCTCTGGGCCCGCGCCACGCCGTCGTTGCGGCACCTGACGGACGGCATCGAGGGCGCCGATTCCTGGGTCACCGATGGCCACAAATGGTTGCAGGCGCCGTATGATTCCGGCTTCGCCATCGTGAGGAATCGCGACGCGCTGCTCGGCGCCATGACGCAGTGGTCGAGCTACCTGCCTTCCATCGCCCAGGGCGATCGCGTCCCCTCGAACTATGTTCCAGAGCTGTCCCGCCGCGCCCGCGGTGTGCCGGTCTACGCGCTGTTGAAGACCCTTGGCCGCGCCGGCATCGTCGAGATCGTCGAGCGCCACTGCCGCCTCGCGCGCCGCATGGCCGAACGCCTGGCGGCCGAGCCCGGCATCCGCGTCGTCAACGAAGTGACGATCAACCAGCTGATCCTCAATTTCGGCACCGGCGATGCCGAGGCCCGCAAGGCCGACACCGAGGCGGTGATTGCCCGCGTGCTCGATAGCGGCGTCTGCTACGTCGCGGGCGCTGCCTGGCGCGGCGACTGGGTGATGCGGATTTCCGTCACTTCGGGCGCCACCACCGAGGCCGACATCGACCTTTCGGCCAATGCCATCATCGCCGCCTGGCGGGCAGTCAGGGGCTAGCGATGGTCGGGCTTCCGCACCGGATTGAACAGCACGGAGCTGCGTTTGCCATCGAGCGCGTCGAAGATGTCGCCGGGCTCGATACCCATGTCGCGCAGCAGGTGGGGCTCCATGCGCATAAGGCCGATCAGCGTGGCACGCTCCCGGCGCCGCTGCAGCCAGCGGCCCAGCAGCCGCCGGATGAAGCCGGCATCGGTGTCGTGGCGGGTTACGAGCGGGCTCTCGTTCAGGTCGATGGTCGTCATAATCGTCTTCCTCGGCGCGCCCCGCTTGAGACAAAACATATGATGACTTGTGAGCCGACTATAGCGAACACGTGGTACGGTTCGGCGTCCCAGGAACTTGGCGAGCAATCACAACTGGATAGCCCGCATCCTGTCGCGAGGGGCGACCTGTCGGCGTGGGTCGAGCGATCCGAGAACCATACCGGAAGTACAGTTTCCAGGAGGGACCACCATGCGCAAAGGCAATGAAACGCGCGAACGCATCCTCGATATCGCCGAAGCGGGCGTGCTCGCCAAAGGCTTCGGCGTCACCTCGATCGACGAGATCATCGCCGAGGCCGGCATCACCAAGTCCGGCTTCTTCTATCACTTCAAGGACAAGAACGAGCTCGCCAAGGGCCTCATCGTCCGCTACCGGCAGCGCAACAATGAACTGGTCCACGACGTGTTCGGACGCGCAGCGCAGCTCAGCGACGACCCGCTGCAGCGGCTGCTCATCGGCCTCACCCTGTTTGCCGAGCACATCTCCGCGCTGCCGGGCGGCCACCCGGGCTGCCTCGTCGCCGCCATGAGCTACCACGACCGGTTGTTCGACCGCGAGGTACGCGCCCAGGTCCGGGAGGCGGTGCAGGGCTGGAACACGTTCTTCCGCGAGATGATCGAGGAGATCGTGGAACTCTACCCGCCCCGCGAGGCGATCGATCCGGACCGGCTGGCCCGCACCATCTGCTGCGCCATCGATGGCGGCATCATCATGGCCAAGTCGCTCGGCCGGCCCGGCGTCCTCCCCGAGCAGATGCTGATGGCGCGCAATTACGTGAAGCTGCTCTTCCAGCCCGCGGCCATCCATGCCGCACGGCACGAGGCGGTCGCTGCCTGACCATTAGCTGCGGAGGCCGAAAGCCTCCGCCAGCAGCCGGAACGAGCGCAGCCGCAGCTCATAGTCATACATGGTGGTGGTCACCATCACCTCGTCGGCGCCGGATTCTTCGACCTTTCGCTCGATCGCGGCCTTCACCGTATCGGGCGAGCCGACGATCCAGAGTGGGCGCTGACCTTCGATGATGCGGGTCTCGTGCGGCGTGTAGCTATGCGCTGCTGCCTCTTCCGGCGACACCAGCTTCCGCACCTGGCCGGAATGGAACAGCGCCCACATCAGCTCCTGCGAGCGCGCCAGGAACCGTGCCTCTTCGTCCGTCGGCGCCACCAGCGCCGAAACCGCTATGATCGCATGCGGCTTGGGAAAGGCGTCGGTCGGCGTGAACGCCGCGCGATAGGCCTGGAATGCCGGACCCGCCGGCGTCGCACTGAAATGCGCCGCGAACGAATAGCCGACGCCCAGCTGCCCCGCGGCCTGTGCGCTCGCGCCGCTGGAGCCGAGCAGATAGACCGGCGGCAGTTCCACCCGCTCCGGCACCACCATGACCGGATGGAACGGGTGGTCGGGAGCGAAATTGCCCTCCTCGAAGGCCAGCATCTCGGCCAGCTCCTGCGCGAAATACTCGCCGCCCACCGAGCGCAGCGCCTGCAGCGTCCGCCCGTCGCTGCCCCCGGCGCGACCGATGCCCAGATCGATGCGGCCGGGATTGAGCCCATTGAGCGTGCGATAGGTTTCAACGACCCGCAGCGGCACATGATTGGGCAGCATCACCCCGCCCGAGCCGACCCGGATGCGCGAGGTATTGGCCGCCGCCGTAGCAATCAGCACCTCCGGCGAGGACGATGCGATCGAGGGCATGCCGTGGTGCTCGGCGTACCAGAGCCGGGTGAAGCCAAGCTCGTCGCCGAGCTTGGCGAGTTGCACGATGTTGCGCAGCGCGTCCGGGGTTGAGGTGCCTTCGGAGACGGGAGCGAGGTCGAGGATGGAAAGGGGGAGGGAAGCCATGAGGGCTTATATCGTCATTCGACGATGAAAGCCAAGGCGTCCCTCCCTTCGAAGCGAGGGATTTACTCCGCCGCCTCCAGCCCCTTGATCAACTCCAGCGCCTGCCGTTCGAACAGCCGGCGATAGATGCCATCCGGCCGCTTCACCAGTTGCTCGTGCGTGCCTTCCTCGACCACCTTGCCGGTGTCGAACACCAGCAGCCGGTCGAGGGCGCGCACCGTCGACAGACGGTGGGCGATGACGATCGTCGTCCGCCCCACCATCAGCCGCTCCATCGCCTGCTGGATCAGCAGTTCGCTCTCGCTATCGAGGCTCGACGTTGCCTCGTCGAGGATCAGCACCCGGGCATCCGACAGGAAGGCGCGGGCGATGGCGACACGCTGCCGCTCGCCGCCCGACAGCTTGATGCCGCGCTCGCCGACCAGTGTCTCGTAGCCCTTAGGCAGCCGCTCGATGAAATCATGCGCATTGGCGAGCTTCGCCGCCGCGATGATCTGTTGGCGATCGGCACCCGGCTTGCCATAGGCGATGTTCTCGGCGAGCGAGCGGTGGAACAGCACCGGCTCCTGCTGCACGATGGCGATCTGCTGGCGCAGCGAGGCCTGGCCGACGTCGCGAATGTCGACGCCGTCGATGGCGATGCGGCCGCCGCTGACATCGTGCAGACGCTGGATCAGCTTGACGAACGTCGTCTTGCCCGAGCCGGAGTGACCGACGAGGCCCACCTTCTCGCCTGGCGCGATGTTGACCGAAAGGTCGTGGTAGAGCGCCTTGGAATGCGCGCCGTAGTGGAAGTCGACGTGCTCGAAGGCGATGCCGCCCGCCTTGATGGCAATCGGTTTCGCGCTCGGCTTGTCCTCGATGCCGAGCTTCTGGTCGCCCAGATTGACGAGCTCTTCCATGTCGTTCACCGCGCGCTGCAGGTTGCGCACGTGCTGGCCGACATCGCGCAGGTATCCCTGCAAGACCAGGAACGTGGTGATGACGAAGGTGATGTCGCCCGCCGATGCCACACCCTGCTGCCACAGCAACAGCCCGGCCCCGATGATCGAGGCGCGCAGCACCAGCAGCATGGCGTTCTGGATGGTGCCGTTCAGCGTGCCACGGTTCCAGGTGCGCGAGGTGCGCCTCCGCCATTTGTCGACGACGAGCTTCAGCCGTGATTCCTCACGGTCCTCCGCGCCAAAACCCTTGACCACCGCATTGCACGAAATGGCATCGGCCAGCGCCCCGCCCATGCGGGTATCCCACTGGTTGGCAAGGCTCGCCGCCGGGGCCACCCAGGTGGTCGAGAGGGTGACGGTCACGGCGATGTAAATGATCGAGCCGACGCCGATCACCAGGCCCATCACCGGCCAGAACAGCCCGAGCATGACGGTCGTCCCCACCAGCATCACCAGCGAGGGGAACAGCGCCATCAGGATCACGTCGTTGAGCTGGTCGAGCGCCCACATGCCGCGGGTGATCTTGCGCACCGTCGAGCCGGCGAACGAGTTGGCGTGCCAGTCCGACGAGAAGCGCTGCACCCGATGGAAGGCGCCCTGGGTGATCTCGCTCATCATCCTGAGGGTCAGCGAAATGATCTGCTGGAACCCGAGCTGACGGATGATCACCGAACCGACGCCCAGCGCCACGATGACGAGAAACGCCGTGACCGCCGCGTTCCAGGCGATCTCGTTGGTTGCCGCCCCCGTCGCCACCGCCTCGACGAGGCGGCCGGCGAAGAACGGCGTCAGGATGTCGGCCACCGTCTCGGTGAAGAACAGCCCCATGATGAGTGCAATACGCTTGGGCTGGCGCCGCCAATGCCCTGCCGCGAAACCCAGCACCTTGGCGAAGGCCTGGCCGCGGAAATCGATCTTCGAACGAGCCATGTCACTTGTCCGGACGCGCCTTGCAGCCGCGATCCGGTCCCATAAGAAAAGCAAATCTGGAAATGCCGGCAGTGCCGGGAACTAGCGAAAGGGGCCTTGGCGGCCCCCGGGCGACCTAACGGTGAACCGTGGCGAGCCCGAAGAGGCGCGGTCGAGAAAATGCCGTCATATCGCCCCTCCTGAGTGGCTAGTGAAGAAGCCACTCATAGAGCGGTTTGGGGCGCTGAGCAAGCCGGCTAGGCGGCGAGGATGACTATCGCTGGGACCGCGGCGGCGAGGAGCAGCAGCGCGATCGATGAAAAATCAACGTACTTAAGCTTTTCCCTAAGAGACATGGAACTCTCCTTCCGCTCTTGAAACGCTGGAGCGGAAGGCCCGGTTCCCGGATCTGCCGGCGCTAGAACTCGAGTTCCGGATTGGAACCGATGGAGTGCACCGAAAGGTCGGCGCCACGCCGCTGCTGCTCGTCGCTGAGCTTGAGGGTGAGCCGCCGGCTGCTGAGCCAATAGAGCAGGTAGCCGGCGCCGAAGGCATAGGCCGACACGGCCACCGAGCCGACGAGCTGGGTCACGAACGACACGCCGCCCATGCCGCCCAGGGCCTCGAGTCCGAAGATCCCGGCGGCAACGCCGCCCCACAGTCCGCAAAGCCCGTGCAGTGGCCAGACGCCGAGCACATCGTCGATCTTCAGCTTCTCCTGCGTCCAGCTGAAGCCCTTGACGAAGATCACTCCGGCCACTCCGCCGACCACCAGCGCGGCCAGCGGATGGTAGAGATCGGACCCCGCGCAGACCGCAACGAGCCCTGCCAATGCACCATTATGGGTGAAGCCCGGGTCGTTCTTGCCGATCAGCACCGCGGCGATGATGCCGCCCACCATGGCCATCAGCGAGTTGATCGCTACCAGCCCCGACACCCCGGCGACCGACTGCGCCGACATCACGTTGAAGCCGAACCAGCCGATGGCGAGCAGCCAGGTGCCCAGCGCCAGCCACGGGATCGATGACGGCGGGAACGGCCGGCCGCTCGGCCCATAGCGCCCATTGCGCGCCCCGATCCGCAGCACCGCCGCCAGCGCCAGCCAGCCGCCCAGCGCATGTACCTGGATCGAGCCGGCAAAATCGTGGAAGCGCGCGCCGAACGTCGCCTCGAGCCAGGCCTGGATGCCGTAATTACCGTTCCACACGATCCCCTCGGAGAACGGATAGATCAGCCCGACGATCACTGCCGCCGCGATCACCTGCGGCCAGAACTTCGCCCGCTCGGCAATGCCGCCGGAAATGATCGCCGGCACCGCTGCGGCGAACGTTGCGAGGAAGAAGAACTTCACAAGGCTGAAACCCTGCGGCGCGAACCCCGCGCCGCCGCCCGACAACGTCGCCGCGCTGTGAAAGAACGTCACCCCGTAGGCGATGGTGTAGCCGATCAGGAAATAGGCCAGCGTCGAGAAGGCGAAATCGACCAGGATCTTGACCAGCGCATTGACTTGGTTCTTGCCCCGCACTGTCCCCAGTTCGAGGAAGGCGAAGCCGCCATGCATCGCAAACACCAGGATCGCGCCGACCAGCACGAAGAATACGTCGAGCCCTGCGGACTCAGCCATTTGAAGCTCCCCCAAAACACCCGGCTCGCATCCGGGCTAATTGGGTGGCAGGCAATCAAGCCCCATGCCAATCCGGTAGGCAGAAAAGAGTTGAGGTTTTTCAGCAGCTTACGCCGCGACGCAAATCAGAAGCGCTCCGCCGCCGGCGAAGTGCTCAGAATTTGGGCGGACAACAGCCCGTCTCTGCCCACATTGTAAGCAGAGCGGCATCAGCCTGGCGGGGCGGACGCCGGCCCGTTGCCGGGCCCGGAAGCCGTTGACCGGGGTGTGCAGCCCACGCGGTTTGCGAGTGGGAAGCCTCTGTGGCGGGCCAAGAGGTACGTGAGCTGCACGCCGCGATCAGCGGGAAGGCAAGAAGGACGGAGAGCCGAGCCGGGCTCGACCCTCCGGCAGTTTCGACGCGGGTGGGAGAGGGAGAGTCCCACCCGCGCCCTAGGTGTTAGTTGTAGGCGTGCTCGCCGTGGCTCGAGATATCGAGACCATCGCTCTCGGCCGACTCGGAGACGCGGGCGCCACCGAACACTGCCTTGACGATCAGCATGGCAACGAACGTCACCACTGCCGACCACACGATGGCGATGACCACTGCGGTAAGCTGGATCACGAACTGCGAGCCGATATTGTAGGCCGCCGGATCGCCCAGTGCGTAGCCGCCGAGCGACGGTGCCGCGACGATCGCAGTGCCGAGCGCACCAATGATGCCACCGATGCCGTGCACGCCGAACACGTCGAGCGCGTCGTCGTACTTGAGCATCGGCTTCAGCGTCACCACTGCCCACAGGCAGACCACACCGGCAACCGCGCCGAGGACGATCGCGCCCATGCTGCCGGCAAAGCCGGCGGCCGGGGTGATCGCCACGAGGCCGGCGACGGCGCCGGAAGCAGCACCGAGCAGCGAGGCATGGCCGCGGGTGAACTTTTCAGCGACGGCCCAGGCGAGAGCCGCAGCGGCCGGGGCCGTGATGGTGTTGAGCAGGGCCTGCGCCGCAAGGCCGGTGGCCTCGAGGTTGGAGCCGGCGTTGAAGCCGAACCAGCCGACCCACAGCAGACAGGCACCGATGAAGGTGAAGGTCAGGTTATGCGGCGGGATCGGTTCCTTGAGGAAGCCGGTACGCGGCCCGAGGACGATCGCGGCGACGAGACCAGCCACACCGGCATTGATGTGAACCACGGTGCCACCGGCGAAGTCATACGCGCCGAGGCCGAACAGGTAGCCGCCGCCGAACCACACCATGTGGGCGATCGGCAGGTACGAGAAGGTGAACCACAGCGCGAGGAACAGCATCACCGCGCCGAACTTCATGCGCTCGGCGAAGGCGCCGACGATCAGCGCCGGAGTGATGGCGGCGAAGGTCAGCTGGAAGACGACGAAGGTAAGCTCCGGAATCTCGATGCCGGCCGAGAAGGTGGCCGACTGAGTGGAGGGCGTCACGCCCGACAGGAACAGCTTCGAGAAGTCACCGATGAAGGCGCTGAGGCCACCGTCGGTCGGTCCGTTGAAGGCGAGCGAGTAGCCGTAGATCACCCACAGCAGGGAGACCATGCAGAAGGCTGCGAACACCTGCATCAGCACGCTGAGCATGTTCTTGGCGCGCACCAGGCCGCCGTAGAACAGGGCGAGGCCGGGGATGGTCATGGCGATCACCAGGATCGTCGACAGCATCATCCAGGTGGTATCGCCCTTGTCGACGGTAGCAACCACTTCGGCCGCTGCCGCAGCCGGGGCGGCTGCATCCTGCGCGAACGCAGGCAGTGCGAGAGCCAGCGAAGCCAACGCCGCCGCTCCCAGGACTTTTGACATCTTCAAGTCTGTCATTGTTGTTTCTCCAGAGAGGTGCGTTAGAGCGCCGCCGCGCCGGTCTCGCCGGTGCGGATGCGGGTCACGGCCAACAGGTCGAGCACAAAAATCTTGCCGTCACCGATGCGGCCCGTCTGGGCGCTCTCGCGAATGGCCGAGACGATGGCGTCGGACTGGGCGTCGTCGACAGCGATCTCGATCTTCAGCTTGGGCAGGAAGTGCACGGCGTATTCGGTGCCGCGGTAGATTTCGGAATGGCCCTTCTGCCGGCCATAGCCTTTGACTTCGGTCACGGTCATGCCGTGCACGTCGAGCGAGTTGAGGGCCTGGCGGACCTCCTCCAGGCGCGACGGTTTGATGATTGCGATCACCAGCTTCATGGATGCCCCTTTCGATACGGTGTTTGGACGGTCTCCAATCGGGACAAACAGACTCAAGTGCCGTGCCAAACTGCCGCCACGATTGCCAAGCTTATGATTCTGTTAAGGAAAGACGCGACGACTGCACCAATAGCCCGCCTCGCCCTCCCGTCTTGCCCCGGCCCCTGCCTAGAGTTTGTGCAGAATCGTCGCCAATGCTGACACTTTGGGCAGCACTACCGCGGCAAACGAGCCTCTTGCGCGAGCCAGCCTGAAGGTCGACATAGCCGGCAGATCGGAGTGCATTGATGGCCGACACCAGCTTTGACATCGTGATCGTGGGCGGCGGCCCGGTCGGCCTCACCATGGCGCTGGCGCTGAGCCGCTCGATGAAGGGCCTCCGCGTCGCATTGCTCGATCGCCGCCCGTTCTCCGTCCCGAAGGACCAGCGCGCCTCGGCCATCGCCGCGGGCGTCCGGCGCATCTTCGTCGAGCTGGGCGTATGGACCGCCATGGCGATCGGCGCCGAGCCGGTGCGCCAGATGAAGATCACCGATTCCGGCACCGGCGATATCTCCCGCCCGCTCTTTCTCAGCTTCATCGGCGACGTGGCGCCCGGCGAACCCTTCGCCCACCTCGTGCCCAACCAGCTGGTCGCCGAAACCCTGCTCGGCGCGCTCGGCGACGGCGTCGAGGTCATCGCCCCGGTGGAGATCACCGGCTTCGTCGCCGATACTGCCACAGCCCGCCTCAGCCTCGCCGATGGCCGCACCATCACCGCCCCGCTGGTCATCGCCTCCGATGGCGCGCAATCGGCGCTGCGCGGCATGGCCGGCATCGAGGTGATCTCGCACGATTACGGCCAGTCGGGCCTTGTCACCACCATCACCCACGAGCTCGACCACGAGGGCACTGCCTACGAGCACTTCCGCCCGGCCGGCCCCTTCGCCAGCCTGCCGCTGCCCGGCCGCCGTTCGTCGCTGGTCTGGACCGAGAGCACCAGGCGCGCCGCCGAGCTCAAGACCTGGCCGAATGAACAGGTCGCTGCCGAGATCGAAGCGGTGATGGGCTCGAGCCTTGGTCGCGTCACCCTCGAAGAAGGCCTGCAGTCCTTCCCGCTGCGGTTGCAGATCGCCAAGAGCTTCGTCGCTCCGCGCCTGGCGCTGATCGGCGACGCCGCCCACGTCGTCCACCCGGTCGCGGGCCAGGGCCTCAACCTCGGCTTGAAGGACGTTGCCGCCCTCGCCGAAGTGGTGATCAACGCCATCCGCCTCGGCCAGGACCATGGCACCGCCGATATCCTCGAGCGCTACCAGCACTGGCGCCGCTTCGACACCGCACTCATGGCGATGGTCACCGACGGCATGGTGCGGCTGTTCTCCAACGACGTCGCCCCAGTCCGCGCCCTGCGCGACTTCGGCATGGGCGTGGTCGATCGCCTGCCGCCGGTGAAGGACCTGCTGATCTCCCGAGCCGCCGGCCTCGACCGCAACGGGCCAAAACTGCTGCGCGGGCTGCAGATCTAGCCGCTACCCCAGCAGCGGCAGATTCCGCCCCATGTCGCCCTGCTCGATCTCGCGTGCCTCGTCGAGGCTGAGCATCGGCACGCCGTCGCGGATCGGGAAGGCCAGGTGGGCCGCCACCGAGATCAACTCGGTGGCATCGGCCGATAGCGTCAGCCGGGTCTTGGTCAGCGGGCAGACCAGCATTTCGAGCGTCTTCACATCCACCACGTGGCGGAGGTTGGCTGCTGCTGCTGCCGGCTCCTCGGTCAATTGAGCGGCGAGGCCCGGTTTTCGCCCTTGGCCATCTCGAATTCGGCCATGGCGATCAGCGTCTCGGCCCGTGTTTCCAGCGTATCGGCCTCGAGCAGCGCCTGCTTTTCGGCGGCGCCATAGGGCGAGACCATGGCGCAGAAGTTCACCAGGTCCGCCGTGCCGGTCTTTTCGATCTCGTCCCAGTTGAGGTCGAAATTGCCGAACTCGGCGTAGTCCCGCATCATCTTGAGGAAGCGTGGCCGATCCACCGCTTCTTCGCCGAACTCGCGCTCGAAATCCGAGGCGAAGGCATCGGTCGCGATCATGCCGCGCCGGAACGGCGTCATGGTCGGCATTTCCTTGATCAGCTCGAAGCGGCAGATGCCCTCGAGGATGACGAAGTACCGGCTGTCCTCGACTTCCTCGAAATGGCTGATCCGCCCCACCGTGCCGATGCGCTGCAGCGGCGCCCGGCCCTTCGGGCTTTCCTCGGACGTGTCGCGCGGCTGGATCAGCCCGATCAGCCGGTCGCCCCGGAGCGCATGGTCGATCATCTCGACATAGCGCGGCTCGAAGATGTTGAGCGGCCGCCGGGCGTAAGGCAGCAGCAAGGCGCCCGTCAACGGGAACAGCGGCACGCTGGCGGGCAGGTCGGCGGGAGAATTTGGTCGCTTCAACACGGGCGCCTCCTTGGGCGCGATAGTAAGGTCAGCTGAACAGCAGCGCCGACAGCAGCCGGCGGCCCTTCAGCGTGGCGGGATCCTTGGGACCCCAGGCTTCGAACAGCTCGAGCAGCTTCTTGCGCGCCCCGTCCTCGTTCCAGGTGCGATCGCGGCGCATCAGCGTCACCAGTGCTTCCGCCGCCTCGAGGCGCTTGCCCTCGGCATTGTATTTCACCGCGAGGTCGAACCGCGCCTGGTGGTCGTCGGGGTTCTTTTCGAGCTGTGCGGCGAGCTCATCGGTTTCGCTGAGCTCCGCTGCCTCGCCAAGCAGCTTCAGCGCCGCGACGGTCGAGTTGTAGTCGTCGCCCTTGCGCTCGGCTTCCGGCATGGTGTCAAGCACCGCCCGCGCCTGATCCGGCTCGCCGGCCGCGAGGAACACCTTGGCCATGCCCACGATCGCCGCCGCGTGATCCGGCTGGTGCTGCAGCACCATGCCGTAGATCTGCGCCGCCTGGTTGAGGTCGCCCACCTTCAGTGCATCGCCCGCGGCCGTCACTGCGTTGGCGATTTCTTCCTCGATCGAGCCTGCCTGCGGCTGGCCCGCCGGGGCGCCCGAGATCACCTTGTCGGCAAAGCGCCGCACTTCGCTCTCCGGGATCGCCCCGAGGAACGCATCGACCGGCCGGCCGCCGGCAAAGGCGAACACCGCCGGGATCGACTGGATGCCAAGCTGGCCGGCGACGCCCGGATTTTCGTCGATATTGATCTTCACCAGCCGAATCTTGCCGGCCTTCTCGTTGATCACCTTCTCGAGGTTCGGCGTCAGCTGGCGGCACGGGCCGCACCACGGCGCCCAGAAATCCACCAGCACCGGTGCCTCCAGCGAGGCATCGATAACGTCGGCCTTGAACGCCCGATCGGTCGAATCCTTGATCAAAGCGGCGGCCGGAGCAGCAGCGGTGTTGGAGGCCGGATTGAGATCATTGAGGGACATACTGTACTTTTCCTGCCGGGTCGGGGCCGGTGAGAGGCCCGTCTTTCCTTGATTTTCTTGCGCCCCGAAGGGTGTCAGACGCAAGCTTTATCACGGCTTTGACGAGACCAGAATTATGGGTTGCAAACCCGCTTTCGATTGGGCATATAGGCGCGCGGTTCGGCGCTGCCAAGTTCCCACAAGGAGCTAGCATCGTAAAGAGCCGATGGAGTGCGGGTGTAGCTCAGGGGTAGAGCATAACCTTGCCAAGGTTAGGGTCGAGGGTTCGAATCCCTTCGCCCGCTCCAATATCCTCCCTGGATTGCAGGGATGCGACAAAGGCCGGGCCTAGTGCCCGGCCTTTCGCATTTCTGGGGGAGCGCTGCCGGAAGCCCGGGTGCGCGGCGACCCTCAGCTGTTTTCCGATGGCTTGGGCAGCGGCTCGGAGTGCATCGGTGTCGGTTCGACGATGACTCGGAACCTGAGTGGCGGCGACCGCCAGTCGAACGGCGTTTCGAGCGGGACGATGCAATGGGTCATGAGGCTCTGCAGGTCGCCGTTGACCACCTCGAACACCATGCCCGGCCGCTCCATGCCGACGCATTCAGTCCAGCGTTGAAAGTCGATCCACTCGCTCATCGCTGTTCCCTAGTCTTCCCGGAAGCTGTGCAACACCTGGTCCATCAGCGGCTTCACCAGATAGGCTAGCACGGTGCGGGTATTGGTTTCGAGGAACGCTTCCGCCGGCATGCCCGGCATCAGCCGCGTCGCCGCCCCTAGGCGCTGGCGCTCGGCTTCCGGCACGCTGACCCTGACTTCGTAGAACATGGCGCCCGTAACCGGGTCGTTGGCCGTGGCCGGTGACACCGACCGCACCGAGCCGCGCAGTTCCGGCGTCGTCGGCGCGTCGAGGCCGGTAAATCGCAGCAGCACGTCCTGGCCCACCGAAATGTCGTCCACATCACTGGGGCTGACGCGGACATCGACCAGCAGCTGATCGTTGGCCGGCACGACGAGCATTACCGCCTCCCCCGCGCCGATCACCCCGCCGACGGTCTGCACGATCGACTGGTGGATGATGCCCGAGCGCGGCGCCCGCACCTCCAGCCGCCGCAACCGGTCGTCGGCAGCGATCTGCTTCTGCATCAGCTCCGCGATGTTCGCTTCGAGCGCCTGCAGCTCCTGCAGCACCTCGGAGCGGAAATCGTCCACCACTTGCGCGCCCGCCAGGGCCCGCTCGGCGATCGCCGCTTGCGCTCCGGCGATATCGGTGGAGAGCTTGGCGATGCTGCCCTCGATGGTGGTGCGCTGGCGCCGGTTGGCGTTGGCACGCTCCGAGTCGGTGAGCCCGCTGGCCAGCAACTCCTCGAGCCCGTGCCACTCGTCGGTGAGAATCGCCAGCTCGTCGGTGAGCGCCGAACGCTGCGCCTGCAGCCCCGCGACCTGCTCCTGCAATTGCGCACTCTGCTCGTCGAGCCGGGATTGCTGGCCGGCAAGCGAGGTCCTTCGCGCTTCGAGCAACCGCTCCTGCGTCTCGAAGGCCTGGTTGAAATCCGGACCCGGCGACCAGCCGGTGGTGGCTGGCCGCTCCATGGTGGCTGTTCCAGCGGCTTCCGAAACCAGCCGCGCGCGGGCGGCGAACGCATTGTCGAGCTGCGCCCTGATCACGTCGCGCGACGCCGATACCGCCGTGCCGTCGAGCCGCAGCAGCAGCTGACCCTCGGTCACCACGTCGCCGTTGTGCACCAGGATTTCGCTGACGATGCCGCCTTCCTGGTGCTGGATGCGCTTGCTACCGCCCTCCACCACCACGATGCCGCCCGCGACCACCGCTCCGGCAATCTGCGTCGTCGCAGCCCACAGCCCCAGCCCGCCGACCACGGCCACGACGACGGCAAAGCCGACGAGGCCGTGCCGCCCCAGGCTTGTGGAAGCCATGCCTTCGAGCGTTTCGCTAGCCATTGGCCACCGCCACGATGCTGCGGACGTTCGATGCCGGCTGAGTGATCTGGCGCAGCACCTCGTCCTTGGGCCCGAACGCCTGCTGCCGTCCGCCCTTGAGATAGAGCAGCTTATCCGCCGCAGCGATCGCCGCTGGCCGGTGCGCCACGATGATCACCACCGCGCCGCGGGCCTTGGCGGTGCGCACCGCTTCGGTCAGCGCCGCGTCGCCCTCGGCATCGAGGTTGGAGTTAGGCTCGTCCAGCACCAGGAGAAACGGATCGCCATAGAGCGCCCGCGCCAGCCCGATGCGCTGCCGCTGGCCGGCCGACAGGGCGGCGCCGCGCTCGCCGATCTGGGTGTTGTAGCCCTCGGGCAGGCCGGCGATGAGCTCGTGCACCCGCGCCCCATGGGCCGCCGCGAACAGCGCGGCCTCGTCGTCGCCGGCCCGGAACCGCGCAATGTTCTGCGCGACGGTCCCGGCGAACAGCTCCACCTGTTGCGGCAGATAGCCGACGCTGCGGCCGAGTTCATGCGGGTCGAAATGGTCGAGCTCCGACCCATCGAGGCGAACCGCGCCGTACAGCACCGGCCAGACCCCGACCAGCGCGCGCGCCACCGACGACTTGCCCGAACCCGAGAGCCCGAGCACGCCCATCGCCTCGCCGGCGCTCAGATCGAAGGAGATGCCCTCGACAAGCCGCGTCCGTGCGCTGGGTCCGGTCGACAGCTGGTTGACCGCGAGCGAGCGACGCGGGGCCGGCAGGCTCACGCCGGGCAGCTCGATCCGGGACGCCGCCAGCGCAGCTTTCAGCCTTTGCCAGGCCTGCCGGGCGCCGACGAAGCCGCGCCATTGGCCGACAATCTGCTCGACCGGCGCCAGTGCCCGCGACGAGATGATCGACGTTGCAACCATCAGCCCGCCCGAGATTTCGCCGGCGATCACCAGATAGGCGCCAGTCGCCAGCACGCAGGCCTGCAGCAGGAAGCGGGACGCCTTGCTCAGCGACGCGTAGAAGCCGTTCCGGTCGGCGGCCTGCTGCTGAGCCCGCGACAGCTCGCCGCTCGCCACGTCCCAACGCCGCGTGATCGCCGGCAGCATCCCCATGGCGACGACGCTCTCGGCGCTGGCACGCGCGTCGTCGGACTGCACCTGCCGCCGCGCCGTCGCCGCAGCGAGTTCGCGCGAGGGCCGCTGCGACATGAACTCGTTGATGACCAGCAGCACCGTCATCACCGACGCGCCAGCGAGCGTTACGCAGCCGAGCACCGGATGGAGCAGGAACACCGTGGCGAGGTAAATCGGCATCCACGGCAGATCCAGCAGCGCCACCGGACCGGAGCTCGAGAGGAATTGCCGGATGTTGTCGAGGTCGCGCACCGGATCGGCCGGCGTTACCGCCTGCACCTGGAGCCTGCCCCTGAGCCCCGCCTCGAAGGCCAGCGGCGAAAGCCGCGCATCGACCAGGCTCGCGAAACGGGCAGACATCCGCGTCCTCAGCGTTTCGATCAGCGCGTAGACGCCGTAGAGCGCCACCACCAGCAGCAGCAACGCCCACAGCGTCGGCAACGAGCGGCTGGGCAGCACCCGGTCATAGACCTGCAGCATGAACAGCGGGCCGACCAGCATGATCAGGTTGGCAAGCAGGCTGACCAGCACGAACGCGGCGAGCGGTCCCGCGGCGCGCACCGATCCCCGCAAAGCCGGGGCCGCACCTGCTGATCGCCCTGACATGGTGTCCGTGGGTCCCATGTCTAGAGGATGAAATCGCCCGCCGCGAGCACCGCCAGGCCTTTGACGACGATCTGGAAGTCAGCGATGCCGTCCCCGTTGACGTCGCCGGCGACAAGCCCGCCGGTGAAACTGAGCTGGCCCGCTTTCTTGGTGAAGGCACCCGAGCCGATATAGGTAAACGCCTGGTCGCCTGCCAAAGTGGTGTTGGCATCGATCGCTTTCAGGTCGATCTTGTCGGTCAGCGACAGGAAATCGGTGATCGTATCCCGCCCGGTCATAGGGCTGTCGCTGGTGGCAACGAATATGAAGGTGTCGAACCCCAGCCCGCCGGTGAGGGTGTCGGCGCCCGCATCGCCCTCGAGCTTGTCGTTGCCGATGCCGCCAATCAGGGTGTCGTTGCCGCCGCGCCCCTGGAGCGCATTGGTGCCGCCCATGCCGTTTATGACATTGGCGCCATCGTCCCCCCGCAGCACGTCGTTGAAAGCGCTGCCGGTGAGATTCTCGACAAAGAAGAAGGTGTCCCCCGCCGCCTCGCCGGTGTTGACGCTCGGGGCCATCAGGTCAACCGTCACCCCGGAGACCGACAGCGACAACAGGCTGTTGAGCAATGCCGCGCTGTAGTCCGCCGTGTCGACGCCGTTGCCGCCCTCCAGCCGATCGGCACCTGCACCGCCGTTGAGGACGTCGTTGCCGTCACCGCCCACCAGCACGTCATTGCCGGCGCGGCCATTTAGCGTGTCGTTGCCGGCAAAGCCGCCTAGCCCGTTGGCCGCGCTGTCACCTGACAGGCTGTCGTCGAAATTGCTGCCGATCACCTGCTCGATCGAGGAGTAGGTATCGCCGGTTGCTTCGCCGCCATTGAGCGAGGGGCTCGCGAGATCGACCACGACGCGGGCCGTCGCTTCCAGGTACGACACCGAGTCGAGGCCGTTGCCGCCCTCCAGCCGGTCGCCACCGGAGCCGCCATAAAGCAGGTCGTCGCCGTCGCCCCCGGTCAGGGTGTCGGCGCCGCCATTGCCCCACAACGTATTGTCGGCGACGTTGCCGACGATGGTGTCATTGCCGGACCCGCCTTCGGCGTTCTCGATGAGCGAGCGCAGGTCGCCATTGTAGAGCAGTGCGTTGGCGATGTTGCCGATCGCCAATTTGGAACCGTTGGTGGTCAGCCGCGCCAGTTGCTCGGCGGAGGTGGTCGTCCAGGCGCCCGGGTTCAGGTCGATCTTCAGGTTGGTCGAATAGTTAGAGAGATCATAGGTGTCGACGCCGCCGCCATCCCATACCGTCATCAGGATACGGTTGCCGCCCGGCGCCCCCTGCCCGACGCCGTTGATCGACATCTGCCCGGTGGTGGGGCTCCAAGTGTAGACCGAGCTGCCGGCGTTGGTGGTGAAATTGGCACCGTACATGTGCTGGATCGCTGCGATGTCGTACATCATCAGCGTCTGGGCGAAGCCCCAGGTCTCGTTGGTATAGTTCTGCAGCGGCGCCCCGACATAGGAGCGGTAGCTCATTACCGTGTACTCGATCGAGTCCCGGCTCGAGGGCATGTTGTTGTCTTGAGGGTGCTCGAGGCCGAAGGCGTGCCCGATCTCGTGCAGGAACGAGATGTAGGCGTAGTTGCCCTTGACCGGGCTGTTGTAATAGCCGGTCGACTTGTTCATCCACACGTCGCCGCCCGAGGCCGCGGTGCTGGGATAATAGCCCCACGCCGTCGCAGGCAGGTCCGACATGGCCACCCGCAGGTCGCCATGCGTGGTCGAGGACTCCGTGACTTGCGTAAAGGTGAGATTGGCAATCGCCGCATACGAGGCGAATGCGGCCTTTGCCGCCTGGATCTGGGCCGCGTTCAGGGCACCGAAATTGCTTGAGGGCTCGCCTGAGCTGTAGCTCCCGTAGAATGACGCGCTGGTCGGGAAGCTATAGGTGAGGTTGGACGTGCCCCACTTGTAGTCGCCGAGGATGCCGTCGACATAGGCATTGCCTGATCGCGAAACCGAAGACACGGAAGGCAAGGTCGTTCTCCACATTCGATTCGCCCTTAGCGGAGCGATGTGGAGATTAAGAACCAGTCCCGAGCGATGGGAAAACTTGTTGTACTTTGTACTATATAGGTGAAATGCAATAGTATTGACTACGCAGTTATTCCTATCCGAGTGTGGTGGACACTAGTTTCGCCAGTTCATGCCCTTATTTCTTACTGAAACCACGCCACGAACGCTCGAGTGACAAAGGCCGGGCCTAGTGCCCGGCCTTTCGTATCGTCGGCGCCCTACGCACGTTGCCGCCCGCACGAACCAGGCTAGCGCCCGAGCGCTGCCTGCTCCGAAGTGATCCGGTCCATCAGCGGATCAAGCTCCGTGTTCACCGGCGCGTTCGACGCCAGCCGCTGCTTCAGGAAGCCGATCGACTCCGCCAGCACCTCGTCGAGATCCTCCGAGCATTTGAAGTCGCCGGCGACGCGCTTCACCTTGGAATTGTCGAACAGCGCCGACCAGGTCTTGTCGCCGATCAGCGGCCCTTCCCAGTCCTTCTTGTAGGCAACCAGCGTGTCCGACGGCACATGCACGATGTCAGGCGTGAGCCCGACGCCCCGACCGATCGCCTTATAAATGTCGTCCCAACTGTAGGCGCGGTCCGAAGTGATGTGGAAATCCTCGCTCAGCGCCGCGGCCTTGCCGAACAGGTTGACGAACGGCACGGCGAAATCCACCGAACGCGTCAGCGTCCACGGCGAGGTGCCGTCACCCGCAACGATCACGGGCTTCCCCTGCTGCATGCGGCGGATGACGATGTCGCCTTCGCCCATCATCGTCGGCAGCCCGGTGCGCACCGTGTGGCTCGGCCGGACGATGGTCCAGGGCAGGTTCTTCGACGCCTTCAGCATCGCTTCCGACGCGATCTTCGCCTGGCTGTAGCCCCAGTAAGGGTTCACGGTCGGGGTCTTCTCGGTGATGATGTAATGCCGCGCCGGCTTCTCGTAGACCGAGGCCGACGAGATGAAGATGTACTGCTTGGTGTTGCCGGCGAAGGTCGCGATATCCTCGGCCATCTGCTCGGGCGTGAACACCATGAACTGCGCCACCACGTCGAACTTCATGCCGCCCAGCGCCCGATAGGTCGCCTGGTCCTTCATGTCGCCGACGATCGAGGTCACCCCCTTGGGCAGCGCCGCATCGCGCTGGCCGCGGTTGAACACGCTAACCTTGTGCCCCTCGGCCACCGCGCGCTCGACGCAGGGCAGCGAAATCTGCCCGGTACCACCGACGAAAAGAACGCTGAGACTCATGAAATCCTCCCTCAAGTATGAGGGGCGCACCTCATCATCCGCTCGCCGCGACTTCAATGCTCCATATGAACGATAATGCACCTGCCAGGATCAGTCCCGCTTCACCTTGCGGATCGCTCCGGCCTGCGGATCGTAACCGCGCGCCGCGAGGAAGAACGCCACGGCGGCGCACCCGGCGACGACGCCGAGCGAGGTGAGGTTCAGCTGCCCGTACATGGCAAAGCGGATCAGCTCCACCGCATGAGTGAAGGGGTTCGCGACGCTGAGCCAGTAGACGATCTCCGCCCCGGACTCGCGCAGCTTCCACAGCGGGTAGAGCGCGGAGGAGAGGAAGAACATCGGGAACACCACGAAGTTCATCATCCCGGCGAAATTCTCGATCTGCGGCGTGTACACCGAGACCAGCAGTCCGATCGAACCCAGCATCAGCCCCGCGAGGATGATCGCCGGGATGGCGGTGAGATAGCCGAAATCCGGCACCCCGTAGCCGACGAGCTTGGCAACGATCAGGAACGCATAGGCCTGCAGCAGCGCCAAAATCGTCGCGCCGGTGATCTTGGCGAACAGCAGGAACCCGCGCGGCAGCGGCGTCACCAGCATCACCCGCATCACCCCGGCCTCGCGGTCATAGACCATCGACAGCGCCGACTGCATGCACTGGAACAGGATGACGATCCCGACCAGCCCCGGCAGTATGTACTCCTGGTACGGCGTATAGGTCTGGTACGGCGGCACGATCGAAACGCCAAGCAGGTCGTGCAACCCCGTCGCGAACACGATCAGCCACAGCGCCGGCCGAACCAGCGCCGACAGCAACCGCTCGGTCTGGCGCAGGAACTTGGCGATCTCTCGCCAAGAGATGGCGTAGACCCCGAGCCACAGATGCTGAACGCCTACAAACACTTGTGCTCCGGCTCGTCGGTGCCGAGCGTATCGAGCACGTTGGTCTGGTGCAAAAACCCCTCGAGCGGCGCCTCGGCGATCACCGCGTTATGCGTCGCCAAGACGATGGGGAAGCGCATCTGCCCGTCCCACGGCCGGAAGTTCAGTTGCACGCCCTTGGCGCCGTCGATCTTCAGCCGGTTGCCGCGAATGTAGTCCGCGGTCTTCTGGTACTCGCCGGTTCGGGCCTTGGCATAGGCCGTGACAATCGCCTTGGCGGCGATCCAGGTCGACCAGTCCTGCCCGGTCATCCGCCGGCCGCCGGTCAGCGTCTCGAAGCGCGAGGTGACCTGCGTCGAGCCATCGCGATCCCAGCTCCACTGCCACTCCGAAGCAACCAGCCCGGTCGAGCCCACCACCAGCCGCGGCAGCTGCGTATCGTACGGCAGGTAGCGCGAGAACTCGCCCTGGTGGTCGGCGACGAACACCACGTCGTAATCGGCATTACCGGTGATCAGCAGCGAGTTGTTCCTCTCGCGGTTTGCCGGGTCGGTAGCGAGCGTGAACTCGCGCTCGTCGACGATGCTAAGCCGCTGCCGTTCGGCCGAAGCGCGGAACGCCGCCGCCATCGCCTTGTCGCGCGGCTCAGCGCCAACCAGCATCAGCACCTTGGTCCAGTTGCGTGTGCGCAGCAGCTGCACCATGGCGTCCGACAGCATGCGGTCCGACGCTGCAGTGTGCAGCAGGTTCGGGTAGCACCGCTGGCGCAGATAGTCCTCCGGCGCCGTGGCGTTGAGCAGCGTCACCGGCCACTCGCGCGTCTGCCCGGCCACCTGGTCGACGAGCTCCGCCGGCAAATCGAGGATGACGAACTGCTCACCCGCCTTCACCATCGCATCGACCTTGGCCACCAGTGATGCCGCGTCGGTACCCTCCTGATGATCCAGCACCACCTGCTGGTCCACCGCGTCCGACACCACCTTCATCTCCTCGACACCCATCGTCGCCCCGTCGATCGGGTTGCCGCCGGGAGCGATCTCGATGCGCGTGTAGACGAGGTCGGGGTGGTAGCGCGGATCGTCCTCAAGCCCGAGGTAGCCGATCTTGATCTCGGCAGAAAACGCGGTGCCGCAGAGGAGCAGCGACGCCGCCAGGGGGAGGAGCCCGAGGAACTGTTTAGTCATCGATCACCACCGAATGCGGCACACGCCCAACCGGTACCGACTGGATCGGCTTCATCGAAGCCATGTCGATCACCGTGATGTCGTCCGACAGCCCGTTGGCCACATAGGCCCGCGTCTCGTCGCTCGAGAGGTCGACCGACCAGGCGCGCTTGCCGACCAGCACGTACTGCAGCACCTCATGCGTCTTGCCATCGATGATGACGACGTGGTTGGCGCGGCCCAAGCTGAGCAGCACCTTCGACCCATCCTTGGTCACCGCCATCCCCACCGGGGTGACGTCTTCCTCGCGGAAGCCGGGCGGCACGAAGACCAGGCTGTCGCCCTTGATCTCGTTGGTGGCCGTATCGATGATGTAGATTTCGCTCGACAGCTCGCAGCTGACCCACAGCTCGGTCCCATCCGGCGTCAGGATGAAGCGGCGCGGCCGGGTGCCTACGAGGATGTTCTTGGTCACCGCACCGGTGGTGGTGTCGACCACATGCACCATGTCCGCCACCTCCGAGGTGACATAGGCGGTCTTGCCGTCCGGCATCACCAGCACACCCTCGGGCTCCGCGCCCGTCGGGATGTCCTGGATGGAAACCCACGTCTCCATGTCGATCGCCTCGAGCCGGGAATCCTCCTCGTTCGAGACGTAGATGATCTTCTCGTCAGGCGAGAACGCGAACACTTCCGGCGACGGGCCGGTCGGGATCGAGTCCACCACCTCGAGCGTCGCGACATCGATCACATCGATCGCATCATCGTCGCCGCAGGCCACGTAGAGCAAATCCTTGGCCGCGTTGAAGTGCATGTCGCGCGGCCGGCGCGAGGTGGCGATGCGCTTGATCGCCGCCAGCGATTGGTCGAGCACCACCACCTCGTTGCCCTTCTCCGTGGACACGAAGATGTTGCCCGTCCCCTTGGCGAGGACCCGCGGCACGGCGCTCGACGCCAGCAATGCCGTCGCCGTCGCGACGAATGTGCGTCGGGTGAACATCATTTGACGATGAACTTCCCCTTCAGCCCGCGGTTCTCGTAGCCCGGGACATAGATCTCGTACTCACCCGGCCGGATCGGCACGAACGAGATGTTGAAGGTGCCGGCATTGTCGAACTCCACCGAGTAGAGCCCGTAGCTCTTCACCTCGAGGTCGTTGACGACGATCTGGTTGATCCACGAATTGCGGAACAGCTCCGGCGCCACCACCGAGATTTCCTCGTTGCCGTCGGAGGTGATGTCGAGCTGGTAGTACTTGCCGGTTTCGAGCTCCCACACGTCCTGCGAAAACTTCAGGTCCACCGTGTTGATCTCGAGCGTCAGGTCTGTGCCGTTCGCCGCGAGGTTGCCTTCGGCTTGCGCCGCGCAGGCCAGCATCAGTACGGCAGCAGCAGCTGCAAAAATCGTCTTCATTATGCGGGTTCCAATAGGCGGTTTTCGATCAGCGGTATCGCAATTTACAATCCGCTTTCCGCCCGAGCGCGCCCACCCCGCCAACCGCAATACATGATATAGCCAAGCCCAATGTCCGCGGGTGCTAGCGCTGGACCCACCACGAAAAACACGCGTTCCCTGGGAGGGACCATGCGCAATATTCTTCAGGCCGTTCTGCTGGGTTTGGCCCTGGCGATCGGCTCCGTTTCCGGTGCCTTCGCCCAGCATGGCGAGCCGGAAAAGCTGTCGCTCGGCGTGCAGGCCACCGGCACGGTGAAATGGGAGCTGGCCGCCATGCAGGCGCTCGGCCTCGACAAGAAGCACCACCTGGCGCTCGACATCCGCGATGTCGCTGACAGCAAGGCCGGCCAGATCGCGCAGCAGGCCAAGGAAGTCGACGTCATCCTGTCCGATTTCGTCTGGGTGTCGATCCAGCGCAATCAGGGCAACATGGTCACCATGGTGCCGCACTCGCTGACCGTCGGCGGCCTCGTCGTCGATCCGGCCGCCGGCATTGCCACGGTCGCTGACTTGAAGGGCAAGACCCTCGCCGTCTCCGGCAGCCCGGTCGACAAGAGCTACGTGATCCTCGCCGCCTATTACAACAAGCTCACCGGCGGCAACCTCACCGAGGACGCTTCGGCCAAGTTCGGTGCGCCCCCGCTGGTCAACGAGCTGATTACCGGCGGCCAGGCCCAGGCGGCGCTCAACCTGTGGAACTGGAACTCGCGCGCCAAGCTGGCGGGCAAGACCGAACTGATCTCGGTTGCCGCCATGCTCGCCGATCTCGGCGTCTCCGAAACTCCGCCGCTGCTCGGCTGGGCCTTCTTCGACGAGACCGGCCGCGAGAAGAAAGCCGCCATCAAGGGCTTCCTCGACGCCAGCTTCGAAACCAAGAACGCGCTGCTCACCGACGACGCGCTGTGGGACAAGATCCGCGACGTGATGAATGTCGGCGATGACGACGCGCTGTTCACCCAGCTGCGCGACGATTATCGTCGTGGCATCGTCACCAAATACGCGGCCTCGAGCATGAAGCCGGCCGAGGAATCCTTCGCCGTGATGGCCAAGTTCGGCGGCCCCGATGTCGTCGGGGATTCGACCGAACTGGCTGACGGCACCTTCTGGAAGGGCTATCGCAAATAGCCGTTGAACTGCGCGACAGTAGCATCGCAGCCGTAACCAATGGGCGGCAGCAGCGCGTGACCAGGCGGGGGCTTCCCCTCGAGCTGATCAGCCTGCTGCTGCTTCTGGCTGCCTGGCAGGTGCTGTCGATGCTGTTCCCGTCGCGCCTGTTCCCCTCGCCCATCGATGTCGGCGCCCACGTGTGGACGCTCGCGACCACGGGCAAGCTGCTACCCGACCTGGCCAAAACCCTGACCCGCGCCATCACTGCCTTCATCATCGCCATGGCGCTCGGCACCGCCATCGGTATCGCGCTCGGGCGTTCGCGCGTCGCCGACCGGCTGTTCTCCACCTGGGTCGTGGTCGGCCTCAACGTTCCCGCCATCGTCATCGCCATCGTGCTCTACATCTGGTTGGGCCTCACTGAGTTCGCACTGATCCTCGCCGTGGTGCTCAACAAGCTGCCGCTGGTCGTCGCCACCATCCGCGAGGGCGTGCGCAGCTTCGATCCCGCCTATGACGATCTCGGCCGCGCCTTCCGCGTGCCGTTCCTGCGACAGCTGCGCCTGATCGCCGTGCCGCAGCTGATGCCGTTCGTCCTCGCGGCGGCCCGCACCGGCCTGAGCCTGATCTGGAAGATCGTCCTCGTCTTCGAGGTGCTGGGCTCCGATGGCGGCGTCGGCTTCCGCATCTCGGTGTTCTTCCAGTTCTTCGACATCAAGGGCATCTTCGCCTACACCACCGCCTTCATCCTCGTGGTCTTCGTCTTCGAGTACCTGATCCTCCGCCCGCTCGAAGGCCGGGTGCTGAAATGGCGACAGCCACGATGACCGGCCCCCGTCTCGATATCGCTGTCGAAGGCAAGCGCTTCGCCTTCCTTCCCGAGCCGCTGCTCGAGCGCTTCGATCTCGTCGTCGAGCCCTCATCGATCGTGGCACTGGTCGGCCCCAGCGGCGTAGGCAAATCCACCCTGCTGCGCATGGCGGGTGGCATCGACACGCTGTTCTCGGGCACCGTGCTGGTCGACGGCGTCCCCGCCGCCGAAGCCCCGCCTGCCGGTTTCGTGTTCCAGGACGCACGCCTCCTGCCTTGGCTCAGTGCCCTCGAAAACATCCGTGCCGTCCGCCCCGAAACCACCATTGCCGAAGCCACCGAGATGCTGCGCAACGTCGGCCTAGCCGGCTTCGAGCACCACTATCCGCACGAACTCTCCGGCGGCATGCAGCGCCGCGTCGCGCTGGCCCGCGCCTTCTCGGTCAACCCGCGCCTGCTACTGCTCGACGAGCCCTTCGTCTCACTCGACCGCACGTTGGTGCGCGAGATGGAACAGGTGCTGTCCGCGCTCATCGACGCCAGCCGCCCCACCGTGCTGCTCGTCACTCACCTGCCCGAGGATGCCGCGATGCTGGCCGACCGCGCCATCGTGCTCAGCGGCCGCCCCGCCCGCATCGCCGCCGACCTACGCTTCGACATTCCACGCGGCCGTCGCACCCGTGAGCAGCGCGAACAGATCGCCAACCAGATCGCCGCCTCCGCCGGGACAGACGAGAAGGCCTTCGGATGACCGCCCCCGTCCTCGCGCTGAGCGAAGTCCGCAAGTCCTACGGCAGCAACGAAGCGCTGAAGGGCGTGTCACTGGACATCACCCCCGGCGAGATCGTCGGCTTGCTCGGCCCCAACGGCGCCGGCAAATCCACCCTGTTCCAGATCTGCTCGGGCCTGTTCTCACCCGATGGCGGCGAGGTCAGCCTGTTCGGCATGAGCTACCAGGACCAGGCGTCCGAGATCCTCAAACGCCTCGGCGTCGTCTTCCAGTCGCGCTCGCTCGATCTCGACATGAGCGTGCGCGCCAACCTCAAGTTCCACGGTAACCTGTTCGGCCTCTCCAGCACGCTGCTGAAGGACCGCATCGACGCTGCAGCCACCCTGTTCGAAGTCACTGACCTCATCGACAAACCGGTCCGCACTCTCTCGGGCGGCAACCAGCGCCGCATCGAGATCGTCCGCGCCCTGCTCAACCTGCCGGACCTTTTGCTGATGGACGAACCGTCCGTCGGCCTAGACCCCACCACGCGCAAACTCCTCGGCCAGCACATCCGCACCGTCCGCGACCAGCACCAGGTCTCGATCCTCTGGGCCACCCACCTCGTCGAAGAAGTCGAACACGCCGACCGCATCGCGCTCATCGTCGCAGGGAAGATCATCCGCGTCGGAACGCCTGGAGAGATCATCGCGGCTGCTGGGACGGAAACGCTGACGGATGCATATATTGCGCTGACGGGGGCAAAGCCGGCCGCCGCGACCGCCGCTGCGGACTGGGCGCCGCCCTCCGAGCGTCACCGATAATTCCGAGGATCCGTCTTCCTGAACTCCCACGGCGCGTCGACCTTGGCGCCGGGCTGGAACACCCCAACCGCCGCCGCCTTGGCTTCCTCTTCCTGCGCCACGTAGTCCGGCCCCTGCTCCACATAGGCCCGCGCCATCCCGAGCCGCACCAGCTCCGCGCCAATATCCCTGCCTGCGGACGTGCACACGCCATACCGCCGGTTGAACTTGTCCGGCTCGCCCGGCTGCAGCGTGCAACTCGCCTCACCCGAAGCTAGCAGCTCGCCCAGCGCCTGCCGTGCTGCGCCGTAGCAGTCCCACAGCAGATCGCCCACGAAGCACTTCTGCGGCCGCTCCGGCGCATCCACCGCCCAGAGGATCACCCGCTGCTTCTCCACCATGATGATGTCGGCGTCGACCACCTTGGCGGCCCCCGTCACCACCTCCTGCGCCACCGCGCCGGACACCGCCAGCGTCATCGCCACCACGGCGAGGCCCAGTTTCGTGCGTATCATTCGGCACCCTGCACCCGCCCATCGGGCAGGATATTGCGTGTGAAAGTGCTGCCGGTGAACTGCTCGAGCTTCAGCTTGGCGCGCGTGAAGCGATTGTCGCTCAACACCGCGCCGGCGAAATCAGCATTGTTGAGCTCGGCCCCGTAGAAGTCGGTCAGCGAAATCGTCGCCGCCTTGAAGCTCGCCCCCGGCGCGCTCGCCTGCAGGAAGCCGGCACTGGTGATCGTGGTCTCGTCGAACTTGGTCCGCCCCACGCTGGCCTTCTCGAGATTGGTCCGCTCCATCGAAGCTCCCGTAAGGTTGGCATTGTTGAGCCGCACCTCCTTCATCACCGACCAGTCGAGATCGGCCCCGCTGAGGTCGGCGCCGGTCAGCCGCGCATGCTGCATGCGCGTCGCCGTCAGGTCGGCCTTCTCCATCGTCGCCCCCGACAGCTGCGCCTCATAGAACATCGCATCCTTGAAATGCCCGCCGCTGAGATCGGCGCTGCTAAGATCGGCGAGGTTGAAGTTCGCCCCCTCCGCGTTCACCCCGGAAAGTTTGGCGCCTTTGAGGTTGGCCCGATGAAACGTCGTCCCGCTGAGATTGGCGCCCGAGAGGTCGACACCAGCGAGGTTGGCCTTCTTGAAGCTCTGGTTCGAGAGGTCGCAGCCGCGGCACTCCGTGCGGACGCCGGCCTTCAGGTCTTCAACCGGACCCGCCAGCGCCACGCCCGGCAGCAACGCCAGCAGCACGAACAGCCCTATCCTCATCGTCATCCTCCCAGCGGCCCTAGCGGACCGGCGTCGTGTCCGGCTCATACGGCTTCTGCACCACCTCCAGCCGGGTCGCCGACTGGAAGTAGTTCTTGTTGATCTTCTGCGTTTCGAGACTGATCGAGGTCTGGCCCTTCTTGCGGAAATACGTGGCTTCGAGCCGCATTCGCGCATCGCCCTCCGGGCTGACGGCGGTGCAGATCTCGTGCACGAACACCTTGCCCACCGGCAGCTGTCCATCGGTCGGCTTGAGGTTGTCGCAGCTCTGCGCCCAGCGCCCGTAGCGCGACTTGAGGTTGCGCGCCAGCGTCACCGCCACCCGCCGCTCGCGGTCGGCGGCGCGCTCGTCGGTGACGATGCGGATGCCGCGGGCGATCCCCCCGCCGTCGATCAGCACCGAATAGACCACCGGATGCGCATAGATCGACGTGCCGCCCTGCATCACGCGGTACTCCGCTTCCAACGCTTTCGCGATGTAGTCGGCCTCGTCGTCATTGGTGAAAAACACCTCGTGCAGCCCCGACGGCTCCGCCGGGCATTTCTCGAACTCCGAGAAATCCCTGAGCGGCGTCGACGGCGGCCCGCCATTGGTGCCGCAGGCGATCTCCGCGACCTGCTCGGGCGGGATCTGGCTGACCGGCTCGCCGAACTTGATGTCCCAGATCGTGTAGGCCGGCACCAGGTTCACGTCGAACTGCGCCAGCACCGGCGGGGTCACCGCCAGCGCATGCAGCATGCCCACGCAGTACAGCAGCAGGCGCAGCCGCATCGCCTACTTCTTCAGGAAGGCGCAGGCCTTCTCAGCCGACGCGCCGAAGTAGAACGCGCAGTCGTCGTACGTCGCCTTGGGCTTCCCCTGGATGTGGGTCTGGATGTAGGCGACGAGGTTGATGATGTCCTCATGCTTGATTGCCTTGCCCTTGTGGGGCTCCTGGCCGGCCTCGAAATCGGCGGCCTTCATGCCGTAGCAGCGATCGTCCTTGTAGGCTTGGCTGTCGTGGTACGGCATCGGCGTCCCCGGGATGCCGCAGCTGATGATCTCGATGAAGCCCTGCGCATCGAGGCCGGAGTCACGCAGCAATGCCGCGGCGCCTTCCGAGCGCGGGTTCTTGCCCAGCCCGTTGCCGTCCCAGCCATGGCAGGAGACGCAGTTGCCGCCCCGGCTGCCGAACACCACGACGCCGCGCTCGATATCGGCGCCGGCGAGCAGCGGATCGAGTTCCACCGCCGCGGCATCGGTCGCGGGCGCTTCGGCGGGAGCGGCCGTCTCCGCCGCCGGGGCGTTGGCCGGCGGCTGCGCTGCGTAAAGCGCCGGCGGCGTGGCGGCAAACAGGCCCGCTGCGACGAGCAGTGCCAGGGATTTCCGGGACAGCAGGGACATCTAGAACTCTTCTTTCTTCAATGAGTTGTGCCGGGCGGCGACCGCCCGGCAGCGTTACTGTGTCTGTCTCGCAAGACCCGTCAGAGCGCGAACACGTAGAGGACGTTCGCCGCGGGCCGGTTGGCGAGCTCGGGATACCCGAAGGTGGTGACGGCGCTGCCGCCGGCCGCGATCGCGATGTATTCCTTGTCGCCGACCTTGAAGGCGATCGGCGGGGCGCTGAACGTGCCGCCCACGTTGATCGACCACTTCTGCTCCAGCGTCTTCGCGTCATAGGCACCGAACGTGCCGTCCATCTCGCCGGTCCAAACGAGGCCCGGAGTGGTCATCACGCCGGCATAGTTCGGATAGGGACGATCGATCTTGGCAACCTGCTTGCCAGTGGTGACGTCGAACGCAAAGATCGCGCCGGTCTGGGCACCCGAAGCGGCCGCCGCACCGCCCGCGAAGGTCGAATTGCCGGGCGCAACGTCTTCCGGAGCCTTGGCTTCGACGGTCAGGTCTGAACAACCTTCGATGCCGGCGCCGTAGGCAATGTTGCTGGTCGAGTCGACAGCCGGCGGCCAGAAGTTCATGCCGCCCTGGATGTTCGGGCAGGTGTTCACCGTCTCGCCGCCACGACGCATCGTGCCGTTGGCATAGACCTGCAAAGGCTTCGACGCGTCATACTCAACCGGCTTGCCGGTCTTGGGGTCGATCCCCTTGGTCCAGTTCAGCTTGCTCACATACGGGTTCGCCGCGATGAACGAGCCGTTGGTGCGGTCGAGCGTGTAGAAGATGCCGTTACGGCCGAAATGCGCCAGCACCTTGCGATCCTCGCCTTCCACCTTGGCATCGACGAGCAGCTGGGCACCGACTTCGTCATAGTCCATGTAGTCGCCCGGGGTGTACTGGAAGTGCCACTTCAGCGCGCCGGTATCGGCGTCGAGCGCCACGGTCGAGTTGGAGTAGAGGTTGTCGCCCGGACGATACTCCGGATCGTACATCGGCACCGGGTTGCCCGTGCCCCAATAGGTGGTGTTGCTGGCTTCGTCATAGGAACCCGTCACCCACGCCGCCGCGCCGCCGGTCTTCCAGCAGTCGGGGTTGCCCGACTGGTCGCAGAGCCAGGTTTCCGAACCCGGCTGGCCTGGCTCCGGCACAGTGTAGAACCGCCAAACCTCTTCGCCGGTCTTGGCATCGAGTGCCGCAACCCAGCCGCGCGTTGCCCAGTCGCCATAGGATTGCCCGACGAGGATCTTGTCCTTCACCACCAGCGGGGCATTGGTGAACCCTTCCCCCGGCTCCTTGCCGACCTGCTGGTCCCACACCACGTCGCCGGTCTCGTCGTCGAACGCCATGACGCGGCCGTCGTTGAGCGCGGTGATCACCAAATTGTCGACCAGCGCGAGACCGCGGCTGGCGAGGAGGATTGCCCGGCTCGGATCCTTGTCGACACCGGTATCGCCGACCCACACGGTCTTGCCGGTTTTGCCGTCCGACGCGTCGATCTTGTAAGGCGTGCCCCACGGGTCCGAGATGTAGAGGAATCCGTCCTTGGCGAGCGGGGTCGCTTCCATCGAGCCGGCGCCAAACCCGGCGGGCTCCGAGCCGCCGAGCGGCACCGCGAAGGCGAGCTTCAGGCCCGAAACGTTGTCGGCGGTGATTTCGCTCAGCGGCGAGAAGCGGTGCGCGTCATAGGTGCGGTGCACCATCAGCCAGTTGCCGGCCTCCGCCTCGCTGCCCGCGGCAGAAAGCCGCTCGGCGGTCACATCCGCCGCAATTGTCAGGCCCGGCAGTGCCAGCATGCTGCCGGCCAACATGGTAGCCAGAAGGTGTTTTAGGCGCATAGTCTCCCCCTCTTCAAGGATCAGTTCTTAGGTAGGCGTTGGCGCCACATAAGACCGATGCGCGGGGAAGTTTGCCTATGTCATCTATTGGTAATTCTGCTGCACCCCGGCAGCCACACGGCCCCCGGCCAACTCTTTCTCCGGCCGCGCCCGTTCGGGCACCGGCAGTTCCAGCACACTGTCGGCGGGGACGTTCTGGGCATACTCATGCCGGCAGAAATCGGTCAGCCGCCTGAAGATATTGGCATAGCCCGGCATCGTCATCAGGTGCTTGGGCATGGCAAGGACGATCGAGCGGTCCATGCCGGGGAGCGTATGGACCTTGAGCCGCGTCCGCACCGAATTGGGCAGGCTCGGCAGCAGCGACAGCGGCACATGCGTGGTCGCCAGTCCCTCCGCCACGATGTCGGTCGCCGCCACGTAGGTCATCGCCGAGAAGGTCGGCGTCGCGTAAGGCAGGTTGGCGCGGTACCAGGCATCGGACACCGGCCGCATCGGCACATTGGCGCTGATCTCGACATAGCGGGTGAGCGACGCATCGAGCTGCGAGGCTTTGACCCCTTTGGTCAGCGCCCTCTCCAGCATCCCCTCCGGCAAATCCGCCGGCACCACCAGCACCATCGGGTCGCGGAACAGCAGCGACGTGGCGAACGACGAGCGATCCTCGGCCAGTGCCTCGTCATTGACGATCACACAGTTGAGCTGGTGCAGCCGCAACTGCTCGACCAGTTCGCTGCTGGTCGTCGCGTAACTCACCTCGAACTTGGCAAAACCCTGCTCATCGCTGGCGATGCGCGCCGCCGCCGACAGGAACCGCCCGCGCAGCGTCGGCGAGAGCCCGATCCTGAGAAACACCCGGCTATCGACATAGCGTTTCTCGTGCTCGTCGATCGCCTGGTCGAACTTGCGCAGCACATCGTCGGAGAACTTGAACCAGTACTCGCCCGACGGCGTGAGGCTCACCGTGCCGGTGCGGTTGCGGTTGATCAGCTGGGTGCCCAGCCGCTCTTCGAGCTTCGCCAGTTGCTGGCTGATCGAGGGCTGGCTCAGCCCGACGCGCCGCGATGCCTTGGTGATCGATCCTGCGATCACCACGGCGCGGAAGATCTGCATCTGCTTGAGCGTGATATCCATGAGGGCCCTGATTTCTGGCCCTCTATGTCAGCACAATACCTCACATTCGATAAGCTAATAGAACGTCGCATGCCCCCCATTTGTGGGGTGCACAAAAAAGCCCTCCCCCGGTTCAGGAGAGGGCTCTGATAACGCTGTCAGATTTGACTTACTGCGCGGCGGGCGCCGCGCCATCGGCGGGAGCTGCGGCAGCCGAGAAGGTGGTCAGGTAGGCAACGACATTGTCGATGTCCGCCTGCTCCTTGAGCCCCGGGAAGCTCATCTTGGTGCCCTTCACGAAGTCCTTCGGCTTAACCAGGAACTGGTGCAGCGTCTCGGCCGACCACACCAGCCCGCCGGCGCCGGCATCGGTCATCCCCTGGGAATACTTGAAGTCCGGGGCCGTGCCGGCAGTCCGGCCGATGAGCAGGTTCAGCTCAGGCCCGACCTTGTTCTTCGCGCCCTCGCCCACCGCGTGGCAGGACGCGCACTTCTTGAACACGGTGGCGCCTGCTGCCGCGTCGCCTTCGGCAAAAGCCGAACCGGCGAGCAGCGCCGACATCACCAAACCAAGGGCCAGGACTTTCATTCACATTCCTCCAAGCGCGCGCCGGATGGCCCGGCGTCAATCACGTTGGGAAATCTCTGGCGACGGCGTTGGTTGCGGTCAAGCGACGACACGTCGCACCGCCGCCGGGGCGTGCTTAGCCCAAAAAACGCTGGCACAGCACTTGCTTAGCATCCGAGCGCGCTCCACCCAGCGACGGTGGTCGTTGCCAAGCTGGCGATCACAAATGCCGGTTCCGCAGCCGCCGGATCCCCAGAAACACCAGCAGCACGACCACCGGCGCCGCCACCGCCAGCATCTCGCCCTTGGTGAACGGCAGCACCTCGTGCAGCCCCTCGAAGATGTACCCGAGGATCCCCAGCGCGTAATACGAGATGGCGATGATCGACAGCCCCTCGACCGTCAGCTGCAGCCGGTACTGGCTGCGCCCGGTCTTGCTGATCGCATCGAGCACCGAGCGGTTCTGCGTCTGGATGGACAGCGTAATCCGCGCGTCCAAGAGCTCGATCGAGCGCTGCACCTTCTGCGTCAGCGCCGTCAGCCGCTTCTCCATAGCCTTGCAGGTGGCGAGCGCCGGGTGCACCCGGTTGTTGAGGAACCGCTCGATGGTGGTGAACTCACCGATCGCATGCTCGCGCAGCCGCGTCAGCCGCTCCGCCAGCACCTCGCCATAGGCCTGCGTCGCGGCAAAGCGGAAGCTCGTCTCCTCTACCGTGCGGCTGATCTCGACGCTCAACTTATGCAGCGCCGCCAGCGACACCTCGTGGTCCTCGGCGGTGTCGCCCTCCCCCACGGCTTGCATGATCCCGGCCAGCTGCCGCTCATAGCCCGACACCCGCCCGCCCAGCTCCCGCGCCAGCGGCAGCCCGATCAGCGCCATCGTCCGGTAGGTCTCGATCTCCAACAGCCGCCGGACGATCACCCCGATCCTGAGCTCACCGCTCCGCCCGGCCGCCACCTCGAAGCGGGTGAACCCGTCGGCATCAAGGTGGAAGTCGGTCGCCGCCTGCGCCCCGTCGTCGAAGATCGACGAGTAGCAGAGGCTGAGCGGGTTGAACCCGGCCAGCGCCGCCTCGCCAATGGTGTCCGTCGGCATCACGTCGATGCGTGTCGCGAACACCAGCAGCAGCTTCTCGTGCAGCTCGAGCCCGATCCCCGCGGGCTTGGCGTCCCAGTCATCCGCCGCCCCGGTCCAGGTCATGGTGGCGAACTCGTTGTGTAGCTCCCACGTCACCCGTCGCCCGTCGCGGCTGAAGGCGAGCTGCCGCGCCCAGGCCGGCCCTTCCGGCGCCACCCCGGCCACCACGCCCATCTGGCTGTGCAGCGCCCTGAGGTCGGCGCCGCCATCGGCGCTCATGAACGCCAGCCGCCGGATGCGGATCGGCGGCGTCATGCCCAGCACCGGCCGCGCATGCGTCTCGGCATCGATCAGCCGCCGATATTGATGCTCACGCCACTCCGCCATCTGGCCTGTCCTCAACTGTGCCCGACACCAGCCTGACTGCTCCTGCGGGCAGCAGCAATCGGCACCTTTGTCGCGCCACTAAAGGCCAAGGGCTGCAGGCCACGTTGGCATTTCCAATGCGATGCATAGGCGGAGACGATCTCCCCCTCATGCTAGCGGTTGCGGCATCGAGCTCGCCCCGGACGAAGCGAGCCGGTCGGGTGCGGAGGAACGGGTTTGGACGACGTGAAAGCAGCGGTCATCGGGCCGCCCATCGAGCGGCGCGACTACACCCCCGTCCTGCGCTGGCTGATCGTCAACGTGCTCGTCGCGCTCGGCCTCCTCACCCTGTGGCAGCTCGGCTTTCTCGGTTCGGTCCTCGCCTCCGACCACACCCGCATTTCGTTGCTGATCTTCGCCATCTTCGTCATCACCAGCCTTCACTGCCTGGTGCAGGCTATCGACATCAGCCGCGAGCTGATCGCCGCCCGCCGCGCCCGCGCCGTGATCGAGGCCGAAAGCGCCACCGGCTTCCGCCTCGCCGGCGTGCACGTCCTCACCGGCGCCGGCACCCTGCTCGAACCGGGCCTGCTCACCGCCCATGTCGGCAACCTGGTGAAAAAGGCCGATATCCGCGGCAAGGGCCAACTCGACCAGACCCTGCTGCTCCGCACCGTCGCCGACAAGCTCCGCTCCCGCGAAAAGATCGGCCTCTTCGTCTCCGAGGGCCTGCTCCGCCTTGCCCTCCTCGGCACCACCATCGGCTTCATCCTGATGCTGATCCCGATCGCCGGCCTCACCTCGTTCGACGCCGAAACCCTGCGCGGCGCACTATCCGGCATGACGGGCGGCATGGCCGTTGCGCTCAACGTCACGGTCGCCGGCATCGCCACAGCGCTAGTCCTCAAGTTCCAGTATTTCCAGCTCGATGGCGCCATCGGCGAGCTGTTCTCCCTCATCGCCGAGGTCTCCGAGATCCACGTCGTCCCCGCCATCGAGCGGAGCCACGATGGACGGCCCTAGCCTTTTCAGCGGCGCCGAAAGCGACGACGGCACCTTTGTGCCGTTCACCGACATCCTGTTCAACGTGCTGCTCGGCTTCACCATGATGGTGTTCGTCGCCTTCGCGCTGATCCGGCCGGACGCCGAGTCGGGCATCATCGACACCAACGCCGAATTCATCATCACCACCACCTGGCCCGACGACAACGACGACGACATCGACACCTACGTGCAGGACCCGACCGGCAACGTCGTCTGGTACCACTCGATGCAGAAGGGGTTCGTCACCCTCGATCGCGACGACCGCGGCAACTATCTCGACGAAGTCACCGTCAACGGCGTCACCCACCACATTGCGCTGAACCAGGAAACCGTGACGGTCCGCGGCATCCTGCCGGGCGATTACGCGGTGAATATCTACCACTTCACCAACCCCAGCGCCGCCGCCGTGCCGGTGACCATCAAGGTCGAAAAGATCAACCCCAAGCTCTCGGTGGTCTATTACGACACGCTCGTGCTCGATCACAAAGGCGACGAGAGAACCGTCGTCCGCTTCAGCCTCGACAAAGACGGCGCTGTCAGCAACATCAACACCGTGCCGGTGTCGCTGATCCAGGCGGTGCGCAAGTGAACCCGCTGATCATCGTCGGCGCCGTCGCGCTGTTCCTCGTCCTCGCGCTGCTGCTGCTCAGTCTCAACCTCACGTCGCTGTGGACGTGGTGGATCAAGGCCGCCGCCATCGTCGTGACGCTAGGCTCGGTGCTGGTCTTGTACTTCACCATGACCGGGCTCGTGGGCTGGGCCAGCCCCGGCGAAATGCCCAAACGCTTCGGCCTTCTCGCCACCCGCATCGTCGAGCCCGACAAGCTCAACAACTTGCCCGGCGCCATCTACCTCTGGGTCGAGGAAGTCGACGACCGCCAGATCGTCATCAGCCCGCCCCGCGCCTTCGAGGTCCCCTACAAGGTCGAGATCGCCACCGAGGTGGCCTCGGCGCAGCAGCAGATCGAAGGCGGCGGCAAGGTCCTCGGCCAGTTCGCCGCCACCGGCAACGCTGAGGCCAACGCCGCCCAGACCGCGCAAAAACAGGGTCAGGGCGCCATCAACACTGACGGCAACGCCAACCTCTCGGCCAGCGGCGGCGAAGGCGCTGAAAACATCGGCGACCCCGGCGCCCTGACCTTCTCCGAAATGCCCCCCGTTGCCCTCCCCGACAAGGCCGTCATCCAGATGGGGCAGTAAAAGAAAAGGGCCTCCCGAGGGAGGCCCTTTGAACCTGTCGACCGGATCAGAACCCGATCTGCAGACCCACCAGCACCGCAGCGGTGCCGGCCTGCCCGACATTGCCATTGTTGGTGCTATCGATCGGCGCGAACGAGTTGGCATAGCGGACTTCGCCCACGAGGCTAATCTGCTCGGCAACCGCAACAGTCACGCCGGCCTTCACCAGGTAGCCCGCGCCCCAACCTTCGACATCGACATTGTCGGTGCCGGCTTCCTGGTCGCGCAGGTACACCCCGCCGAGGCCAACAGCGCCATAGAGGTCGACGCCGTCATTGAGGCTGACGGTATACTTGAGTGCCGCCATCGCCGTGCCGGTGGTGAGGTCGTAGTCGTCGATGCCGGACACATAGCCGCGCTGCGCAAGGAAGAAGTCGGCTTCCACCGACAGCCCTTCGAGGCCGGTACCGAACCCGATCACCCCGGCGACCGCGCCGCCGGCGCCGAGATCAAACAGATTGTCGCCCTCGTTGTAGTCGTAGGTGCCCGGCAAGGCCGCGCCACCGAGCAGCTGCAGGTACACGCCGACATCGGCCGTCGCCGCCGCGATCGCCGGTTCGTCGACGATCAGGTCAGCGGCGAAGGCAGTGCCGGAGAGCGCGCAGAGCGCTACGCCGGTAGCAAGAATGAGCTTGTTCATAAGGTGTGGTCCACTGTGACGCTGTTCCCGAAATCGTTCGGGAACCTGTGACCTGCTGCTAGCTGAGACCACGTCCGCTGGCTAGCCTGCGCGCCGATACAAGAGTGGGAGCCTGCCGCCATGTGACTGGCCGGCCACAGTTTTTCGCGTCTGAGCTACTTGCTCAACGCATCCGCGGCATAGCTCAGCGCATGCTCCACCGCCCGGATCTCGACCACCAGCGGCGCCACCTTCGGGTCCGACTCCCAGGCAGCAAACCCGCGCTGCTTGGCGAGTTCGGCCAGGTCCGTCGCCCGCTGCCCGACGATCCCTGCCGCCGTCCGTGCCTCGGCCAGCGCATCGCTGCGCACCGAGTCCGGAGTCTGCGGATTGTTGGCGAGGCTCTGCAGCCGCTTGGCGTTGATCTTCCACTGCCGCGCAAACTCCTCGGCCCGCGCCAGGCGGAACGAGATGACTGTATCGCTGAGTGCTGCCTCTCCCATGCCCCCACCATTGATTCGGGTCCACGAAGAGTCAATTTGGCGCGCCGATTTTGATCGCCAGATGGCGGCCGTCACTAAACTAGTGGCTTGAGGTCACCCAGCAACGTCGGCACCAGTTCACTCACCGTCGGGTGCACATGCATGGTGCGGATGATGGTGTCGACACTCACCCCCGCCGCCATCGCCTCGAGCAGCGACTGCATCACCTCGTCGCCTTCGATCCCCAGCAGCGCCACCCCGAGGATCTGCCGGGTCTCCGCATCGGCGAACACCTTCATGAACCCCAGGTTCTCCGCCCGCTCGTTGGCCCGGCTCACCCGCGTCATCGGCCGCACCGCGACCAGCGCCGGCCGCCCGGAGTTCCGCACCTCCACCTCGCTCATCCCCGCCCGCCCCAGCGGCGGGTCGATATAGAGCGCATAGGCCGGCACCCGCTCGCTCACCTTGCGGTCCGCCCCGTCGAGCAGGTTCTGCGACACGATCTCGAAGTCGTTGTACGAGGTGTGGGTGAACGCCCCGCGCCCGTTCACATCACCCAGCGCATAGATATGCGGCCGGTTGGTCCGTAGCTTGTCGTCGACCGCGATGAACCCCTCGTCGTCCAGCGCCACGCCGGCCCTCTCGAGCCGCAGATCCTCGACATTGGGCACCCGCCCCACCGCCAGCAGCAGGTGACTGCCCTCGACTTCCTGGCTGCCCGCCGCATAGCGAACCGCCACGCCGTCGCCCCGCCGCTCGGCCGCCATGCAGCCCGCATTGGTGATGACCCGGATCCCCTCCCCCTCGAGAATGTCGCGGATCGCCGCCGACACATCCTCATCCTCCTTGGCCGCGAGCCGCGGACTGCGCGCCAGCACCGTCACCTCGGCCCCGAAGCGGCGATACATCTGCGCAAACTCGAGCCCGATATACGACCCGCCGACAATCACCAAATGCCTGGGCAGGATATCGAGCTCCAGCACCGAGATGTTGGTGAGGTGGGGGACGCCTTCGGCCCAGTCCGGCACCACCGGCCTTGCGCCGGTATTGAGGAAGATCTCGGCCCCCTCGAGCACTTCGCCATTCACCTCCACCGCGTGCGGCGAAACGAACGCCGCCGAGCCGCGGAACACCGTGATGTTCGGCGTCGACTCCATCCAGTCGTCGAGCCCCTGGCGCGAGGCCAGCACGATCTTCTCCTTGCGCGCCTTCACCGCCGCCATGTCGACGCTCACTGGCCCGGTCGAAATCCCGAAATCCGCCGCCCGCCGCGCCAGCCACGCCACCCGCGCGCTCGCCACCAGGGTCTTGGTCGGCTGGCAGCCATTGTTGACGCAGGTGCCGCCCATGAACCGCCGTTCGACCAGCGCCACCTGCCGTCCCGCGTCGGCCAGCCGCGCTGCGAGAAACGGGCCGGCCTGCCCGCCCCCGATGACGATGGCGTCGAACGATCGGCTCATGCGTGCTCTCCTATCCCGGCGCGCAAACCTTAGCCGCCCACCGTCAATCTCGAAAGCGGCCCGACACGGGTCGCTTGGGAACTGGCGCCCTGTACGCGCCGTTCATAGCTCGCCTGCAGCAACGCCTCTTCGCGTCGCGCGCCGTCGCTGCTAGGCTGATGTGGTCTGCATTAGGGTTGGCGCGCCATCCCGGTCGCGCCCCTCACTTCGGGGGAATGACAATTGCCCGGTAAATCGAAGGCAGCCGACGCCGCTGCCATGGTCAACGACGACGCCATCCGCCAGCGCGCCTACTACATGTGGGAAGCTGACGGCCGCCCTGACGGCAAGCACGATCACTACTGGCGCCTCGCTCACCAAGAGGCGACCCATGCCTTCGCCGAAGCCACCGCCAACGGTGTCGCCAAGGCCACCAAGGGCAAAAACCCCAGCGCCATGCCGGCCGCCGTCAAATCGCCAAAGCTGGCAAAGGACGCAAAGCCCGTGAAGGCCAAGGCGGAAGCCAAACCCGCCAAGAAAGCCGCGACCAAGCCAAGAGCCGCCGTCCCTGCCAAGAAGACGAAGTAGTCGGCACCAGCCTATCGGTGATCCTCCCCCGCGTGGCGGGGGAGGGAGATCATGCGAAGCATGGTGGCGGGGGCGGCCCTAGGCACGGGCGGCCACTAACCTTTAGTCCAGCGCCGCGATCGCGATGATCTCGACCTTCAGCGCCGGGTGCGCCAGGCGCGCCTCGATCGCCGCGCGGGCCGGCGGGTTGGCCGGATCGATCCACGCGTCGTAGACCGTGTTCATCGCCGCGAAATCGGCGATGTTGTTGAGCACCACCTGGCAGAACAGCACCTTGGACTTGCTCGAGCCAGCGTCGGCGAGGAGCTTGTCGATCGCCGCCAGCACTTCGCCGGTCTGCTTCTCGATCGTGCCGTTGTAGTCGGTCGCGACCTGCCCGGCGAGATAGACGGTGTTGCCGTGGACGACGGCCTGGCTCATGCGCTTGCCGGGCTGGTAACGGGTGATGCTCATCGGATGCTCCTCAATAAATGGCGGAGCCTCTGTAGCGGCTGCATCACCGGGGCGAAAGGGGGGAACGGCACGCCCGCTCCCCTCGCGATCCTAGCGCGGCGAAATCACCCGCTTGCGGGTCCGGCCCCACAGCACGAAGAGCGACAGCGCCAGCAGCACCAGGTTGATCGGCAGCGTCATCGCCGTTTCCCCGCGTGTGGCGTGGAGAATAATCGCCGCCACCTGCACGATCGTCAGCCCCAGCGCCGCCAACGGCGTGAGGAACGGCAGGATGCGGGTTGCCGCCGGCAGGATCAGCCCGATCGCGCCCAGCACTTCCATCAGCCCGACGAAGCGGACGAAGAGTTCCGGCAGCGTCGTCGCATAGCCCATGCCCATGGCGGCAAGTCCCGCCATCGGCTGGCTGAGCTTCATCCAGCCCGCCATCACGTACATGACGGCGAGCAGCACTTGCGCCACCCACAGTCCGATATTCAACCAGTTCGTGCGCCGCACGGCGCCGGCTTCGACAGTCATCTCATTGTCCTCGGAGGTCTGGATTTTCTCAGTGCGTGACGACGATCTTGCCGCGCGGGCCGGCGGCGAGCGCCTGGTGCGCCTTGCCGAGTTCGGCGAGGGCGAACGTCTTTGCCACCGGGATCGTCAGCTCGCCACGGCCCGCCGCGTCGGCGATCTGCTGCAACTGCTTGCCGTCCTGCTGGTGATAGACGGTCTGGAATGTGACATTCGGGTTGGCACCCTCCGGCGCCTGCACCGAGGAGCCGACCTTGCCGCCGTCGCGCACATGCTTGACCGCGTTGGCCGCCGCCGGCTGCACTGCGGCAACCGCAAAGTCGAACTCGGCCTTGCCCGGCGCCACGGTGATATCCAGCGCCTCGCCAGCGAGCTTTTCGCCTTCGGCCAACTCATCGGGCAACACGCCCGCCACGGGCTTGGCGCCCAGTTGCTTCAGATAGTGGACCGCGACGCGCCCGACCGCGCTCAGCGCGCCGGCGACCAGCACGCGATCGCCAGCCTTGACGCCCAGCACGTCAACCACCTGCCGTCCGGTGAGCCCCACCAGCGGCAGCGTCACGCCGGTCTCGTAGTTCACGTTGGCGGGGAGCTTCGCGACGCCATTGATCGAGGCCACCCCGTATTCGGCATGCGCCCCCGCCCCGTTGACCGGGAAATTGGCGATCACCCGATCGCCCACCACAAAGCCGCTCACATCAGGCCCGACCGCCGCGATCGTGCCGGCGCCGTCACCGCCCAGGATCGCCGGCAGCGCCAGCGGGATCATCTGGGCCATATAGCCCTGCCGGACGAAGAGATCGAAATGATTGACGGCCGATGCCTCGAGCTTGACGAGCACTTCGCCGGCGCCGGGAGTGGGCACCGGGACGTCTTCAAGCTGCAACTGATCGACATCGCCATAGGACTGCAGACGGACCGCTTTCATGATAGGACTTGCTCCAGGGTTTGTTCATCACTAGATACGATAGGGTACACTATCGTTTCGCGATACGATATGGAGCATTATCGTTTGAAGGTCAAGCGGGCATGAAGGATTGGGCTGCCGATCACCCCAAGGCGAAGCTGATGGCGCGCAAGCGCGCGGCTATCCTCGCGGCGGCAAAGGATATTTTCCTCGAGCAGGGCTTCGAGGGCGCCAGCATGGAATCGATCGCGGCGGCAGCCGACGTGTCGATCATGACCCTTTATCGCCATGCCGAGAGCAAGGACGACCTGTTCGCCGCCGTCATCGCCAGCGCCTGCGATCCCAATGACGAAGAGGAGCAGGCCGGGTTCATCGAGCTGATGAAGCGGCCGCTGGCCGAGGTGCTGGTCGAGGTCGGCATGATCGCCCAGGCGCGGCTCGCCAATCACGAGACGGTGGCGCTGATGCGGGCCGTGATGGCCGAAACCGCACGCTTCCCGCAGCTGGGCGAGACCGCCTATAGCGGCTTCGTCGGCCACCTCGAGCAGTTCGCCGAAGTGGTCCTTGCCGAAAAGCCGGAGTCGCGCGACCTCGGCACAGCCGAGCACAAGCGCCTCGGCGCCCTGTTCATCGACCGCCTGTTCGGCGCCGATATGCTGCGCGTCCTGCTCGGTCTGGGCGGCGTCTCGCCGGCCGACTGGCGCCAGCGCGCCATCCGCGCCCGCGACGAGGTGATTGAGCAGATTGAAGCCTTCGCCCCCGCCGCAAGCTGAGCGCCCGCTACTGCAGCGCCTCGACCTCCAAGCCCGCCAGCCGCTCGGGGTCGGCGACAACCTCGATCTGCGTCACCCGCGCCCCGACCACCGTAAAGCGCAGCGCGCGGAACAGGTGCCCATCCCGCATCACCACAATGCCCGCCTGGCCATCGACCAGCGCCAGCTGCGCCTGCGGCATGAAGCCGGCGAGTGCGCGCGGCGCGACACTCTCGGCGCCCGCCGCCACCAACGCCACCCCAGCCGGCACGGCCAGCCGGTCGGCCCGCAGCACCACCTGCGGATCGAGCACCGCCAGCAGCGCCGCGAGATCCCCGCCCCGCGATGCCCTGAGATAGGCCTCCACCACCTCGCGATGCCGTTCGCGGCTCGGCTCGACGCTCTCCGATCCACCTTTCACCCGCCGCCGTGCCCGGCTCGCCAGCTGTCGCGCCGCCTCCGTGGATTTGCCGACGATCGGCGCGATCTCCTCGAATGGCAGGTCGAACATGTCGTGCAACACGAACGCCACCCGCTCCGGCGGCGGCAGCGTCTCCAGCACCACCAGCAGCGCCACCCCCAGCGAGTCGGCCATCGCCAGCTCGCGCTCGGGATCGTTCCCGTCGGCCAGCGTCTCCGCCGCCGTCGGCAGATCCAGCGGCTCCTCGCGCAGTGACTTCCGCGCCCTGAGCATATCGAGGCAAACCCGCGCCACCACCGTGGTCAGCCAGCCCGAGAGATTGCCGACCCCACTCGTGTCCGAACGGCTGAGCCGCAGCCACGCCTCCTGCACCGCATCCTCGGCCTCCGTCGCCGAGCCCAGCATCCGGTAGGCCACGCGCCTCAGGTGCCCGCGATCCGCCTCGAACCGGCCGGCCAGGATTTTCTCTTCGTCCATCGTCACATTCCTCGATCGCGCTCCGTCATAGCACTGACGAACGTCATCGCCCGGGTGTGACAGCACCGGCCGAGAATCCGCTCCGTCACACGAGAAAACCGGAGAACCGACATGCAAGCCCGTATGACCAACCCCGCCTTCGCCGTCCCCGACGCCATGCCGGCCCTGCAGGCCATCAGCCGCGCCGCCATGGCCAATGACGGCGTCTCACACCTGATCCACGCCCTCGTTCACCTGCGCGCCAGCCAGATCAACGGCTGCAGCGTCTGCGTCGACATGCATGCGGCGGACCTGAAGAAGCTCGGCGACACCGACCGCCGCATCATTGCCGTCTCGGCCTGGCGCGAGGCGCCGTGGTTCACCGCCCCGGAACGCGCCGCCCTGGCGCTCGCCGAAGCCGTGACCCGCATCAGCGACCGTCCCGACCCGGTCCCCGATGCCGTGTGGGACGAAGCCAAGGAGCACTACGACGAAGCGGCGCTGGGCGCCCTCGTTCTCTCCATCGCCAGCATCAACCTGTGGAACCGCCTCAACGCCGCCACCCGCCAGATCGCCGGCGCCTGGAAGGCGTAAGGGGAGGCCCGGTCCTCCCCCGCATGGCCACAACCTCAGATACGGGCGGGGTGATCACCTCACCCCGTCCTCTCCCCTCAAGCCACCTGCGGCCGCCAGGCGATAACCCCCTCGGTCCGCGCCCGCACCTCGGGCGAGGCGAGGCACGTCGCCACCGCCTCATATCCCGCGGCGCCCGGATAGGGCGCCACCACCGTGGGCGGGCTGTGATTGGCCGGGCAAAGGATGATCGCCTCATCCGCCCCCACGGCCCCCAGGTCGAGGATCGCGTTCGACCGCGTCATTACGAACAGCGGCCGTGCCCCCTCGCCCCGCCGCCGCATGTGCGCGATCACCGCTTCCTGCGACGCCTGGTCCAGCCCCTGCTCGATCATGTCGATCACCAGCACGTCCGGCCCATCCGTCTCCAGCCCCGCCACCAGCGCCGTCAGCGCCTCGGACTCCGTCGCGCCATCATCTACCAGCCAACCCAGCGTCGCCGCGACCCGCTGCTTCAGCCCGGCATCCCCCGCCATCCGGCTTTCCGCCGCGCTGCCATCCACCAGCCGGTCCAACCCCAGGAACATCGCCCCCGGCACCGCCTCCGCAAGCTTCCGCGCCAGCTTGGTCTTGCCGCTCCCCAGCGGCCCGATGATGTAGTTGATCGCGCGGATCTGGCCCAGCTCGAACCGCTCGCCGCCCCACGGCCACGGCAGCTCGAACCCGACGCTCCGCGCCGGCTCCGTCATCAGCCTCGCCAGTTCGCCGCTCACCGGCGCCTCGCCGCGCCTCAGCCGCTCGCGCAGCTGCCGCAGCCGCTCCATCATTCCGGACAGCTGCTGCATCCGGCCTTCGAGCACGCCTTGATGCGCCGCCAGCGATGCTTCCAGCTCCCGTGCATCTCCCCCAAGCACCCGCGCCACCTGCGCAAGGCTCAGGCCGAGCGCCCGCATCGCCGCGATCTCGCCGGCCCTGGCCATCTGCTCCGGCCCATATGTGCGCCACCCGGCCGCCGTGCGCACCGGCACGATCAACCCGCGCTGCTCGTAAAGCCGTAGCGCCTTGGCGGAAACTCCGAGCCGGCCGGCGGCATCGGAGGCGTTCAGAAACTCAGTCGAGGACCCCATGGAATCACCCTTCATTTGCTTGACCGCCTCCCTTATCGGAGCGGCCCCAAGGGCCGAGTCAACCGGGATCGTCACGCCGGGTGCTCGAAGGCGAAGCTGGCATGGTCCACCTGCGCTATCGCGTCCTGCGCTGACGGGCGGGCGGAGCGATCGCTGCCTGCGTGGGGCAACAGCCCCGATCACGCCAGCTTGCGGTACAGCATCACCCGTTCGGTCACCCTCACGCCCTCGAACCGCTTCACCTCGGCCGCCAGGTTCGCAAAATACCCCGTCCGTTCCAGCGGCACGTCGACCAACCGCCGCGCCGCCGCCATCGCATCCGGAGCGTCCACTGTTTCCGGCGCGCTGGCGCTCGGCGGCGTGGCCAGGAAATCGTAGAGCGTCACTTCATACCGAGGCATCGTCCCCGCACCGACCTGCGATCCGATCGCAGGAGCTTATCGGCGCGCGGCTGACAAACAGCTGACCTTCGGGCTGTGAAGTTATTTGCCCCCGTCGGACTTGACGTTGTTCGAGGCCGCATAGAACATGGCAGTCTATCACCACCGTAGCCTGTACTTCTTTGGGGGGAAGCACAATGCGTACGATCCTTTGCGTGATTTTCGGCTCATTGTGCCTCGTTTCATCTGTATTCGCCCAGTCGACTTCGCTGCCAAGCAAGGATTGGATGGTGAAGGGCTTCGAGGCCGCGCTCGCCGATCCTTCCGAACAGGTCGCAGCAGAAGCCGTGATCTTCGCCGGCCACCTGGTGGCAGACGTACCCCTTGGCGAAAGAAGCACGCATGTCGTTGACCGGCTGCTCAAGCTCCTGGAAACCTCATCGGCACGGCGCGCCACCCTCGAAGCCCTTGCCGTCGTGCCCTCGGGGGCCGACACCCACCGGATCGTCGACAGCCTGATCGAGGCTGCAGCAAAAGGCGACGTCGACGCGATATCGGCCCTGGGGACGATGGAGCACGGCACTCAAGGCGCGCGCATCATTGCCGCACTGTTCGAGCAACTCGACGCAGAGACCAGCAACGGTATCAAGTCCGACATCCTGATCGCGCTCGCCAAGCTGCCTCTGAACGCGCAGCAGAAGGCGAGCTTCGCCGATGCTGTGGTGTCGATCTTGCCTGATCGCGACGACGTCATTGACCCTGATGTAATCGTTGGTCCCGAACCAGTTGATGCCGTGCCCTCTCCGGACCTGGCCCGCATCGTCGCCGATCGGCTAATTTCCGCCGCGGACAAGCATCCGATCGCTTGGATAACCGCGGCCAAGGGGCTTGCTAGGCACGATCTGGGGGATCGGCGGCCGGTTATCGTCGACACACTCATCAAGCATCTTCAGCAGCCCGATCCCATCGTCGCGCGGGTCGCCGCCAACGCGCTGGCGGACATCCCGCCCGATGGTTCGTCGAGAAAGGCGGCCGTGTCGGCACTGCTGAAACTCTTCGGCGGCGCCAACGCCGAGCTTGCCGCCGCCGCGATGGCGACCGTGGGCAAGATGCCCTTGGGTGACGATGCGCCACGGGTGGTTGAAGCCCTGCGGCTCCAACTCAAGGGAACCCGACGGGTCGCGGCAGCCGCCGCTCTGGGCACCACAGATCTGGGTTCAAAGGCCGACGCGATCATCACGTCTCTCCAGGCGGTGATCGAGCAGGAGGAGGAGTACGACGCCCGGGCCGCAGCGGCGACCGCATTGGCGACCATGCCGCTGGGCGATCGCACCGCCCAACTCTACCCCGAAATTCTTGCTGTCCTGAGCGAGGGGAACGGTAGCATCGCCGCCGAGGCCCTCGCCGAACTTGCAACGCATGATCCTGCGCAGCGGGACCGGGTGATCGACGTCGCGCTGCCTTTGCTCGCGACTGAGAACCTCCCACTGCAACGCGAGGTGGCATACCTGTTTGAGAAACTGCCACTGGGGACACGCAAGGCTCAGGTGATCGACCGGTTTCTGCCGCTGGCGGATCCGGCCAACCCGGGCCAACCAGAGATGCTCGCAACCCTGGCAACACTGGCCGCCGGCGAAGCGCGCAAAGACGTAGCGGACCGCCTTCTCGTGCTGCTCAAGTCCGAAAACACCGACATTCGGGACGCGGCGATCGATGGGTTGGCGACCCTTGGACGCGAGTTGGACAAGGATGAGGTGTTGGACGCTCTCCTTCCGCTGCTCCCCGGTTCTCGCGCCTCGATCATCGATGCGATCGGCGCGCTCAAGTTCGACGTTGCACCAGACAAGATGGTCGACGCACTGCTGCCGCAGATCGGTGCATCACCAGGCGGTTTGGCAACCACCCATGTCCTGAGCGCGGCTCCCTCCAAGTACAAGTTCGCCGAAGTCATCGGCGCCATTTTGGGCCTGCGCGAATCGAGCCTGAAATCGGCGAACTCAGCCGCCCTCAACGGCATCGCCAGCTTCGGCCCCGTAGGGGTGCCCGGGACGATCGCGGCGATCAAGCTGATCCAGACGCGCAGCGACAAATCGGTGCCCAAGTTCCGCGCCGCCGCTCACATCGCGATTGGCGACGACCCTGACAGCACCCTGCTGCTCTCCCTCCTGGGAGCGCCCATGGAGCCTGCGATTGCGGCTGTCTCCGCCGATCCCGTCAAGGCCAGCGCGGCCATCCGGCTGATCCATTCCAACTGGCAAGCGCTGGCCGCGGAATCCTCGGCTCGCAAGGAGGCAGAGGAGGTGATCATGCGCATCATCTATGCCGCCTGCGGCAAACCCGCCGGAACCAATTTCCTCCAGCAGCTCTTCAATGGCGCGATCGGCGCGGTCGTCGACATAGCCACCACCGGCAGCTTCCGGACCTGCTGGACGCCGGCACAGCGGGCCACCATCGAGCAGGTCCACGCCAGCTTCATCCAGGCCGGCTCCAGTTACCAGCAGCCGCTTGGCGATCACCTGGCGGCGGAGAGCCGGGTCCCCATCTTCAATTCCCTGAGCTACGGCGTCGTTGGCTGGATCGCCTTCTGGGCGGCGCTCTTGCTTGTCTTCCCCTATTCGCCGGTGGTGCAGGCCGCTTTCTTCTACAATCCCAAGCTGCGCGAATACCTGAGCGTCTGGACCGTGCCGCTGCTGCTGTTCGCGGTGCCATACTTCCGCGGGCGAATCCTCGACACCTTCCGTGAGGACCTCATCCGCGATGCCAACCCCGAGGGCTTCGTCCAAAGGCTCGGCTATTTCGACAGCGGCGAAGCGGAACTGGGAGAAGCCAAACCCGCACCCCTCAAGAACATCCTGCCCAACCTGCACGGCATCGTCGTTGTCCGCGGCGAAGCCGGGCTCGGGAAATCCAGCGCCCTCAGATGGCTAGCCATCAACCGGCCGCATGTGGCCTTCCTCAATGCGCGCGACTGCGCCGCGGGGGTTGATGTCGCCATCGCCGAGCGCATCCACCGGCTTCAGGAAGCAGACTTCATCAAGAGCCTCGTCCATATCCGGGCCCTGACCGTCATCATCGACGGCCTCAACGAGGTCTCGGCCGGCACCCGCGAGAACATCGGGACATTTGCCCGCGAGGGGGCGCGGGGCGACATCTTCGTCGGAACCCAGCCCATCGACTGGACCGAGCCCGCCGGCTCCACACGCCTTACGCTACAGCCCTTGCGCCGGGAGTTGGCTGCCGAGTTCCTGAAGTCGCGACCAGTAGGCGCCGACTCTGAATCGCCGCGCCACGGCAAGCGTTACGGGGAGGCCGTCGACGAATTCCTGCGTGAGGCGCTGGATCTGGTGCCCACCGATGAGTCGCAGGCCGCCGCCCTGATGCTGTCGAACCCCTTCGACCTGTCCCTCGCCGCAGATCTCCTCGCCAACGGTACGATGCCGAAGGCGACGGCGCTTATCGACGAGGCCTTCCACCTGGCCGATACCGACGAGGACGACGGCTTTCGGGTGCTGCATGCCGGCCAGCAGTTCCCGCTGCTGGCCTTTGGCGACAGTGCAATCAAGATGCGCCTCGAAGACCGCAACTGGTTCGGAAAGGATGAGTTCGTCGATGAGATCCGCAGCCTGCGCAAATGGCGACTGGTCGTCGAGCGCAGCGCCTACACCGCCGACGGTGAGGTGCAACGACTCCAGTTTCGCCACGACCGTGTGTGGGATTTCTTCATCGCCGCGGCCTTCAGGCTGGAGCCCAAGCTTTGGCTGGAGCATCTGAACGACGCCAGGTTCCGCGGCGCCTATCTCCGGATCGCCGAGACCTGGCCGCTCGAGGACGCGAGGAAGGTGGGAGAAAGACTGGTTGCGGCCGCGGCCAAGAGCGGCGATCACACGACCAGCGATGCTTTCGTCAATCGCCTCGAACGCCGGCTGGAGGAGGAAGACAAAACGGATGATCCCAACTTGACCAAACCCATGTCCAAAACGCTGGCGACCGAGATTGCCGACCGCACCCTCGCGGTGGTCAATCCGCAGAACCGTCCGCTGGCCCTCAACGCCGCACTGCAGCGCCACGCCATCAGGCCGGTCTCGACCCCACCCGCCGATCAGCTGCTCGATCGCACCGCGATCGTCGCCTGGCTGCTCGCCACCTACGCGCCAAGCACGTAGCGCGCGCCTACATCGTGATTCCGCCATCCACCACGAAGTTCGAGCCGGTGGCATAGGCGCTCTCGTCGCTGGCCAGATACACCAGCAGATGCGCCATCTCCTCGGGCTGCGCCATGCGGCCCATGGGCTGGCGCGCCACGAACGTCTTCCACACCTCGTCATGGTTGCCCAGCGCGTTCGCCCGCTCGTGCAGCGACGGCGAGTCGACGCTGCCGGGGCAGATGGTGTTCGCCCGGATTCCGTTCTTCATGTAGTCGAACGCCACCGACTTGGTGAACCCGATCACCGCCGCCTTGCTCGACATGTAGCTGACCCGGTTCGGCACCGCCTTCATCGAGGAGGCGACCGAAGCGACATTGATGATGTTGGCCCCGCCCTGCGCGATGAAGGCCGGCAGGAACGCCTGGGTCAAGACGAACATCGGCGTCACGTTGATATCGAAGCTGAGCTGCCACTCCTCCAGCGTCGTGGTCCCCAGCATGCCCTGGTGCACCCAGCCGGCGCCGTTATAGAGCACGTTGACGTCGTGATGCCGCGCTGCCGCCTCGCGCAACGCCAGGTGGTCGGTGACGTCGAGCGCATAGGCCTCGTGCCCGGCCGAAATCGCCTTGAGTTCCTCGCCCTTCAGCGCAATCCCCGCGGCGTCGCGATCCGTGGCGATCACCCGCGCCCCCTCGCGCGCGAACGCCGTCGCCGCCGCCCCGCCGATGCCGGCAGCCGCCGCCGTCATGAACACTACTTTCCCCTCGAGCCGTCCCATCTTTCCCGCTCCTCCAGCGCTTCGTCCGACCAAAGCCTGATCAGCCGGTCGATTGTTCCAATGCCTCCCATCCGCTACCATACCAGTCAAGGGATGGGGGAAGGATAGGATGCCGAGCGAGACGAAAGACCTAACCTGGGAAGCGCTGCTCCCCCCGATTTTTGCTGCCGCCGGCATCGACCCCGGCAAGACTGTCACCGTCGAGCCGCTGACCGGCGGGGTCTCCTCCGATATCGTCCGCATCCGCCTCGACGACGGCCGCCAATACTGCGCCAAGCGGGCCCTGCAAAAGCTGAAAGTCGCGACCGACTGGCAGGCGCCACTCGAGCGCAACCATTACGAAGTCGCCTGGCTCCGTCGCGCCAACGCCATCGTCCCCGGCGCCGCGCCCCAAGTGATCGGCGAGGACCGCGAGCACGGCGTCGCGCTGCTCGAATACTTGCCGCCCGAAGACTACGTGCTGTGGAAGTCCGAACTCCTCGCGGGCCGCGCCGACCCCGCCGTGCCGGTGGCCGTCGCCGATGCTCTGGGCAGCATCCATGCGGCCAGCTTCCTGCAGGTGTGGCCCAAGGCAGAGTTCCGAACCGACGTCATGTTCGACGCCCTCAGGCTCGATCCCTATCTTCGGTACACCGCCGGTCGCCATCCAGAACTGAGCGAGCAATTCCTGACCGTGCTGAAGATCACCGCGGGCACCAGGGTCGCGCTGGTGCATGGCGACGTCAGCCCAAAGAACATCCTGGTCAACCGTCACGATGGCCACCCCGTGTTACTCGATGCCGAGTGCGCATGGTGTGGCGACCCGGCCTTCGACGCCGCCTTCTGCCTCAACCACCTTGTGCTCAAATCCATCCACCTGCCGGCGCTCGGTGGTACACTGATCAATCAGGCGAAGGGTTTCGCGACTACCTGGATTGCCCATTTCCCCATCGCCCATCGCGTCGGCCTCGAGCAGCGCGTCGCCGCGCTTCTTCCGTGCCTGATGCTGGCACGTGTCGATGGCAAATCACCGGTCGAATATCTCGATGAGGGCGAACGGCAAGCCGTTCGCGACAAGGCCATCCCGTTCATCCGCAATCCGGCGTCGGGCATCGTTCATCTGCTCGACAGCCTCCGTTCATAACCGTTCAGGAAACCCACCTCGTTATGTCAGCCATCAAGACCATTCTCGGCCGGCAGGTCTGGGATTCCCGCGGCCGCCCCACGGTCGAGGTCGAAGTCACCCTCGCCTCCGGCGCCACAGGCCGGGCCATCGCCCCCTCCGGCGCCTCCACCGGCAGCCGTGAAGCGCTCGACAAGCGCGACGGCGGCAAGCGCCTCGGCGGCTACGGCGTCAACGGTGCATTGGCTGCAGTGAACGGCGAAATCGCGAGCCGCCTCAATGGCTTCGACGCCCTCGACCAGGCCCTCGCCGATCACGCGATGATCGCGCTCGACGGCACTCCACAGAAGACCCGCCTCGGCGGCAACGCCATCGTCGCCACCTCCTCCGCCATCGCCTGGGCCGCCGCCGCCGAGCAGAAAGTCCCGCTCTGGCGCCACCTCAGGCAGCTCAGCGGCCTCGACCCCGCCATCGAGCACATCCCCGCCCCGATGATCCAGATCTTCGGCGGCGGCCGCCACGCCGGCAACCGCATCGATATCCAGGACTTCCTCATCCTCGCCGTCGGCGCCCGAAGCTTCGCCGAAGCCACCGAGCAGATCGCCGAAGTCTACATGGCGGCTGCCAAGGCCATGGCGCAAAAGGGAAAGCTCAACGGCGTCGCCGACGAGGGCGGCGTCTGGCCCGATTTCACCGCCAACGAGGATGGCCTCGAACTCCTCACGCGCGCCATCGAAGACGCCGGCCTCCGCCCCGGCACCGATATCGGCATCGCCCTCGACGTCGCCGCCACCTCGTTCTACGCCGATGGCGCTTATCGCCTGGCCCTCGAGGGCCGGGACCTTTCCACCCTCGAGATGATCGAGCTGCTCGAGTCCTGGGTCGCCGCCTACCCGATCGTCTCGCTCGAAGATCCGCTCGCCGAAGACGACGACGAGGGCTTCGCCGAAATCACTCGGCGCCTCGGAAAGTCCATCCAGATCATCGGCGACGATTACTTAACCAGCTCGGAGTCCCGTGTTGCCCTTGCGGCAGAACTGAGTTGCTGCAATTCGGTGTTGCTCAAATCGAACCAGTGCGGCACCCTCACCGAATTGATTGCGGCAAGCACGCGCGCTCGATCTCTTGGTTGGAATACCATCCAGTCGGGACGGTCCGGGGAAAGCGAAGACGTGACGCTCAGTCATCTGGCCGTCGGCCTGATGTCCGATCAGATCAAGGTCGGCTCGATGACGCGGTCGGAACGGACTGCGAAGTGGAACGAAGTGATCAGGATCGAGGGTCATTGCACTGCGCCGCACTACTGGCGCTTTACCATCCCGCGTCTCTAGGCGCATGGTGGGTTATTTGGGGGAAGTGAGTTGGGGGACGGAGACATACGCAAGCGCGCGGGCCGGCCGGTTCGCGTCGAGGATGTAGCACGTGTAGCCGGCGTCTCGCCGATCACCGTGTCACGCGCCCTGTCGTACCCCGACAAGGTCAAGGACGACACGCGGGCGCGCATCCTCGAAGCCGTCGCGCAGACCGGCTACGTGGTCAATCGCTTCGCCTCCTCGCTCCGCTCCGGCCGTTCCAACGTCATCACCGTCTTCGTCTCGAGCCTCCTCAACCCGCACTTCGCCACCTCGGTGCAGGGTATCGTCGATTCGGTCGAAGGCAGCGGCTACCACCTGATGTTCGCGCAGACCGGCTACTCGGAAATGCTCGAGATCGACGTCGTCGAGTCGGTGCTGCCGTTCCGCCCCGCGGGTGTCGTCTTCACCGGTGTGGTCCGCGCCGACCAGACCCGGCAGGCGCTGCAGAAGCTCGGCATTCCGGTGATGGAGATGTGGGGCAACCGCCCCGACCCCATCGACATGCTCGTCGGGTCCTCGAGCTACGATGCCGGCCGCCTGATGGGCGAGCACTTCGGCGAGCAGGGGTTCAGCCGCATCGCCTATAGCGGCCACACCATCGATCGCACCATCCAGCGCATCGAAGGCTTCCGCCACGGGCTCGCCAAGCACGACCTGAAGCTCGACTTGATCTACCCCATGGACGGCACCCGCAATTTCGCCGACGGCATGCACGCCTTCGACCAGATTCTCGAGCAACTGCCCGACTGCGACGCCATCTTCTTCGGCACCGATGTCCTCGCCTCCGGCGCCATCGTTCGCGCTACCGATCGCGGCATCGCTGTGCCGGGCCAGGTGGCCATTGCCGGCTATGGCGACCTCGATTTCACCCCGCACGTGCGCCCCTCGCTCACCACGCTCCACGTCTCGAGCTACCAGATGGGCCGCGATGCCGGCCGCATGCTGCTCGACCGCCTCAACGGCGAGACCATCGACGACCCCATCGTGCTGCAACCCATCAGCCTCGAAGCCCGCGACAGCACCCGTCGGTAGACCGAACCGCCGATCTGGTCCGGCGCCACGCATGAACGCCTGCCATTTCGCGACCGTTGAGCACCTAATGAAACGCCCTCTCTTGAGCCGCAGGTCGATACTGATGCCGATCATCGCGGCGACAGCCCTGGGGGTTGTGGCTGCCGTCGTGGTGGCATTTTCGGCCCTGTTGGCTTCGGTTGGAGTGGGCAGTTTCATCGCACGCAACGGGGAGAGAATTGACGCCATTGTGACGACTGCATCCGACAGGATCTCGCCAACATGGGACGCGGCAGCTGGGCGTTGTTTGGATGACCAGCACGGCGGCCACGGGGCGCACGCCAGCTGGGATTACAAGACTTTCATTAGTCAGGAGGGTATCCACTTTCCCCTCGGATACGAGGTATCCATTGGCTACCTCCTCCCGCTTTCGTTTGCGGATTGGAGCAGTAGTCAGGCTATGGCCGAGATAGAGCAGCATCTGGCGGCGCTCGAGCGACAGCCGACCATAAATGCTATAGAGGCGACGTCCCGACCGGACGCTCGCGAGGAGTGCAAGCAGTTCGTTGTGGTTATCATTCGTATCATCGGATGATCCATGCGCCCGTGTCATCTACGGGGCGACAACCACTCCCAACGGCCCATTGCCACCTGATATTCCGATGTTTATCATCGCCGCCGGTACGATCCTCCCTCAATCGAAGGAATGCCTGCCCAGTCCGTCTGGATTGGGCTATGGATCGTCGAAACAGCCTGTTGATTTGAGGAGATCACTATGAGTTCGGGTAAAGGCGAGACCACGCAGGGCAAGAAGCTCCGGTCGCGCGCCTGGTTCGATAATCCGGAAAACCCGGACATGACTGCGCTCTACCTCGAGCGCTATCTCAACTACGGCATCTCGCGCGAAGAGCTGCAGTCCGGCAAGCCGATCATCGGTATCGCGCAGACCGGCTCCGATATCTCGCCCTGCAACCGCCATCACCTCGAGCTCGCCAAGCGCGTCCGCGACGGCATCCGCGATGCCGGCGGCATTGCCATGGAATTCCCGGTCCACCCGATCCAGGAAACCGGCAAGCGCCCGACCGCGGGGCTCGACCGCAACCTCGCCTATCTCAGCCTCGTCGAAGTGCTGTACGGCTACCCGCTCGACGGCGTGGTGCTGACCATCGGCTGCGACAAGACCACCCCCGCCATGCTGATGGGCGCCGCCACGGTGAACATCCCGGCGATCGCGCTCAGCGTCGGCCCGATGCTGAACGGCTGGTTCCGCGGCGAGCGTACCGGCTCGGGCACCATCGTCTGGAAGGCCCGCCAGATGATGGCCGCCGGCGAAATCGGCTACGAGCAGTTCATCGAACTGGTGGCGTCCTCCGCCCCCTCGACCGGCTACTGCAACACCATGGGCACGGCCTCGACCATGAACTCACTGGCCGAGTCGCTCGGCATGCAGCTGCCTGGCTCCGCCGCCATCCCGGCGCCCTATCGCGATCGGCAGGAAATGGCCTGGCGCACCGGCATGCGCATCGTCGAGATGGTGCACGAGGACCTCAAGCCCTCCGACATCCTGACCAAGGACAACTTCATCAACACCATCGTCGTGAACTCGGCGATCGGTGGTTCGACCAATGCTCCGATCCACATCCAGGCCATCGCCAAGCATATCGGCGTCGAGCTTGAGCTGAAGGAGTTCGAGACCTACGGCCACAAGGTGCCGCTCTTGGTCAACCTGCAGCCGGCCGGCGAGTACCTCGGCGAGGACTACTACCATGCCGGCGGCGTGCCGGCGGTGGTCAACGAGTTGATGACTCAGGGGCTGATCCGCGAGAACGCCCCCACCGTCAACGGCAAGACCATCGGCGAGAACTGCCGGTCGACCACCATCCAGGACGACAAGGTCATCCGCCACTTCGACAATCCGTTGAAGAAGGAAGCCGGCTTCCTGGTGCTCTCAGGCAACCTGTTCGATTCGGCCATCATGAAGACCTCGGTGATCTCCGAGGAGTTCAAAGAGCGCTACCTCAACAACCCCGAGCACCCGAACATGTTCGAGGGCAAGGCCGTGGTGTTCGACGGTCCGGAGGATTACCACAAGCGCATCGACGACCCCTCGCTGGCCATCGACGAGCACACCCTGCTGTTCATGCGCGGCGCCGGTCCGATCGGCTATCCGGGTGCTGCCGAAGTCGTCAACATGCGGCCGCCTGATTACCTGATCAAGAAGGGCATCACCTCGCTCGCCTGCATCGGCGACGGACGCCAGTCGGGCACCTCGGGCTCGCCCTCGATCCTCAACGCCTCGCCGGAAGCAGCCGCGGGCGGCAACCTCGCCATTTTGAAGACCGGCGACCGGGTACGCATCGACCTCAACAAGGGCGAAGCCGACATCCTGATCTCGGCCGAGGAAATCGAGCAGCGCCGCGCCGAACTGCATGCGGCCGGCGGCTACAAGTACCCGGCCCACCAGACCCCGTGGCAGGAAATCCAGCGCGGCGTTGTCGACCAGCTCGGCTCCGGCGCGGTGCTCAAGAACGCGGTCAACTACCAGCGCCTGGCACAGACCGCCGGGCTGCCCCGCGACAACCACTAAAGACGTGTGAAAGGGCCGGTTTTACCGGCCCTTTCTTCTTGCGCGGCCCACAGCAATGAGCCAACAAGCCGCCGCAATGTTTGACGAACTAGATGGCGTTAGCGCACTATTGCCGGCGCTGCAGGCGGGTGAGGGCTCGATGTCGGATATTCTGGACTATTGCAAAGGGCGAGAAGCACAGAGCTTCCGCCCCGGCCATATCCTGATCAAGGAAGGCGGCCAGGAGGGCAAGCTCTTCGTCCTGATCGACGGTCAGGTCGAGGTGCTGCGCAAGGACACCCAGGTCAGCTATATCGACGAGCCCGGCTCGATCTTCGGCGAGATGGCGGTGCTGCTCGACATGCCCTCGAGCGCCACGGTCAAAGCGCTATCGAACGTCAAGGCCTACGCCATCGACGACGCCATCAGTTTCCTCGGCGGCAACCCCGAGATCGCGCTCTACGTCGCGACTCTCTTGGCCCGCCGCCTCTACTATACGACCTCTTACCTGGTCGACCTGCAGCAGCAGTCCGAAGGCAAGCGCGAAGACCTCGACCTCGTCGACAAGATCCTCGCCCAGCTCGTCGAAAAACCCGACGAAGCCAAGCACGCCCGCCGCACGCGCAAGTAAGTTGGTGGAGTCATGCACTCCGCCCACTGCTCAGGCAGAAGCTCATGACCTAAGCCCGGCCCAAAGCCAGACTAAGTCAGCCCCTTGCTCACCAGCACACCATAAATAATCGCCGCATAAGTCAGCTGGTGCGTGATCTGGTCGAGCCCGTGCAGGCTCCAGAATCGCCGCGGCTGCGTGTCGACATGCACGCCGCGCGAATAGTGGATCTTGGAATAGTCGAGCAGGTAGTGCACCACGAACTCGGCCACCACGATGCCCGCCAGCCACGGCAGCGGCGTGCCCGCCAACAGCAGTATCAGCGCGGTCAGCGCGGCATGCACGCCCGCATGCGCGTAACCGCCCAATTGGCGGAAATCGCCCTTGCCGCCCAGCATCCATCCCGGCTGCAGAAAATAGTCGGCGATGTAATGCTTGAACTCCAGCCCTATGAACAACAGAAAAAATAGCCCGACCATTCGGTCTTGTCCTTGCGGGACAGCGCCCCCACGGCCTACCCCGAGAACAGATGCTTGCAAGCTCCGTTGTTTGAGGCAAGCACAGAGTTTAGTCCTGTGTTAGGTTCAGTGGAGCGCCGTTCAGCCGGCGTTCATGGACGGCATGGCAGTTCGTCCGCGCCGGACGTTTGTCCGCTTGGAGGTTTCGATGCGTAGGCTGGTTACCTCGATTGTTCTGTTGTTGCTGGCGCTGCAGCCCGCTTTCGCTGCCTCCGGCACGGCACTCGGGGTCGATCCCGCCGCAAGACTCGAAGACAAGGCCGGCACCAAGACCCTCGTCGTCGGCACCGACGTCTTCATCGGCGATCGTGTGGTCACCGATGCCAAGGGCCTCGTGCAGATCAAGTTCTCCGATCGGACCGAACTCGTCGTCGGGCCACGCTCATCCCTCGTCATCGAGGATTACCTGCTGCGCGAGGATGGCTCGGGCGGCAAGTTCGCCATCAACGCGCTGAGCGGCACCTTCCGCTTCGTTACCGGCGGCGCCCCCAAGGACCGCTACATCATCAAGACGCCTACCGGCACCGTCGGCGTGCGCGGCACCGCCTTCGACATGAACGTCCATCAGGACCATTCATCGCTGCTGCTGTTCCACGGCACCGTCATCATGTGCACCCTCGCCAACCAGTGCATCGACGTCAGCGATGTCTGCGACGTCGGCATGTTCGACCTGAGCCAGGCCAAGCTGCTCGGCAACACCCACGATTTCACCGGCCAGGAGCGCAACACCATGCGCGGCATGTTCCCCTGGGCCATCTCCGAGAGCGACCTGCTGAGCATCTTCTGGGTCGCCCAGGCCCGCGAATGCTTCCTCCACTCCACTACCGGCGCCCCGGACAGCCTCGTCAAATCCGACAACGAAGCGCCGCCGCCGAAGCGGGGCGATTGATCAATCCAGGGACTTACGCAACCCCATGCTCCGGCGCCTCATTCCTATCTTCGCCGGTCTCGTCGTCGTCGTCCTGCTGACGCTGCTGCGCATTGCCGACCCGTTCCCGGTACAGGTGCTCCGCGAAATCGCCTTCGATTTCTACCAGCGGCTCCACCCCCGTCCGCAGGGCGAATTCCCGGTCCGCGTCATCGACATCGACGAGAGGTCTCTCGCCGAGCTCGGCCAGTGGCCTTGGCCCCGCGATCGGCTCGCCACCCTCTCCGACCGGCTGACCGAACTCGGCGCCGCCGCCATCGGCTTCGACGTGCTGTTCCCCGAGCCCGACCGCATGTCGCCGAGCCGCATCGCCGCCACCCTGCCCGGCGTCGATGCCGCGACCCTGCCCGACTATGACGCCATCTTCGCCGCGTCGCTCTCGCGCGCCCCGGCCATTCTCGGCTTCTCGCTCACCCCCGCGGGCAAGCCGATGACTGGCGGCCCCAAGGGTGGCTTTGCCATTTCCGGCCCCGATCCGAGCGAGCGCATCCCCTATCTCAGCGGCACCGCCGCTCCGATCCCGATCCTGCGCGACGCCGCCCCCGGCCTTGCCGCCCTCAGCCTCAATTCCACCCTCTCGACCACCGCCGTCCGCCGCCTGCCGATGCTGTGGACCAACGGCTCGCAGCTGTTCCCGACGCTGTCGCTCGAAGCGTTGCGCATCGCCATGGGGGTCGGCGCGGTCGTCGTCTTCGGCGATACCGCTGCGGAGGGCTATGTCGAAGGCCTGAAGGTCGGCGATTTCAACATCCCGCTGACCTCCGAGGGTGACCTCTGGCTCTACTACAGCCGCCCGAACCCGGACATGATGGTCTCCGCCGCCGACCTGCTCGGCCGCAACTATCGGCAGCTGAGCGATCGCATCGCCGGCAATATCGTGCTGATCGGCACTTCCGCCTCCGGCCTCCTCGACATCCACAACACCACGCTGGGCGACAACGTCGCCGGCGTCACCATCCACGCCCAGGCCATCGAGCAGATCCTCTCCGGCACCTATCTCAGCCGTCCCGACTGGGTTGCCGGCCTCGAGATCGTCGGCTTCCTCGCTCTCGGCGCACTGCTGGTTACCGTGGTGCTGCTGCTCGGGCCGGTCGCCGGCCTCGCCGCCGGCGCGCTCTGCCTTGCCGGCGCCATCGGCGTCTCCTGGTGGCTGTTCCTCACCGACGGCATCATGCTCGATCCGAGCTTCCCGCTGGTCGGGCTGACCCTGCTCTACCTCGCCCTGGTCTTCTTCCGCTTCGTCACCACCGAGCGCGCCAAAAAGCAGATCCGCCGCGCCTTCGGCTACTACGTCGCGCCGTCGCTGCTCAGCGAAATCGAAAAGAACGGCGACCGGCTGAAGCTCGGCGGCGACCTGCGCCGCATCACCGTGCTGTTCTCGGATACGCGCGGCTTCACCTCGCTCAGCGAGCGGTTCGAGCCAGCCCGCCTGCTCGCCATCATCAACACGCTGTTCGGCGCGCTCGGCGCCGAGATCACCGGCCGGCTAGGCACCATCGACAAGTTCATCGGCGACGCCATCATGGCGTTCTGGAACGCGCCGGTCGATGTGCCCGACCATGAGCGCAAGGCGCTGCGCGCCGCTCTCGGCATGCGCCAGAAACTCGCCGAGCTCAACCGCCACGACGCCTTCCACCTGAGGGGCGGCAACGGCGTGCAGGAGCTGGGCATCGGTATCGGCATCTCCACCGGGGAGGCGCTGGTTGGCAACATGGGCCTCGAGACCCGCTTCGACTATTCGGCGCTCGGCGACACCGTCAACGTCGCGAGCCGCGTCGAAAGCGCCTGCAAGGAGGTCGCCTACGACATCCTCGTTACCGAGCCCGTCCGCCTCGCCGCCTCCGATTTCGCCATGCTCGAAGCCGGCGCCCTGGCGCTGAAGGGCAAGACCGAGCGCGTCGTCATCTACCTGCTCGTGGGCGATGCCGACCTCGCCAAGTCCGGCGCCTTCAGCCTGCTGAAGACCACCCATGCCGATGCCCTCGAGGCGCTCCGCACCGGCAAGGATACCCGCGGCGCGCTGGCCGAATGCATCGCGCTATCGGCCAAAGTCGAGCCTGGGCTGAAGAGGTTCTACGAGCAGCTGCCGACTCGCCGCACCGACTTCCTGTCGACGCTGACCACCGTGCCGCTCACCCCCGAGATCATCGGAGCCCCCGCCAACGACGTATCCGCCCGCGCCGAGGGCTGACCCTCAGCTGCCCGAATACGCCTCGCGCATCTCCTCGATCTCCCCCAGCGTCTCATACAGCGGCCGCCAGTTGTCCTCCTCGGCGATCGGCGCCCACAGCGCCTCCATCTCGTCGATCAGCATGGTCCGCGGCGTCGCCCGCTTGAAATACGGATGCTCGAGATTGGCGTCTGCCGCCCGCGGATGTGCCGCGATCAGCCCCCGCAACTTCTCGAACGCCTCGCTCCGATAGTGCTCCGCCGACGGGCTGGCGAACGCCCTCGCCTCGTCCCCGCCGCGCCAGTCGAAGAAGAACTGCTCATACGGTGCCTGCGTCGCATGCAGCGCCGCGAACACTTCCTGCACCAGCGCCGAATCCGCCTCCACCCCGAGCGACTCTAGCCCCAGCCGCTCCAGCATCGCCTGCCAGATCGAGCGCTGGAACGCCGGCCAGAAGCGGTTCAGCGCCGCTTCCAGCTCGTCATGCTCGCCCAGCGGCAGCAGCACCTCGGCCAGCCGCGTCAGGTTCCACGCCAATGTGTCGGGTTGCTTGCCGAATGCATACAGCCCCCACTCGTCGAAATATGCCGCCGTGAACGCCGGATCATAGGTCGGCAGGAACCGCCACGGCCCGTAATCGAAGCTCTCGCCGGTGATGTTGATGTTGTCGGTGTTGAGCACCCCGTGCACGAACCCCGCCGCGATCCACCGCGCGCCCGTCTCCGCCACTGCCTCGCTCACTGCACCCAGGAACTTCGCAGCCCGCCCGTTGTCGCCCTCGACCCACAGTTCCGGGTAGTAAGCCCGCACCGAATGGTCGAGCAGCCCCCGGAGCCGTTCCTCTTCCTTCAGGTAGCTCAGCCTTTGGAACGAGCCGATCCGCGTATGCCCATGTGAGAGCCGGACCAGCACTGATGACCGCGTCGGCGACGGCTCATCACCGCGCTGCAGCTCCTCGCCGGTCTCGATCAGGCTCAGCGATTTCGAGGTATTCACCCCCAGCGCCTCGAGCATCGCCGTCGCCAGCACCTCGCGCACCCCGCCCTTGAGGGTCAGCCGCCCGTCCCCACCCCGCGACCACGGCGTCCGCCCCGACCCCTTGGTCCCCAGGTCCATCAGCCGCCCGTCATTCAGATCCTCGAGCTGCGCATAGAGGAAGCCCCGGCCGTCGCCGAGCTCCGGATTGTAGGTCTGGAACTGATGCCCGTGATAGCGCAGCGCCAACGGCTCGCGGAACGACCCCGGCAAGGGCTCAAACTTGCCGAAATGGTTCACCCACTCCACGTCCGTCAGCCCATCCAGCCCCACCGAAGCCGCCGCCCGCTGGTTGCGGTAGCGCAGGATATGCTGCGGAAACTCGGCGGCTCTCACCTTGTCGAAGTAGCCCTCGCCGAGTTCGGCATGGGTGGTGCGGGGCTTGAATGGCGTCACTGTGGCAGCCCTCACCGCCGAAACACTCCGACGACCTCCACATGGGTCGACCAGGCGAACTGATCGACCGGCGTCACGCTTTCGATCCGATATCCGCCATCGATCAAGATCGCCGCGTCACGCGCAAACGTCTTCGGCTCGCACGACACCGCTACCACCGTCTTCACCTTGCTCCGCGCCAACTCCCTCGCCTGCGCCTCGGCGCCGGCGCGCGGCGGATCGAACACCACCGCGTCGAACGGGTTGAGCTCGATCGGCGCCAGCGGGTCGCGGAACAGGTCGCGCACCTTGGCCTCTACTGGCTTCAGCCCCTGCACGTGGTTGAAGGCCTTGACCAGTGCCGCAATACCCAGCCGGTCGCTGTCCGCGGCATAGACCCGCGCGCCCTCGGCCAGCCGCAGCGCGAACGGCCCGACCCCCGAGAACAGGTCGGCCACCGATTTCACCTTGCCGACACCCTCGACCACCAACTGCGCCAGCGTCTCCTCCGCCGCCGCCGTCGCCTGCAGGAAGCTCGCGGGCGGGATCTCAACCATGGCCTTGCCCATCCGGATGGATGGCGGATGCGCCATGAACACCGGGTCGCCATTGAAGGTCAGCCGCGCCAGCCGGTGCGTCCGCGCAAACTCGGCCAGCTGCGCCGGCTTCAGCTTCCGCTCCGACTTCACCGAGAGGTCGATGCCGGTGTCGCTGAGCGTGAAGCTCACGTCGCAATCCCCGGCGAGCGGCTGCAGCGCCCGCGCGATCCGCGGCGCGTGCTTGGACAGCGTCGGCACGAGGATCGGGCACGCATCGATGTCGAGCACCTCGTGGCTTTTCGCCCGCATATAGCCCGCGCCGGCCTTCCGCACATGCAGCGTCGCCCGCCGCCGTCCGGTGCCGGTCGCATCCACCAACGGCTTCACCACCGTCTCGACCTCGGCATGCTGCAGCGCGATCTCGACCAGGCTCCGCTTGAAGCTGGCGTAAGTCTCACGGTTCATGTGCTGCAGCGAACACCCGCCGCAAACCCCGAAATACGGGCTGATCGGCTCCGCCCGCGCATCGCTGGGCTCGATAACGCGCAGCAGCGTCCCGCGCTCCCCGTCGCGCGAAATCTCCACCCGCTCGCCTGGCAGCGTGAACGGCACATACACCCGTTCCCCGCCGATCTCCGCCACGCCGTCGCCGTGCTGCCCGATGCTATCGATAAGAACTTCTGTCATGGGGGCGCTCTAGCAGGCTTTTGGGCTACTGAACATGGCAGCCCCCTCAGCCCACCGGCTGGCTCACCCTCTCCAGCAAGCTCGCAATCGACACGAACGGTATTCCCATCCGCTCGCTCAACCCAGTCGCGCACGTCGACACCGTCGACAGGCCGATCTCGCACCCATCCGGGATCTGCGCCTTGCCGAACCGCGTGCCATGTTCATTGAGCTCCGGCACGAACAGCCCCTTGTCCCCGGCATAGCCGCAGCAGCTGATGGCATCGAGCACCACCACTTTCCCGGCGATCACCGCCGCCAGCACGTTGATCGCGTCTTGCTCCTTGAGCCGCTGCGCCGAGCAGTTGTGGTGCACCGCCACTGCCGGCAGCGGCCGCGTGATCTTCAGCCGCGGCAGGATTTCCTTGAGCAGGAACTCCGCCGAATCCATCACCGCCGCTTCGCCCGGATGCTCGCGCATATGCTTGGCGCAGGTCGAGGCATCGGTCACCACCGGCAGCGCTCCGGCCTTGCTCAGCCCATCAAGGGCTGCCCGGGTCGACCCGCCAACCCGCTCTGCCTCCGCCGGAAACCCCTTCGACAAGAACGGCTGCCCGCAGCACTGCCCATCGAGTTTTTCCGGCACCACAGGATCGAACCCCGCCCGCCGCATCAGCTCGAGCATCGCATCCGTCGTCGGCAGCAGCCCGTTCTCACGCGTCGGCGCCCCGAACATGCGCGTCGCGCAGGAGGGGAAATACACCACCTGCCCACGCGGCGCGTCCGGCACGTGCACCGGCTTCGGCGCCCCCGGTCCCACCCGCAGCGCCGGCGACAGTCGCGGGATCGCCCCACCCGTCATCTTGCGCGCCAACCCGGCCAGCGCATCGGTCGCGCCATCGCCGATAATGGTGCGCGAGAACGCCTGCGCCCCCACTGCCAGCTTCATGCCGCGCTCCACCGCCAGCGTGTGCCCGCCGACCAGGTGCGCTGTCTTCCGCTCTGCGTCGGTCCGCCGCCGCGCCCGTTCGCCGATCACCATCCTGCCGGTCTCGATCCCCACCGGGCAGCGCAGCGCACAGACATTGCCCGCCGCGCAGGTGGCGAGCCCGGCATACTCAAAACCCTCGTCCAACGCCTTGAGCCGCGCCGGGTCCTCACCGGTCGCGTGCAGTCGCGCCCGCTCGCGCGTCACTACGATGCGCTGTCGCGGGCTCATCGTCATGTGATGGCTCGGACAGGCCGGCTCGCAGAAGCCGCACTCGATGCACATGTCGACCACGTCGTCGGCCAGCGGCATCAGCTTCAGGTCGCGCACATGCAGCTGCGGGTCGGGATTGAGCAGCACGCCGGGATTGAGCAGCCCCTCGGGATCGAACAGCGCCTTGATCCGGTACATCACGCGATAGGCGCTCTGCCCCCATTCCAGCTCGACGAAGGAAGCAATCGCCCGCCCCGTGCCGTGCTCCGCCTTGAGGCTGCCGCCATAGGTCACCGAGACGAGTTCACCCAGCGCCACCGAGAACCGGTCGAACCGGTCCGCCTCCTCCGGGTTGGAGAAATCCGCCGCCATCTGGAAATGCAGGTTGCCCGCCAGCGCATGCCCGAACAGCACGCCATCGACATAGCCGTACTCGTCGAGAAGCTTCCGCATGTCGATGACGAAATCGGCCAGCTGGTCGACCGGCGCCGCGACGTCCTCGGTGAGCATCGTCGTGCCCTTGGGCCGCGTTGCCCCAAACATCGGAATGAAGCCCTTGCGCATGTCCCACAGCAGGTGCGCCCGTTCCGTGTCGTCGGCAAAATCGATGTCGGTAGCGCCCTCCTCGCTCAACACCGCGACCGCCGCCGCGATTTCCCGCTCCAGCGCCTCGGGGCTCTCCGCCGAAATATCGATCAGCATCGCCGGCGAGCTCTCGGTGAAGAACCTGAGATAGGGCTGCATCACCGGCAAATGCGTCACCGCCTCGAGCGCCCGCCGTTCCAGATACTCCGCCGCCGTCACCCCATGCGTCTGCTGGATACCGCCATTGGCGAGGCGCGAAATCGCCCGCCCACAGGAATAGGGATCGGGAAACGGGATCAGCCCGGTCACTTTGAACGGGTGCTCCGGAATGGTGTTGTAGGTCACCTCGGAAACGAACCCGAGCGTCCCCTCGGACCCGACGATCAGGTGGATCAGGATGTCGATGGGATCGTGGAAATCGACCAGCGCGTTGATCGAATAGCCGACGGTGTTCTTGATCCGGTATTTCTTCCTGATCAGCGCCACCAGCTCGGCATCGGCCATCACCTCGTGATGCAGCCGCTGCAGCCCCTCCAGCAGTTCTGCGTGCGAGCGGCGGAACGCCTCGATCGAGGCCGGATCCCCCGAGTCCAGCACCGTTCCGTCGACCAGCATCACCCTCAGCCGGGCCATCGTGTGGTAGGTGTTGTAGGCGACCCCGCAGCACATACCGGACGAGTTGTTGTTGACCACCCCGCCGATCTTGCAGGTGGCCTGGCTCGCCGGATCGGGCCCGAGCTTGCGATTGAACGGCTTCAGCGCCTTGTTGACGTTGGCGACGATGTTAGCCGGCCCCAGCGTCACCTGCTCGCCGCCCTCATGCACGGTGAGCTTCCGCCAGCCGTCGCCGAGCACCGCCAGTATCCCGTCGGTGATCGACTGGCCCGAGAGCGAGGTCCCGGCGGCCCGGAACGTCAGCGGCAATCCTTCGGCCCGCGCCGCCTCGATCACTGCGCGCACCTCGTCCTCGGTGTTGACGATCACCACCACCGCGGGCACCAGCCGATAGTGGCTCGCATCGCCGGAATAGGCGTAGGTCATCACCGGGTCGGTCATGATCCGGTCCTGGCGGATCACCTCCCGCAGCCGCGCCACCACCCCTCGCGTCGCCGCAGCCCGGTTCACCCCGATCGGGGCCATCTCGTTCACGTCCCTACCCGCCCTACTGTCTTGCCCTGGCATGTTAGTGCCATTCGCCGGGGCGAGATAGTCGGGCCCGCGCCGCGCGGTACGCTACGAGACGATTTCGACCTTATCGGCCGGCGGGCCGGGGAAGGTGGCAAAGCCGGTGATCACCCCGCCGCCGAGTAGTTCGTCGACCGCCCGCCCCGCCTGGTCGATAGCCGAATGCGCGTAGGCGTAGGCGCCCGAATCCGAGTTGGCGATGGCGATCCGCCCCCAGCCTTTGCGCGCCGTCTCGATCGGCAGCGGCCCATCCGGCCAGAACTGGTCCCACGGCCGCATGTACTCGAGCGCGTAGCCGTGACTCCAGCGGTTGCAGGTGATCGCCCCGATATCCCGCGCCGCGTCGAACCCCTTGTCGCCCAGCGCGCGGTTCAGCATGTCGCGCACCTCGCGCTCCATATCCTCGAAGCTGATCGCCGTAAGCGTCTGCCGTCCCATCGCCGCCTGCTCGCGGGCCGAGCTTCCCGGCTCCCCGGCCACCACGATCTTCGCCACATGCAGCAGCACCGGATCGGCCGGCCCCTCCGCGAACTTGTAGTCGCCGACGCTCACCGGAAAATCGATCGAGGCGCCCAGCCAGAACCCGCCCGGCGCCTCGAAGCCGGAAATCCCGGCATCGGCGAAGGCCTGCCAGTTGTTGACCAGCACATTGGTGTAGATCAGCGGGATCTTCACCTGGTCGTCCAGCGCTTCGATCTGCGCCTCGCCGACCTCGTCGCTGAGATAGCGGATGATCCGGTGCCAGCACGCGAGCACGACCTGCTTGGTTCGCACGGTCTTGAGCTTTCCGTCCTCGACATAGGTCACGGTGACGCTCTCAGCCGAAGCCGGATCGCCATCGTGCTTCACCTTCACCACGCTGGCATTGAGCCGCAGGCGCGTGTCGTTCTCCGCCGCGTCGAGCGCATCATAGTCGAGCCGGCCGTTGACCAGCTCTTCCATGCCCGTGCCCGCAAGCGCCTGGGGGATCAGCTTTCGCACCAGCGCCCGTGCCACGCCGGCGTTCCCGTCGGGGAAGTGGTAGATGTAGTCGTCCGGGTCGACCAGCACGAGCCGCCCCGACGGGCTCATCGTCTTGAACGGGTGCTCGCCCAGGTCCATGCCGCCGAACCCGGGGTTCCAGTTGCCCCAGGCATCGAGCGCAGTCACGCCGTCGATCCCCATGCCGAAATACTCGTGCGTCGACTCCTGGAAATAGGCCACCAGTTGCGGATCGTACCCGCAGATCCTGGTGAGGAAATCCGCATAGGTGGTCTCGGCGAGGATCTTGAACTTTTCTTCCCGCGTCTTGCCCTCGAGGTAGTCCTTTGGGGCGTCGATCAGTTCGATCAGGTTCGTCTGCGCCTTGGCGTTCAATGGCGTCTGCGGCACCCAGTCGGCGGCGACCTCGGTCTGCACCACTAGCCTGTCTTCGCCGAACACCTCCTTGCGGAAGAACGTCGCATCGCCGAGGCCATGCCGCTCATACCAGCCGCTGTCGTAGTAGCTCTCGAACTTGTCGAGCTCGACCCCCACATCGGCCAGCACTTCCATGACCAGCGGCGAAAAGAAGCTCGGTGTCTGCAGCGACTGGCTGCCGCCGTAGCCGATCACCGTCCTGCCATTCGCCGTGGTGAACTCGTTGCGCTGCGCATGCCCGCCGAAATCGGCATTGTTCTCGAGGATCAGCACCCTGCCCGGCTTGTGCTTCTGATAGAGCTGCGCCGCGGCCAGCCCCGAAATGCCGCCGCCAACCACCACCAGGTCGTAGTTTTCACCGGTTGCCTCGGGTGCTCCGGCACTATCCCAGAACGTGCCGTCGCGCAGTGAGTGCGCCACGCCCATTGCCGTTTCGGAGTGTCCGCGCAGTTGCCCCATCGCCGGCGGATAGGCCGAGGGAGCGGCGGCCTGCGCAGCGTCGGCGCCGAGGCCCAGCTGCGCCGCCGCAACACCGCCTACGGTCAGCGCCACTCCGTTGAGGAAATCCCGCCGGCTGATCAGCCGGTCCATCCCCAGTTCACGATCACGCTCGGACCGGTCCGCCATAGTAAAAACTCCCGCCGCTCATTCTGCCTCAAGCATCGGAGCAGGCGGGAGTTCTTGTCAATCACGGCAATATCTTAGCCGAGGTCGATATCCGTCGCGTCCTCATCAAAGCCGCCACGAATTTCCTGCGCAGCGCGGCGAAGAATCTCCGCCACTCGACGGTCGTCCTCGGGCCCGCGCCGGATCGCTTCCTTGATCGCCTTCTTCAGCGCCTTGCGCGCTTCGTTCACTTCCGGCGCCACGTCGTCGATATCACGGTCGGACCGGGCTGGGCGCTCGGGCCGGTCGGGTCGTGCCGGATGCTCCGGATGCGGCGGCGGGCCGCCGCGATCGCCGAACCAGCCGCCCCGGCCAAACTCCCGCCCCATGCCGCGAAATCGGCTGCGGAATTGTTCCGCCTCCTCCGGGGTGAAGGGAAAGTCCTGGCTCGCCATCCGCTCGCGCAGATGCTCCATGCCCGAGCCGGCCTTCGCGAGAAAATCCAGTGTCGACGCGATCGCCTCGCGATTGTCGTTGAGGTGCGCCCGACCCTCGTCGGTGATGGTGTAGAGCTTCTTGTTGCCCTCGGCGGCCGAGGTCACATACCCCGCCTCCTCGAGATAGGTCAGCGCCGGATAGACGATGCCCGGGCTCGGCGAATAGAAGCCGTGCGAATGCTCCTCGATCGCCTTGATCAGGTCGTAGCCGTGCCGTGGCTGCTGTTCGATCAGGAACAGCGCCACGAGCCGCAGGTCACCCGAGGCCAGCATCCGCCCGATGCGGAAATTGCCTCCGAACCCGCCCCAGTCGCCGGGATTGATGCCGCCTTCGAAGTTGCCGAATTTGCGAAACCCGCGCCGCGCCATGGCCTCCATGCGCCGCCAGTTCCGGTCCCACCTATGGTCGTGATCATGCATGACTGCACTCCAAGATATATCTTACGATAGCCGCAAGATATGCCTCGACCACGGAGCGTTCAAGATAGCTCTCAAGATATATCTTAAGTCAGCGATACTGCCTTGATCCTCCTCCGCGTGGCGGCGGAGGGGGCGGCCACAAGCACGAAGCGAGCTACCCCGCGATCGCCTTCACATACCGCTCCGCCGAAGCATGCACCCGCGCCTTCGCATCCGTCGTCATTACCCGATCCCACCACGCCGAGTAGATGCGGTCATACGCAAACCCCTCAACGCAGCCGACGATTCGGTTCACCTCGCGCGCCGGCAGCGGGATCAGGTTGGGATAGGAGTACATGAAGCTCACCCAGCGCGTGTCCGGCACCACCATGATGGTGTCGCCGGTCATCAGCACGCCCTTGCCGTCCTCGCCCGGCCAGTGCAGCGCCGTCGAGCCCTCGAAATGCCCGCCGCAACGCACCAGCGTCACCCCCTGCCCCAGGTCCAGCCGCTCGCCGTTCCAGTACTTCACCCGCTCCGACGTCCGCATCACATACTGCCGGTTCGCCTCATGGATATGGATCGGCACCCCACCCAGCGCCTCCGACCAATCGACCATCGAGGAATAGAAATGCGGATGCGAAATCGCCATCGCCCGCACCCCGCCCAGCTCCTTTATCCGGGAAACCGCCTCATCAGTCACCAGCGGCGTACAATCCCACAGGATGCCCCCGCCCGGCTGCCGGATCAGCAACATCCGCTGCCCGATGGCAATCTGCGGCGTCGCCCCGATACCGACGAGCCCCGGCTCCTGTTCCTTGAACTCGATCGTGTGCTTGGCTTGCAGCTCCGCCAGCGTCGTCCACCGCTGCCCGGCCGCCGTCACATACTGCCGCTCGTCATCACAGATCGCGCACCGCTCCGGCGGCGCCTCGGACGGTGCATGGCCAACGCCACAGGTGACGCAGATGAAGGATTGCATCGGAAATCTCCGGTCGAGTGGTGCTGCCGGAGTGATTGATAGCGGAGTCGAAGCAGCTTGGGCACCCGATCGCCACAGCCACCACCTCCCCCTCGACGGGGGAGGCAAGCGCAGCTTGTGAGCGAAGCGAACTAGCGTAGCTCGGAGGGGGTGCGCGGAGCCAGTATGTGGCCTCTAGGCCACCAGCCCCTTCCACACCTCAAGCTCGTCCAGCGTCTCGCCCGCTCCCGCCAGCGCGAACTGGTAGATGTCGAAGCTTCCCACCATCACGCCGTAATACCCCGGCCGCTCGCGTGCCTCGTGCTTGAGCCGCAGGATCAAGTCCCGGTCGCAGTTCGACAGATCCGCACGCAAATTCGCATCTCGCGCCTGGCGCACCGCGAAATCGAAAGGCTCCCAGCCCCAGATGTCGCACTTCCATTCATTGCCGGCGAAATCCTTGAACTCGATGCCCCAGTAGAGCCCGGCGCCGAGCGGATGCGGGTCAACATAGTCGTTGAGGAAGCTCGCCTTGTGCAGCTGCAGCCCGGCCCGGTCGAACTGGATGGCGATGTCCGCGGCGAGCCCGGCCCACTCGGCCCAGCGTTCCGCCTCGCACGGCATGTGGATGTCGATGTCGCGCCACACCATCAGGTCATAGCCGGCACTGCCGGTCACCACCGCCTCGCCGAAGCGGGCATTGAGCAATTCGAGCAGGCCGGTCTCAACCAGCACATTGCGGGTCTCGTTGCGGAGTTCGGCGGCCAGCCGCGCCCTCTCTTCTGCGTCCTGAAGAGCTGCGTCCATTCCAAATGTCCCTCTTTGGAATCCGTCCCGGGGCATCCCGACCCCGGAATCAAAAGCCCGGCTCGTGAGCCGGGCTGAAAATCTAGTGACGTAAGCGCCGAAACTGTGGCGGCTTACTCGGCCTTGGGCTCGGCGGCAGCCTCGGTCGCGGCAGCGGCCTCGGCGGCAGCAGCAGCGGCGGCCTCGGCAGCGTCCTTCTCGGCGAGTTCCTTCGCCAGCGCCTCGGCGGCGGCGATCTTCTCAGCCTCGCGGGCGTTCTTGGCTTCGATGGCGGCTTCGCGCTCACCGGCCTCGATCTTCTTGGTACGGGCGCCGACGTTCTCGAAGATACGGGCGGCCTTACCGCGACGGTCGCGCAGGTAGTAGAGCTTGGCGCGACGCACCTTGCCGCGCTTGATCACTTCGACGCGGTCGATGTTCGGCGAGAGCACCGGGAACACGCGTTCCACGCCTTCGCCGTACGAAATCTTGCGCACGGTGAAGCTTTCCATGATGCCGGTGCCGGAGCGGGCGATAACCACGCCCTCGTAGGCCTGCAGGCGTTCCTTGTCGCCTTCGCGGATCTTCACCCAAACCTTGACGGTATCGCCGTGGGTAAATTCCGGATGGGCGCCCTTGGCGAGCAGCTTCTCGTGCTGCTCCTGATTGAGCTGTTCGATGATGTTCGACATCTGATGTTCCGTTCGTCTTTTTCAAAGGAGCGTTTCGCCGGCTTTCGCCGACCGCCCGGTCTTGGTTGCACGGATTTTTATGCATTATTGGCCGAGCCGAAGCTCAAGCGAGCGGGGCTATAGATGAAGAAAGCCCGCGAGTCTAGAGCAGGTCTAGGGCTCGCGGGCCTTTGATGTCACTTCGATGTCAGCCGCGCGACACTAGTCGCTGCGGACGAGGCTCAGAGCCAGCCAGCCAGCACCCCGACACCGCCCAGCGCGAACACGCCGCCCGCCACCTGCGCAACCGTCTTGCTGTACTTGCCGACGAGCTTCGATACGCCCATCGCCGCCCCGATACCCGCCGTGTGCAGCAGCGCGGTCGCGACGATAAAGCCCGCTGCATACTCGAAGCCCGAGGCATCCACCGGCATTTCGGCGCCATGCGCGTGGCCGTGGAAGACCGCAAACACCCCGACCAGGGCCGAAGCCGCCACCACCGGCATCGGCCGGCCGAGCGCCGCAACGCCGCCGATCACCACGCTCGACAGCGCAATTCCCAGCTCCACGAACGGCACGTCGATCTGCCCGACGCCGAGCATGAAGCCTACCGCCATCATGCCCACGAAGCTCAGCGGCACCAGCCACAGCGCCTTGCCGCCCAGCACGTAGGCGAACACGCCCACCGCCACCATGGCGAGCACGTGGTCGAGGCCACCCACCGGGTGCATGAAGCCATGCAGGACCCCGGAGGCGTCGCCGTGCCCGGTATGGGCGAAGGCGGCCGTCGGAACAGCAATGAGCAGAAGAGCCAGTAGCGCGCGCATAAATATCTCCATCTCGGGACCCACCGTCCCGCTCGCGTATGTTTCACTGACGGCCGGTCTCCTGGCTCCGGGCATCTCCCACTCCGCCTTCCCAGTCGCAAACCAGTGGCACGCTGAGTGGAAGTCAGGCCCGTTACAGTCGCGGGGGCGGCGCCGGCATCGCCCGAAGGCCACCGGCTTCCCGTTTCACGCATCACCCGATGCGCACCGTCGCCTTATCTCTGTCAGGTCTGGGTAGCGAGATCAACGGCAAGCCGCGCATTTGCCGCATGACGCGGCACCTCCTCCTGCGCTAGAGGAGCAACGTCCAACCGGGATAGCCGCCAGTGCTGAATGCGCGAAACATGGGAATCGAGGTGCTGCGCGCGGCTGTCGTGCTGGCGCTGATCTTCCTCAGCTTCGCCCACACCCCGGTCACCGCGGCTACCACCGGCCCCGATGTACTCACCGCCGCGCTCGACCTCAGCTATTGCGGCGACCTCCCGGACGAGCCCAAGTCGCACGCTCCCTGCCACGCCTGCCGCATCGGCGGCGGCGCCGACCTTCCCCCGCCTTGCACCCTCGCCCTCCCGGCCACCCTCGTCGCCGCGGTTGCCTATGGCGCGATGCCGGTGCTGGTGCAGCCGGCCACCTCCATCCGCCCCTTCGACGCCCGCGGACCACCTCTCGCCTGATCTTCCTCGCCTCGAATTCCCCAATTCCATTCGAAAGATCAGTTCAATGAACCGTCTCCTCATCCCGGCCCTGCTGGGCCTTGCCCTTGTCGCCACCCCGGCCTTTGCTCACAATGGCCTCATCCACGAGGGTTGCCCCACCGGCCAGGTGTTCACCGCCGGCGACCTCACCATCACCGGCGCCTACACCCGCGCCATGCTGCCCAAGGCACAGGTTTCCGGCGGCTATCTCACCATTGAGAACAAGGGCAGCAGTGCCGATCGCCTGCTCGGCGGCAGCACCCAAGCCGCCAAAACCGTCCAGGTTCACCAGATGAAGATGGAGGGCGACATGATGAAGATGGGCGAAGTCGAAGGCGGCCTCGAAATCCCCGCCGGCGGCACTGTCGCGCTCTCCCCGGGCGGCGACGCCTATCACCTGATGCTCATGGGTGTCGGCACGCCGTTCGAAGAGGGCCAGTGCCTGCAGCTGACGCTGAAGTTCGAGAAGGCCGGCGAGGTGCCGGTTGTGCTCAACATCGGCGGCGCCGCAGCCGACGCTGCGCCCGAGGGCGAGATGAGCATGCCGATGGATCACTCGGACCACCAGATGACCCCGGCGCAGTAAGCCCGGCGCTACTTCAGCAGATCCGGCCGGCGCGCCCGCGTGAGCTTCTCGCTCTCGGCGCGCCGCCACTTCTCCACCTTGCCGTGGTCGCCCGACGTCAGCACCGCCGGGATCTCGCGCCCCTCAAACAGCTGTGGCCGCGTATATTGCGGGTATTCCAAGAGCCCGTTCTCAAAACTCTCGTCGGCATGGCTCTCCGCCGCACCCAGTACCCCGGGGATCAGCCGCACCACCGCCTCGAGCAGCACCATGGCCGCGACCTCGCCGCCGGCGAGCACATAATCGCCGATCGAGACTTCCTCGAGCTGCCTGGCCTCGATCACCCGCTGGTCGATCCCCTCGAACCGCCCGCAGACGATCACCGCCCCCGGCCCCGCCGCCAGCTCGCGCACACGCTCCTGCGTCAGCGGCTTGCCGCGCGGCGACATCAGCAGCCGCGGCCGAGCATCGCCTTCCGGCGACACCGCATCGATGGCATTCGCAAGAATGTCCGGCTTCAGCACCATCCCGGCGCCGCCGCCCGATGGGGTATCGTCCACCGTCCGGTGCCGGTCGGTGGCGAAATCGCGCAGCTGGGTGGTCGAAAGGCTCCACAACCCATCCGCAATGCCACGGCCGATCACCGAGGCGCCGAGCGGCCCCGGGAACAGTTCCGGAAAGAGCGTGATGATGTGAGCTGAAAAGCTCAATCGGGTTCTTCTTCGCCCGGATCCGCCTCGATCGGCGGATCGATCAGCAGATACCCGTCCTTGACCCGCACCTCCGGCACAACGGTCTTGGAGAATGGGTAGAGATAGGTATCGCCCGAGCGCGGATCGCGGATTTCGAGCAGGTCGCCGGCGCCGAAATTGGGCACCGCCATCACCTCGCCGATCTCCGAGCCGTCCGACAATCGGGCTTTCAGCCCGATCAGGTCGGCATGGTAGAAATCGTCTTCGTCGTCCGGCTCCGGCAGCAGCGCGCGGTCAACGTAGAGTTCGACCCCGTTGAGCTTTTCCGCCGCGTTCCGGTCGTTCACCCCCTCGATACGCGCCACGAGCACATTCGTCGTGGTGCGCGCCGAGAGGATTTTGATCGTCAGCCCCGGCTTGTCGGTCGACAGCGGGCCATAGGAAACCAGCGCCAGCGGGTCCTCGGTGAAGGACTGGATGCGCACTTCGCCCTTGATCCCATGGGCCGCGCCAATGCGGCCCATGAGGAGCTTGTTGTCGCCCGCTTGCGCCACGGCTTACTCGGACGCGGCTTCGGCTGCCGGCTCTTCAGCGGCGGGGGCGGGAGCGTTCTTGGCTTCCTCGGCGGCGGCGGCGGCAGCAGCCTTCGCCTCGGCGCGCTCGGTCGCCTTCTTGCCCGGCACGGCCTTCTCGGGGTTGTTGCGCGCTTCGCGCTTCAGCAGGCCCGCGGCGTCGAAGAAACGGGCGACGCGGTCGGTCGGCTGGGCGCCGACGCTCAGCCAGTGGGTGGCGCGCTCGGTGACGAGGTTTACGCGCTTTTCCTTGTCGGCGAGCTTGGGATCATAGGTGCCGATCTTCTCGATGAAGCGGCCATCGCGCGGCGAACGGGCATCGGCGACGACGACGTGGTAGTAGGGGCGCTTCTTGGTGCCGGCGCGGGCAAGGCGGAGTTTCAGCGACATAGGTTCAGTCCTTTGAGTTGATTTCGTCTGTTACTTTTTCTTCGGCACGAAGCCGCCACCGAGGCCCGGAAGGCCAGGGAAGCGCGGCGCGCCGCCAAGCCCGGGAAGTCCCGAGCCGGATTTGAGCAGCTGGCCGACATCGGTCGGCAGCTTGTTTTCGGTGAGTTGCTTCGGCGGAGCCGCCTGCTGCGGAATCGCCGCCGGGTCGATGCCCATACGACGCGCCAGCGCCTCGAGTTCCTTGGGGTCCATGGTGGACGGGTCCGGCATGTTGCCGAGCCCCGGCATCATCCCGCCCATCTTGCCGCCGAACATGCCGGCGAGCGAGCCCATGCCGCCCTTCGACACCTTCTTCATCATGTCCGCCATCTGGCGGTGCTGCTTCATCAGCTTGTTGACGTCTTCGACCTTGGTGCCCGAGCCATTGGCGATGCGGATGCGCCGCTTGGCGTTCAGCAGGTCCGGGTTCGCCCGCTCCGCCTTGGTCATCGAGTTGATGACGGCGATCTGCCGGTCGAACACCTTCTCGTCGATATTGGCGCCGGCCATCGCCTTCTTCATCTGGCCCATGCCCGGCATCATGTTCATGAGCGAACCCATGCCGCCCATTTTCTTCATCTGCAGCAGCTGGCCGCGCAGATCCTCCAGGTCGAAGACGCCCTTCTTGAGCTTCTTCGCCATCTTCTGCGCGTCTTCGGCAGTGACGTTCTGCGCCGCCTTCTCGACCAGGCTGACAATGTCGCCCATGCCGAGGATGCGGTCGGCGATGCGCGAGGGATGGAAATCCTCGAGCGCATCCATCTTTTCGCCGGTACCGAGCAGCTTGATCGGCTTACCGGTCGCCGCCCGCATCGAAAGCGCGGCGCCGCCACGGCCATCGCCGTCGACACGCGTCAAAACGATACCGGTGATATCCACCCGCGCATCGAACGAACGCGCCAGGTTCACCGCGTCCTGGCCGGTCAGCGAGTCCGCGACCAGGAGGATTTCGTGCGGATCGGTAGCGGCCTTCACCGCCGCCGTCTCTTCCATCAGCTCTTCGTCGATATGCGTGCGACCCGCCGTATCGAGGATCAGCACGTCATAGCCGCCGAGCTTGCCCTCGCGCTGCGCGCGCCTGGCGATATCGACCGGCTTTTCGTTCTGCTGGATCGGCAGCGTATCGACGCCGATCTGCTCGCCCAGCACCCTGAGCTGCTCCTTCGCCGCCGGGCGGCGATCGTCGAGCGAGGCCATCAGGACCTTCTTGCCCTGACGCTCCTTCATCCGCTTCGCCAGCTTGGCCGAAAGCGTGGTCTTGCCCGCGCCCTGCAGGCCCACCATCAGCATGGTCATCGGCGGCGTGGTGTTGAAGTCGATCGGCACCTGCGTTTCGCCGAGCACCTTGACCAGCTCGTCGTGGACGATCTTGACCACCTGCTGGCCCGGCGTCACCGAGCGGGTAACCTCCGCGCCAACGGCGCGCTCGCGCACCTGCTCGACGAACGCCCGCACCACTTCCAGCGACACGTCGGCCTCGAGCAGCGCCCGGCGCACTTCGCGCAGCGCCGCATCCACGTCGCTCTCGTTAAGAGCGCCGCGGCCCCTGAGGCCCTCGAAGATTTTCCCAAGCCGGTCGCTAAGGCTTTCGAACATTTTTGTTCCTTTGGTTCCGCAGCATGGATGCCTCGGACCCGGAGATAGGTAGTCTTGGTCGATCCCGCCATCCGAGGACGGCGCCATCGGCGCAAACGCCAAACCCACCCGAGGGCGCATCGCGCTGTCGGGTGTTAGCCTCCGGGATCTCTTTATACCTTTGCGGGTCCCGGTCGGCAGTCAGGCGTTCGAACCTGATGAATTGTCGCGGTCGATAGAGAGGAAATGGGGCGGAGTCAAGGAAGAGGGCGCACTGCCCTCAAGCGATCCGCCGCCCTTGCACGGCAACGATACCCTCAACGAGCAGAGTATCGACCTCGAACCCCACGCCAACGAGGCTCGCTGCAGCCTGCATAGCAAATCGCTCCGCAGTACGGATAGCCGGCGCCTCCAGCACGAGCACGATCCGCCCACCTACCTTCAGCACTTTGCGGAACGCGGGCGCCCAGCCAAGGTCGGCATGCCGGGGAAAATCGACGTTCACCGCGAATGCCGCATCGAATGTGCCGAGGTCCAGCGTCTCGAACTCGCTTTCGAACGCCGTCAGCCGCCCGAGGCCGGCGTTCCGCTTGATGCAGGCCTCGACCATCTTGCCCGAGCGATCGACCGCCACGACGTCAGCGCCCGCGGCAAGCACCAGGCCGGTCGCGATGCCGTGCCCGCAACCGATTTCCAGCACGCTTTCGCCGCGCCTCGGCGCCAGCAATTCCACCGCCCAGCGATGACGTTTCGCGATCTCCGCCAAGCACGACTCCCCTTTTCGCAACGAAATAACCCGGCCGAACGTGACCTGAACATGGCCGTTGCCCGCTTTCCCCAGCAGCGCTACATCTTGGCTGGGTCTGCAGTTCACCCAGGCGTCGCCGCCCCATCCGGGGAGCTAAACCTGCCTCATATCCGAGCCCAGCACTTATCCCCGTGCCAACTCGCAAGCCGGCGGCCACGACATCTCCTCCGGGGGATTGGCACTACGAGGATGAGTTGATGTCCAGAACTGCTGTCCCCCTGCGGGTGGACGACCTGTCGCCCTTCGCCAAGACGCTCCGCCAGAGCCTCTCACAACACGAAGGCATCCCCAGCCATGTCGAACTGCTGAACCTGCTGGCGAAAGCCGCCGGCTTCTCAAACTACCAGCACCTGCGCGCCGATGCCGGCACCGCCGGCCGCCTGGCCAGCGCGGCCGAAGCGGCACCCCGTGCTGACCTCACACAGGTCGAGAAGGCGGCGCGCTATTTCGACGATGGCGGCGTGCTGCAAAGCTGGCCGGCCCGCTTCAATCTGCAGCTGCTGTGCCTCTGGGTGCTGTGGTCGCGCCTGCCGCCCGACACCAGCTACACCGAACGCGAGATCAGCGACCTCTTGCGCGATTGGCACGAGTTCGGCGACCACGCCCTGCTCCGCCGCGCCATGTACGAAGCCAAGCTCGTCGACCGCACCATCGACGGCCGTGACTACCGCCGCATCGAGCAAGCCCCGCCGCCCGAGCTCAAACCGCTGCTCGCCCACCTCGCCGCCCGCGCGGCCGGCTGAGGCAACGGCAATGTCTCACGTGAATCACACCGCCCTCGCGGCAGGGCCTGAGCCCAGGCGTATCGAGACCGCGCTCGGGCCGGTCGAGTACGCCGACACCGGCAGCGGTCCGGCGATGATCTGCCTGCATGGCGCAATGGGCGGCTGGGACCAGTCCTTGCTGCTCGGTCGTGCGCTGCTTTCCGGACCGGACCGCTTCCGCATCCTCGCGCTGTCGCGACCTGGCTATCTGGGCACGCCGCTGTCTACGGGCGCGACGCCAGATCAGCAGGCCGACGCTTTCGCCGCCCTGCTCGACGGGCTGGGGATCGATACGGCCTGGGTCGCGGCGATTTCGGGCGGCGGACCTTCAGCGCTGGCCTTCGCGCTCAACCACCCGGATCGCTGCCGCGGCCTCATCATGGTGTCGGCTCCCACCGGGCAGCACGCGCCGCCGGTCAACACCGTCTCACGGTTGCGCACCATGGCGTTCCTCGTACGTATCCCCGGCGTTGCGGCACTACTGCGTCGCAGGGCAGCAAGATCCGATCCCGATCGGACCGCGCGGCGGGCAATTGCCGATCCTGCGCTGCTCCAGCGGACCCTCGCCAACTTCGAAGCCATGGCAATGCTGGCGGCTGTACGGGCGAGCATTGCCGACCGGCTGGTCGATCGCATCCCGGGCACCTTGTCCGACATCGCCGGGAACGCCGATATGCTGCCCTTCCCCTTCGAGCGGCTCACCGTGCCCGTACTCGGTCTCTATGGGGATGCCGACGCCGTCGTCGCCCATCGCTACGGCGAAGCCCTGCTTAGCGCACCACACGCCCGATTGGTGACATTGAAGGGCGGCGAACACTTTGCCCTCTTCACCCACCTCGAGGACGTGCGGCACGAGGTCGAAGCCTTCATCCGTTGACGCGTACCCGGCAACGATCGGCAAGGTCTGCGCCCCGCCACTGGCAATTTGGCGTCACTTCCGCCATATACACCCACAACTGAGACCCAGCAGGTCACGCATATGTCCACGGCCCCATTCCTCAAGATGAACGGGCTCGGCAACGAGATCATCGTCGCCGACATGCGTGGTCGTGCCGATCGCGTTACCCCGGCCGCCGCCGTAGCCATCAATGCCGACCCGGCCACCCGCTACGACCAGATCATGGCCATCCATGATCCGCGTACCCCGGGCACCGCCCATTACATCGAGATCATCAACTCCGATGGCTCGCTGGCCCAGGCCTGCGGCAACGGCATGCGCTGCGTCGTGCAGGCGCTCTCGGCCGAGACCGGCCAGAAGCACTTCGTCTTTGAAACCCTCGCCGGCATTTTGACCGGCGATGAGCACGCGGATGGCCTCATCACCGTCGACATGGGCAAGCCCCGTTTCGGCTGGGAAGAGATCCCGCTGGCCGAGGAGTTCTACGACACCACTGGCATCGAGCTGCAGATCGGGCCGATTGATGCACCCGTACTGCACACCCCCTCGGTCGCCTCAATGGGCAACCCGCACGCCACCTTCTGGGTCGAGGACGACGTCTGGAACTACGCGCTCGATCGCTTCGGCCCGCTGCTCGAAAACCACCCGATCTTCCCCGAGCGCGCCAATATCTCCATCGCCCAGGTCGTCGCCCCTGATCACATCATCCTTCGCACCTGGGAACGTGGCGCCGGTCTCACCCGCGCCTGCGGCACGGCCGCCTGCGCCGCCCTGGTCAATGGCGCCCGCACCCATCGCACCGGCCGCAAGGCCACTGTGACCCTCCCCGGCGGCGATCTCATCATCGAGTGGCGCGCCGACGACCATGTGCTGCTCACTGGCCCGGCCGAGTTCGAGTTCTCCGGCACCTTCGAGCCCTTCACCGGCACCTGGACCCGGGACCAGGTGGACGCCTGATGTCCATCGAAACGCTGACCTTCGGCTGTCGCCTCAACGCCTATGAAGGCGAAGTGATGAAGGCCGAAGCCGAAAAGGCCGGGCTCGACAACACCATCATCATCAACACCTGCGCCGTCACCGCCGAAGCTGTCCGGCAGGCCAAGCAAGCCATCCGCAAGGCCAAGCGCGACAATCCCGAGCGCCGCATCATCGTCACGGGCTGCGCCGCGCAAACCGAAGCGCGCTCCTTCGGCGACATGACCGAAGTCGATCTCGTCATCGGCAATGCCGACAAGCTGAAGTCGGAAAGCTATGCCCCCATAGCATTCGGCCTGCCCCTCAACGACAAGGTCCAGGTCAACGACATCATGTCGGTCAAGGAGACCGCCGGTCACCTGATCGAGGCCATGGACGGCCGCACCCGCGCCTTCGTCCAGGTCCAGAACGGCTGCGATCACCGCTGCACCTTCTGCATCATCCCGTTCGGCCGCGGGCCGTCGCGGTCAGTGCCAATGGGCCTCGTCGTCGAGCAGATCAAGAAGCTCGTCGGCAACGGCTACCGCGAGGTCGTGCTCACCGGGGTCGACATCACCTCCTACGGCCCCGACCTGCCCGGCACGCCGACGCTCGGCAAGCTGGTCCAGCAGATCCTGCGCCACGTCCCCGACTTGCCGCGGCTGCGTATCTCGTCGATCGACTCGATCGAGGCTGATCCGGCCTTCTATGACGCCATAGCGTCCGACCGTCGCCTGATGCCGCATCTGCATTTGAGCCTGCAGTCGGGCGACGACATGATCCTGAAGCGCATGAAGCGGCGGCACCTCCGCGACGATGCCTTTGCCGTGGTCGACAAGCTCCGCTCGCTCCGCCCCGACATCGTCTTCGGCGCCGACATCATTGCCGGCTTCCCCACTGAGACCGATGAGATGTTCGAGAACTCGCTCGAGTTCATCGAAACGGCCAATCTCACCTACATCCACGCCTTCCCCTATTCGCCCCGCCCGGGCACGCCGGCGGCGCGTATGCCGCAGGTGGACAAGCGCGTGGCCAAGGAGCGCGCCGCGCGCCTCCGCGCCCTCGGCGAAGCCCAGTTCGAAAAGCTCGCCGCCTCCCGGATCGGCCAGATCGAGTCCATCCTGGTCGAAAAGGACGGGATCGGACGCCAGGAGCAGTTCATTACCTGTTCATTGCCCGGTCATCAGGCCGGTGAAATTGTGACAGCCCGTATTACCCATTTCGCGGATGGCAACCTCGTCGGCGAACCACTGAGGACCGCTGCCTGATGGCCGAAAAGAAAAAGGGCTTCTTCCAGCGCCTGTTCGGCGGCGGCGACGCCCCGCCGCCGGCCCGCGAGCACTCGGTCGCCGAAGACCTGGAAGCCGACATCGTCCTCGACGAGGTCGTCGAAGCCGCCCCCCTCGTCCTGCCGCCCGACCAGGAGATCGCCCTCGAAGAGGCAATGCACGACGCTGGCATGACCATCGAGGGTCCCGCTCCGGCGGCCCCGCCCGCGCCGCCTGCTCCTCCGGAGCCGCCTTCGAAGCCCGAACCCACCGTCGAAGACGAACTCGTCGCCGACATCATCCTCGACGACATCGTCGAAGCCGCGCCGCTCGTGCTGCCGCCCGATCAGGAAATCGCGCTCGAAGAAGCGCTGCACGATGAAGGCCTGACGATCGAAGCACCGGTCGAGGAAGTCGCCCCCGAGCCGCCCGCCGGCCCGCCCGAGGCGACGCCCGCCTATATCGAGGAAATCGAGGAACAGCAGGCCCCCGAACCTGCACCGATCCTACCGGTTCCGACCCCTGTCGCCCCCACCGAGCCGCCGAAGAAGCAGGGCTGGCTGCAGCGTCTCGCCTCCGGCCTGAAGCGGTCGTCCGACCAGCTCACCGGCTCGATCGCCGCCGTCTTCACCAAGAAGAAGCTCGATCAGGCGATGCTCGATGACCTCGAGGACATCCTGATCCAGTCCGATTTCGGCGTCGACATGGCGACCACCGTCACCGAGGCACTGCGCCGCGACCGCTTCGACCGCGACATCTCGTCGGACGAAGTCCGCGAGGTGCTGGCCACCGAGATCGTCAATGTGCTCGAGCCCGTCGCCCAGCCGCTCAACATCGATGCCGGCCAGAAGCCTTACGTCATCCTGATGGTCGGGGTGAATGGCACCGGCAAGACCACCACCATCGGCAAGCTCGCGAGCCTCTACGGCGCGCAAGGCAAGAAAGTGATGCTCGCCGCCGGCGACACCTTCCGCGCCGCTGCGATCGAGCAGCTGCAGGTCTGGGGCCAGCGCACCGGCGCCCCCGTCGTCACCAAGCCCGCCGGCTCCGACGCTTCCGGCCTCGCCTACGAGGCGGTGGAACGCGCCAAGGCCGAGGGCGCCGACATCCTCATTATCGACACTGCCGGGCGCCTGCAGAACCGCGATGAGTTGATGAGCGAGCTCGAAAAGATCATCCGCGTCATCAAGAAGGTCGAGCCGTCGGCGCCGCACGCCACGCTCCTCACCCTCGACGCCACGACCGGCCAGAACGCCCTTAATCAGGTCGAAATCTTCGGCAAACGTGCCGGCGTTACCGGGCTGGTCATGACCAAGCTCGATGGCACGGCGCGCGGCGGCATCCTTGTGGCCATCGCCAGCAAGTTCGCCCTGCCTGTACACTTTATCGGCGTCGGCGAAGGCGTCGACAACCTAGAGGCGTTCGCGGCCCGCGACTTCGCCGCCGCGATCGCGAGGACTGCACAATGACCGACGACAGCAAGCCAGCCGAAGTGAACTGGCACGAGCTCCGCCCGCAGATCGTCAAGATCGCGCTCGAACTCGGCCCGCTGCTGGTGTTCTTCTTCGTCAACGCCAACTACGACATCTTCACCGCCACCGCCTGGTTCATGGGCGCCATGGTGGTGTCGCTGGTGCTCAGCTGGCTGATCCTGAAGAAGGTCGCCATCATGCCGCTGGTCACCGGCGTCGTGGTGCTGATCTTCGGCTCGCTCACGCTGCTGTTGAAGGACGACACCTTCATCAAGATGAAGCCGACCATCGTCGACACCCTGTTCGGCGTCACCCTGCTCGGCGGCCTCATCTGGGGCCAGTCGCTGCTGAAATACGTCTTCGGCGACGTCTACAAGCTGAAGCCCGAAGGCTGGCGCCGGCTCACCATCAACTGGGGCCTGTTCTTCCTGTTCCTCGCTGTCGCCAACGAGGTGGTCTGGCGCATGTTCGACACCAATTTCTGGGTGGCGTTCAAGGTCTGGGGCGTCATGCCCATCACCATCGTGTTCTCGATGCTGCAGCTGCCGCTGCTCACCAAGTACGCGCCCGATCCCAAGGAGCCCATCGAGGTCATCCCCCCGATGGACCCGCTGCCGTAATCCACCCCCGCCTGGCGGGGGGAGGCGGACCACCCGAAGGGTGGTGGAGGGGGCGTTGCTGGCTCAGAGCTAGTGCTTGATCAGCTCGTCCTTGGTGACATTGAGCGTCATGCCGTCGCTCGACACTGAGTCGATCTGATCCGGCATCACGTAGCGATCCGCCTGGAACAGCCCGTCGGCATCGATCCGCACGAAACCCTGGTGCACCAGCCGGTCGCGCAGTTCCTCGGGCACGTTGTCGCTGGTGAACGCCTTGGCGATCACGTCGAACAGGTTGACGTCATCGCGGTCCCGGCGCGGCCCGCTGGCCTCGACCTCCAGGGTATCCGGGTCGTCGTCACCGAACTGCACCCATTCGACCTTGCCGATCTCATGGTGCTCGCGATCGAACACCCGCATCCCCTGCTCGACAAAACGCAGGCTGGCACTGGTTTGCATGGCACTATCTCCTCATGGCTCCGCCGCTCGGAGCCGCGCGAGACAAATGAGGATGACGGGGTCGGGGTTCCCGAAAGCTCAGCCGGCCTTTGCCTTGTCGATCGCCGGTATCACTTCCCGCTCCAGTGATTCCAGTGTCATCGGCCCAATGTGCTTGTAGGTGATGATCCCCGCCGCATTGACGATGAAGGTCTCGGGCACGCCATAGACACCCCAATCGATCGAGGCGCGCCCGTCCCTGTCGGCGCCCACCGCTTCATAGGGGTTGCCGAGTTCGGCAAGGAACGCCCGGGCATTCTCCGGCGCATCCTTCTGGTTGATGCCGACCAACCGCACGCCGGTGCGCCTCAGCAGTTCCATCAGCACCGGATGCTCGTCGCGGCAGGGAATGCACCAGCTGGCGAATACGTTCACCACCGTCACCTGCCCCTCGAGCAGCGACGGGATGATGCCGTTGCGGTCGAGCCCCTCGACGGCCGGCAATGTGGTCACCGGCGCCGGCTTGTTGATCAGCACCGAGCGCACGAGGCTGGGGTCGCGGTCCATGTTCATCGCGAACACGGCCACCAGCCCGACCAGCAGCAGCAGCGGCAATACCGCGAGAAGAATGCGCCTCAAGTGTTCGATCCTGCCGAACGCCGCCGAATCCCGGCCTTGTCGAGATCGGCCAACCGCTGCTTCACTCGTCGTGCGTCCCACGCCACATAGGCGATGAGCCCCAGCGTCAGCACGGCGACGCCCGCATAGGCCCAGACGATGAATTCGAGATGCGCGCCTTCGCCGATCATTTGGCGGCTCCCTGCAAGGCCGCCTGCCGGCTCAGCGTCTCGGCCCGGCGGCGCAGGATCTCGGTCCGCATCCGCACCACCTGCAGCAGCGCGAACAGCAGCGTGAACGCCAGCATCATCACCAACAGCGGCGTCAGGATCGAACCCGGCATCTTCGGGCCGGACGCGGTGAAGACGCTCGCCGGCTGATGCAGTGTGTTCCACCAGTCGACCGAGAACTTGATCACTGGAATGTTCAGCGCCCCGACCAGCGTCACGATGGCAACGACCCGCCCGGCCTTCAGCTGGTCGTCGAATGCCCGCCACAGTGCGATGATGCCGAGATAGATCAGCAGCAGCACGAGGGTGGAGGTCATCCGCCCGTCCCACTCCCAGAACGTGCCCCAGGTCGGCCGGCCCCACAGCGAGCCGGTGTAGAGCGCCAACGCCGTGAACACTGCGCCAAGCGGCGCCGCCGCCTTGTTGGCGACGTCGGCGAGCGGATGCCGCCACACCAGCGAGCCCAGCGCCGAAACCGCCATCACCCCGTAGACCAGCTGGCTCAGCCAGGCGTTTGGCACGTGCACGTACATGACGCGCACCATGTCCCCCATCTGGTAGTCCTCGGGCGAGTTGAAGAACGCGAACCACAGGCCGATGGCAAAGCTCAGCGCGGTGGCAATCGCGAGCGGCCAGATCAGGTAGCGCGACCAGACAAGGAACTGCCCCGGATGCGCCAGGCGGCTGAACCAGTTGGGTTGTTTGACGGTATCGACGGACATGAACTTCGCTCTATTCCCCGGCCACGCGCAAGGCAAGCGCAGCCGCGAATGGCGAGAAGGCCGTCACCACGAGGCTGAGCGCAATGAGGAACAATGTCGCGCCACCCCCGGACAGCGGGTCCATCATCCCCACCCCGAAGATCATCACCGGAATGGCCAGCGGCAGGATCAGCACCGGTGCTATCAGCCCGCCGCGCCTGAGCCCCACGGTCACTGCGGCGCCCAGCGCTCCGAAACTCACCAGCGCCGGCGTGCCGATCAGCAACGCGAGCACGGTCTGCCCCCACTGTGCCCACGACATCGACAGCAGCAGCGCCAGCACCGGCGTCGCCACCAGCAGCGGCAGCGCCGTCACCAGCCAGTGCGCGATCACTTTTGCGGCAACCACCGCTTCGAGCGGCAGGCTTGAGTGCCGCAGCAAGGTCAGCGAGCCATCCTCATCATCGGCGCGAAACAGCCGGTCGAGCCCCAGCAGCATGGAGAGAAACGCCGCGATCCACACTATCCCCGGCGCCAGCCGGCTGAGCTGCGGCCGGTCCGGTCCGATGGCGAACGGCACGATCACCGCCACCATGATGAAGAACAGCACCAGCGTCAGCGCCTCGCCGCCGGCGCGAAACGCCAGCTTCAGGTCCCGCCCGATCAGCGCCCGGAACGCGCTCATGCGCCACCCCCGAGCACCAGCGTCTCGACGTCAGTCGCATCAGCCAGCGCCAGGTCATGGTGTGTCGCGATGACCGCTATGCCACTCCGCGCCCGATGCGCATCGATGAGCCGACCCAGTAGCGCCTCGCCCTCGGCGTCGAGCGCCGCGCTCGGCTCGTCCAGCAGCCAGATCGGCCGCTCTGTCACCAGGAGCCGTGCCAGCCCCAGCCGCCGCAACTGCCCCGATGACAAGTGACCGGCCTCCAAGACCCCGAGCCCGCCAATCCCCACAGCCTCCAGCGCCGCCTCGACCCCAAGCCCGGTTTCCCCGTTCATCGCCCGCCAGAACTTGAGGTTCTCGGTCACCGTCAGCCGCGGCTTCAACCCACTCTGATAGTTGAGCAGATGCATCGCAGTGCGCTCGATCCCCTCGATCGCCCCCCCATCCGGCCTGACAATCCCCGCCAACGTCATCAGCAATGTCGACTTGCCCACCCCGTTCGGCCCGCGCAGCAGCAGCACCCCGCCGGGGCCGACCTCGAACGCCAGGTCGGCGAACAGCAACCGCTCGCCCCGCCTGACGGTGAGCCCGCGCACCCGCAGCTGCGGTGCAAAAGCCTCGGAAACGGGCGGCGACTGGTTCATGGCCGCCATGCCTAATGAACCCAAGTCACCACTGGCAAGCGTCATGTAGTTTCTCTATAAGCCAGCCGTAGATTGGAATCCTTCCAGTCAGACGACCTTTGCCCCCGGTCCCACGGGCCTTTCCGGTCCGAGTTGAGCCAGGCGGCGCCTTGTAACACCAGCGCGTGAAGGCGATACCGTGACCTCGAAATCCCTCGACAGTTTCAAGTCCAGAACCACGATCACCGTCGGGGACAAGACCTACAGTTATTTCTCCATCCCGCTGGCGGAGAAAAACGGTCTGAAGGGCGTCTCGCAGCTGCCGCACTCGATGAAGGTGGTGCTGGAAAACCTGCTCCGCTTCGAGGATGGCATCACCGTCACCCGCGCCGATATCGAAGCCGTCGCCGATTGGCTCCGCACCCGCGTTTCCGAGCATGAAATCAGCTACCGCCCGGCCCGCGTGCTGATGCAGGATTTCACCGGCGTCCCCGCCGTGGTCGATCTGGCCGCCATGCGCGATGCCACCGCCAAGCTCGGCGCCGATCCGCAGAAGATCAACCCGCTGGTTCCCGTCGACCTGGTCATCGATCACTCGGTGATGGTCGACAGCTTCGGCACCCCGCTGAGCTTCCTCCAGAACGTCGATCTCGAATATGAGCGCAACGGCGAACGCTACGAGTTCCTGCGCTGGGGCCAGAAAGCCTTCGACAACTTCCGCGTCGTGCCGCCCGGCACCGGCATCTGCCACCAGGTGAACCTCGAATACCTGGCCCAGACCGTCTGGACCCGCCAGGACGAGACCTCGGGCGAACTCTACGCCTACCCTGACACATTGGTCGGCACAGACAGCCACACCACCATGGTCAACGGCCTCGCCGTGCTCGGCTGGGGCGTCGGCGGCATCGAGGCGGAAGCCGCCATGCTCGGGCAGCCCATCACCATGCTGATCCCCGAAGTCGTCGGCTTCAAGATGACCGGCAAGATCAACGAGGGCATCACCGCCACCGATCTGGTCCTCACCGTCACCGAGATGCTCCGCAAGAAGGGCGTCGTCGGCAAGTTTGTCGAGTTCTACGGCCCCGGCCTCGATTACCTGAGCCTCGAAGACCAGGCGACCATCGCCAACATGGCCCCCGAATACGGCGCTACCTGCGGGTTCTTCCCGGTCGACGAAGACACTCTCACTTACCTCGAGACCTCCGGCCGCGACGCCGACCGGGTCGCACTGGTGAAGGCCTATTCCGAGGCCCAGGGCATGTACCGCACCACGGCCTCGCCCGATCCGCTGTTCACCGATACGCTTGAGCTCGACCTCACGACCGTCGTTCCCTCGCTCTCCGGCCCCAAGCGCCCGCAGGACCGCGTCTCGCTGGTCGATGCCGCGCCGAAGTTCGCCGAGGCGATGAAGGATCTCGCCGGCGGCCGCAAGGAGCGCACCGCGCTGCCCGAGTCGCGTGGCGAGAGCCGCTTCGTCGATGAAGGCGCCACCGGCATCGACGACATCCCCGAGGAAGCCGCCTTCCCGGTGAAGGGTGCCTCCTACGGGATCGACGACGGCCATGTGGTGATCGCCGCCATCACCTCGTGCACCAACACCTCGAACCCGAACGTGCTGATCGCTGCCGGTCTCGTCGCCCGCAAGGCCCGCGCCAAGGGCCTCACCAGCAAGCCCTGGGTCAAGACCTCGCTCGCCCCCGGCTCGCAGGTGGTCACCGACTACCTCAACGCTGCCGGCCTTTCGGCCGATCTCGACGCGCTCGGCTTCAACCTCGTCGGCTATGGCTGCACCACCTGTATCGGCAACTCGGGCCCGCTGCCGGAAGCCATCTCCGAGTGCATCAACGCCAACGACCTCGTCGCGGCCTCAGTGCTCTCGGGCAACCGCAACTTCGAGGGCCGCGTGAACCCCGACGTGCGCGCCAACTACCTGGCCTCCCCGCCGCTGGTCGTCGCCTACGCCATCGCCGGTTCGATGAATGTGAACCTGACCACCGATCCGCTCGGCACCGGTTCGGATGGCCAGCCGGTCTATCTCAAGGACATCTGGCCGACCAACCAGGAGATCGCCGACATCGTTCGCACGGTGATCACCCCCAAGATGTTCCTCGGCCGCTACTCCGACGTATTCAAGGGCGACGAGAACTGGCAGGGCATCGCCGTCGACGGCGGCGAGACCTATCGCTGGAACTCCAGCTCCACCTATGTGCAGAACCCCCCGTATTTCGAGGGCCTGACCATGGAGCCGGCGCCGGTCACCGACATCCACGAGGCTCGCGTTCTCAGCCTCTTCCTCGACTCGATCACCACCGACCACATCTCGCCCGCCGGCTCGTTCAAGGCAGGCACCCCGGCCGGCAAGTACCTGGTCGACCGCCAGGTGGCGCCCAAGGACTTCAACTCCTACGGCGCCCGCCGCGGCAACCACGAAGTCATGATGCGCGGCACCTTCGCCAACATCCGCATCAAGAACCAGATGGTCCCCGGCGTCGAAGGCGGCTTCACCAAGGGCCCGACCGGCGAAGTCATGGCGATGTACGACGCCGCCATGGCCTACCAGAAGTCCGATACCCCGCTGGTGATCTTCGCCGGCAAGGAATACGGCACCGGTTCATCGCGGGACTGGGCTGCCAAGGGCACGCGCCTCCTCGGCGTCCGCGCCGTCATCGCCCAGAGCTTCGAGCGCATCCACCGCTCCAACCTCATCGGCATGGGCGTGTTGCCGCTGCAGTTCGCCGACGGCGAGAGCTGGCAGACCCTGCATCTCGACGGCACCGAGACCGTCTCGATCGAGGGCCTCACCACGCTGACCCCGCGCTCCACTGTCAAGGTGAGGATCGTCCGCGCCGACGGCCGCGTCGAGGAGATCTCGACCCGGTGCCGCATCGATACGATCAACGAACTCGAGTACTACCAGCACGGCGGCATCCTGCACTACGTGCTGCGTAACCTCGTCGCCGCCTAGGCTGTTGCCGGCGCTTCGATGAAATAGCAATTGCCCGCGGTGCGGACTTCGAGCCGCCCGTGGGCAAAGGCGAATTCGGTGACCGCCCGGCGCACCGGCAGCAGGTATCCCATGAACTGATGGTGCTCGAGGCCGGGGTTGAACTCCCAGTCGTCGCCGGCAATCGTCGCGCCCGGGAACAGGTGGAAGGCCAGCGTCAGGTCGTCATAGCACCCATGGAAGGTGTGCATCCCGTCGATGTAGATCAGGTCGGGCTTGAGCCCCATGGCAAACAGCTGCGGCAGCCCTTCGCCGGAGGTGGCGCGCAGTGGCAGCAGCCGGTCGCGCCATTCCCAGTTGAGGCTCATGAACACCCGGTAGTAGGAAAGCCCGTCCGCCTCTGCATGGGTGGCGATCTGCGGCCATTTCTTGCTGATATGCCGATAGTTCGCCGGCCACGGATCTATGGTGATCACCTGGGCATCGGGAAACTGCCTCAGGAAAAAGCGCGTGCTGCCGCCCAGTTCGCCGCCCACCTCCACGATGGTCTTGATCGGCTCGGTCCGGCTGGCGACGATCGCCTCGACCAGTTCGGCAAGTCCGCCGGTGGGCCGTCCGACCTCCGCCTCGCCCGCAAGCGCGGGGATGGGCCGTTCGGCGGGCCAGGTCTCGCGCATCGTTCCGTGGAGCTTTGCCGCGGTATCGATCATCGTGTCCATCGGGGCATCCTAGCAGGGTTCGCCGGCGAGCGTCGTTAAGCCACCCTTTCGCCAGTGCCGGGGATTGCGATCGGGTTTGCACCCTGCAAACGCAATTGGGCGCGCCCAGTTCCTGGGACTTTCCGGCACTTTTCCCCATCACGTAAGCTCGCGCCGATTTGACTCGCGCGGGACAAATGGCGTGCCTACAACCGTTCCCATGCTTTTTAGACAGTTACTTTGCGGCGCCTCCTTTTCGCTTGCCCTGATCGCTCCAGCCCTCGCCGGCGAGATCAAGCTTGCGCCCAAGGCCGTGCTCGAGCTGTTCACCTCGCAGGGCTGCTCGTCCTGCCCGAAGGCCGACGCCATGCTCGACGAGATGTCGAAACGCCCCGATGTCGTCGCCCTCGCCTACCACGTCGACTACTGGGACTATATCGGCTGGGAAGACACGTTCGGCGCCAAGGAGAACTCGCAGCACCAGCGCGACTATGCCGAGAGCTGGGGCTCCTCGCGCATCTTCACCCCGCAGATGGTGATCAACGGCAAGGGCGGCCTCGTCGGCTCGAAGCGTGACGCGGTCAACACCGCGCTTGGTGGCGCCACCCTGCCGCTCGACGTCAAGCTCGTCGCCGCCGCCAACGATATGCTGCAGGTCTCGGTGCCGGCCAACCCGGCGCATGGCGACGCCATGATCTGGCTTGTCACCTTCCTCGATCGCGCCGATGTCGCCATCGAGCGCGGCGAGAACGAAGGCAAACACGTCGCCTATTCGCAGATCGTCACCGGCCGCCAGGTGCTGGGCATGTGGAACCACGAGACCGGCGCCGAGCTGACGCTACCGCTCGCCGAAGCGTTGACCGGCCGCTCCAACGGCGCCGTCATCCTCATCCAGGAAGACCGCGACGGCCTCCCCGGCCCCATCCTCGGCGCCGCCAGCTTCACCCGCTGACCCGCACCGACCTCCCGTCAGCCTTCAGCCAGTCCCGGGCCGCGGCGCCTCGCCGCCATAACAAAACTCCCGCCAGCTTGCGCAGGCGGGAGGAGAATGACTGTGCATGTAAGAGGCGGCCGGCAAACGAGCATCGTGGTTTGGGGGCTCGGTCAGCCCGCTTGCCGGCCACTGGAGGCAATATGGATAAGGTGCCGGGCCAATCTGGCGCCAAGTGGGAGGGATTGTGACCGAATTGGGGATTCTACGTTAACCACTGCGGCAGGTGCTTACGTCGTCACCACGGCGTAACGCCGATGTATCCCGACCGGCTTGCCAAGCGTTGCGAATGACGCGATCATGACATTGAGGTGACGAGGCGAGGAATGGTGGACGAACCCGAGCAGCTTGGATCAGGGCTTCTCATCGATTTCGCGGCAGCCGCGAGCCCTGGTCCTGCAGAGCCCCAACCGGCCAACCACAACCGCTTCGTTCCAGCGGTCAGCTTCGAGCGCAAAGAACTCCAGACCATCCTTAACCTCTATGGCCGCAAGGTCGTCGACGGCGAGTGGCGCGACTATGCGATCGACTTCCTGCGCGACCGCGCCTTGTTCTCGATCTACAAGCGCGCCTCCGAGCGCCCGCTCTACGTGGTCGAGAAGAACCCAAAGCTCCGTCTCAAGCAGGGCCAGTACATGGTGCTGAGCCAGGACGGCCGCGTCCTGAAGCGCGGCCACGACCTGTCGACGGTGCTGCGCGTCCTGGAACTCGCCCTCGTCAAATGATCACCGTCCGCCCGGCCGAGCCGGCGGATGCAGCGGCCATGAGCGCCGTGCTCACCGCCTCGATCCGCGACCTCTGCACCACCGATCACCGCAACGACCCCGAAATCCTCGCCGGCTGGCTGCGCAACAAGACGCCCGAAATGGTGCTGCGGATGTTCGACAACCCGAACGCCCAGTTGCTGGTCGCCGAGCATGACGGCGAGGTCGCAGCCGTCGGCTGCCTCAACGGCACAGACGAGATTGCGCTCAACTACGTCGCCCCATCCCACCGTTTTGCCGGCGTCAGCAAGGCCCTCCTGGCCGACATGGAAGACCGCATCCGCCAGGCTGGCGCTACCCGCGGCAAGCTCACCAGCACCGGCACAGCCCGGCGCTTCTACCTCGCGTCCGGCTGGCTCGAAGCCGGCCCCTGCGAGGCCGATCGCGGCATGGTGTGCTACCCGATGGAAAAGCCTCTCTAGAGGGCCTTCTGCATGTGCACGATATCCAGCCAGCGGTCGAACTTGTAGCCCACTGCATCGTAGCGCCCGACATGGCGGAACCCGGCCTTCTCGTGCAGCCGCACCGAGTTCGCCCGCTCAGCGGTAATCACCGCGATCATCTGCTTGAACCCCGCCGCCCGGCTCTGCGCCATCAACTCGTCGAGCAGCCGTCCGCCGATCCCCTGCCCCACCGCATCCTGCGCTAGGTAGATCGAGTCCTCGCAGGTGAAGCGGTACGCGGCGCGCGGCCGGTAGAACGAGGCATAGGCATATCCGAGCACCTTGCCGTCCCGTTCGGCGATGATCAGCGGATGGCCCAGCGCCTTCAGCTTGCCGAAGCGCTCCGCCATCTCGGTCTCATCAGGCGGCTCCGTCTCGAACGTGATCACCGTCTCCTCGACATAGGGCCGGTAGATGGCCGTGATCGCCGGGATGTCTGACCAGGCGAACGGGCGGAAGACGACGTCGGACATTGAGAGCTCGCTGCAAACGAAAGGGCCGCGATCTCTAGTAGATCGCGGCCCTTCAAACTTCCAATCAGACTTGCTGATTGCTGAGATTATTCCCGGTTACCGAACAGGCGGAGCAGCATCAGGAACAGGTTGATGAAGTCGAGGTAGAGGCTGAGAGCGCCCATCACGGCGGTCTTGTGCAGCACCTCAGCGCCGTAACCCTCGTTGTAGCCTTCCTTGATCTTCTGCGTGTCGTAGGCGGTCAGGCCCACGAAGATCAGCACGCCGATCGCCGAGATGGCGAAGTCGAGCATGCTCGAAGCAAGGAAGATGTTCACGATCGAGGCGATGATCAAGCCGATCAGGCCCATGATCAGGAAGTTGCCGATGCTCGTGAGGTCACGCTTGGTGGTGTAGCCGTAGAGGCTCATGGCACCGAAGGTCGCCGCCGAGATGAAGAACACCTTGGCGATCGAAGCGTCGGTATAGACCATGAAGATCGACGAGAGGCTCAGGCCCATCACGGCCGCGAACACCCAGAACAGCAGCTGCGCGGTCGCGCCGGACAGCTTGTTGATGCCGAAGCTCAGCACCAGCACGAAGGCCAGCGGCGCGAAGGCGATCACCCACATCAGCGGCGACGTATAGAGCAGTGCGCCCCACGAGGTGAGCATCGTGCCATTGGTCAGCTGCGCCACAGCCTGGCTCGGGTCGGTGGTGGTGGCGAAGGAGTTGCCGAAATAGGCAACAAGGCCGGTCACCACCAGACCAATGCCCATATAGTTGTAGACCTTCAGCATGTAGCTGCGCAGGCCCTCATCGATGGCCGCGGCGGTTCCGGCCCGCTGAGCGGCGATAGTCGGACGGTCGAATTCAGCCATGACGAAATTCCTTTTCCTGGCGACGTGACGGGGCGCTCCTCCGAGCCACTGCCGTCGATCACACAATATGAGGGCAGGCCCTGGCGAATACAAGACTTCGGGATCCCACCTTAACGTTCCGTAATGTCGCAATTCTTCAACGGTTTATCCGAGCCTTTTCGCCTCACGGCGCAGCCGCTTTACCACGCTGTGCTGCGTGTCTTGCGGGAGCCATCCTCCGTCGCTACGTTTCTTGTGTAGATGAGCGCGAATCACGTGGCTCACAGCGGCAAAGGGAGGGTCGATTGCCCAGGCTCTTTACCGGAATCGAGGTCCCTCCAGAGGTGGGCCTCGCCCTCTCGCTCAAGCGGGGAGGCCTGTTCGGCGCCCGCTGGATCGACACCGAGAACTATCACATTACCTTGCGCTTCATCGGCGACGTCGATCACCATGTGGCGAGCGAAGTGACCGACATGCTCGACCGCCTGGCCGACAGCGAGGCCTTCACGGTCAAGCTCGATCACCTGGGTTCGTTCGGTGGCAACACCCCCCGCGCCCTGTTCGCCGGCTGCTCCGCCAATGCCGCTCTCTTACGCTTGCAGGCGGCGCAGGAGCGGGTGCTGCAACGCTGCGGCCTCGCGCCGGAAGGCCGGAAATTCGTGCCGCACGTGGCTTTGGCCCGGCTCCGCGGCGTCTCCGCCGAGGAAGTCGCGAGCTTCATCGCCTTTTCCGGCCGCTTCACCCCGCTCGAGTTCAAGGTCGGTCGCTTCGTCCTGTTCTCGAGCCGTGACTCGGTCGGCGGCGGGCCCTATCTGGTGGAGCAGAGCTACCCGCTGGCGGCGTGAGCGTTAACGCTTCTTTCACCATGCGGGCCCAAACAGGATTTTCGGCGATTTGCCCTGTCAAATTGCCGACAAGATTGCCGCTAATGTCGCGACTTACTCAAAATGCGCGACCGGTTTGAGACCTTGGTAACCATGCCATGGCAGGATGCCCAGGTGCTGGTTGCGCAACTTCGGACAAGGATGTTCGGGCGATGACATCATCTCGTTTGGCGCTGGCAGGTCTCGTTGCCGGAAGCCTTTGCCTCGCACTGGCGGCCGTGCCGGCCTCAGCGCAGGAAATCAAGCAACTGGGGACCTTCAAGGCGTGGACCGCCTGGACCGGTACCGATGCCAATGGCGCCATGTGCTACATCTCGGCCTCGCCCGATGACTGGACCCCCAAGGAAGTGAACGGCAGCCCGGTGCGGCGCAGCCCGATCCATTTCCTGGTGATCAACCGCAAGGGCCTGGGCACCAAGAACGAAGTGCAGACCCAGGTCGGCTACCCGTTCCACCCCACCAATGCCACCGTCACTGCGACGGTCGACGGCAAGACCTTCCCCATGGTCACCGAAGGCGAAGCCGCCTGGCTCGCCGTCGAGGCGGACGAAGCGACCTTCGTCGAAGCGCTGAAGGCGGGCACTAAGCTCACCGTCAACGGCACCTCGCAGAAGGGCAACAAGATGTCCGACAGCTACAGCCTGTCAGGCGTCACCGCCGCCCTGGGTGAAATCAACAAGGCCTGCAGCTGAGCGGCGTGAAACCCCGCGCCCTTCTGGAACGTTCGGCGATTGAACCCATCAGGCTTTGCCTGCTACCAACCGCCGAACTGTTGAGGCCCTGCTCATGAAACTCTGCGCTCTCGCTGCCCTCGCCACGCTGACCGTGCCCTTGCTGGCCAGCTCAGCCATGGCGCAGTCGGTGAAGCTGCTCGGCGAGTATCGCGACTGGACCGCTTACACCGCCACCGAGTCGACCGGCCCGGTGTGCTTCGCACTGTCGCGGCCCACCGAAGTCACTCCCAGCCCCGACGATTTCACCGAGGCCTGGCTCTACCTTACCAATCGCCCCTCGGAGAGCGTCAGCAACGAGCTCAACCTGGTTGCCGGCTTCATGTTCGCCCCCGACACCACGGCCACTGCCACGGTCAGCGGCCAGAGCTTCGAGCTGTTCACCGAAAAAGACGCCGCCTGGCTGCAGAACCCGAGCGAGAACGAGAACCTCGCTGGTGCGCTCCGCGCCGGCTCCTCGGTCGTCATCGAAGGCACCAGCGACAAGGGCATCCGGATCACCGAAACCTTCTCGCTGAGCGGCGCCACCTCCGCTAGCCGCGCCATCGAAGACTGCACCGGCTAATCCCTTGATCCTCCCCCGCGTGGCGGGGGACCAGCGAAGCTGGTGGAGGGGGCCACCACCCACTCGGTGCAAGCCAGCCTCCCACCGCCGTGTTTTGCGCGATCCGTGCTACTATGTTATGTGCCGCGCCCTGAAACGCTCGGAAGCCGCCGCCCGCACATGTCCATCGCCCTCGACCTTGACCATCATGCCCACGTCGACCGCCCGAAATCCGGGCGGACGTCGCTCGTCGGCCTGATGAAGCCCGAGCTGCGCGAGACGCTGATGGGCATCGGCCTCGACGAGCGCGAGGCCAAGATGCGTGCCTCCCAGCTGTGGAACTGGATCTACCACAACGGCGTCACCGACTTCGACCGGATGACCAACATCCAGAAGGGCTTCCGCCAGAAGCTCGCCGACACGTTCCTGCTCGATCGCCCCGAGATCGTCACCGAGCAGGTCTCGATCGACGGTACCCGCAAGTGGCTGTTCCGCTTCCGCGATCCCAAGAATCCTCTGCTGCCGCCTGTCGAAGTCGAGACCGTCTACATCCCCGAGGAAGACCGCGGCACGCTCTGCGTCTCCTCGCAGGTCGGCTGCACCCTCACCTGTTCGTTCTGCCACACCGGCACGCAGAAGCTGGTGCGCAATCTCACCGCCGGCGAGATCCTCGGCCAGATCCTGATGGCGCGCGAGCGCCTCGGCGATTTCCCCGGCGGCGTCCGCCCCGATGACGGCGGCCTCGTGCCGGCGCCGCGCGGTTCGGGCGGCTCCGAAGGCGACAGCCGCGCCATCACCAATGTGGTGATGATGGGCATGGGCGAGCCACTCTACAATTACGACAACGTCAAGCAGGCCCTGCTGATCGCCTCGGACGAGGCCGGTATCTCGCTGTCGAAGCGCCGCATCACCCTCTCCACTTCCGGGGTCGTGCCGTTCATCGAGCCCACCGGCCGCGAGATCGGCGTCATGCTGGCCATTTCGCTCCATGCAGTGCGCGACGAGTTGCGCGACATGCTGGTGCCGATCAACAAGAAGTATCCGCTGAAAGAGCTGATCCAGGCCTGCCGCGACTACCCCGGCCTGTCGAACGCCCGCCGCATCACCTTCGAGTACGTCATGCTCAAGGACATCAACGATTCCGACGCCGACGCCCGCGAGCTGGTGCGCCTGCTCGCCGGCATCCCGGCCAAGATCAACCTGATCCCGTTCAACCCCTGGCCCGGCACCAACTACGACTGCTCGTCGTCCTCGCGCATCGAGCGCTTCGCCGACATCGTCAACAATGCCGGCTATGCCAGCCCGGTCCGCACCCCGCGGGGCCGCGACATCTTCGCCGCCTGCGGGCAGCTGAAGAGTGAGACCGAGCGGCTGACCAAGAAAGAGCGCGACGCGCTCACCGCCTGACATCTTGGCGAGCCGCTAAACCCCGTCTAGGATCGTCTAGCCGCGTTCAGAGCGCGGCACCCACGGCGCGGTGCCCGTCGGCACGTCTGATCCGATCCCCAATCGGTGACGCCTCCCAGCAAGGAGTCCAGCCGATGCCCATCGACATCAAACGCATGCACCCCGGCGACGAACTCGATTTCACCGAGATCGCCCCCGACGTCTTCGACGAGCCCATCCATCCCGAGCGCCTCGAAACCTACCTGCTCGAGCCCGGCCACCTGATGCTCCTCGCCTTCGACAACGGCGTCGTCGTCGGCCAGTGCGCCGCCGTCATCCACCATCATCCCGACAAGGCGACCGAGCTCTACATTGACGAGGTCGGCACCGCCTCGACCCACCGGCGCCAGGGCATCGCCACGCGCCTGGTATCGGCCATGTTCAGCTGGGGCAGCGAACTGGGCTGTCGCGAAGCCTGGCTCGGCACCGAGCTCGACAACCTCGAAGCCAACGGCCTCTACCGCAAGATCGGCGGCACCGGCGATGCGATGATCTATTACGAGTTCGAGCTCTAGCCGCGCCATTGCGCTACGACTGAGGGCGATAACAGGGAGAACGAAATGTATGTGTTGCACATCGAGCATTCGGTTCCCGACTACGACACCTGGCGCCGCCAGGGCTTCGACAGCGATCCGCTAGGGCGCCGCCAGATGGGCGTACTGCGCCATCGTGTCGGCCGACATGCCGACAATCCCAACCACGTCATGATTGAGCTGGAGTTCGCAACGCGCGAAGCCTCCGAACGAATGACGGCAGCGCTCCGGCAGATGTGGGTAGGGGCCGAAGCGCGCGGCCTGATCCATACGCCGCAACTGACGAGCTTCGTTCTGGTCGACACCGTCGACTATTAGCCCGTCACTCCTCGCCGCGGATCCACTCGAGCTTGTGACGCCCGGCACCCGGATCGCCCAGCAACTGCGCCAGCGCCGGCAGCAGGATCCGCAGTTCCGCTTCCATCGTGAACGGCGGGTTGACCAGGATCATGCCCGAACCGTGCAGCCGCGGCGGGTTCGATGCCGGCCGGATGCTGACCTCGGCGCGCAGCATCTTCGGAATGCCGGTATCGCGCAGCGCCGAGATGAAATCGTGCACCGCCCGCGTGTCCTTCAGCGGATACCACAGCGCATAGACCCCGGTGGCGAACTTGCCATGCGCCTTCACCAACCCGTCGACGATGCGCTCAAACTCGCCGCGCTCCTCGAACGGCGGATCGACCAGCACCAGCCCGCGCTTCTCCTTGGGCGGCACATGCGCGTTGAGCGACAGCCACCCATCGAGATGGATCACCCGCACCTGCACGTCACCCTCGAAGAGCTTGCCCAGCCGCTCCGCATATTCAGGGTGCAGTTCCAGCGCCGACAGCCGGTCCTGCGGCCGGAACAGTTTGCGCACCAGCAGCGGCGAACCCGGATAGGTTTCGAGCTTGTCGCCCGGGTTCAGCTCGGCCAGCACCTTGAGATACGGCTCCGCCAGCGCCTGCGCCTTCTGCGGCAGGCCGCCCTTCAGCACCTTGCCGATACCGTCGATCCATTCCGGCGAGCGCTTGGCAATTGCCCCGGTCAGGTCGTACTGCCCGATCCCCGCATGCGTATCGATCACCCGAAACGCCGCGTCCTTCTTCTTCAGGTACTCGACCAGCCGCGTAACGATGAGATGCTTCATCACATCGGCGAAGTTCCCGGCGTGGAAGGCGTGGGAATAGTTCATCAGTGGCGCGCCTGCGCCGTGAGGATGGTCGCGGCGAACGCCGTGAAGATGCCCGCAAAACTCCAGTTCAGTGCTTTCTCGACCCACTTGGTGCGCTTGAACGCCGCCGCGATCCATTCGGCCGCATAGACGGTCAGCACCGCGAGCGGGATCGAGATGAGGATGAACTCGGCACCGAGGAAGAACAGCTTTCCGCTCGCAGCCGGGTCATGCGCATCGACGAACTGCGGCAGGAACGTCACGAAGAACAGCACCACCTTGGGGTTGAGCAGGTTGATCCCCACGCCGGTCATGTAGCTCTGGCGCAGCGTCGGTGCCTTCTTGGCCGCCGCGGCAAGCCGCAGGCCGCCGCCATGGACGATCGCCTGCCAGGCGAGCCAGATGAGGTACACGGCCCCGACGATCTTCAGCGCCAGGAACAGCGCCGGCGCCGCAACGATCAGCACCGAGATGCCGAGCGCCGCGAGTGTCGTATGCACCAGCACCCCGGTCATCGCGCCGGCAGCGCAAGCCAGCCCATGCGCCCGGCCGTAGTTGATGGCCCGGCTCAGCTGCAGCGCCATATCCGGGCCGGGAGTGATCGCAAGGATCACGCCCGCAAGCGCGAAGGCGAGGATTACGGCAAGGTCGGGAATGAAGGCGGGCATGGGGACTTTCCAGAATGGCCAGTTGCTGCCTATCATCTCCCGGCATCGTGGCCAATGGGCGGGGACCAGGCATGGCGTTCTGGGAATCGCGCTCCAACGCGCTGACGGTTCGCCGCATCCTCAAGGTCAATCACGCCGGCGAGTTCGGGGCCATCCGCATCTACAATGCCCAGTTGGCGTTCGCCCACCGCTTCTACCCCGACATCGTTCCGGCGCTTACGGAGATGCGCGACGACGAGATCGAACACTGCCGCCTGTTCTTAGGGGCGATGCCGGATAGAAACGCGAGGCCGTGTCGAGTGATGGCGTTCTGGAGCCTTGGCGGCTACGTCCTCGGTTTCGCGACGGCGCTCATGGGCCGCAACATGATCTGGGTCTGCACTGAGGCGGTCGAGGCAACCGTGCATCGACACCTCGAGCATCAAAAGGCCTTCCTCAAGCAGCAGGATCTTGAGTTGCACGACCTGATCAGCTCGATTCAGGAACAGGAACTCGCCCACCTGCAGCACGCCGTGGAACACCAACCGCGGCAGGGTTTGGTCCGTGCCGTGACCTTGCCCGTGATCGGGTTGGTGACAGAGAGCCTGATCTGGCTCTCCACCTGGGGCGACTCGAGCGCCATGCGAGGCGAGATCGCCTGCTGAGCCTCACCCCAGCGGCAACTCGTGGCTGCGCTTGATCGTTTCCATCGGCACGTCGGTCTTGACGCTCTGCACGCTCGGGATGCGCGCCAGATGGTCGGACTGAAAGCGCCAGTAGGCGTGGAGGTCCGCCGTCACCACCCGCATGATCGCATCGCACTCGCCGGTGGTGAGATAGCACTCGACCACCTCAGGGAACTGCCGCACCGTCTCGGCGAATTTCTCGGTAACGGTCGAATCCTGCGTCTTGAACCAGACCCGCACGAACACCGTCAGCCCCAAGCCCACTTTCGGTCCATTGAGAACCGCGACATACTTGTCGATAATCCCGGATTCCTCGAGCAGCTTCACCCGGCGCAGGCAGGGCGAAGGCGACAGCCCCACCTCGTTGGCGAGCTCGACATTCGAGATCCGGCCGTTGCGCTGCAGGGCATTCAGGATCCGGCGGTCGATGGCATCAAGCACTTCTGGCACTTTGCGCTGCTCCTGCACCAGCTATTGGCATTATCTGCCACAAATTGCGCTAGTAGTGACGTTTTCGCAAGGACGTTGCGCTCGCGCCGGTGTAGCGTCGCCGCCAAATCATGCCGAGAGATGAAATGAGCAAAGACATCAAGAAGATCGTCCTGTCCTATTCGGGCGGCCTCGACACGTCGATCATGCTGAAGTGGCTGCAGGAGCACTACCAGGCGGAGATCGTCACCTTCACCGCCGACCTCGGCCAGGGCGAGGAACTGGAACCGGCCCGCAAGAAGGCCGAGATGTTCGGCATCAAGGACATCCGCATCGTCGACGTGCGCGAGGAATTCGTCCGCGATTTCGTCTTCCCGATGTTCCGCGCAAATGCCCTCTATGAAGGCCAGTACCTGCTTGGCACCTCGATCGCCCGTCCGGTGATCGCCCGCCATCTCGTCGAGATCGCCGAGGAAACCGGCGCCGATGCCATCGCCCATGGCGCCACCGGCAAGGGCAACGACCAGGTCCGCTTCGAGCTCACCGCAAATGCGCTGAAGCCGGACCTCAAGGTCATCGCCCCTTGGCGCGAGTGGGACCTGCGCTCACGCACTGCGTTGCTCAACTATGCCGAAAAGCACCAGATCCCGATCGCCAAGGACAAGCGCGGCGAAGCGCCGTTCTCGGTCGACGCCAACCTCCTCCACACCTCGTCCGAGGGCATGGTGCTGGAAGATCCGGCAGTGCCGGCGCCCGACTATGTCGCCCAGCGCACCGTCGACCCCGAGAAGGCCCCGAACGAAGCCGAGATCATCACTATCGGCTACGAGAAGGGCGACCCGGTCTCGGTCAATGGCGTCAAGCTCAGCCCGGCCGAGTTGCTCACCAAGCTCAATGAACTCGGTGGCAAGCACGGCATCGGCCGGCTCGACCTGGTCGAGAACCGCTTCGTCGGCATGAAGTCGCGCGGCCTCTACGAGACCCCGGGCGGCACCATCATGCTGGTGGCGCACCGCGGCATCGAGTCGATCACCCTCGACCGCGGCGAGGCCCATCTCAAGGATGAGCTGATGCCGAAATATGCCGAGCTCATCTACAACGGCTTCTGGTACTCGCCCGAGCGCGAGATGCTGCAGGCGCTGATCGACAAGTCCCAGCAGTTCGTCACCGGCGACGTCACCGTGAAACTCTACAAGGGCTCGGCCAGCGTCATCGCGCGGTCCTCGCCCTACTCGCTCTACAACATGGACCTCGTGACCTTCGAGGAAGGCGCCGTGGCCTACGACCACCACGACGCCGAGGGCTTCATCCGCCTCAACGGCCTGCGCCTCAAGACCTACGCCGCACGCCGGCTCAACCTCGGCAAGAAGTAGCCCGGCGGCCGCGGCGCGACCGCGGCTACCGCTACCTTCAACGTACACATGTGCGTGTTACTGCGTGGCCGACCGGTAGGCATTTCTTGCCGGTCGGCGCGTTGGTGCGTTGTTGATTTGCGCACTAACGCCTAGTGCGATCAATATTTAGCACTCATTAACCATGAAATACTGACACTCCGGGCGAGTTTCATCGCGTACCCGGAGTAAAGTGATGCGTTTACTTGCTGCAACCACCCTCGCCCTGCTGGCCGGCGCCATGCCCGCGGCAGCGGCCAACGTCGATTTCACCGGCACCGTAACAGCTGGCTGCACAATCGTCGCCAGCACCAACGGTACGCTGGGGCTGAACCTCACCACAGGCACCACACTTGGTTCGGAGGAGGCCGGCGGCACGCCCGGTTCCGTTACCGTCCTGTCGATCGGCGGCTCGACGCTCACCATCGGCGCACCGACCCGTACCTCCAGCGCACCAGGCGGCTATTCCGTCGGCACCGAGATCGTCGAAGTCTCCTACACAGGCGCCTCCGGCCTCTCGGGCATCACCCAGGCTTACACGGCCAGCCAGACTACCCAGTCGCTCGGCACCATCGCCGCCTCGGTGCTGACGGTGAACAATCGGATCCGCAACTCCGCCGGCTTCCCCGCGGCCACCTACACGACGCGGACCGTGGTCACATGCGCGCAGCCCTGAGCTACACGGCCGCTGGTGCGCTCATCGGCGCGGTACTACTGGCGCCGCTGCCCGCTTTGGCCTGCACGCTTAACGTGCAGTCGCCCGGTACCCTGCGCGCATCGAACGACAACACCATGCTCGGCTCGGAGGTCAACGGAACCACCCCGGGGACCATGACCAGCGTCCTGACGTTGCTCGACGGCACGGCGACCATCGACGTCGCGCCCCCGACGCGTATCCAGACGGCGTCGGGCTACAATGCCAGTGCCGAGACGCTGCAGGTAGCCTACAGCGCCGCCTCCGTACTCGGTCTCTTTCCCGGCGCCAGCCAATCCTACACGAGCGCAACGACCAGCTTCCAGGCAACGGGCATTCTCTCCGGCCTGTCGATCACAATCACGATCAACAACCGCATCTTGAACCCCAACGGCTTTGCCCCCGGCACCTATGGAACAAGGACCGTCGTCACATGCCATCCCTGAAGCTAGCCATCCTGCCGATGGCGATTGCCGCCACACTCGCCCTCGCCGCCCCGGTCGCCGCGCAATCGCTGTCGCCGCTCGAGAAATCAGGCGTCACGCCCTCGGACAAGAAGGCCTTCAAGCTGACCGTCGGCAATCCCTACAACCGCCGGATGACATTCGTCCTCGTGCCCCTCGCCTCCGACTACCAGACGCCCATCGGCGGCGTCGTCATCAGGCCCGCCGAACTCACCATGGCGCCCGGCTTCGCCCGCCAGGTCATCGTGACCTTCGATATCGATCCCACCAAGAAGGAGCGGACAATTGCGCTCTGTGTCATGCCTAAAGCACTCGATGGTCCGATTCTGCCGCGCGTCTGTGGTCGCTACACTGGCCGCATGGCCGGCGTCGGCGGCTGACGGCTTGCTCCTCCCGCCACCTCCGGTAGGACCGGGCGGCGAAGACTCGATCACGACCTCCGAGGGGGTGCGCTGCAGCCAGTCGATCAACTCCTCCGGCGGCTATCTCGATCTCGGCGTCGCGGGCGGCGACCTGTCGAGTGCGTATTCCAGCGACGACTACGGCATCGACGATAGCGCGCCGCAGAGCGCCGTCGCCTACGCCCGCGTCATCATTCCGCTCGGCGAAGCTCCCACCCGGCTCAATTGCGCCCGGCTCTACGAGCTCGAAATCCAGAAGCTGAAAGCCGAAATCGAGATGCTGAAGGTCGGTCTCGAGTAACGGGCGAAGGGCTTTTGCTTAAAGCGTTCTTAACCACCCATCGCTAGCGTTCCCAGGCCCGAATAACGGGAATTGGGAGCCTGACCAGAAGTGAAGGCGCTGTCCGTCGATTCCGACCACAAGGCCGCAGATGCATTGCTGCTCGATGCGGCGCTGCAGTCGGTTCCCTACGGCTTCTGCGTCTGGTCGCCCAATTTCAAGCTGGTGATGTTCAACCAGCACTATCTCGACATCTACGGCTTTCCCACCCGCCGCGTCCGCAAGGGCATGACGCTGGAGGCAGTGGTCAAGCTTTCCTCCGAGATGGGCAACCACCCCGACCAATCCCCCGAAGAGTTCCTTGCCGCCTACAAGAAGGAACTGCTCGGCAACCGCGGCGGCGCCCGTTCCAAGGTGCGCGAGCGGGTTGCCGGCGATCGCTGGCTCGAAACCGCCCACGCCTTCTCCCCCGGCCTCGGCTGGGTGGTGACGCACGAGGATGTCACCGAGGAGATCGCGTCCTCCGAGATCATCCAGAAGCGCAAGCGCGAGCTCGAACGCCAGAACATCCGGCTCGATGCGGCGGTCAACAACATCTCCCAGGGCCTCTGCATGTACGACCCCAAGGGTCGCCTGGTGATCTGCAACCAGCCCTACCAGCGCATCTACAACCTGCCCGAGCACCTGCTGAAGCCCGGCACCCAGCTCGACGACATCCTCGGCCACCTGTTCGACGAGGGCATGCAGGCCGGCGCCAACCGCGAAGACTACATCCGCTGGCGCCGCGAGGTGATTTCGCGCGGCGAGTACGGCAAGAACATCCACGAGCTCAACGGCCGCACCATCATGATGCAGCACCATCCGATGAAGGATGGCGGCTGGGTCACCACCCACGAAGACATCACCGAGCAGCGCCAGCACGAAGAGCGCATCCGCCACCTCGCGCGCCACGACGCGCTGACCCAGCTGCCCAACCGCGTGCAGTTCCTCGAGGAGATGGCGGCGGCCGAGCCCGGCCTCGCCCGTGGCGAGCACATCGCAGTACTCTGCATCGATCTCGATCACTTCAAGTCGGTCAACGACACGCTCGGCCATTCGCTTGGCGACAAGCTGCTGCAGCAGGTCTCGGCGCGCCTGTGGGGCGCCACCCGGGAAAACGACCTGCTGGCCCGCCTCGGCGGCGACGAGTTCGCGCTCATGTTGCGTGGCGTCGACAACCCGGCGGAAGCCGCCACCATCGCCGAGCGCATCGTCACGGCGATGGCCAACCCCTTCACCATCGACGGCCACCAGCTGGTCATCGGCACCTCGGTCGGCATCGCCATGGCCCCACAGGACGGCGAGACCTCCGAGACCCTGATGAAGAACGCCGACCTGGCGCTCTACAAGGCCAAGAACGAGGGGCGCTCGACCTTCCATTTCTTCGAGTCCGGCATGGATGCCGCCATCCAGAAGCGTCGCACCATCGAGGCCGGTCTCCGCCTCGCCCTCGCCAAGGGCGAGTTGCGCCTGGTGTTCCAGCCGCTGGTCGGCTTGAAAGAAAACCGCATCACCTGCCTCGAAGCGCTGCTGCGCTGGGATACCGCTGATCGCGGCACCATCTCGCCGACCGAGTTCATACCGATCGCCGAGGAAACCGGCCTCATCGTCCAGATCGGCGAATGGGTCCTGCGCGAAGCCTGCCGCACTGCCGCCAACTGGCCGCCCGGTGTGCGCGTCGCGGTCAACCTCTCGCCCGTGCAGTTCAAGAACAAGCGCCTGTTCGAGACGGTCGAAGCCGCGCTCCGCGATACCGGTCTCTCCCCCACCCGGCTCGAACTCGAGATCACCGAGTCGCTGCTGCTCTCCGACAACGAGCCGACGCTGAAGACCCTGCACAAGCTGCGGGCACTCGGCGTTCGCATCTCGATGGACGATTTCGGCACCGGTTACTCGTCGCTGAGCTACCTGCGTTCGTTCCCCTTCGACAAGATCAAGATCGACCGCACCTTCATGCGCGATCTCAAGTCGAAAGGCGACAGCCTCGCCATCATCAAGGCGGTGATCGGCCTCGGCCAGTCGCTCGGCATGTCCACCACCGCCGAAGGCATCGAGACCGAGGAACAGCTCGCCGCCGTCCGCGATCAGGGCTGCAACGAAGTCCAGGGTTTCCTGTTCTCGCCCCCAATCAGCGCCCAGGCGGTCACCGAGATGCTGGCCGAAGAAGCCGCCACCCGCCCCAAGCTGCGCCGGGTCTCCTGACATCTGATACCTGAGATCGAGGACCGGGGGGGTCGCATGGACGTCCACGCCGTCTTCGATGGACTAGCCTGGTTAGCCGCGGCGCTGGTTGCCTTCGCCCTCCGCCGCTTCATGCCCGGCGCCTTCCCTTCCGCTGGAAAAGTCGGCACGGGCTATCTCGCCGCCCTGGTCATCGGCGCCGCCTTGGGGGCCTACGCTCTCGGCAGCCTGAACCTCTGGCTTGCCGGTCTCCCCGGTTTCGCCCGCTCGATCGAGGGTGCCTTGGCCGGCGCCATTCTCGCGGTGGAGCTCTACAAGCTCCGCGTCGGCATGCGCGGCCGCACTGCTGCGCTCTACGCCGTGCCGGTCGCCATCGGCATCGCCGTCGGCCGGATCGGCTGCTACTTTGCGGGCCTCGACGATTTCACTTACGGCACTCCCACCGACTTGCCCTGGGCACATGACTTCGGTGACGGTATTCCGCGCCACCCGGTCCAGCTCTACGAGTCCGCGGCGCTCGCCCTGTTTGCGCTGGCCTACGGCATTGCCCTGATCCGCCGCGACGCTTGGGTGCTCCGCAACGGCTTTGCCCTGTTGGTCCTGCTCTACGGCCTGCAGCGGTTCGCGCTGGAGTTCCTCAAACCCTATCCAGCACTATTCGCCGGGCTCACGATATTTCAGATTGTGTGTGTCGGTCTCGTGTTCTACGCCTTGACAATATTATTGAGGGATAATCAGGCAAGTGCTCGACGCGTTTGAAGAACCGGCCCCGGTTCGAAAGATTAAACCCTACATCTTTTACGGCGAAACCACCTCGCTCTGTGCCGAGTGCCTGGCGCTCGTGCCGGCCAAGATCCAGTTCAGCGATGGCGCCGTCTGGTACGAGAAGCGCTGCCGCACCCATGGCGTGCAGAAGGTGCTGGTCTCGACCGATATCGAGTTCTTCAAGTGGCAGAAGGACTTCCTCAAGCCCGGCGACCGTCCGCTCGAGGTGCAGACCCACACCGATTACGGTTGCCCCTATGATTGCGGCCTCTGCCCAGATCACGAGCAGCATTCCTGCCTCGCCATCATCGAGATCAACCAGCACTGCAACCTCACCTGCCCCGTCTGCTTTGCCGGCTCCTCGCCGCAGCACACCGAGCACCTGCCCCTCGCCACGATCGAACGCATGATGGATGCGCTGGTCCGCAGCGAGGGCGAGCCGGATCTGCTCCAGATCTCGGGCGGCGGGCCCACCATCCGCCCCGACATCCTCGCCGTGATCGACGCCGCCCAGGCCCGCCCGATCCGCCACCTGATGATCAACACCAACGGCATCCGCATCGCCCAGGACCCGGCCTTCGTCGAGGCTCTGGCCGCGCGTAAAACCGGTCTCGAGATCTACCTGCAGTTCGACAGCCTCGAGCGCGACGCCCTGATGGACCTGCGCGGCGCCGACCTCCGCCGTATCCGCCAGCAGGCGCTGGAAGCGCTCGAGCACCACAACATCTCGACCACGCTGGTCGCGACGCTGAAGAAGGGCGTCAACGACCACGAAGTGCCAGGCATCATCGATCACGCGCTGGGCTGGCAATGCGTCCGCGGCGTCACCTTCCAGCCGATCCAGGATGCCGGCCGCAACGAGGGCTTCAGCCTCCGCGGTAATCGCCTCACCCTCTCCGAGGTGCGCCGCCGCATCGTCGACGAGCACGGCCTGTTCGGCGAAGCCGACATGATCCCGCTCCCCTGCAATCCAGACGCCATCACCATCGGCTATGGCTTGCGCAACGGCCGCACCGTCGCCCCCGTCACCTCGATGATCCCGCGCGACATGCTGCTCGATTCCGTGCCCAACTCTGTCACCTTCGAGCGCTACCCTGAATTGAAGCGCCGTATCTTCGATCTGTTCTCGCTGTCGGTCGGCGAGGGCACCATCACCGAAAAGATGACGGCGCTGCTCTGCTGCCTGCCCGAAGTGCCAGTGCCTCAGGGCCTCGACTACTCCTCGGTGTTCCGCGTCGCCGTCATCAACTTCATGGATCGCCACAACTTCTCGGTGCCCGCTGCCAAGCGCAGCTGCATCCACTTCGTCACCCCGAACGGCCAGATCATCCCGTTCGAGACCTACAACTTGTTCTATCGCAACGGCGAAATCGGCCCGATCCGTGAGCGGCTGGATCGGCAACGGGCCATCGCATGATCGGGCGCATTCTCGCCGTCATCGCTGGATTGCTCCTGCTACTGCCGGGGCTGTGCACGCTCGGGTTCGGCCTGATGTTTGCTTCTAACGGCTTTTCCGCAATCGCCATGTGGATCTGGTGGTTCATCATAGGCGGGGCCTTCACCTGGGGCGGCATCGCAATACTGATGGCGACCTTCAGGCGCTAGTTGCGGCCCGCCGCTGAGCACCTGCCAGATATTTCGCGTCCGATGTCGATCGGCCCCTCGTCCATCCGTCATGTCGGTGCGGGGGCACGCTCGATGCGTCGCCGCTGCGTTGGGTGGGGCGTCCCCGCAGTTTTCGCGCTGGGGTAACGGGGGCGTCTCACCGCTCCCGCGAGATGCCGCAACCCTCCCATTCCGCGAATTGTCTTGAGAATGTGACCCTTGTCCGATATGGGGCGCGGCTAATCTCCGGAAAATCTGATCGGCCGCCCCTCATGTCTTTGCGTAACATCGCAATCATTGCTCACGTTGACCATGGCAAGACCACCATGATCGACGTTCTCCTCAAGCAGTCCGGCTCGTTCCGCGACAACCAGCGCGTCGAAGAGCGCGCCATGGATAGCAATGATCTCGAGCGCGAGCGCGGCATCACCATTCTGGCCAAGGTCACCTCGCTGGTCTGGAAAGACACGCGCATCAACATCGTCGATACCCCCGGCCACGCCGACTTCGGCGGCGAGGTGGAGCGCATCCTGTCGATGGTCGATGGCGTGGTGATCCTCGTCGACGCCGCCGAAGGCCCGATGCCGCAGACCAAGTTCGTGCTCGGCAAGGCCCTGGCCCAGGGCCTCCGCCCCATCGTCGCGATCAACAAGATCGACCGCCCCGACGAGCGCCATCTCGAAGTGCTCGAAGAGATCTTCGACCTCTTCATCGCCCTCGACGCGACCCCCGAGCAGCTCGATTTCCCGGTCCTCTACGGCGCCGCCAAGCTCGGCTGGATGTCCGACAAGCCGGAAGGCCCCAAGGACTCGCTCGCCCCGCTGCTCGACAAGGTGCTCGAGTATGTACCCGAGCCCAAGGTCGAAACCGGCCCGTTCCGCATGCTGGTCACCACCATCGAGCGCAACCCGTTCCTCGGCCGCATCCTCACCGGCCGCATTACCTCCGGTACGGTCAAGGCCGGCGACGCCATCCATTCGCTCGGCCGTGACGGCAAGGAAGTGGAAAAGGGCCGCGTCAGTAAGGTTCTCGCTTTCCGCGGCCTCGAGCGCACCCCGATTGATCTCGCCGAAGCCGGCGATATCGTCGCCATTGCCGGCCTCGAGACCTCGACCGTCGCCGACACCCTGGCGGTCCCCTCTGTCAATGAGCCGCTGCCGTCGAAGCCCATCGATCCGCCGACCCTGTCGGTCACCTTCCGCATCAATGACGGCCCGCTGGCCGGCCGCGAGGGCGACAAGGTGCAATCCCGCGTCATCCGCGAGCGCCTGATGCGCGAAGCCGAGGGCAACGTCGCCATCCGCGTCACCGAGGGCGAGGACAACGACTCGTTCGACGTCGCCGGCCGCGGCGAATTGCAGCTCGCCGTGCTGATCGAAAACATGCGCCGCGAGGGCTTCGAGCTCACCATCGGCCGCCCGCGCGTCGTTATCCGCGAGGAGAACGGCCAGAAGCTCGAGCCGATCGAGGAAGTCATCATCGACGTCGATGACGAGCACACCGGCGTGGTCGTGCAGAAGCTCACCGAGCGCAAGGGCGACCTCGTCGACATGCGTCCCTCGGGCGTCGGCCGCACGCGCCTCCGCTTCTACGTTCCGACCCGCTCGCTCATCGGCTACCAGCCCGAGCTGCTGTCGGATACCCGCGGCACCGCCATCTTCAACCGCCTGTTCCACGAGTACCAGCCGTTCAAGGGCGCCCTCCCGGGCCGCCGCACCGGCGTGCTGATCTCGAATGGCACCGGCCAGGCCGTGACCTATGCGCTGTGGAACCTCGAAGAGCGCGGCCCGATCATGATCGATGCCGGCGTCGACATCTACGAGGGCATGATCATCGGCGAGCACGCCCGTGAGAACGACCTCGAAGTCAACGCGCTCAAGGGCAAGCAGCTGACCAACATCCGTACCACGTCGAAGGACGAGGCGGTCCGCCTGACCCCGCCCAAGAAGCTCACACTCGAGCAGTCGCTCGGCTACATCGCCGACGACGAGTACGTGGAAGTGACGCCCAAATCCATTCGCCTGCGCAAGATCTGGCTCGACCCGAACGACCGCAAGCGCATGATGCGCGCCGCCAAGGCGAGCTAATCACCGGCGTCGGTCTCCGGCACCAGACAGAACTGAAGATCCCCGCGACGAGCGGGGATTTTCGTTTTTGAGCCTCGAAACAGCGTTTCCGCTTTCGCGGCACTGACCCTGTGGGCTACTGAACGCCGGAAACGACGGAGCAGCGAACACGCATGGCCACCTGGATCACCCAGATCATCACCGACCTCGGCTATGTCGGGATCGCCTTGCTGATGCTGCTCGAGGCAGTGTTCCCGCCGATCCCCTCCGAGCTGATCGTGCCGTTCGCCGGTTTCGCCGCCGGTCAGGGCACACTCAACTTCTTCGGCGTGATCCTCGCCGCCACCATCGGTTCGCTGATCGGCATGCTGCCCTGGTACTTCGTCGGCCGCCTGTTCGGCCTCGAGCGCGTGAAATGGCTCGCCGACCACATCGGCCGCTGGTTCGCCTTCAATGCCGACGAGATCGACTACGCCGCCCGCATCTTCGACCGCTGGGGCCGACCCATCGTTCTCGTCGGGCGGCTGTTCCCGATCCTCCGTACCCTGATCTCGGTCCCCGCCGGCCTTGCGAAGATGAACTTCCCCACCTTCGCGTTGTTCTCGGCCATCGGCATGCTGATCTGGAACACCGTGCTGGTCAGCGCCGGCTACCTCCTCCACGAGCACTATCACCTGGTCGAAAGCTGGCTCGACCCGCTGACCTGGCTGGTCCTCATCGCCGTCGTCGGCCTCTACATTTTCCGCCTCTTTACCTGGCGTCCGAGCCGCGCCGGCGAAAAAAACTGAGCCCCATGTCACATCGGTAGGGCCCCCGGTCGTCTTGTTGTCGTGATCATCGAAATGACATGGAGACAATGATGACTAAGCGCACCAACCCCTATGCCCGGATGGACCTCATCCAGCCGCTGATCGACTACAGCCACGGCGTTCCCGATGTCGGGCTCGAGCCGGCGATCGCCCATCTCGTCAAGATCCGCGCGAGCCAGATCAACGGCTGCGCCGTGTGCCTCGTGATGCACAGCCAGGAGGCCCGCCAGGACGGCGAGACCGAGATGCGCATCTACCTGCTCGACGCCTGGAGGGAAGCCCCCCACTTCACGCCCCGCGAGCGGGCCGCCCTCGCCTGGACCGAAGCGCTGACCAGGCTCGATCATACGTCCGAGGCGGCCTACGAGCTGCTGTCGGCCGAGTTCAGCGAGGCCGAACAGATCGTCCTCACCCTGATGATCGGCAACATCAATACCTGGAACCGCATCAATGCCGGCTTCCAGGTGAACCCGCCGCGTTCGGCGGTCATCAAGGTGGCTGCGTAACATGGATGCCGGGCGGGCCGATGCGGCCATCAGCTTCGAACCTCATCGGCCCCGCCTCACCCGCGTCGCCTACCGCATGCTCGGCTCGGTTGCCGATGCCGAGGATGTGGTGCAGGACGCGTTCCTGCGCTGGCACACCACCGATCGCTCCGAGGTCGACAACGCGGAAGCCTTCCTCGTCCGCGTCGTCACCCGGCTCTGCCTCGATGTGCTGAAGTCGTCCCGCCGCAAGCGCGAGACCTATATCGGCCCCTGGCTCCCCGAGCCGGTGGTCGATACCGAGGCCGACCTCGCCGAAGACGTGACCCTGCCTTTGCTGCTGGCACTCGAACGGCTCTCCCCACTTGAGCGCGCCGCCTTCCTCCTCCACGACGTCTTCGGCATGGAGTTCGAGGAAGTCGCCGGTGCCATCGGCCGCGAGCCCGCCGCCTGCAGGCAGCTCGCCGCCCGCGCCCGCCAGCACGTCCACGATGCCCGCCCGCGCTTCGCAGTCGACCAGCGCCGCGGCATGGAGATGGCCGAGGCCTTTTTTGCTGCCTCGCAGACCGGCGACATGGCGACGCTCAAATCCATGCTCGCAGCCGACATCACGGTCACCGCCGATGGCGGCGGCAAGCGGCCGGCCGGTCCGGTTCCGATCGTCGGCCTCGACGACGTGCTGCAGCTGATGGCGCGGATGGCTCGGCTGTTCGCCCGCGCTCCGTCCCAGCTCGTCCGCGTGGCGATGATCAACGGCCTGCCCGGCTACGTCACGCTCGAAGCCGATGGCGAACTGCAGACCACCGCGCTCGAGATCGTCGATGGCAAGATCGTCGGCCTCTACATCATGCGCAATCCGGACAAGCTCGGCCATATCGAGGGCGCGGCGCTCCACTAGGCGCCAACCCACCACACTCAAAGGCAAAATCGTCGCGCCCGCTTGCCGGGCGCGCCGTCGCCCCCTAAATAGGGCCGACACCTTGAGGGCCCGACGATGATCTTCGCCATTCTGCAGACGCTCAGCTTCATCCTGAACATCGTCTGGTGGATCTTCCTGATCATGATCATCATGAGCTGGCTGATCAGCTTCAACGTGATCAACACCCGCAACCAGTTCGTCAATTCCGTCTGGCGCGTGCTCAACCAGATCACCGAGCCGATCCTGAAGCCGATCCGCCGCATCATTCCGCCGGTCGGCGGGCTCGACCTGTCGCCGCTGATCGTCTTCGTCATCATCTTCTTCCTGCAGAACTGGATCGCGTCGATGGCGGTCGGCCGCTTCATCTAGCCAGATGCGGCCGCAGGGCTACGAAGTCTCCACCGATCCGGCCCGGATCGACCTCGACTACGTCCACCGCTACCTGAGCGAGCAGAGCTACTGGGCCGGCGCCATCCCGCGTGATGTCGTCGCCCGCTCGGTGGCCAATGCCCTGAGTTTCGGCCTCTACGGCCCCAGCGGTGCGCAGGTCGGTTTCGCCCGCGTCATCACCGACCGCGCCACCTTCGCCTGGCTCGCCGACGTGTTCATCGACCCAGGCCAGCAGGGTCTCGGCCTCGGCAAGGCGCTGATGGACGCGGTCGTCGCCCACCCCGATCTCCAGGGCCTCAGGCGCTTCATGCTGGTCACCGCCGACGCCCACGGCCTCTACGAGCGCTACGGCTTCGCGCCGATCGAGCGCCCGGAGCGGCTGATGGCGATCCTCCGCACCGACCTCTACCCCCGCTCGTGAGTTCCGCGGTCGAGCAGCTGCCCGACGGCGTCCGCGTCCGCCTCCGCGTCACCCCCAATGCCGGCGTCGACCGCGTCGAAGGCATCGAAACCCGTGACGACGGCACCACCGTCCTGCGAGTCCGCGTCAAGGCCGTCCCCGACAGGGGCAAGGCCAACGCCGCCGTCATCGCCCTCCTCGGCAAGACCCTCGGCATCCCGAAATCCGCGATCACCCTCGTCTCCGGCGATACCGCCCGCTTCAAGACCCTGCACATTGCCGGCGACCCCGCTGCCCTCGCCGCCGCCCTCGCAAAGCTTGGCTAGACATCTTACATTACGATCAGCATCAAACTGGAGCGTGCGATGAAGGTCACCCGCGAGCAGGCAGCGAAGAACCGTGCGCATGTGGTCGAGGTCGCCGGTACCGAATTCCGCAGGCACGGTTTTGACGGCATCGGCGTCGCCGACCTGATGAAGGCCGCCGGCCTGACCCATGGCGGCTTCTACAATAACTTCGCCAGCAAGGACGCCCTCGCAGCCGAAGCCGTCACCCGCGTCTTCGCCGAAACCACCGACCGGCTGCGCCAGGCCGCCGCATCCTCACCCGATCCGCTTGCTGCCATCGTGCGGCTCTATCTCTCCCCCGCACATCGCGACGCGACCGAGGCCGGCTGCGCCATCGCCGCCTTGTCGCAGGATGCCGCCCGCGGCAGCCCGGAACTGCGTGCCGCCTTTCAAGCCGGCATCGCCGGCTACCTCGACCTGATGGTCGAAGCCACCGGCGTCTCCCGCGCCCGCGCCATGGCGATCTACGCCAGCATGGTCGGCGCCCTGACGCTGTCGCGCACCGTCACCGACCCCACCCTCGCCGATGAATTCCTGACCGCCGCCACCGACAGCCTGCTCTCAAAAGAATCCACGACCGCACCCTTGTCACGATAAATTACGATCATCATGTAAATGACCTGTCGCCATTCACAGGAGATCGATCATGGCCGCACGTCCCGGAACCGCCCTCATCACCGGAGCCTCATCCGGCATCGGCGAAATCTACGCTGACCGCCTCGCCAAGCGCGGCTATGACCTCGTCCTTGTCGGGCGCAACTCCGAAAAGCTGCAGGCGCTCGCCGCCAGCCTGTCCACTGCCAACGGTGTCGTCGTCGACCGCATCGTCGCCGACCTCGGAGATGCCGCCGGCCTCGCCCGCGTCGAGCGCCGCCTCGACACCGACGCCTCGATCACCCTCCTCGTCAACTCCGCCGGCCTCATCGGCGGCGGCCCGCTCAGCGCCGGCAATCTCGACGATCTGACCAGCATGCTGACCGTCAACGTCGTCGCCCTCACTCGCCTCGCCTCAGTCGCGGCCAAGGCCTTCGCCACCCGTGGCAACGGCGCCATCGTCAATCTCGCCTCCGCCATGGCCTTCATCGACAATCCGGGGGCCGCCGCCTACGCCGCCTCCAAGGCTTATGTGCTCAACCTCTCGCTGTCGCTCGATCTCGATGTCAAAGCCAGGGGCGTTCAGGTCCAGGCCGTCCTCCCCGGCTACACCCGCACCCCGATGATATCAGGCGGCGCCGGCCTCCCCGACGAAGCGGTGATGGACGCCGACGCCATGGTCGATGCCGCCCTCGCTGGCCTCGACGCCGGCGAACTGGTCACCATCCCCTCGCTGGAATCCGTCGCCGCCTACGAGGCCTGGGCCGAAAAGCGCACCGCGCTCCAACCCCACCTGTCGCTCTCAAAGCCAGCCTCCCGCTACGCCGCCTAGCACCCCTTCCCTCTCCCCTTGAGGGAGAGAGTGCCTCGCAAAGCGAGGCGGGTGAGGGGCAGTCGCGATATCCGCCCCCTCATCCGTCTCGCTGCGCTCGCCACCTTCTCCCTCAAGGGGAGAAGGCAGACCGCCCCGCATCCCCTTGTCGCAAAGCCGTTGCACACCCTGCGGCGATTTGGCACAAGTTTGGCACGCATCGTCGGGGGGCGAGGAGGAGCGGTTCGCCGCTGCAACTACGGAGCGTTCCCCGGTGATCAGAACCGAGGGAACATTTCTATGACTCTATTGCTCTGGGCGATCGTCATATGCGGTCTGCTCTCCATCGTTTACGGCGTCGTCACGACGCAGGGCCTGTTGAAGGCCGATGCGGGTTCCGCCCGCATGCAGGAGATTTCCGCCGCAGTGCGTGAAGGCGCCTCCGCCTATCTCCGCCGCCAGTACACCACCATCGGCATCGTCGGCGTGGTCATCTTCATCCTCGCCTTCTTCCTGCTCGGCGCCTATGCCGCCGTCGGCTTCCTGATCGGCGCAGTGCTCTCGGGCGCCGCCGGCTTCATCGGCATGAACGTCTCGGTCCGCGCCAACGTGCGCGTCGCGCAGGCGGCAACCAAATCGCTCGCCGGCGGTCTCGACCTCGCCTTCAAGTCCGGCGCGGTCACGGGCCTGCTCGTCGCTGGCCTCGGCCTTCTCGGCGTGGCGCTCTACTTCATCGTCCTCACCCAGTTCCTCGGCAACGAGCCGACCAGCCGCGTCGTCATCGACTCCCTGGTGGCGCTCAGCTTCGGCGCTTCGCTGATCTCGATCTTCGCCCGTCTCGGCGGCGGTATCTTCACCAAGGGTGCGGATGTCGGCGGCGATATGGTGGGCAAGGTCGAAGCCGGCATCCCGGAAGATGATCCGCGCAACCCGGCCACCATTGCCGACAACGTGGGCGATAACGTCGGCGATTGCGCCGGCATGGCCGCCGACCTGTTCGAAACCTACGTGGTGACCATCGTCGCCACCATGGTGCTGGCCGCCATCGTCCTGCCCGACGCCTTCAAGCTCATGGGCATGGTGCTGCCGCTCGCCATCGGCGGCGCTTGCGTCATCACCTCGATCATCGGCACCTACTTCGTCAAGCTCGGCGCCTCCAACAACATCATGGGCGCCCTCTACAAGGGCATCATCGCCACCGGCGTCCTCTCGCTGATCGCGCTGCTCCCCGTGCTCTGGCTGGTGTTCGGCGATCTCAATGCCGCACTCGGCACCGCCGAAAAGGCCTTCACCCCGTGGCACCTGTTCTGGTGCGGTGTCGTCGGCCTCGCCATCACCGGCCTGATCATCGTCATCACCGAATACTACACCGGCACCGGCCGCCGCCCGGTCAACTCGATCGCCGAAGCCTCGGTCACCGGCCACGGCACCAACGTCATCCAGGGCCTCGCGGTCTCGCTCGAATCCACCGCGCTCCCGGCCATCGTCATCATCGCCGGCATCATCGTCACCTATAACCTGGCGGGCCTGTTCGGCATCGCCTTCGCCGTGGCAACCATGCTGGCGCTCGCCGGTATCGTCGTGGCCCTCGATGCCTTCGGTCCGGTCACCGACAATGCCGGCGGCATTGCCGAAATGGCCGGCCTCGACAAGGAAGTGCGTCACAACACCGACGCGCTCGACGCCGTCGGTAACACCACCAAGGCCGTCACCAAGGGCTACGCCATCGGTTCGGCCGGCCTCGGCGCCCTGGTGCTGTTCGCCGCCTATACGCAGGATCTGCAGTACTTCGTCGCCAACGCCGTCGAAGGCTCGTTCTTCTACGGCATGCAGGCGGTGAACTTCTCGCTCGCTAACCCCTACGTGGTGGTCGGCCTGCTGTTCGGCGGCCTCCTGCCGTTCCTCTTCGGCGGCATGGCGATGACTGCCGTCGGTCGCGCCGCGCAATCGGTGGTGGTGGAAGTCCGCCGCCAGTTCAAGGAAAAGCCGGGCATCATGGCCGGCACCGACAAACCTGACTACGGCAAGGCCGTCGACATGCTCACCAAGGCCGCGATCAAGGAAATGATCGTTCCCTCGCTGCTGCCGGTGCTGTCGCCGATCGTCGTCTTCGTCGTCATCTTCTGGATCGCCGGCCGCGACCAGGGCTTCGCCGCGCTCGGCGCCATGCTGATGGGCGTCATCGTCACCGGCCTCTTCGTCGCCATCTCGATGACCGCCGGCGGCGGGGCCTGGGACAACGCTAAGAAGAGCTTCGAAGACGGCTTCACCGACAGCCACGGCGTCAAGCACTTCAAAGGCTCCGACGCCCACAAAGCCTCCGTCACCGGCGACACCGTCGGCGACCCCTACAAGGACACGGCTGGTCCCGCAGTGAACCCGATGATCAAGATCACGAACATCGTGGCGCTCCTGCTGCTGGCGGTGCTGGCCCATATGGGTGGGGTGGCGTAAGCCTCTCTCCTGATGCGAAATGCAGGAGGCCCGGGGAGACCCGGGCCTTCTTATTTCGGGCGATCGCTCGGCACCGATGGGTCATCGGCCGGGTATTTTGAACGTGCAGTTCCACCACAACTCTTCCGCGTGGCGACCATGCATGGCTCGATTCTCCTCTAGATCGAAGTTCGTACCCGACACTCGCAGGTAGAGACCCTCAATGATCTCAACGGTCTCTTGGAGCAGCTTCTGCTCATCGCCATACTTGGCGGCCCTTATCGGAGATCCCTTGGATTCCGCTACGGTAGCGTCGAGGGCATGAGCCAGATACTTGTCTCTGAGGTTCTTTAGGGCCCGGAACTCTTCCGACGAAACTACCTGCGGAATCTTGATCCTTAGCAAGTTCAGGTCTTTCCGGGTCTTCGCTTCTTCCCCCTCGCCGAAGCTCGGCTGGTGGGGCCAGAATGACCCGGCCTCTCTCGCCAAGATGTCCACCACCCCGTCGTCGTCGATCAGTTGGTGTACTATCCTTATGCTGTTCTGCGTCAGCTTCTCGTCAGGGGTATCCCAAAGCGCGAAGAGCTGCACGACCTCCTGTGCATGCATCGCGCGTTGGAAAATATTGAACGCATTTGCAGCGAGAGAGCGGGGTATCTGACCGGACAGAAGCGGTGAGTAGACGATCAGTTTGTTCTGTTCAGACAACGCCAGCAGAGCACTAATGCGATCTACTACCTTGCGGATCTTGATCCTAGCTAGGTCAGCGCGCTCGGCCGGCGCCATGTTTGCGATCGGCTTTGCTGCTCTGTTCAATTGCTATGCATGGTCAGATTCAACTGACCACCCCCGGCCGCCCCAACCGCGTCACACTATCCACCTGCTCCAGCACCGGCCGCACTTCCACGCTCGCGACGCGCATGATCGGGCTCGTCTTCGCCAGTGCGATCGCCTCGTCGATATCAGCCGCCTCGATCATGAAGAACCCGCCCAGGTGCTCCTTGGCCTCGACGAACGGCCCGTCGGTGCGGGAGAGCTTGCCCGCCCGCTGCCGCACCGTCACCGCCGTCCCCGGCGCCTCCAGCGGCTGCGCCAGGATCAGCTTGCCGCTGTTCCTCAGGCCCCAGTCGAACGCAATCGAGTCGTCGGCCAGTTGCCGCCCCTCGGCCTCACTCAGCGCCCCGATGGCCACACTGTCGATATAGACGAGACAAACGAACTTCATTTTTCGATCCCTCCGGATTTACGAGGCTAGTCGAACCCGCGCCCGCCAATTCGACATCGCGAATCCGCATCGGAGAAAATCGATCTACCGGCCCCGCATCCGCTCGCGGAACCCGCGCATCCCCACCAGCTCCAGCCCGAGCTCGGCATACATCGGCTCCACCGCGCCCGAACGGAACAGCTCGTACTCGGCGAGCCGCAGCGGCGCGTCGTCCGAGATCATCGCGACGTCACCGGGCCGGGTGAAATGGAACGCCCCCCAGTTGAGCCCCGGCCGCGCGCCGTCGAGGATTCCGCGATAGTCCGCCGCCGTCGGGCTGAGATTGCCGAACGGCGTCGACACCACCCCGTCGAACACCGGGTTGCCCCGGCCCTGAGCCCGCTCCGTCGCGCGATTCAGCGCCGCCGAAGGCTCCACCCAGCTATCCGTTGGCCCCGGCAGGAAGATCGGCAACCGGTAGTCCGCCCCCAGCCGCTCGTAGATCTCGACGAACTCGGGCAACCACACCGTGCCCATATGCGCATCGAGATGCGTCACATCGATGCCCGCGTCGAGCGCCGCATCGATATGCGCCCGGAGCTCGCGCTCCACCGCCGCCACATCGGCGCCCCGCGTGTCCGCCACCCGGCGCCACATAAAACCCTCGGCGTCGCACATGCCATTGTCCGCCGTGCCGGTCATCGGCCGCCAGCGAAAGCGGTCGAACTCGGCGGTCAGCGTCAGGTGCACCCCGATATCGAGCTCGGAATTCTCCCGCGCCAACTGCGCCATATGCGGAAACCACGGGCAAGGCACCATCACCGAGCCGCAAGTGACCACGCCCTGCTCGCAAAGCTCGAGAAACGCCATGTTGGCGCTCCAGCTCGCCCCCAGATCGTCGTGGTGCACCACCACCTGCCGTCCAGTCATCGAATCATCTCCCTTACTCCTAGCGAGCTTGCCCTATCGCCTCACCTGCGGCACCCTTTCCGGAACTGAGGTATCCCAATGCGCATCATCGTCATCGGCGGCCACGGCCGCACCGGCATCCTGATCGTTGAAAAGCTCATCGCGGCCAGGCACGCCGTCGTCGCCACTATTCGCAACCCCCGGCACATGGCCGATATGGTGAAGCTCGGCGCCGAAACCGTGCTGCTCGATCTCGATAAATCGCCCTTCGACGACATCGTTTTCGCCATGAAGGATGCCGATGCCGTGGTGTTCGCGGCCGGGTCCGGCGCCGGCGAAAGCAGCGCCCTCGACCGCACGGGCACGCTGCGCACCGTCCGCGCTGCCGAAAAGACGGGCGTGAAGCGCTACGTCTCGATCTCTTCCATCGGCGCCAGCACCGGGCTTTCCACCCGTTCGATGAACGATGAGATGAAGGACTATTACAAGCAGAAGCGCGCCGCGGCCAAGCACATCACCAGCTCCAGCCTCGATTGGACCATCCTCGAGCCGGGCGAGCTCACCGATGGCGGCGGCACCGGCAAGGTGGTGCTGAGCCAGGAGGCGATCAACGAGGAGTCGGTCCCGCGCGAGGACGTCGCCGCGGTGGTGGTCGCCCTGCTCGAAGAGCCCAAGTCGATCGGCAAGGTCTTCCAGCTCACCCGCGGGAAGGACACGATTGCCACCGCCCTCAAGGCCGCGCTCAGCTGATGACCCGCCCCGAAATCGGCCACCTGCTCGGCTCCGGCAAGGTGGCCGAAGCCTTCCACTACGGCGAGCACGTGCTGAAGCTCTATCGTGACCCTGCCGCCCGCGCCGTCGCCTTCAGCGAGGCTGCCATCCTCGCCGTCGTCGCCGATCACGGCCTGCCCACCCCGCAGGTTTTCGAAGCCGGCAAGTTCGCCGGCCGCTGGGGCCTCGTCATGTCCCGCGCCACCGGCCAGCCGCTGGCGACCCTCGCCACCGCCGATCCCACGCAGATCCCCGCCGCGCTCGAAGCCATGGTGCAGCTACACCTAGCCATGCACGCCCGCGAGGAAACGCGCCTGTCGCCGCTGAAGCCTCGCCTGGCGCACCGCATCGCCCATGTGCCCCAGCTCGACGAAGCGCTGCGCACAAAACAGCTCGTCGACCTGGCCTGCTTGCCCGATGGCAACCGCCTCTGCCACGGCGATTTCCACCCGTTCAACATCATCGGCACGCCCGGCGCCGCCATCATCGTCGATTGGCCCGACGCCACCTCCGGCCCACCCGCCGCCGACGTCGCCCGCTCCTACGTGCTGATGCTGCACGGCGCCGGCCCCGACCTCGCCAACGCCTATCTCGAGCGCTACCTGGCCCTCGGCCCCCTTACCGCCCCCGAAATCCGCGCCTGGCTCCCCATCATCGCCGCAGCCCGCCTTTCGGAGAACGTCCCGGAAGAAACCGACCGCCTGCTGGCCCTGGCGGGGGGCTGACAGCTACGGCGCCACCACCAGCTTCCCCAGCGCCCGCCCGTCGCCGATCCGCTGAAACGCCTCTGCAGCCTGTTCCAGCGGATACACCCGCTCCACCGCCGGCACGATCGTCCCCGCTGCCACCAGCGCCCCAAGCTCCGCCAGTTGCCCCACATCCGGCCGGTGCAGCAGCAGCCCCATCTGTTGCCCCTCCGGCTTCGATGTCATCGCCCCGGCCAGTGCCACCGTGAGGATCGTCGACGTCTTCCCACCCACCATCACGAACCGGCCCCGCGGACCCAGCGCCCGCCGGTAATGCGCCAGCGGCCGCGCCGCCACCATGTCGAGGATGAGGTCGTACTGCAGCCCCTCGGCAGTGAAGTCCGTCGCCGCATAGTCGATCACCCGGTCCGCCCCGACCGATCGCATCAGCTCCGCCTTCTCGGCCCGGTCCACCCCCGTCACCGCGGCCCCGGCACGCTTGGCCAGCTGGATCGCAAACGTCCCCGCCCCGCCTCCGCCGCCATTGATCAGCACCTTGTCGCCCGGCTGCACCTCGCCCTTCCAGCGCAACCCCTGCCACGCCAAGAGTCCCGCCTGCGGCGTTGCCGCCGCGGCCTCAAAACTCACTCCCGCGGGGATCGCCGCTAATGCAGCTTCAGGCGCCGCGACATACTCCGCGAACCCGCCCCAGCTCGCCCCGCTGAGATCGCCGAACACCGCATCGCCCACCGCGAACCGCGTTACCCCCTCGCCTGCCGCCTCGACCACGCCCGCCACATCCGCCCCAAGGATCGGGTACGGCGGCCGCAGCAGCCCGCCGAGCCGCACCAGGAACGGCTGGCCCCGCAGCAGGTCCCAATCCCAAGAATTGAGCGACGCCGCCTTCACCCGGATCAGCACCTCGCCCGCCTTCGGCACCGGCCGTGCCACCTCCGTCAGCCGCAACTCCTCCGGCATCCCGTAAGCCGAATAGACCACTGCCCGCATCGCACCCTCCAGATCCCCAGCAGCAGACCTAGGCGGCACACCTGTCGATAGCAAGACAAGCCCCCGGCAGCCGCAAACTCAGCTTGACAAGCCCCACCCTTCGTTCACTTTATGTTCTCAACGCCGCCACGGAGAACCCGGATGGAGCCCGCCACCATCCTGCATGCCGATCTCGATGCCTTCTACGCCTCGGTCGAGCAGCTGCTGAACCCCGAGCTGCGCGGCAAACCGATCGCCGTCGGCGGTGGCGTAGTGCTCGCTGCCTCGTACGAGGCCAAGGCCTTCGGCGTCCACGGCGGCATGTCCGGCTGGGCCGCGAAGGAACTCTGCCCCGAACTGATCTTCACTGGCGGCCATTTCGAGGAATACCAACAGCTCGGTGACGCCGCCATCGCCGTGCTCTCCGACTACACCCCGCTGGTCGAACGTATCTCCATCGACGAAGCCTTCGCCGATGTCGCCGGCTGCGAACACCTGTTCGGCTCGCCCGAAACCATCGCCCAGACCATCCGCACCCGCGTCCGCGCCGAGCTCGGCCTCCCCATCTCCGTCGGCGTCGCGCGGACCAAGCATCTCGCCAAGATCGCCTCGCAGGTCGCCAAGCCCGATGGCCTCGTCGTCGTCGACCCGGTCCGCGAACTCGAATTCCTCCATCATCTGCCGGTCGGGCTGATGTGGGGCGTCGGCCCGGTCACCGAAGGCAAGCTCGAAGACGAGGGCATCCTCACCATCGGCCAGCTCGCCGAAAAGCACGTCGAATGGGTGCAGGCTCTGCTCGGCCGCGCCACCGGCGAAAAGCTCAGCGCCCTGAGCTGGAACCGCGACCCGCGCGCCATCGTCACCAATCAGCGCGCCCGCTCGGCCGGCGCTCAATCCGCCCTCGGCAAAAAGCCTTTCATCGAGCGTATCTACCGCCCGACGCTGCACCACCTCGCCGATCGCATCGCCTCGCGCTTGCGGGTCAAATCCTGGCACGGCCACACCATCACCCTGCGCGTCCGCTTCCGCGACATGCGCGCCGTCACCCGCTCGATCACCATCGATAGCCCCATCGCCGCCACTGTCAGCCTCGCTGAGATCGCCGAAGACCTGGTGCGCGTCGTGCAGGCCGATCACCCCGACGAGCGCACCATCACGCTCCTCGCCATCTCGGTCTCGCACCTCGAGCGCAACCCGCTGGTCCAGCTCGAACTGCCGCTCGGCCTCGCCGACGAGCCCCGCCACCCCGGCACCCGTCGCGGCGCCTCCCGCCTCGTCGCCGATCGCGCCATGGATGCCGTCCGCACTCGCTTCGGCCGCGAAGCCATCGGCTACGGCTCCGCCACGCTCGAACTCGAGCGCTCCATCCCCGACGCCTTCCGCGGCCTCGCCGAAAAGCCGCTGTGACCGGTTAGGCCTGCCTGAGCTTCGCGATCACCCGGTCCGCCATGTTGGCGCAGCGCGCGCCGTCGAACGGATAGAGTTCGGCGAACGAGCCGCGCATCTGCTCTTCCAGCACCGCCCGCAACATCCGCCGCGCCCGGTGCAGCCGGGTCTTCACCGTTTCCGGCTTCAGCGTCAGCTGCTCCGCCGTCTCCTCGGTGCTCAGCCCCTCGACATCGCGCAGCACGAACACCGTGCGAAATCCCTCCGGCAGGCCATCGATGGCTGTTTCCAGTATCTGGCGCATTTCTGACCGTGCGGCCTCCGTATCAGCGGGGAGCGGAACCAGCGACAGCGGGAACAGCAACACCAGCCCGGCATCGGCGCTCACCGCCTGGTCCAGCGCTTCTAGATCGCTGTTCCTGCGCCGCCGTCGCAACCGGGACACCGCCTCGTTCAGCGCAATGCGGGTCAGCCAGGTGGAAAAGCTCGCCTCGCCGCGAAAGCTCGCCAGCGCCGTGAACGCCTTCACATAGGTTTCCTGCACCACGTCCTCGGCCTCGCCGTCATTGCGCAGCACGCTGCGCGCGGCCCGGAACAGCCGCTGGTTGTTGCGCTCGATCAGCGTGCGAATGGCGTTCTCGCCACCTTGTCGCGCCAGCTCGACCAGTTCTGCCTCGCTCAGCCCAGCCACGTCGCTCCGCTGCTTCAGCACTGTCAGCATCTCATCCTCCGTGCGGCATTGGAGTGTCCGCCTGCGCAAGAGGTTCCCGAACCCTACACCTGAAACGCAAAAGGCCGGAGCATCGCCCCGGCCTCCAACTCAACTGCGGCGCCGCCTCAAGCCCGCGCGTCGATCCAGCCGGTGATGTCGCCCATCACCTCTTCCTTGCCGAGGTCACTGAGCAGGTCGTGGAAGTGCCCCTCATAGAGCTTGAGGGTTTTGTCGGCCGAGCCGGCCGTGTCGTAGAACAGCTGGCTGCCGCTCGGCTTGGTCGCTTTGTCGAGCGTACCGTGGAGGATCAGCACCGGCAGGGTGATCAGCGGAAACTCCGCCTTCAGCCGCTCATCGGCCCGCACCATCTCCGCCACGGTCTTGGTCGGCTGAGTTTCATGGGCGATCAGCGGATCGGCATTCAGCGCCGCCACCACCGCCGGATCTCGCGAGAAATCCTCGTTGTTGAGCTTCAGCACCTGGGCGTGCGGCGCGATGTGGCTCAGCCCCTTCAGCACCGCGAGCGCGAAGTCCGGCGCCGGCACCTGATGCGCAAAACTCTCGCAGATCAGCCCAGCCAGCTCCGCTTGGTGCTCCAGCGTGTAGATGCACGACACCACGCCGCCGGCGCTGTGTCCGAGGAGGAACACTTTCAGCCCCGGCTCGCGCTGCTTGACGATCTTCATCAGCCCTTCGACATCGCCGACATAGTCGGCGAACTTGTCGACATAGAACCGTTCGCCATCCGATTTGCCGCGACCGCGCAGGTCGACGGCGTAGACCGCCAGCCCGTCTGCCACCAGTTGCTCGGCTGCCCAGCCATACTGGCCACCATGCGAGTTGAACCCGGGGACGATGACCACAATCGCCCGCGCTGCATTATCCGGACGCCACGAGCGATAGAAAATGCTCAGTCCGCCCCGACCTTCAAATTTCTCTTCCTTATAATGCATGTGCAATCTCCAGAAGTTGACGCTACCCACCGGTCCCACCCTGCGGGCGGAACTGTATCAGGCTTTCACGCCACTGCGACGCGCTCGTAACGGAGCACATCCATACGGGTCGGTGGGCTTCTGGAGGGATTTGGAGGTGGGCTGCCGCGTCCGGCAGACAGCAAAAAGGAGGTGGGCACTGCCCCCCTCCGTTATTGATATGTAGCGCACAAGGGGCTTGCTTCAAGACCCCCACCCTGCGTTAGGACAGCCGCAGTGCGAGCGGATCATCGGTTCCCACGGACGTCTTGCGTTGACTCTCGCTCCAACAACGCTTAAGTCACCGCTTAACTGATTTCGATACGGCCGCTGTCGATTCCACCGCACGTCACTCGTCGATCTGGTGAAAGCCAAGGAGATTTCCTCATGACCGCACCAGTAATTGCCGCCCCAATGCATCCGCGTTATGCGCCTTGGCGGCTGGCTCCAGCCGCCCCATCTGTGCCATCTACCGTCCCCTACTTTGATTCATTTTCTCGCAAGGCAGGCCGCAAATGACCTCCGACACCATCACCGATGTCCCGTCCGATGCCGCCGGGTTCGCGCCCGCCTCGGCTCCGATTGATTCCTCCACCGCCGCCCGCAACCGGCTGGTGATCGCGCTGCTGCTCGTCTCCACCTTCGTGGTGTTCCTCAACGAGACCATCATGAGCGTCGCCATCCAGCCGCTGATGACCGATCTCGGCGTCACCGCCAGCGCCGCCCAGTGGCTCACCGCCGCGTTCCTCCTCACGATGGCGGTGGTGATTCCCATCACCGGCTTCCTGCTGCAGCGCATCAACACCCGGCCGATCTACATGCTCGCCATGTCAATCTTCTCGGCCGGTACGCTGATCTGCGCCCTCTCGCCCGGCCTTGAGCTCCTGGTCTTCGGCCGCGTCATCCAGGCAACCGGCACCGCCATCATGATGCCGCTGCTGATGACCACGGTGATGACGCTGGTGCCTCCCGAATCCCGCGGCAAGACCATGGGCAACATCTCGATCGTCATGTCGGTGGCTCCGGCCATCGGCCCGACCATCGGCGGCTTCATCCTCACTCACTTCGAGTGGCGCTTCATGTTCATCCTGGTGCTGCCGATCGCGCTCGCCGCCCTGGCACTGGGCGCGTGGCGGATGAAGAACGTCTCGACCCCGCGTTCGACCCCGCTCGATTTCATCTCGGTGGTCCTTTCGGCGCTGGCATTCGGCGGCATCGTCTATGGCCTCTCGAGCTTCGGCGAGGCGTCGGCTGCCACTGGCGAGGGCAGCATGTCGCCGTGGATTCCGCTCGGCGTCGGTCTCGTCACCATGGTGCTGTTCGTGTGGCGCCAGCTCAGCCTGCAGGATAAGGCGCTGCTCGATCTCCGCGCCTTCGCCATCCGCAACTACACGTTGTCGGTGGTGATGATGGCCATCGCCATGATGGCGCTGTTCGGCGTCATCATCCTCCTGCCGCTGTTCCTGCAGAACGTCATCAAGCTCGATCCGCTGCAGATCGGCATGATGCTGCTGCCAGGCAGCTTGACGATGGGTCTGCTCGGCCCGGTGGTCGGCCGGCTCTACGACAAGTGGGGCACGACACGCCTACTGGTTCCCGGCTCGATCCTTGTCAGCGCCGTGCTCTGGGGCCTCACGCTGGTCGATCAGAACACCTCGATCTGGGTGATCCTCGCCGGCCACATCACGCTCTGCATCGGCCTCGCCATCATGTTCACACCGCTGTTCACCGCGTCGCTGAGCTCGCTCCCCATGCAGCTCTATTCGCATGGCTCGGCCATTCTCGGCTCGGTCCAGCAGGTCGCGGGTGCGGCGGGCGTCGCCCTGTTCGTGGCACTGATGACCATCCAGACCGCCGCGCTGACGGCCGCCGGCACCGAGCCGGTGACCGCGCTCGCCGCCGGCATCCGCACCGGGTTCCTCTGCGGCGCCGTCATCTCGACGTTCGCCATCGTTGCGGCCTTCTTCGTCAAGAAGCCGCCGGCGAACCCCGAAATGGCGGGCATGGGCGGCCACTAAGCCGCTCCTGCTTCACGTGAATCACTAATCCCTTCGGGCGCCGGACACCCCTCCGGCGCCCGATTTCTTTCCCGCCCCTGTCGAAATGGCCGCGCGTCGCCCGACACTGTCCTGAGAGCGATGAGGGAGTGCGACGATGACTGAGATAACCCAGCTGATGGATGGCATCCTGCTCGGCGAGTGCCCGCGCTGGCATGATGGCAAGCTCTGGTTCGCCGACTGGGTCGGCCAGAAACTCTACACCATCGACAGCGAAGGCCGGTCAACCGTCGAGGCGGAGGTCGCCTCGTTGCCCTTTTCTTTCGACTGGCTGTCCGATGGGCGGATGCTGCTGGTCCACGCCGCAGATAACGATCTGAAGGTGCGGCAGCCCGACGGCAGCTTCACGCGTTTCGCCGACCTGTCGAGCCTGTCGGACCGCGGCTGCAACGAAATTACCGTGCACCCCAGCGGCCACATCTACGTCAACAATGTCGATTTCGACTTCCCCGACGGCGAATTCCGCCCCGGCTTCATCGCGCTGGTCTCGCCCGACGGCACCAGTCGCAAGGTGGCCGAAGGTCTCGCCTTCCCCAACGGTATGGCCATTCTCGCCGACGGCAGGACGTTGGTCTGCGCCGAGTCGTTCAACGGCAACCTCAGCGCCTTCGACATCGCCGAGGACGGCAGCCTCAGCAATCGCAGGCTATGGGCCAATGTCGGCGAGTACGGCAATGACGGCATCTGCGCCGATGCCGAAGGCGCCATCTGGACCTCGACCGGACCCACCGTGCTGCGCGTCCGCGATGGTGGCGAGATCGTCGAGAAGTTCGAGCTCGACCGCATGTGCTTTGCCGTCATGCTCGGTGGCCCCGATGGCCGGACGCTCTACATGGTCGCCAATGAATGGACGGGCACTGTCGATGTCGCCAAGCCCACCGGCCGCGTCTTCAGCGCCCGCGTCGACGTCCCGCATGCGGGTTACCCGTAGTCGCTTTGGCTGGTGGTTGACCGCACTGACGCTAGAGTGTGGCGAGCCGCTCGAAGGCACTCGGCCGCGGCGGCGCCAGCAGTGCCGAGGCGATCGCCGCCGCACACTGCTCCGGCGTCATCACCCCGGTATCGACCTCAAGATCGTAGATCCCCGGCACATGCACCGCACCCTGCCAGCGCCGCACCGCCTCCGGCACGCCTTCGCCCGCTACATAGAGGCCGAACCCGTGCTGCGGATTGGCATTCCGCCGCGCCATGATCACCTCGATCGGACAGCGCACCCCGACGAACAGCACCGGCAGCCCAGCAAGCCGCCGCGCCGATGCGGCCAGTATGCCAAGCGGCCGCGAGTAGCCGTCATGGTGCCCGACATCGACCACCACATCGCCACCAGCCAGTGCCCGCTCCGCGATCTCGTCGTATAGCTCGGCATAGAGCCGCACCACCGTCGGCTCCAGCTCCGCCCGCTCCCCGCCCGGCCGCAAGCCGATCCCAGGCAGCATGTCCTTGGGCAGCGCCTCGTTCATCGCATCGACGCCGAGGTTCACCCACCGCCCCGGCACCAGCGCCATCACCGCCCGCGCGATCGAGGATTTCCCCGCCCTCGGCACCCCGTTGAGAATGACGATCCGTCCGCTCATCGCTCACCCTTCGACACGCTGAAAAAGAGAAAGGCGCTCAACCCGTTAGGGGAGCGCCTTTCGTAGGCTGGGATCATGTCGCCGGGAGGGACAGCGCCCCGATCCAACCGTTGACCGATATATGTGAACCCGGTTTCACAGTTTCAAGGGGCGGCCCAATCGGGCCTACCAGCGCACCCGCCGGCACTACTTCGCCGCCTTGGCCCGCTCGATCGATTCGAGAATCACCCGCCGCGCATCGTCGACGCCGCCGAGCTTTTCGATCTTGGCCCACTTGCCGGGCTCGAGATCCTTGTAGTGGGTGAAAAAGTGCTTCACCCGCTCCAGCTGGATCGGCTGCATGTCGGTGATGTCGTTGATCCCGTCATACATCTTGGTCAGCTTCGACACCGGCACGGCGAGGATCTTCTCGTCGGTGCCGCCATCGTCTTCCATGAACAGGATGCCGAACGGCCGGCAGCGCACCACCGCACCCGGCACCAGCGGCCGCGAGTTCATCACGATCACGTCGAGCGGATCGCCGTCGCCGCAAAGCGTATGCGGCACGAAGCCGTAATTCCCCGGATAGCGCATCGGCGTATAGAGGAACCGGTCGACGAACAGCGCCCCCGAGGCCTTGTCGATCTCGTACTTGATCGGCTCGCCGCCCAGCGGCACCTCGATGATCACGTTGAGGTCGTCGGGGGGATTCTTGCCGATCGGGATCGCGTCGATGTTCATTGGGTCTGCCTTAGGTCTATTTCGGCGGGTTGTGGCCTATCCGGGGCCATGATTGCAAGGCATACGAATGCGCGGGTGGCATGCGAAGCCCAGCGGTGTTCAAGACGTATTGAGGAGGTATTGCCGTGATCGGACGCATTTTCGCCAGTGCGCTTTATGTCGCTTGCATCGGTTGGGCCGGCTCGGCCAGCGCCCAGCAGATCGAATCGAGCTACACCGACCTCAACCTCAACGTCGATTGCACGGTGATCGAGTCCGATGACTTCGGCACCATGTGGGCTTGCCTCGGCCTCAAGGGCATCCCGGTCATGGTCACCGAAGGCGACCTGCGGATGTTCGTCTCCTACGGCCTCACCTCCACCACCGAGAAGGCTGCCGAGCAGACCCTCAACCCATTCAACCACCTGGGCGACAAGATCGAGTGGCGCGTCTCCAACGCCGAAGGCTACTTCAAGCCCTTCGCCACCATCCTCCGCTTCTTCACCCAGGGTGAAGAGGGCAAACCCGAGGGCCAGGTGCTGGTCGTCACCAAAGTCACCCCCGGCGCCACCTGCCACATCGCCTATATCGACGCCCTCGCCAACCCCGACGCCAACGCCCTCGCCCGCAAAACCGCCGACGAGAAGGCAAAGGATTTCGACTGCGAGAAGAGCGAGCCCGAATATGTCGGCAAGTTCGAAGCCTGGAAGCGCTAGGCGCCCCGCACCAACGCGTCTGCCCGGCAAAGGCCGAGGCCCATCCTGAGTGCCTCGCCGGTCCTCAGCTAACCGACAACCACCGGGTCATTCCCGCGAAAGCGGCAACGTCCTTTGAGCTGGTTCAAGCCCGCGCCATCTGGTTGCGCAGCACCGTGCGGTCGCGCGACGACACCCCGATCAGCTCGGCGATGCGCCATACCATGTTGTCCTCGAGCTCGTGGTTGCGCTTGTCGGCGAACACCACCTGCCACATCATCCGGATGATCTCGATCTTCTCGCTATCGTCCAGTGAACTCAGCGCCGAAGTGAAGCGGTAGAAATCCACCGATTCCTGGTCCCGCTTGGTCGCCTCGACGATCAGCTTGCGCACCTCGTCCTCGCCGAGCCCGTAATAATCCATCAGCGTGCCCTCGAGCGCCTGCCGCTCGGCCTCGCTGACACTGCCGTCGATCGCCGCCAGATGCACCAGCAACGCCGCCACCGCCAGCTTCGGCTCCATGCTGAGCACAGTGGCATCGGGTCTCTGGAAGATGGAGCGCAGCGCATCGAACATGGGAGGAGTCCTTGGGTGGGTCGACGGAAGATAGGCACTCCCGCCCAATCGCGAAAGTGCCCGCGTGCCGCAGCGCGAGGATGTGAGCACGGCGTGTGCTGACTCTTCTGCTTGACTCTCGACCGGACTCTGGTGTTCCCTATTTGTTCTAATTACTGACAACAGGGAGGCTCAGATGCCGGGCCTCGCACGCCACGATCTCGACGCCCTACGACTGAAAATCGCCGCCCTGGAAAAGCGCCCGCTGCTGGCGAAAGGCGCAGCGATGGTGGCGGAGGGGCTGGGAAAGGCTGCCAATGACGAGCCGGAGCTTGCCGATCCGCTGGAGCTGCTCGTCGCACCCAATGGACTGCTGCACGAGGTGTTTGCCGACGAGCAGCGCCAGAGCGGCGCCGCGCTGGGCTTCGCCTTCGGGCTCGCCCGGCAGCTGCTGACCACCGAACGGCAGGCGATCCTCTACCTGCAGCTGGTAGGTGAAGGCCAGGAGCTGGGGCTGCCTTATGGCGCGGGGCTCCAGCAGTTCGGCATCGATCCGGCGCGGTTGGTGATCGGCCGGATCGAGAGCGTAACCGAGCTGCTCTGGGCAATGGAGGAAGCAATTGCCTGCCGTGCGGTCGCCGGGGTCATCGCCGATCTCGCAAGTCACCCCAAGGCACTCGATTTCACCGTGTCGCGCCGATTGAGCCTCCGTGCAGCTGCGGCCGGCACCTCGGCGTTCCTCATCCGCTACGGCCGGGGACGCGAGGCGAGCGCAGCAAAACTGCGCTGGCGGGTTTCGCCGGCAATGAGCGGTGAGGTGGCGTTCGATCCGCGCGCACCCGGCCCGCCCCGCTTCCAGATCGAGATCGAAAAAGGCCGGCTCGGCGACAAGACGCAACGAGCCGAAGGCAAGAACATGCTTGTGGACTGGACAGAAAATGGTTTCGTTTCAGTCGAACCCGAACGCCGCACCGGAGCTGCTGTTCACCGAACGGCGCCGCCATCTCGCCCTGTCGTTACCACGCTGGGCGACCGACTGTCTCAGGCGGGCTGATCCGGCGCTCGCCCGCTCGACCCGCCCGCTGGCCCTGTGGGAGAAGCAGAAGGGCGCCATGCGTCTCGCCGCGGTGGATGCCGCGGCGGCGAAGGCAAACCTGACATCCGGACAGAACCTGTCGGACGCTCGCGCGCTGGTGCCGGAACTCGAAGTCCGCGAGATCGACCGGGCCTATATCGAGCAGGTCTTCGCCGATTTTGCCGATTGGCACTCCAACGCCAGCCCGATTGTCGCCGTTCACTCGGCGGCGGCGCCCTACGGTGACCTGGTCCTCGACATCACCGGGGTCGCCCACCTGTTTGGCGGCGAGGCAAAAATGCTGGAAGTGCTGGTCAACCGGCTGCGCACCCTGGGTTTCACCGTCTCTGGCGCCATCGCCGATACGGTTGGGGCGGCCTGGGCCTTGGCGCATTTCTCACCCGGCAGCGTCATTCCCAAGGGTGAGACCGAAGCGGCGCTCGCCACCCTGCCAATCGTCGGCTTGCGGCTCGAAGAGGCGCAGGTCTCGGGACTCAACCAGATGGGGCTCAAGACCATCGGGCAGCTCTATGACCGGGATCGGCGGGCACTGCAGGCCCGGTTCGGGGAATCGCTGATCCTCAGGCTCGACCAGGCGCTGGGCCGGATCGAAGAGCGGATCACGCCGCGTCTGCCGATCGCCGAATATTATGCCGAGCGCCGCTTCGCCGAACCCGTTGGCTACATGGACGACGTGCTGATGACGGCCCGCGATCTCGCCATCCAGCTCGGCCTGCGCCTCGAGTCCGAGGGGCTGGGGGCGCAGACCTTCCACCTGCTGCTCTACCGGGTCGACCACAAGGTGATGAACCTCACCATCAATGCCGGCCGGGCAACGCGAGATCCCAACCACATCGCCCAGCTGTTCGTGCACCGGTCGGAGCGGCTCGAAGGCGAGTACGATGCCGGCTTCGGCATCGACATGATCCGGCTGGCGGCCAGTTCGTTGTCGGAGGTGCAGAGCATCCAGCTCGGGGCGTTCGAAGTGCGCGATGGGGCGCAGGACCTCGACCGACTATATGATCGCATGACGAGCCGGCTCGGCCCCCTGGCACTCACCCGCTCGAAGTTCGTCAACACCCACATCCCCGAGCGGGCAGCGAAGCTGGAGCCTGTAATCGCTCAAACCGAGGAAGATCCGGAAGCTCTTCCTGATCCCGAACTGCGAAGACCGCTCCGGCTACTGCCCAATCCAGAGCCGATCAACGTGATAGCGGAGGTGCCGCATGGCCCGCCGATGCGGATCATCTGGCGGCGCATCGCCTACCGCATCCTCAAGGCATCGGGGCCGGAGCGGATCGAGGCCGAGTGGTGGCGTTCGGGCAAGAATCTTGAGGTGCTGGAACCGCCAGAGCGGGGCAGCAAGAAGCGCGACCCGCGCGACGACCCCAAGTCGGACAAACAGAAGCCAAAGGAGCCGGAACACGTTTCCGCGCTCGCGGCGTTCGACCCACTGACCACCGTCCGCGACTACTACGTCATCGAGGATGACGGCGGCCGGCGGTTCTGGATCTTCCGCATCGGGCTCTATGGCGCCGCCGAAGCGCCGCGCTGGTTCATGCACGGGTTCTTCGCATGACCCGCCCCAGCTATGCCGAACTGATGGTGACGTCCAACTTCTCGTTCCTGAGAAGCGGTTCGCATCCGGAGGAGCTGGTCTCGGCCGCCATCGCGCTGGGTCTGAGTGGCGTCGGGATCTGCGATCGCAACAGCTTTGCCGGCGTGGTGCGCGGCTACGTTGCCCACCGCGACCTCAAGGACAAGGCACCCGACTTCCGCTACGTCGTCGGCGTCCGGCTCTGCTTTGCCGATGATACCCCCGATATCGTCGCCTATCCCTCTGACCGTGAGGCCTATGGCCGGCTTTGCCGCCTGCTGAGCCGCGGCAACCTCGGGAAGGAGAGCGAGAAGGGCAAGTGCGTCATCCGCTTCTCCGACCTCGAAGACTTCATCGAAGGCCAGTTGCTGATCCTCCATTGCGACGAGACGCGCTGGGAGCATTCCGGCGTCGTGCTCGAGCGGCTGGCAAAGCTCAGTCCGGGCAATGTCTGGCTGGCTGCAGCGGCAACCTTCAAGGGCACCGACCGGGCCAGACTCAACCGGCTGGCCGCGATGGCAGCGGACGCCGGCGTGCCGATGCTGGCCGTCAATGACGTGCTCTACCACGAGCCCAACCGCAAGATCGTTCAGGACGTGGTGACCTGCATCCGCGAGCACCTGACGCTCGAGACCGCCGGGCGCCGGCTGCAGCAGAATGCCGAGCGACACCTGAAGCCGCCGACCGAAATGACCCGGCTGTTCTCTGAGCATCCCGATGCCATCGCGCAAACGCAGCTGCTGCTGAACCGCATCGGCTTCAGCCTCGACCAGCTGAAGTACAACTATCCGACTGAAACCATCGGCAACGGCGAGACGGCACAGGAGACACTGGAGCGCCTGACCTGGGAGGGCGCGCGCGATCGCTATCCCGAAGGAGTTCCCGATACGGTCAAACGCAGTCTTTGGAGCGAACTTTGCCTTATCGCCTACAAAGGCTACGCATCCTACTTCCTCACTGTCGAGGACGTTGTCCGCTACGCCCGGCATAAGCTGAAAATCCTCTGCCAGGGGCGCGGCTCGGCCGCCAATTCAGCAGTCTGCTATTGCCTGGGAGTGACCGAAGTCGACCCCACCAAGGTCAAGCTGGTGTTCGGCCGCTTCCTCTCAACCGAACGCGACGAACCACCGGATATCGACGTCGATTTCGAGCACGAGCGGCGCGAAGAGGTGATGCAGTATGTCTACAGCAAGTACGGTGGTGAGCGGACCGGGCTGACGGCGACCGTCATCTCCTATCGCTCCAAGAGCGCCATCCGCGAGACCGCCAAGGTATTCGGGATTTCCGACGATACCATCGGCGCGCTCAACCAGCTGCATTGGGGCTGGGGCAACGCCGCCGACCTCAAGGGCATCAAGATGCTGGGGCTCGATCCTGACGATCCGACCCTGACGCAGATGTTCAACGTCGTGCCGGTGCTGAAATCGTTCCCCCGCCACCTCAGCCAGCATGTCGGCGGCTTCGTCATCACCCGCGATTCCCTAGAGAGCCTGGTGCCGATTTCGAAAACGGCGATGGAGAGCCGCACCATCGTCGAGTGGGACAAGGACGATATCGACGCGCTCGGCATCCTCAAGGTCGATATCCTGGCGCTGGGCATGCTCACCTGCCTGCGCCGCTCGTTCGAGTTGCTGCACCAGCACTACGATCGCGATGTCACGCTGCCGCTGCTGATGGCCGAGGAAGTCGACGATGTGGTCAAGGCGCCGGTCTACCGGATGACCCACCGCGCCGACACCATCGGCGTGTTCCAGATCGAAAGCCGGGCGCAGATGTCGATGCTGCCGCGGCTGAAGCCGGTAGAGTTCTACGATCTCGTCATCGAGGTCGCCATCGTCCGGCCCGGCCCGATCCAGGGCGGCATGGTGCATCCCTATCTGAAGCGCCGGCAGGGGCTCGAGAAGGTGGAGCCCATGCCACCCGACCTCTACGAGGTGATGAAGCGAACCTACGGCGTTCCGCTGTTCCAGGAACAGGCGATGCAGATCGCCATCGTCGCCGCCGGATTCACCCCGGGCGAAGCCGATCGGCTGCGTCGCGCCATGGCGACGTTCCGGCGCAACGGCACCATCCATACGCTCAAGGACCGGTTCCTCAATGGCATGAAGGACAACGGCTATGCCGAGGATTTCGCCCGGCGCTGCTTCGCGCAGATCGAGGGTTTTGGCGATTATGGCTTCCCCGAAAGCCACGCCGCCTCGTTCGCCCTCTTGGTCTATGCCTCGTGCTGGATGAAGTGCCACTACCCCGATGTGTTCGCATGTGCGCTGCTCAACAGCCAGCCAATGGGCTTTTACTCGCCGGCGCAGATCGTCCGCGATGCCATCGAGCACGGGGTTGAGATGCGGCAAGCCGACATCAACCGCTCGGATTGGCTGCACGTGCTGGAGGACGGCACCCCGGCGAGCGAGCGGATCATGAAGCAGCACGCCGAGATGCGCGACGACATCTGGTCGACCAAGGCGATCCGGCTGGGCCTGAGGCAGGTGCTCGGCCTGAAGCAGGACCACGCCAACCTGATCATCGCCCGCCGCGGTGATGGCTATGCCTCGATCCGCGACCTCTGGGTGCGGACGGGGGTCCCGGTGGCAACGCTGGAGAAGCTGGCCGAGGCCGATGCCTTCGGCTCACTTGGGATAAACCGCCGCGAGGCGCTGTGGATCGTCCGCGGGCTGAACGGCGTCGCCGGCTCCGAACAGCTGCCGCTGTTCTCGATCGCCAAGCGGGTCTCGAAACCCGATGACGCCGAGATCGACCTGCCGGTCATGGCTCCGGGTGAATCGGTGGTGCACGACTACCGGACGCTGTCGCTGTCGCTAAAGGGACACCCCGTGGGCTTCCTCCGCCCCGAACTCGACCGCCGCGGCACGCTGCGCTGCGCTGACCTGATCGACAAGCCGAACGGCGCCATCGTCGAAACTGCCGGCCTCGTGCTGGTGCGTCAGCAGCCGGGGACGGCGAGCGGCGTGATCTTCATGACGCTCGAGGACGAGACGGGGATCGCCAACATCATCGTGTGGAACAAGACCTTCGACAACAACCGCCGCGTCGTACTCGGTTCGCGCCTGCTGGCGGTGCGTGGTCAATTGCAGCGCGAGGGCCTCGTCACCCACCTCGTCTCGCGCAGTTTCACCGATTTTACCCCCAGCCTGCTCGATCTGGCGCAAGGCCTCGATCTCGGCAATGGCATATTGGCGCACGGCGACGAAGGTCGCTCCGGCCCGCAACCCGGGCGCGACGAAGGCGAGCGCCGCCGCCGCGAACAGCTCGACCGCGAGACCTATGCCGCCCTTCCCTCAGGCCGCAACTTCCACTGACTCAAAAACAAAAAGGCCGCCCTCGCGGACGGCCTTGAACCTTCAGTGACAGCCCGGCCTCAGCCGTCCATCTTCGCCCCGGACACCACCGCGTGCAGGTCGATCAGCCCGACCATGCGGCTCTCGTGCGTCACGATGCCGTTGAGCAGTTCGGTGTCGATCGAGTTGCCCTCGGGCACGTTGTGGATGTCCGACTTGGCGACGGTCAGGATGTCCGACACCGCGTCCACCAGGATCCCCACCCACTTCTCGCCCACCGACATCACCACCACCACGTGGTTCTTGGTCGGCGAGGTCACGCCTTCGCCGAAGCGGGCGCGCAGGTCGAAGATCGGCACGATCGTACCGCGCAGGTTAATCACCCCGCGCACGAACTCGCGCGTATTGGGCAGCGGCGTCGCGCCGTTCCAGGCGCGGATCTCGCGCACCGTGGTGATTTCCACCCCGTAGGTCTGCTCGCCGATCGAGAACGCGATCAGCTGCAGCGAGTTGGCGGCAGCCGCGACGCTGCCGGAGATGTCGTCCTTGAATGCGAGGGATTCCATGGTCTTCTGCCTTTCCTGCCGGCCTCCTGGCCGGCGTCAATTGTCCGGTCGCGCCGCGTCAGGCGGCGGTCTTGTGAGCCGCGGTTGCGGATTTCAAACCCTGCACGTCGACGATCAGCGCCACGTTGCCGTCGCCGAGGATAGTGCCGCCGGCGATGCCCTCGATCGACTGGAAGTTCTCCTCCAGCGATTTGATCACCACCTGCTGCTGGCCGATGATGTCGTCGACGATCACCGCCACCTTCACCCCGCCTTCCGCCTCGCAGAGCACGACGAAGCGGTTGTCGCGCTCGACGTCCGTGGTCATCTCGAAGCGAGAAGCCAGGTCCACCACCTGCACATATTCGCCGCGCACCTGCAGCACTTGCCCACCGGTCGGCATGCGGGAGAAATTGGCCCGCGCGCACTGGATCGTCTCGACGATCGAGCTCAGCGGGATCACGTAAGGGCTGCCCGCCACCTTCACCAGCATCACGTCGAGCACCGCGAGCGTCAGCGGCAGGCGCAGCGTCATCCGCGTGCCCTTGCCGGTCCAGCTCTTCACATGCACCGAGCCGCCGATCTTCTTGATGTTCGAAAGCACCACGTCCATGCCGACGCCGCGGCCGGAAATGTCGGAGACCTCCGAAGCGGTCGAGAACCCCGGCGCGAAGATCAGCTGATCGATCTGCTCGTCGCTCAGCGTCTGCTCCGGCCCCACCACGCCACGGTCGCGCGCCACCTGCAGCACCCGCTCGCGGTTGATGCCGCCGCCATCGTCTTCCACCGCGATCAAAATATTGCCGCCCGCCTGTTCGGCCGACAGCCGGATAGCCCCGCTCTCGTTCTTGCCCGCCGCCAGCCGCTTTTCCGGGCTCTCGATGCCGTGGTCGGCCGAGTTGCGGATCATGTGGGTCAGGGGGTCGGAAAGCTGCTCGATGATCGTCTTGTCGATCTCGGTATTCTCGCCGATCGTCTCGAGCCGGATCTTCTTGCCGGTCTTCGACGCCAACTCGCGCACCAGCCGCGGCATGCGGCTGAACACCGTCTTCACCGGCTGCGCTCGGATCGCCATCACCGAGTCCTGCAGCCCGCGCGTCGTCTGCGCCAGCACCTCGAGCCCGCGCACCAGCTCCTGGTAGCGCGCCCGGAGCGTCTCATCCATCTGCTGGGTGAGCATCGACTGGGTGATCACCAGCTCGCCCACCATGTTGACCACGCGGTCGATCTTGTCGAGGTCGACACGGATCGATTGCACCCCGTTGCGCCGGTCCTCGGCGCCCGAGCGGCGATCGTTGTCGCCGTCAAAATCCTCTGATGGTGCCGCCTGCTTCAGCGGCGGCGGCATCTTCGGCGGCGCCGCCTTCAGCGCCGGCTTCATGCTCTCGGCCAGCTCGGCAAAGCTCAGCAGCTCAGCGGTTGGCGCCTCTGCCGCAATCTCGGCTTCCGGCTCGTCCGCAGTCACGTCGATCAGCTCGGCAAACGACGGCATCGCCTCGATCTCGGCGTCGAGCGCTTCCTCGGCCATCACCGGTGCCGTGCCGCGTGTGATCGTCAGGTCGCAATTGCCCTCGACGAACTCGAACACCTCGGCGATCGACGCCTCGGTCGCGCTCTCCGAGCTGAGCGAAATCTCCCAGCTGCAATAGACCCCGAACGGCTCGAAATCGGCGAGCGCCGGAATCTCGTCGAGCACCGCCCGCACCTGCATGTCGCCGAGCGTCCCCAGTTCGCGCAGCAGCAGCAGCGGATCGTTGGCCCGCGCATAAAGCTCGGAATGCGGCGTGAAGCGGATCGTCCAGTGCCCGGTTTCCGGCGCCAGCGGCGGCGCCTCGAACGCATCGTCGAGCCCTTCGAGGCTCAGCGGCTCGGCCACCGCCTCTTCCTCGATCTCGTCTTCCGCCCCTGCAATGGTCACCATGACAGGCACGAAGTCGATGTCGAACTCCTCCATCGGCTCGCCGGCCATGTCCGGATCGCCCGAGGTCAGCGTGTCGAACTGCAGCTTTTCCTCGGCCCCGTAGCCCGCTTCGAGCTCGGTCCCGTCCTTGGCCGCAGCGACGAAGTCGGCGACGATATCGTTGGCCCGGATGCAGAGCGCCGTCACCGTCTCGCTGAGCTCGACGCGCCCATCACGCACATGGTCGAGCAGCGTCTCGTAGGCGTGGGCAAACCCCACCAGTCCCTGGAACCCGAACGCCCCGCCGCCGCCCTTGATCGAGTGGATGGCGCGGAACACCGCGTTCAGCCGGTCGCTCGAACGGTCGCCCTCTTCGATGGCGGCGAACTGCTCTTCAAGTTCGAGCAGCAGCTCCGAGCACTCGTCGAAATAGGTGGCCTTGAAGTCGTCGAGGTCGCTCATGGGCTAGTCACGAACCCTTCTGGGTTGCCGGGAAGGCGGTTAGGCTCTTGCAGAACTCAGTGCACCACGCGGTGGATCACCGAGATCAGCTTCTCCGGGTCGAACGGCTTGACGATCCAGCCAGTACCGCCGGCGGCGCGGCCCTGGTCGCGCTTGTCCTGGCTGGTTTCGGTGGTGAGGATCAGGATCGGCAGCGAGTTGTGCATGCCCGAGGCGCGGACGTTCTTGATGAACTCGATTCCGTCCATGACCGGCATGTTGATGTCGGTGATCACCACATCGACGCTCTCGTTCTTGAGCACGTCGAGGCCCTTCTGGCCGTCCTCGGCCTGCAGCACCTCGAAGCCCGCATTGCTGAGCGTATGGTGCAGCATCGCAAGGATGGTTCTAGAGTCGTCGACCGTCAGTACACGCATGATTACCCTTCCATGATCGCGGCGAACGGGCCAGTGAGCCCCAGCCGCGAAACGGCCAGCCGGAACGCCTCGCTGGGCGCGGTGACCGAAAATGCGAAATTGTTGCGGCGGGCGGTTTCGGCGGCACTCAGCAGCAGGAACAGCGCATTGGTCGCCACCCGCTCGATCGCCGCCCCGGAGACCGCAACCGGCCCGGAATCGATGGCATCGACCAATTCGTCGCGAATCGGATCGAGCGCGTCGAGATCGACGATCGCCGGCAAGGCGATGGTTTTGCTGCGTGCCTGAGCCATCTACTTGGCTGCCCCCATGGACTTCTGCCCGGCGCCAGCATCCGATGGAACGGTTTAGGAAGTGCTAAGTTCGGGCGCTTTCAGGACTTACCCGACGCCGATTACCGCCCGGATCGAAGCCCGGTCGACGCCGTCCAGCGACTTGGGGCGCCACTCGGGTTTTTGGTCCTTGTCCACCAGCACCGCGCGGACCCCTTCGGCGAAGTCCGGCAGCCGCGCCAGCAGCCGTGCCAGCCGCAGGTCTGCCGCAAGCACCGCGACGACGTCGACCATCCGCCGCGCCGCATGGTGGCTCTCGAGAATGGCCACAAGACTGGTCGGCGAGCGCAACGTCAACTGCGCCAGCAGCGGCTCCCGCCCTGCCTTCCCGACGATCGCCTCGGCATCCGTCCAGTCGAGCCCCTCATGCCGGTCGGCCGCAGCGCACAGCACAGCCTCGCCCACCGGCGCCATCTCCGCCTGCATCAACGCCCCGAGCGCCGCCTCGACCCGCGCCACACCGGCCGCCGCAACAATCCCTGCCCGCACTGCATCGAACCGCGCGGGATCGATCGCGCAATCGGTCAGCCCAAGCGCCAGCGCATCCCCCGCCCCCACCGGCACCCCGGTCATCGCGAAAGCCAGCGCCCGGTGCGCCGGTGCCTTGCCGAGAATGAAGTTCACCCCCACGTCGCAGACAAAGCCGATTGCCGCCTCGGGCATGGCGAACCGCGCCTCGCTGGTGGTGAACCGGAACGCGCAGTGCCCGGCAATCCCGATCCCACCGCCCATCACCACGCCATGCGTCAGCGCCACGAGCGGCTTCGGATAACGTGCGATCACGCCGTTCATCCGGTACTCGGCGGCAAAGAACGCATCCGCCACCTCCGGCTGCCCGTCGAGCACCGCCTGCCGCACCGCCCGCACATCGCCGCCCGAGCAGAAACCGCGCGGCCCCCGCCCCTCGAACAGCACCAGCCGGATCCCGTCGTCGTCGGCCCACTGCTCCAGCGCCCGGGTGATCCCGTCGATCATCTCGAGGCTGAGCGCGTTGATCGCTTCCGGGCGGTTGAGCGCAATGATCCCCAGGTGCCCTTCGCGGATCACATCGAGCTGGCCGGTCATACGTGTGTTCCCATGTTTCCGAGTGAGTGATAGAGCAGCCCGTCATGAAGGCCAACATCCCCACCTCGCTCACCAATGTGCATCTGACCGGTATCGCGCGCGATCTCAAGGCGCGCGCCGACTCTGGAAAACCCATCCGCATCGGCGTCATCGGCTCGGGCGAAATGGGCACCGATCTCGTCACCCAGGGCGGGCTGATGCAGGGCATCGAAGTGGCGGCGATCGCCACTCGCCGGCCGCACACCGCCCGCGCCGCCATGGCCATCGCCTATGGCGACGACGCCCACGCCGTCGAAGCCGATACCGATTCCAAGGTCACCGCCGCCATCGAGGCTGGCAAGATGGCCGTCACCTCCGCCGAGACGCTGGTCAAAAACCCGCTGATCGACGTCGTGATCGATGCCACCGGCAAGCCCGGCGTCGCCGCCGACTACTGTCTGACCGCGATGGAGCACGGCAAGCACCTCGTGATGATGAACGTCGAGGCCGACGTCACCATCGGCCCCTATCTGAAGCACGAGGCCGACCGCCTCGGCGTTATCTACTCCGTCGGCGCCGGCGACGAACCCTCAAGCTGCATGGAGCTGATCGAGTTCGCCTCGGCGCTCGGCTACCGCGTCGTCTCCGCCGGCAAGGGCAAGAACAACCCGCTCAATCACGACGCGGTTCCCGACGACTATCGCGAAGAAGCGATCCGCCGGAACATGAACCCGCGCATGCTGGTCGAGTTCGTCGATGGCTCAAAGACCATGGTGGAGATGGCCTGCATCGCCAACGCCACCGGCCTCGTCCCCGATGTCCCGGGCATGCACGGCCCCAAGGCCGACCGCGACGAGATGGTGAAGGTACTGATCCCCAAGGCCGATGGCGGCATCCTCAACAAGAAGGGCGTCGTCGATTTCACTATCGGTAAGGGCGTCGCCCCCGGCGTCTTCGTCATCGTCGAGGCCGAGCACCCTCGCATCATCGAGCGCATGGACGATCTGCATGTCGGCAAGGGCCCCTACTACGCCTTCTTCCGCCCCTACCACCTGACCTCGCTCGAGGTGCCGCTGACGGCCGCCCGCATCATGCTCTACGGTCGCCCCGACATGGTGCCGATGCCTAACCCCGTCGCCGAAGTCTGCGCCGTCGCCAAGCGCGACCTCGCCGTCGGCGAAACCTTCGATGCCATCGGCGAAACCTGCTACCGCAGCTTCATTTTGACCGTCGAAGACGCCCGCCGCCAGCACGCTGTACCGGTCGGCCTCCTCGAAGGCGGCAAGGTCACCGCCCCGGTAAAGAAGGGCCAGCTCCTCACCCGCGCCAACGCCCTCCCCGACCAATCCACCCGCCTCTACGCCCTGCGCCAGCGCCAGGACCAGATGTTCGGCCTCACTGCATGAGAGCCGTGATCATCGGCTCCGAGGGTAATGTCGGCCGGCGCCTCCGCCGCCTGTTCCCCAGCGCCATCGGCATCGACCGCGTCGCCGGTGCCGAGATCGTCGCCGACATCGCGACCATCGACTACGACGCGCCGTCCGTCCGCGATGCCCTCGCCAATGCCGAGGCCGTCATCCACGTCGCCACCTCGCCCGACGTCGATGCCCCGGACGCGGTGCACTACCAGGCGGTCATCGACGCCGCCCGCCTGCTCGCCGCCTGTGAGGCTTACCCGGTCCCGCGCGTCCTGCTGCCCTCATCCGATTGGGCCGAACCCAAGGTCGGCTGGGCCAAACTCAACACCTATGGCCACTCGAAGCGCGTCTTCGAGACCATGGCCGCGATGTACCGCCACTCCACCGGCAAGATCTGCACCGCACTGCGCATCGGCTGGGTCGCCCGCAATCTCGAAGAGGTCCGCAAGTCAGAACAATGGCTGCAGGACAACTACTGGCCCGACGAACGCCTGTTCGCCGAAGTAAACCGCGCGCTGGGCCTCTAGCAGGAGGCGTCATCGCTGATCGAGCCGAAGCGCTCAATCGCAGCTAGGCGTCGGACCATCCAAGCATCGCCATCGCGGCGGCATTCTCCGGCCGCGACCAGAATCGGCGCCTCGCCTCCCTGCGGAAGCATCTCCGGCACCAGCGACGCCATCGCTGCAGTCACGGCGCTAATTGGCTCGCCGATCAGCGTCTCATATCGCAGCACCAGCCGATTGCCCGCCTCGGGCCGCAACCAGCTCAGCACATTGCCCGAGCGCGGAAACGACGCGATCCAGACGATCACGTCAGCTCCCCCGGATCGCGATCTTTCCCTGCCGGCCCTTCTCGTTGCTGGCCTCCGCCGCTTCCGCCGCCTGCTCGAGCGAGAACACCTCGGCGATCGGCAGCTTCAGCTCGCCCCGCGCCGCCTTGCCGACGAACTCGACGATCGCCGCGCGGATCTGCTCCGGCGTGTGGAAGGTCGAGGGTTTTGCGGCCCAAAACCCCTTCACCACCGCGCGCTTGAACAGCAGGTTATCCGGGTTGAGCTGCACCGGCCGGCCGCTCAGCGCCCCGAACGAGATCAGCCAGCCCTCCTCGGCCACGAGGTCCATCAGCTCGTCCGAAGCCCGGCCCGCCACCGAATCCAGCGCCCGCTTGATCGGCGCCCCGCCGGTGATCGCCCGCGCTCGGTCCTGCCAGTCCGCGTGCTCGCTCGACACGGCATCGCCGATCCCCTCGGCGGCGAGCTCGGCCACCGCCTCCTCGCGCCGCACAATATTCAGCACCCGCACGCCCCGCTCCGCCGCGAGCTTGGCGATGATCTTGCCCACCGCGCCATTCGCCGCGTTCTGCACGATCCAGTCGCCCGCCTCGACCTCGAGTTCACCCAGCAGCCGCCATGCGCTCAGCGGCATCGATACCAGCTGGCACGCGGTCGCCTCGTCTACCCCATCCGGTACCGGCACCAGCGACTGCGCATTGGCGAGATAATACTCGGCCCAAGCCGCACTCGCCCCGCCGGTCACCCGCTGTCCAACCTTGAGGTTGGTCACGCCATCGCCCAGCTTGTCGACCACGCCCAGCGCCTCGGTCCCCGGCACATGCGGCAGCTGCGGCTTGTACCCATAATGCCCGGTGACGATCATCAGGTCGTGGTTATGGATCGGCGACAGCACCAGCTTGACACGAACCTGCCCCGGCCCGGGCTCCGGCGTCGGCCGCTCCACCAGCCTCAGCACTTTCCTCGGGCTGCCGAATTCCTCGAACACCACGGCCTTCATCGCATCACTCCATTGTTCGCCCAGTCAGATAGGCGAGCCGTGATGATACGGCTAGTCCAGCGTCTGCCGATACCTGAGCATCGCGATCCCCGAGATCACCACGAGGATCACCACCAGCGCCCAGAGCTCTCCCGTCACGTCGGCCACCTCGCCGCCCTTCAGCATGACCTTCCGCACCACCCGCAGGAAATGCGTCGCCGGCACCGCCTGCCCGATGAACTGCGCCCAGCCGGGCATGCCGGCGAACGGGAACATGAATCCCGAGAGCAGGATCGACGGCAAAATCGTGAAAAAGCTCAGCTGCATCGCCTGCATCTGGCTCCGCGCCGCCGTCGAGATCAAAAATCCCAGCGCCAGGTTCACCACGATGAACAGGTTGAACCCCAAAAAGAACGCCCACACGCTCCCCTCGAACGGCACCCCGAAGATCAGGCTCGCCGCCGCGAGGAACACCGCCGTCTGCACATAGCCGACGAACACATAGGGCAGGATCTTGCCCAGCATCACCTCGAGCGGCTTCACCGGCGTCGCGATCAGCATTTCCATCGTGCCGCGCTCGCTCTCCTTGACGATCGCCACCGCCGTGATCATCACCATCGTCATAGACAGGATGATCGCCAAGAGTCCCGGCACGATATTGGTCGAGGTCTTGCCCTCCGGGTTGTACTCGCGATGCACCACCATCGCGAACGGCGCCGATCCCGCCTGCTGCGCCAGCGGCCCCGTCAGCGTCTCGGCAATCGCCACATTGACGATCCCCGACAACGCCGCCACCGCCCCGCCCGTCGCCGATGGGTCTGACGCATCGGCCGCCACCAAAATCTCCGGCTTATTGCCGCGCACCACGTCGCGCTCGAAATCCTCGGGGATCACCACCACGAAGTTCGCCTCGCCCCGCCGCAGCGCCTCCTCGCCCTCGCCGATCCCGGCCACGGCACCCTTGAAAGCGAAATACGACGAGTTCTGCATCCCGGCGATCACCGCCCGGCTCAGCGGTCCATTGTCGCCCATCTCCACCAGCGTCGGCAGGTTGCGCGGGTCGGAGTTGATGGCAAACCCGAACAGGAACAGCTGGATGATCGGCAGTCCGATCATCATCCCGAAAGTGATGCGGTCGCGCCGCATCTGGATGAACTCCTTGTAGAGCACCGCGCCGAAGCGCCTGAACGAGAACACCGCGTTCATGCCGCGACCTGTCCGGCGTCGCCGGCAAAGTTATCTCGTGCCCCCGTCATCAGGTAGATGAACGCCTCCTCGAGCCCCGCCACCTGCAGGCTCCAGCGATGCGTCCCCTCCGCCTTCAGCCGCTCGACGGTGGCTTCGAGCGCCGCCTTGTCGGTCCCCGACACGTGCAGCACCGTGCCGAAGCGCGCCACCTGCACCACGCCCGGCTCAGCCTTCAGTCGATCCTCCAGCGCCGGCAGGTCCGGCCCCTCCACCCGCCAGGTCTCGAGCCCCACCATCTCGGGAATCTTCGCCGACGGTCCGTCGATCAGCTTCTTGCCGTAGGCGATGTAGGTGATGAAGTCGCACTGCACCGCCTCGTCCATGTAATGGGTCGAAACCAGCACCGTGACACCCATCGCCGAGAGCCGCCGGATCTCGTCCCAGAAATCCCGCCGCGCCTTGGGGTCGACGCCCGCCGTCGGCTCGTCGAGCAGCAACAGCCGCGGTTCATGCAGCAGGCACGCCGCCAGCGCCAGCCGCTGCTTCCAGCCCCCCGACAGCGACCCGGCCAGTTGCTTCGCCCGGTCCGCCAGCCCGAGATCGGCCAACGCCTGGTCCACCCGTTCCTTCCGCCGGTCGAGCCGATACATCCGCGCCACGAAATCGAGGTTCTCGCGGATACTGAGGTCCTCGTAATACGAGAACTTCTGCGTCATGTAGCCGACCTGCTCCTTGATCTGCTCGGCCTGCTTGCGCACATCGAACCCGAGGCAAGTCCCCTCGCCCTCGTCCGGCGTCAAAAGCCCGCAGAGCATCCGGATGGTCGTGGTCTTGCCCGAGCCATTCGGCCCCAAAAACCCGTAGATCGCTCCCTTCGGCACCTGGATATCGAAATGATCGACCACCCGCTTCGGCCCGAAACTCTTGGTCAGCCCATGCACATCGATAACCAGCGGCTCGGTCATTCCACCCGCTCCACCGTCACCGGCTGCCCCGGATGCAACGACGCGTCGTCCAGCGTCGCCTCGATCAAGAAGCTCAGCCGCTGCCGCTCGGTCCGCGAATAGATCACCGGCGGCGTGAACTGCGGGTCCGACGCGAAATAGCTCAGCGTCGCCGTCAGCCCATCCGGGCACCCGTCGCAGCTCACCGCTACCTTGTCGCCCAGCGCGAACCCGGACCGTACCGTCTCCGGCACGTAGAACTTCACCTTCAGCGCCCCCTCCGGCAGGATCGAGATCACCGGCGTTCCCGCCGAAACGATCTCTCCCGCGTCGAAGTACACCCGCTCGATCCGCCCCGCCGCCGGCGAGGTGATCGTCCGGTCGGCGAGGTCGGCATTCGCCTTCTCGGCATCCGCCTGTGTCGCGCTGAGGTTCGCCTCCGCCTGCAGCTGCTGTTCATCGCGCGCCGGTAGTTCCGCCACCTTCAGCTGCGCCGCGAGCTGCTTCACCGCCGCCTCGGCGCTCGCCAGCGTCGCTCGGTCCTGGTCGTACTTGCTCTGCGCGATCAGCCCCTGGGCAAACAGCTTGCCGCTGCGCGCCGACGTATCGCGTGCCAGGCTGAGATCGGCCTCGGCCTTCTGCAGACTCGCCCGCACCACGTCGACCTCGTCCTCGCGCCCGCCCGTGGTGAGGTTTTTGAGGCCTGCCTCCGCCGCCGCCACCCGGGCCTCCGCTGCCTGCAGCAGCGCAATCTGCTGCTCCGCCCTGAGCCGGAACAGCAGGTCGCCCTCCAGCACCCTGTCGCCTTCTCGCACCGAGATTGTCTCGATCGGCCCGGCCGTCGTCGACGCCGCGTAGACATAGCGCGCCTCGACATAACCGTTGAATTGCGGCGCCTGCTCGGTCCCGAACCCGGGGATGACGATGGCGATGAGCCCGAACAGCCACGCCAGAAAACCGTCCATCATCGCCTCCTTACGAGCTCGACCACTGCTTGGCGCTCGGCGGGGCGCTGAGCCCGTCGAACAGGATGGTCAGGTGGTTCTCGACGAGCTTCTCCATATGCAGGCCCCCCTCCGGCATGATCCCGAAGATCTCGGCCATCGCCACATGCAGCATCAGCGGCCCGATGATCGACCGGATGGTGAGGCTCGGATCGACCTGCCGCAGGTAGCCCTGCTCGATGCCGCGGCGAACCAGCCCCTCCACTGCCGGAATGACCCGGTCCAGCACTTCCCGCCGGTACATTTCCGCCAGCCCCGGAAAGCCCATCGCCTCGCGGAAGATCAGCTTCGGCATGGCGATGATCTTGGGGTCGCTGATCCGCCCGGCCAGCATCGTCAGCACCAGGCTGAGCACGATCCGCGGATCACCCTCATAGTCGTGCAGCGTCGCCAGCGCCGAATCGGCAATCGGCAGGATCGCCCGCCGAACCAGCCCTTCCAGCAGCGCTTCCTTGGACGGAAAGTAGAGATACACCGTCCCCTTGCTCAGCCCCGCCCGCTTGGCGATGTCCTCGACCCGCGTCGAGGCGAACCCCTTCTCGATGAACAGCTCCAGCGCCGCATCCAGCACCTCGTCCGGCCGCGCCTCGGCGCGTCGCCTGAACTTCGGTCCGCGTTGTGAATCGGTCTCGTTCATCTTCCGTCAACCTTGATGACTGTTCGGTCAGTACCGTAATAACTGACTGGTCAGTCATTTGCAAGAGGGCAGTGGGACGGATGTGTCGCGTGCAGTGGCTGAATGGGCCGAATGGAGCCCACGGGCGTGTCGCGGCGCGGCGCTCACCCATGCGACTTTCGGCTACACCGCCATGCTCACGTTGACATCACGCAGCGGCAACGATCCGCCCTGTATCGTGCTTGTGTCCCCTGTTGCGGCGGACCCCCCAAGCGCGACCGGCGGCTGAAACCTCCTCAGTCCCGGTCGCGGCTGGTCCCCAAACCGGCAGCCCTCCCCAACCCCCTGGAGGGGAGGGCCCTTCTTGGCAGCACGATCACCTTGCCCGCACCACCCGCCCTGCGCTTGATGCCCACTCCCCTTGCCGGAGGAGAATTCCAAGAGGTGTGCGGAGGGCACCTAGGCTCGCCCACCCACCAGCCGGGATGACGGCCGGTGGGTGGAGCTCGATGGTGCCCCCAAACTCGATGCGGCACCTCCCCCTCTGACGGGGGGATGGATGGGGGTGAGCGGAGCCACAATCACGAGGCCGGGCAAGGCGTTGCGAGAATCTTGCACGATTCTATCCCCCCACCTCCTCACCCATGCGATTCTCTCACCCATCCGCTGCACCGAAGCGAGATCATGACGAGTGGTTGGTGCGGGGGAGA